>NZ_BAABGZ010000013.1:0-697701 GCF_039541835.1 Hymenobacter saemangeumensis | reverse complement strand
CTCGTTCCCGCAAATCTTGTGAATACGCTTTCATGCCCGAAGGTAAGGCTGAATCATGTACACTAACCCCGAAACCGCTCTAAGGGGAAGGTTGAGGGGAAGTAAAGGTGCATCCAGGCACCCTCAACCTTCCCTTTTAATGAACTTATGCAGGCCCCTCAGCGCGAATGGCAGGGGAGGCAGGGGAGATAAGCACCGATGCGGCTCACTCCGCTAGTGGCGGCAGTCCAGGTCTTTCTCCACCAGAATACGCAGGTGCTTTCCTTCGGTCAGGGGCATGTCGTGCGAGAAGCTTACGTCGCTGCTTTGCACCCAGGTGCGGGCCTGGGCAAAGGGCACCAGCACGGTGAGGGAGCCGGGCTCATAGTGTACCTGCACCGGCGTTGCCATGGGCAGGGTTTCGGCTGGTTCCGAGCCGTGCTCCAGCACGTAGGTCAGCTGTTGCTCGGGGGCGTTGCCAAAGTGCACGGTGGTCGCTACGCGGCCGGTTTCGGCAAATTCGCGCACTTCAGCTTCGGAGAGGCGCAGGCGCAGGGAGTCGTTTTCGATACGGAGCTTCATTTATCAATGAGTGAATGGGTAAATGGCTGGATGAGTGAATGCGCGGCAATAAGCACAGGCGTGAATGGCTGATTGAGGAATAATGAAGAATGGAAACCAGGCAAGCAAAGGAGAAGATTGAACATCATTCGCCCATTCACTCATTCACTCATTGAACCCGCCACGGGTGGCTGTAGATGTTGTAGCGCCCGTGCCGCACAAAGCCTAATACGGTAAGGCCAAAGGTTTCGGCGGCCTGCACGGCCAGGCTGCTGGGAGCACCCACGGCCGCCAGCACGGCAATACCCGCGGCGGCGGCCTTCTGGACCAGCTCGAAAGAGGCCCGGCCGCTTACCAGCAGAACATGCTGGTGCAGGGGCAGCCACTCGGCCAGCAGCGCCGCGCCAATGAGCTTGTCGAGGGCATTGTGGCGGCCCACATCTTCGCGCAGCAGCAGCAGCTCGCCGGCTGGGGTGAACAGGGCGGCGGCGTGCTGCCCACCGGTTTGCTCGAAGCCGGCCTGAGCGGCCCGCAGCTTGTCGGGCAGCTGGTGCACCACCTCATAAGCCAGGTGGGGGCCGGTGCGGGGCAGCGCCGGGCAGGCAGCGCCCTGCACGGCGGCAATGCTGGTTTTGCCGCAGACCCCGCAGCTGGAGCTGGTGTAGAAGTGGCGCGCCAGGCTGTCGAAGTCAATTGCGACGTGGGCAGCCAGCTCAGCCCGCACCACGTTGCCGGCTTCTTCGGGCTTCGTCACATCGGGGCAGGGCCGGATGCCCAGCAGGTCGGCTTTGCTGCGGATAATGCCTTCGCTGAGCAGGAAGCCGGCGGCCAGCTCCTCGTCGTGGCCGGGGGTGCGCATGGTTATGGCCAGGCTGCGGTGCTGGCGCTGGTCTTCCGGGCCAAAGCCCAGGCGGATTTCCAGCGGCTCCTCGGCTGCGAGCAGGTCGGTGGCCGGCACGGGCGGCCCGTCACCGCTCACCTTCTGAATGTGGGCGTACTCGTAGCTGGCGGCGGGCAGCAGACTGAAAGAGTGCATAGGCAAAAAGCGGAAAGTGAAAAGGTAGCGGGCGGCCAAAGCAGCAAGCAAAGGTCCTGCTTAGCCTTAGCCTGATTACTTACCCCCAGGCAGGCACGCTGCTTTACGGCGCACAAGTTACCGGGGCCACGGCGGTAGCTTTGAGTCCGCAAGCTTCCCTGTTTCTCCCAACAGCTCATCTGCCCTATGATACTACAAACGCTGACCCGCTTCCTCACCCCCGCCGTGCTGCTGGCCATTATCGCCGGGGCCCTGCTGGGCCACTTCGAGCCCGCCGCCGCCGTGCAGATGGAGTTTCTGGGCAAGGGCTTCATCGACGTGGTGAAGCTGTTTATCAACCCCATTATCTTTCTTACCATTACCTTGGGCATCAGCACCATGGGCGACCTGAAAAAGGTAGGCCGCATCGGCGGCAAGGCCCTGCTGTATTTTGAGGTGGTAACCACGCTGGCCCTGCTCATTGGCGTGGTGGTGGCAGCAGTGGTGAAGCCCGGGGCGGGCGTAGCCACCGGCCGGCTCAATACCGCCAAGGTGGGCGAGTACACCCAGCGGGCCGTGGAGTTTTCCTGGGCCCACTTCCTGGCCGACAACCTTACCCTGCAGGTGCTGCTGGTGGCTATTGTGCTGGGCATCGTCCTTAGCAAGTACGCCGGCCGCAAGCCCATCATCCACTTCCTGAAGGAGGCGTCGAAGTACGTGTTCCGGGGGCTGCACCTGGTGATGCTGCTGGCGCCCATCGGCGCCTTCGGGGGCATGGCCTTCACCATCGGCAAGTACGGCATTGCCACGCTGCTGCCCCTGGGCAAGCTCATGGTGACGGTGTACCTGACCATGGCCCTGTTCATCTTCGTCATCCTGGGGGCGCTGCTGCGCTACTGCCGCATCGGCATGTGGTCGTTTCTGAAATACATCCGGGCCGAGCTGCTCATTGTGCTGGGCACTTCTTCGTCCGAAGCCGGGCTGCCGGGACTGATGGAGAAGCTCGAGCGCATGGGCTGCGCCCAGCCGGTGGTGGGGCTGGTGGTGCCCACGGGCTACTCCTTCAACCTCGACGGCACTACCATCTACCTGTCGCTGGCTACCCTGTTCCTGGCCCAGGTGTTCCACGTCGACCTCTCGGCGGGCCAGCTGCTGACCATGATGGGCATTCTGATGGTGACCAGCAAGGGGGCGGCCGGCGTGGCGGGCAGCGGCTTCGTGGTGCTGGCCAGCACGCTCACCGCCATGAAAGTCATTCCCGTGGAAGGACTGGCTTTGCTGCTGGGCGTGGATAGGTTTATGTCGGAGGCCCGCTCCATCACCAACTTTATCGGCAACGGCGTGGCTACCATCTTCCTGGCCCACAGCGAAGGCGCCCTCGACCACGACATGGCCGCCGATGCCCTGGGCAAGTGCCTGACGCCCCTGCGCTTCGTGAAAGCAAACGACGAGGACTACACCGCCGGCGAGTACCTGGGCGACGCCGCCGAGCAGGCCAGCGAAGTGGCCCGGCTGCTGGAAAAGAAGAGGAAGTAGCCACCCTCCTGCTCGCTTGCTTTTGCTCTTTCGGAGCTGTACTCCGAAACAGCGCCAGAAAGGGAGTCCAGCGCAACTCATAACTCATAACTCATAACTCCCTTCCAACATGCCCCTCTCCCCCACCGAAAGCCAACGCTACCTGCGCCACCTGCAGCTGCCCGAAGTGGGCGTGGCCGGCCAGGAAAAGCTGCGCGCGGCCCGGGTGCTGGTGGTGGGTGCTGGCGGCCTGGGCTGCCCCATTCTGCAGTACCTGGCCGCCGCCGGCGTGGGCACGCTGGGCATCGTCGATGCCGATACTGTGGCCCTGAGCAACCTGCAGCGCCAGATTCTGTATGGGCCGGACGACGTGGGCCAGCCCAAGGCCGCGTGTGCTGCCCACGCCCTGGCCCGCCTCAACCCACTGGTGAGTTGCGAGGTACACGCCGTTCGAGCCGACCTGCACACTGTGCGCGCCCTGGTGCCGGCCTACGACCTGGTGATTGACGGCTCCGACAACTTCCCCACCCGCTACCTGCTCAACGACGCCTGCGCACTGTTCGACAAGCCCCTGGTGTCCGGGGCCATCTACCGGTTTGAGGGGCAGGTGTCGGTGTTCAACTACCAGGGCGGGCCTACTTACCGCTGCCTTTTTCCTACGCCGCCCGGCCCCGACGAGGCGCCCGACTGCAACGCCACCGGCGTGCTGGGCGTGCTGCCTGGCCTCATTGGCTGCGTGCAGGCCACCGAGGCGCTTAAGGTGCTGCTGGGCATTGGCGAGGTGCTCAGCGGGCGGCTCTGGGTGCTGGATACGCTCAGCTTTCAGAGCCGCACGCTGAAGTTCCGGCGGCGCGAGGAGCAGGCGGCCATCACCCTCGACACCGCCAATAAAGCTGACTACGCCGAGCTGTGCCACGCTGCCCCGGCGCGGCTCTCACCCGGGAGCCTGCGCGAAATGCTGGCCGGCCCCCATGCACCCCTGCTGCTCGACGTGCGCGAGCCGGCCGAGTACGCGGCGGGCCACCTGCCGGGCGCCCTCCTGCTGCCGCTGAGCGAGCTGCCAAACCGGGCCACTGAGCTCCCTGAGGGCCCGCTGGTGGTGTACTGCCAGCGCGGGGGCCGCAGTGCCCGGGCCGCGGCCCTGCTGCGCGAAGAGCTGGGCCGGGCCGGGGTGCAGGAGCTGGCCGGCGGCTATGAAGCGTGGCTGGCTATTTAGTTGTCAGTTGTTCGTTGTCAGTTGTCAGGTTGTTCTTGATAAGGCAGACAATAGAACAAACTGACAACTGACAACGAACAACTGACAACTGATTTCTATGTCCTCTCTCACCGCTAAGCCTGCCCCAACTACCCGCCCGCCCCTGCGCTTCGACCGCAACGAACTGGCCGGGGCCTTCGGCGACCTGGGCACCGACCTGCCCCTGCTCATCGGCATCATCGCGGCCTCGGGCGTGGACAGCGCCAGCGTGCTTATTCTGTTTGGGCTGATGCAGGTGTTTTCGGGGCTGTGGTACCGGCTGCCCATGCCGGTGCAGCCCCTGAAGGCGTTTGCGGCCCTGGTTATTGCCCAGAAGCTGCCGGGCCGCGTCATTTACGGGGGCGGACTGGCCATTGGAGTAAGCATGTTCGTGCTGTCGGTTACCGGGCTGATTGATGCCCTGGCGCGGCTGGTGCCCAAGGCCGTGGTGCGCGGCATTCAGTTTGGGCTGGCCCTGCAGCTCACCACCCTGGCCCTGAAAGAGTACGTGCCCGCCGACGGCCTGCCCGGCTATGCCCTGGCTGCCGCCGCCTTCCTCATTACAGTGGTGCTGCTCGGCAACCGGCGCTGGCCGGCGGCCTTGCTGGTCATCACCCTGGGCGCAGTTTATGCGCTGGTATTCAAGCTGGACCTGGCCACTGCCCACCGGGCCCTGGCCCTGCGCCTGCCCCAGGGCCACCTGCCCCAGACTGCCGACATCCTCACCGGCGCCCTGCTGCTGGCGCTGCCCCAGATTCCGCTGTCGCTGGGCAACTCCGTGCTGGCGACCCGGCAGATTGCCCAGGACTACTTCCCCGAGCGCGGCCTCACGGTGCGCCAAATCAGCTTCACCTACGCCCTGATGAACCTGGTGAATCCTTTCCTGGGCGGCTTCCCGGTGTGCCACGGCTCGGGCGGCATGGTCGGGCATTACGCATTCGGGGCACGTACCGGCGGCTCGGTGCTGCTCTACGGCGGGCTGTTCCTGGTGCTGGGCCTGTTTTTCAGCCAGGGCTTTCAGCAGGTGGTGCAGATTTTTCCGCTGCCCATCCTGGGCGTGCTGCTGCTGTTCGAGGCCCTCACGCTGGCCGCCCTGCTGCGCGACATCAGCGGCACGCGGCCCGAGCTGCTGCTGGCCCTGCTGGTGGGATTGGTCTGCGCGGGGCTGCCCTACGGCTACCTGGTGGGGCTGGTGGTGGGCACAGCCCTGCACTACGCCATGCGCCGCGGCTGGGTGGGGCTGGGCAAACTTTAATTAGTAATTAATAATTAGCAATTAATAATTTCCATGCGCCTTCTGAGGTGAGGTCCGGAAGGGCCTGGAGCTGCTGGGGAGAACAACTCCCTTCTGTTGAAGGACTTCTGTCGAACGATTTAGTTTTATTGTGCCGCGACAGGCCAGCTTTCAAAGTACAGCTTCTAAAAAGCGCAGGAAGCAGATTCAGAGCGGTTAATCAGCTGCCGGCACCGGCTCGGGCACTGGCCCAGCGTTGGTTTTCTTCAGCGGCAGCTCGGGCACGAACAGCGTCATGATGAGCCCGCCCACGACCAGGCAGATATTCACGAGGTAAACCCGCGAAATGGCTTTGGAAAACGCGGCCCGCATCACCGGGGAGCGGGCCCCGCCGGCTGCCGCGGCGGGCACGGCCGGCCCTTCGCTCACCACGCCCTGCGGCGCCGGCGCGGCACTCACGGGCATGCCTTCCGCCAGGGTGAAGGACAGCACCGCGCCCAGGATGGAGGCTGCAATGGCACCCCCAATCTGCCGGAAAAACTGGCTGGCCGAGGTAGCCTGCCCCATGAGCCGGGGCTCGATGGCATTCTGAATGGCCAGGGTGTAGAGCGGCATGGTAGGCCCCAGCCCAATGCCGCAAATGAGCAGGTAGAGCAGCACCCGGCCGTAGGTAATGTTCACCGGCATGGTGGCCAGCAGGCTCAGCCCACCCAGCAGCACCAGCAGGCCAGCCAGCATCCAGCGCTTGTAGTGGCCGAAGCGCGACACCATCTGCCCGGCCAGCAAAGAGCCCGCGACCACGCCCATCGACAGCGGAATAAGGCTGACCCCGGCTTTGGTGGCACTCAACCCCAGTACATTCACCATAAACAGCGGCTCGAAGATGATGATGCCCAGAAAGGCCCCGCCCAGTAGGAACAGCGCCGCGTTGGCCGTGCGAAACACCTGGTTGCGGAACAGGCCAAAGTCCAGAATGGGGTTGTCGTGGTGCAGGCTGCGGCGCACAAACAGCACCAGCGAGAGCAGCGCCACGCCCAGCAAGGTAAGCGTGTAGGGGTCGGCCCAGCCGTACACGGCCTTGTTGAGCTGCAGGGCCATCACCAGCGGCACCAGCCCGGTCATCAGCAGCAGGGCCGAGAGGTAGTCGAGGCGCCGCGGCTCGGCCGAAGGGCGCAGGGGCGGCATCTGCGTCAGGATAAACCACAAAGCCAGCAGGCCCAGCGGCAGGTTCACGTAGAACACCAGCCGCCAGCCTTCCACGCCGGGAATCAGGCCCGTGCCCTGGTCGGTGAGAAAGCCGCCCAGGAAAGGCCCCAGCACCGAGGACGTGCCGAACACAGCCCCCGTAAAGCCCTGGTAGCGCCCCCGTTCGGCCGGCGGAAACAGGTCGGCAATGATGATGAAGGCCATGGCAAACAGCCCGGCCCCGCCCAGCCCCTGCACCGCCCGGAAGATGATGAGCTGCGTCATGCCGTCGCCCAGCAGCGGCAGCGGGCCAAACTCCCCGGCCAGCCCGCAGAGCATGGAGCCCACCAGAAACACGCTCACCGCGGCCACCTCAATGCTACGCCGCGAGTACATGTCGGCCAGCTTGCCGTAGATGGGCACCAGGGCCGTGCTGGCCACCAGGTAGGCCGTGGCTACCCAGGTAAACCGGTCGAGCCCGTGCAGGTCGTCGACGATGCGCGGCAGGGCCGTCGAGACAATGGTTTGGTCCAGGGAACCAAGAAACATGGCCAGCATGATGCCGAACAAGGTCAGCATCTTCTGGCGGTGGGTAAGAAGTTCAGTCAAAACAGAAAGTGGAGAGCCGGAACAGCAGCAAGGTAGGAATGCCCTGTTTACTACCCGATGGGGGCAGTGGTTGCCAGCCCCACCCCCGGCCCCTCCCCTGCGGGGGAGGGGAGCCAGTTAGCCAGTTAGTATGTTATACTAGATTACTATGCCCCTGAGGCTCCCCTGCCACTATAGGGAGATTGAGTCAATTCTGGGAGATAGGTACCGCCAGGCTCCCCCTCCCCCGCAGGATTCCGCGCATAAAGCGGAGAAGGAGCCGGGGGGTGGGGCTACACCTTCACCCTACTCGCCACTGCCGTTACGCACAGCCCCATCAGCGCCACCAGCACGAACGACACGCGCAGGCTGCTGGCCCCGGCCACGAAGCCGATAACCGGCGGCCCCAGCAGGAAACCCAGGAAGCCGATGGTAGACACCGCCGCCAGCGCCATGCCCGCCGACATCACCTCCGACTTGCCCGCCGCGCTGTACACCAGCGGCACCACCGACGAGGTGCCGAAGCCCACCAGCAGAAAGCCCAGCAGCGCCGTGCCCAGCGTGGGCCAGGCCACGGCCAGCAGCAGCCCCGCCGCCGTGAGCAGCCCGCTGAGCTGAATCACGCGCCGCGAGCCCAGCTTGCCCGCCAGCCAGTCGGAGCCGAAGCGCCCCAGGGCCATGGTGCACATAAAGGCCGTGTAACCCGCTCCTACCCAGCTTTTGTCGGCCTGCACCACTTTCTTGAAGTACACGCCGCTCCAGTCGAACATGGCGCCTTCGCAGATGAGGGCGCAGAAGGCAATCAGGCCCAGGCCCAACAGCGCCTTGTCGGGCTTCACAAACACCGGCTGCTTGGGGTCGACGCCGTGGTCTTCGCGCAGCAGGAAGCCGGCGCTGGCGGCCAGCCCGGCCAGTATCAGCAGGGTGATGAGCAGGAAGTGCCAGCCCGGGGCAATGCTGTGCCCAATCATGAAGGTGCCCAGGGCCGCAGCTACGAAGCCCGCCAGGCTCCACAGCCCGTGGAAGGAGCCCATTACGGGGTGCTCGGGGTAAAGGCGCTCCACGCCCACGGCCTGGGTGTTCACGGCGATGTTGGCCAGGTTGGCGCTGATGCCGAACAGCACCAGGCAGGGCACCAGCTGGTAAATATTCGTGGCCCAGCCCAGGCCCAGCAGGGCGGCGGCATACAGCGCTACGCCGCCCAGCAGCACCGCGCGGCTGCCCTGCCGGGCCACCAGCCAGCCGGCCACGGGCAAGGTGAGCAGTTGCCCGACGGGTATGGCCAGCAGCAGGCCGCCCAGCCCGGCCTCGGAAATACCCAGGCGCTGCTGAATGCTGGGAATGCGGGCGGCCCAGCTGGCAAAGCACAGGCCCATGAGAAAAAACAGCGTGCCCACCGCGAGGCGGTGCGCCGTGCGGGAAACCGGCGGGGCGGGCGGGGTGGCAGCCTCCGTTGAAGCAATAGTTAGCATAGCAGTAATAAAACGCCGGGCGGGCGGGCATATCCGGCGCCCGGCCGGCCCTCATAAGTAAGGAAATTCAAGGTCAGCCAAACGCCTGCGCGGGGCCAGAGGTTGCCAGCCCGGGCGGCTGCCATCCAGGCACTTGCCGCCGGGCGACGCACAAATCCAGGTTTACAAACGTTTTCGGTGGGGTAAAAACCAGGCGGTGGAATCGAAAAAAAATTACGTTTCCAGCGCTAGCCACTGGCCCTACTCCAGCAGCTTCACCAGCTCCTGCAGGTAGCGCGGGTTGTCGCTCATGCCGTTGTGGCCGGCGCGGGGCAGAATGATGACCTTGTCGGTGGGCTTGAGCAGGGGCTTGAGCTTGAGCGACGACTCGTAGTAGATTACCTCGTCGCGGTCGCCGTGAAACAGCACAATGGGAGCCTTCACCTGCCCGATAAGCTCGTTGGTGGGCAAGGGGTAGCGCACCAGGAAGCCCGGCACAAAAGGGTAGAGCCGGGTAGCCAGGTCGCGCATGCTGAAGTAGGGCGCCTGCAGAATCAGCAGGCGCGGCTGCTGCCGGGCGGCCAGCCAGGTAGCGGGCCCGGTGCCCACCGAGTAACCGAGAATAATGGTCCGGCTTTCGGGGTACTCGCCCAGCAGTGAGGCATAAGCCGCCTGCACATCGGCCATGAGCTGGGCCTGGCTGGTAATCTGCCCCTCGCTTTTGCCATAGCCCCGGTAGTCGAGGATAAACACGTCGTACTGCAGCCGGGTATAGGTTTCGGCCACTTCGCCCCAGCTATCCACGGCACCGCCGTTGCCGTGCAGGTAGAATATCAGGCCCTTGGAGCTGGGGGCCCGAAACAGCAGCCCGTGCAGGCGCGTCCCGTCTTCCGCCTTAATCCAACGCTCCTCGTGCTGGCCGGGAAAGCGAAACTGATAGTCAGCCGGCAGCTGGCTAGGGTAAAATAGCAGGCTTTCCTGCTTGAAGTAGAGCAGGGCGCACACCGCCACGTACAGCACCACGACGATGCTGAGGATGATGAGTAAGGCTTTCAAGTCAGATGCGAGCTTAAGGGAGCCGAAAGGTAAACATGACAGCAGCTGTAGCGTGGGCTCTGCGAGTCCGCGTAGTTGAACGTCTACCCGCACCGACTCGCAGAGCCCACGCTACCCACCGATGGTGGCCATGCTCTCGAAGCTAAGCTGGTGCAGGGGGCGCTGCTGCTCGGCCTCAAACCCGTCCTTGGCCCGGTTGCGGAAGGCCTGGGCCAGCGCGGCCCTGATATCGGCGTCCGAGGCACCGCCGCGCAGCAGGGCCCGGGTATCGAGCACGCCCTGGTCGTAGAGGCAGGTTTTGAGTCCGCCCTCGGGCGTGAGGCGCAGGCGGTTGCAGCTGCCGCAGAAGGTGCGGGAGTAGGCCGCGATAATGCCCACGCTGCCCGTGTGCCCGGCAATGGTGTAGTCGGCCGCCGTGGCGCCGGCGGGCCGGGGCAGCGGCGTGAGCGCGCCGAAGTGCTGCTCCAGGTGCTGGCGAATGCGCTGGTGGTGCCAGGGCAAAGAAGCCGGCGTGGCCGCGTGGCTGCCCCCGTTGAAGGGCATCTCCTCGATAAAGCGCACGTCCACCGGCAGCTCCCGGCTCAGCTCGGCCAGCGGAATCAGGTCCTCAATGTTCTGCCCTTCCATCACCACCGCGTTGATTTTTACCTGAATGCCCTCGTCCAGCAGGGCTTGCAGCGTGGCCAGCACCTGCGGCAGCTCGTCGCGCCGGGTGATGCGGTGAAACCGCTCCCGGTTCAGGGTATCCAGGCTGAGGTTGACGCTGCGAATGCCCAGGCGGGCCAGCGCGGGCACGTGGGGCCGGGTCAGCACGCCGTTGGTGGTCAGGCTCACATCGGCAATGCCGGGCACTTCCACCAGGCGCTCGATAAAGGGCATGAGGTCGCGGCGCACAAAAGGCTCGCCCCCGGTGAGGCGCACCTTGCGCACGCCCAGGCCAGCCAGCAGGGAGCACAGGCGCAGCATCTCCTCGTAGCTGAGCAGCTCCTGCCGCGGCATGTATTGAATTCCTTGCTCCGGCATGCAGTAAAAGCAGCGCAGGTTGCAGCGGTCCGTCACGGCCAGGCGCAGGTATTCCAGCGGCCGGCCGTGCTGGTCGTAAAGCGGGGAGGCCGGTGGCGTAGATACAGAGGATGCGGGCACGTTTATCAGCAAATTTGTCGGCTTACTACGCAAGTTGCCGGGTAGAGCTAAACCCGCCCCGGCAAAAAGGTGTTCAAGCCCGGCGGCCTTTGTGCGTCCGCCCAACAATCCAACGAAGATATGTCCTTAAAAATCGCCCTCTACGGCATCACCCGCGACATCGTGGGCACGTCCGTCATCGAGCTGCCCGCCCCGGCCCCCACCACCGTAGGCGAGCTGCTGGCTGAGATGCGCCGGCAGTACCCCGCCCTGGGCCAGCTGCGCAGCTGCGCCGTAGCCGTCAATAACGAGTATGCCTCCGACGAGCAGGCCCTGCACACCGTGGATGAAATCGCGCTGATTCCGCCGGTAGCCGGTGGGTAGAGCGGCCGGGCGTGAAGCTGGGCTTCGCGCCCGGCCGCGCCGTTTGCTCTTAAAGTATGACCCCTTCAATCAAAGGCGAGGCAGAGCTTCGCGGCATAAATTCCAATGACTCCTCACTTAGAAATAACCGACCAGCCCATTGACGTTGCCGCGGCGCTGGCCGCGGTGCAGACCGATGCGGCGGGAGCCGTAAACTCCTTTATTGGTACGGTCAGGCGTCAGTCGGGAGGGCGGGCCGTGCGGCGGCTGCACTACGAGTCGTACGACAGCATGGCCCTGCGCCAGCTCAGTCACGTTGTGGCCCAGGCCTACGAGCGCTGGCCCATGCTGGAAAAAGCCGCCGTCGTTCACCGCAAGGGCACGCTGGAGCTGGGCGATGTAGCCGTGGTGGTGGCCGTAGCTACGCCCCACCGCGCCGAGAGCTTTGCCGCCTGCCAGTTTATCATCGACACGCTCAAGCAGGTGGTTACCATCTGGAAGCGGGAAGAATATGAGGATGGCACGGAGTGGGTGGCGGCCCATCCGTAGAGTCAATTAGCAGTGGACAGTTAGCAGTTAACAGTTAAAAAAGAACGTCATGCTGAGCTTGTCGAAGCATCTCTACCACGAGAGTAAATCCACTTGAAAAGGATTACTGCCGCGGGCAAGAAGGTTCGCTTTCGCTATGCATGACGTTCTTTTTGCTTGTCAGGCTATTTGCGCAGGCGACGCCGGCACAACCGGCGCTTACTTGCTCGGAATCAGGTAGCCCAGCGAGAGCTGGAAAGCCGAGTGGCGGGCATTTTTGAGGTCGCCGTTGAAGTAGGTGCTGTTGTCGCTTTTCACGAAGTCGCTCAGGGCGCCGGTGTAGCGCAGGTTCAGGCTCAGGCCGTTCTCGGCCTGGTAGCCCACGCCGGCCACGTAGCCCAGCTCGTTGCGGTTGAGGCCGCTCACATCGCGCTTGTTCTGGGCTTCCGTGGTGCTTGGAGCCCCGCCCAGGGGGGGCGTGGTCGTGGTACGGGTTTCGTTGTTGGCGCTCAGCAGGTAGGAATACTGCGGCCCGGCCTCGGCAATGAAGCCGCCGGCGTTCACCTTAAAGAGCACGGGCACGTCGAGGTAGTTGTAGCTGACGCGGCCTTCGCGGACCTGCTTGCCGCCCAGCAGGCCGCTGTATTCCACAGGCTTGTTTTCGAAGCCTTTCTGGGAGTACAGAATTTCCGGCTGCACCGACAGGAAGTTGTCGTCCACCAGCGGCACGTTAATCATAATGCCGCCCAGGAAGCCGGCTTTGTTGTTGTAAGTAGATTCGTTCTGAACGTTGCCGGCCAGGTTGGAGTAGTTGGCGCCGGCCCGCAGGCCAAAGCGCACGTCCTGGGCCTGAGCAGAAGAAAAGGCAGCCGACGCCAGCAGCGCAGCCCCCAGAATTGCAGTCTTTTTCATGATGAAAAAAGCGGTTAGAAAACGGTTGTTGAGGCTGGCACTTCCGAAAAGTGTGCCAACCCACCATCCTGAACACTATTCCATCTGAAAAAATTACCAAATACGCTTACATTCAGCCAGATTTTTATCCGGCTTCTCAGCCCAGCTCCTGCTCCGCCGCGGCCCGCTCTTCCGGGGTATTCACGTTGCGCAGCTCGGCCGGCTCCGGCGCACTAAGCAGAGCGATGTCGGAGTTAATCAGGGCCTTGCGGGGGCAGGAATAGCCCAGGCCCAGGAAGCGCAGCAGCTGCCCATAGCTGCGCGGCTCCCAGATGGTGACCAGCGGCTCGGGGAAGTCGCTGACGGGGCTGCGCAGGGCCGTGGCGAGGCGGCCAGGCTGCCGCAGCTGCACCAGATAATCCAGTGTGGTAGTGGTGAGGAAAGGCAGGTCGCAGGCCAGCACCAGCCAGGCCGCGTTGGGGTCGTGCTGCAGGGCCGAGAGCAGGCCACCCAGCGGGCCCAGCCCCAGAAAGGTATCGGGCAGGGCCTTAAGGCCCACGGGCACGTCCTCTACCTGGTCGGGCCGGCAGGATACGTACACTTCCGCGCAGTAGGGCGCCAGCAGGCCGGCCGTGTGCTCGCGCTGGTCGAGGCCGTGGTAGCGCAGGCGGGCCTTGTCGGTTTGCATCCGCTCGCTGCGGCCGCCGGCCAGCACCAGCCCTTTCAGCACGGGTAAGGCCGCCGCGTACCACTGCCGGATAAAGGCCGCGATGCCGGCGGTGTCGGCCAGGGACAGCACGGGCGGCAGCGGCGCGGCGGCCAGGTGCGCTGTCAGCACGGCCGGCAGCTCGGCTTGCCCTTCGGCCAGCAGAATCAGCCGCACGTCGGTGAGGCGGTCCAGCTTTTTATCCAGGGGCTTGCGCGGGTCGACAATGACGACCTGCTGCCGGGCGCGGAAGTGGTTGCCGTTCACCAGCACCAGGCTTTCGTGGGCCAGCAGCTCGGTCTGGGCAAAGCGGTCGAGGCCGCGCGTGGTGTTGAGCTGGCGGTAGGTGATTTTATCTACCAGCTCGGCTGCCAGCGCATCGGCCCCTACCTGGGGCACCGGGCGGGCGGCAGCGGGGGTAGCGGCCGCAGCCGCGTCGCCGGCCGCGTGGTCGGCATCAACGTAAGCCACGCGCAGCGCCGGCGCCAGCAAGGGCAGCAGCCGCGCCACCAGGGCTTGAATGTCGCCGCAGGGTGCCCCCAGAATGGCCAGCTCGTGCCGGCCAAACTCACCCAGGTCGGGCCGGGCCAGGGCGGCGTGCTTGCGGTGTTTGGGGGACTGGTTTTCAGATGTCGGCATAGCTGGAAGTCAGGTTGTTTCGGGCCGCAGGAAGTCGCGCTTGCCGCCGGTTTTCTCCACCAGCTGCACCTGCTCGATGGTGATGTCGTGCGAGAAGGCCTTGCACATGTCGTAGAGCGTGAGGGCGGCCACGGTGGCGCCGGTCAGGGCTTCCATCTCCACGCCGGTGCGGCCCGTCACCACGGCGGTGCACTCCACGCGCAGGGCGTCGGCCCCGTCGGGCTCAATGCTCACCCGGCAGTCGTCGAGCCCCAGCGGGTGGCACAGCGGAATCAGGTCGGCGGTGCGCTTGGCACCCAAGATGCCCGCCAGAATCGCGGTATGAATCACGGGCCCCTTGTGCGAGGGCAGCTCGCCGGCCTGCACGCGGGCCAGCAGCTCGGTGCCCAGCACCACGCGGCAGCGGGCCCGGGCCAGGCGGCGCGTCGGCACTTTAGCGCCCACATCGACCATGGTGGGCTGGTTGGCAGCGTTTACGTGGGTGAAGTTTTCCATAAGTCCAGCTAAGTGAAGAGCCGTGGCGGGAGTTGCTTTGCTACCTCCAAACAAAGCTACGCCCTTACCTTCCCTGGCGTTGGCTGGCTAGTCCACACCCGAAGGCCCGCTTATTACTGTTTCAATCGTTATTTCTGAGCCGCTTTCAGGTTGGTGTACTGAGTTAAAAGTGAAGAGTTAAAAAGCAGGTCAAGTGAGTTTTAACTCTTCACTTTTAACTCTCCTAAAGGAGCACCAAACAGACAATACGTTGTTAATTAATTATTTACACCATGCTGAATGTTGCTGAAGCCTATGCCCGCGTGCTGTCCACCACCCGGCCCCTGCCGCCCGAAACCGTGGCGCTGCCGGCCGCCGCTGGCCGCCTGCTCGCTCAGGATTTAGTGGCCGACCGCGACTTCCCCCCCTTCCACCGCGTAGCCATGGATGGCATTGCCCTGGCCCACGCCGCCTGGGCAGCCGGGCAGACCGAGTTTGCAATCGAAGGCAGCCAGTTTGCCGGCGCGCCTTCGGTTCCACTGCAGAGCCCGCTGGCCGCCCGGGAGGTGATGACCGGCGCCGTGCTGCCGCCCGGCACCGACACCGTGGTGCGGTACGAAGACTTAAGCCTGGCCGATGGCCGCGCCACCCTCCTCATCCCGCCGCCCGAAAAGCCCGGCACCCATATTCATCCCCGGGCTGCCGACCGCCGTGCGGGCGAGCTGCTGCTGCCCGCCGGCACCCGCCTGGGCCCGGCCGAGCTGGCCGTAGCCGCCACGGTGGGTGCCGCCCAGGTGCAGGTGCAGCGCCGGGCCCGCCTGGCCGTGGTGAGCACCGGCGACGAGCTGGTGGAAATTGACGCCACGCCCCTGCCCCACCAGATTCGGCGCTCCAACGCCTACGCCCTGCAGGCCCTGCTGCAGCCGGCGGGTGCCGAGGTTTCGCTGTTTCACCTTACCGATGAGCTGAGCTCCCTGCGCTCGGGACTAACCAACATCCTAGCCGCCGGCTTCGACGCCGTGGTGCTGAGCGGGGCCGTGAGCAAGGGCCGCGCCGACCACCTGCCGGCCCTGCTGCAGGAACTGGGCGTGCAGGAAATCTTCCACGAGGTAAGCCAGCGCCCCGGCAAGCCGCTGTGGTTTGGGGCGCGAGCCGGCGGGCCGGTGGTGTTCGGCCTGCCCGGCAACCCGGTTTCCACCTTCCTGACCGCCTGCCGCTACGTGCGGCCCTGGCTGCAGGCCTGCCAGCAGGGCCTGGCCCCGCCGCTGCCGCCCCTGGCCTTGCTCACGGAAGAAGTGGTGTTCAGGCCCCAGCTGAGCTACCTGCTGCCGGTGCGCCTGCACGTCGATGCCCAGGGCCGGCGCCTGGCCACGCCCCGGCCTACGGGCGGCTCCGGCGACCTGGCCGGCCTCATCGGGGCCGATGCTTTTGTGGAGCTGCCGGCCGGGGAAAGCGTATTTCCGGCCGGCTCAGCCTGGCCGGCGTGGGAGATATAGCCACATGGCAGGCCCGCTTGTAGCTGCCTCAACCAGCCCCAAGCCCGCAGCTTGGCTCGAGCGCTGGACTTACCAAGTGGTTTGTAGCGGCAGAACCGTCATGGGCGCTTGTTTGACTCGATATTAACCGCTTCTGCCAGGAAGCTCATTGTGCCCTGCTGATTGGTTAGCAGGATGCCGCCAAGCTGTGCTTTGGCGCCCGCCGTGCCCGTGATGTAGGCTCTGCCAGCGGCCAGGCTGATGCTGCTTCCTCCCTGCAACCCGCTGCCGCTGCCGGTGATGGTCCAGGCCTCCTGCGGGGCCGGGCCGTCATCCAGGTACTTGGCAACGAAGAGCTGCCCATCCTTGGCTCCGGTTACCAGCAGCGCGTTTCCGCTGACGGCAATGCTGTTGCCTCGTCCTACGCCAATGTTTTTGGCCCAGGCCAGCGTTGCCGTACTGCCAGCGTCGGTGTACTTGGCCACGAACACCTCCCGGTTGGGCGCCGGGCTCAGGCCCCGGAGGGTAACGCCATCGAAGCGAACCCGCATGGAGCCGGCAGGCGCAATCCAGTCGTTCTGAACGTAGCCCGTTACATACACGCTGCTGCCGCTCACGGCCAGTGCCTGCCCGGCATCGGCGTAGGTACCACCGCCGTACCTGGCCCAGGCCTCGGTAGCGGTGGCACCCGCATCAAGGTACTTGACCAGGAACATGTCCTGGCTTTTCTCCGGGCCAGCGGCCGCGGCCATCACCGGGCCGTGTGGGTTATTCTTGCGAAACTCCGGGTTTCTGCGCCCTTCTCCTCCGGTAACATACACATTGCCCCCGCTCACGGCAATACCCTGGCCCTCATCGGGCCCTTCACTGCCCCGTAGCATGACCCAGCCGACCTTGGCCGAATCCCCTGCATCGACGTACTTGGCAATGAAAGTATCCATCTCATTGGTACCAATCCATTGTTTGGCCCGGCTAAGGCCCTGCATCCGGTTCGGGCCAAAGCGAAATGGCGGGGAAGTGGCAATGCCCTCCACCGAGCCGGTGAGGTACACATTCGGGCCATCGATGGCGATGCTGCGGCCGACGTCGAGGCCGGGCCCGCCCGCCGCATAGGCCCAGTTGACCCGGGCCGTCGGCCCCGCATCGGTAAGCTTGGCCACCAGCACATCCTGAAAGTTAACGTTTACCGGAGCGGCCAAAACGATGCGGCTGAAAAGCCCTTGCATTGCCTCGGGCGCCTCCTGCGTTGGCGTACCGGTGCCAATCTGGCCCGTCAGGTAAATACTGTTGCCGCTCACCGCGATGCTGTGGCCGGTGTCGAAGCCGGTGCCGCCGCCCCCGTAGGCCCATATCCAGCGGCCGGTGGCGCTGCTCCACTTGGCCACGAATACGTCGGAGCCCCCCGCACTTGTCAGCTGGGTTGTGCCAAAGCGGACGGTTCCCTCAAAGCCCCCCGTCACGTAAACATTGCCGGCTCCATCCGTGGCCGTAGCCAGGCCCTTGGGCCCGGCCCCTTGCAGGCTGACGACGTTGACAACCCGCCGCCAGGCCGGGACCTGGGCAGCAGCAGATGACGACAGCAGCAGGCCCAGCCACAGCAGGCACAGCCCCGGCAGAATGCGGCTCAAAGCATGAGTATCCATGAAGAACAAGATAGGAAACGAAGTTGCGGCGCTCTCGCCAGGGTTTACAGTACTCAAAGCCTGCATCGCCAGTATTGCTGGAACTCAGGCCAACGCAGGCAGGCTCATACTATTATGCTCCCGGCTGGCCAGCCAGCCGGAGCGGCCTTGCTTTGGGGCCGGGGCAGGGCACAAGTTAGCCAAAGAGAGCCCCGCCCTAGTATGTTTCCCAAGCCCGGCCGTATCTTCGCCGTCGCTGCTATCCAGAAAGACCGAGGGACTGGGCCCGACGACGTCTTGGCAACCTATCGAGAGTAGGTGCCAACTCCCATTTCACCAAGCCCTTAGGTGAAAGAAGATGACAGCCGGAACCGTGCCTTGCCGCGCGGGTTTCTTTCTGGATGCACGCGCCTACGCCGTTACCTGACCCGAAAGAAATGTCCCACGCCTCCCCCACCGCCCTGCCCCACGCCCTGCCGGCCCCGGCCCGCCTGCCCGAGCTGCTGCGCCAGCGCCTGCTCATCCTCGACGGCGCCATGGGCACCATGATTCAGCGCCACCCCCTCACGGAGGAAGACTTCCGCGGGAGCCGCTTTGCCGACCACCCCCGCCCCCTGCGCGGCAACAACGACCTGCTGAGTCTCACCCGACCCGACATCATCAAGGGCATTCACGCCGAGTACTTCGCTGCCGGGGCCGACATGGTGGAAACCAATACCTTCTCGGGCACCACCATCGCCCAGGCCGACTATGGCCTGGAGCACATTGTGTATGAGCTGAACTTTGAGTCGGCCCGCCTGGCCCGTGAGGCAGCCGACGAGTACAGCACGCCCGACAAGCCTCGCTTCGTGGCCGGCGCCATCGGCCCCACCAACCGCACGGCCTCGCTCTCGCCCGACGTGAACCGGCCCGGCTTCCGCGCCGTCACCTTCGACGAGCTGGCCACCGCCTACCACGAGCAGGTGCGCGGCCTGGTAGACGGCGGCGTAGATGCCCTGCTCATCGAAACCATCTTCGACACCCTGAACGCCAAGGCCGCCCTGTTTGCGGTGCAGCAATTCTTCGACGAGGGCGGCCGGCCGGTGCCGCTGATGATTTCCGGCACCATCACCGACGCCTCGGGCCGCACCCTGTCGGGGCAGACGGTGGAAGCCTTCTGGAACTCCATCCGTCACCTGCCCCTGCTCAGCGTGGGCCTCAACTGCGCCCTGGGGGCCCAGCAGCTGAAACAGTACGTGGAAGAGCTGGCCCGCATCGCCGACGTGCACATCTCGGCCTACCCCAACGCCGGCCTGCCCAATGCCTTCGGCGGCTACGACGAGTCGGCCCAGGAATTTGCCGCCGTGGTGGAAGACTACCTCAGGGACGGCCTGGTGACGGTGGTGGGCGGCTGCTGCGGCACCACACCCCAGCATATTGCGGAGCTGAGCAAGCTGGCGGAGAAGTATAAGCCCCAGCCCCACCCCCCTACCCCCTCCCCTGTTGGGGAGGGGGAGCCCAACGGCAGTGGTACCGAACCGGCTCCCCTCCCCCGCAGGGGAGGGGTCGGGGGTGGGGCTACCCGCCTCGCCGGCCTCGAACCCTTCAACATCACGCCCAGCAGCCTGTTCGTGAACGTGGGCGAGCGCTGCAACGTGACCGGCTCCCGCGCCTTTGCCCGCCTCGTGCGCACCGGCGCCTACGAGCAGGCCCTGGCCGTGGCCCGGCAGCAGGTGGAGGAGGGCGCCCAGGTGCTCGACATCAACATGGACGAGGGCATGCTGGACTCGGAGCAGGTGATGACCACCTTCCTGCACCTCATTGCCTCCGAGCCCGACATCGCCCGGGTGCCGGTGATGATAGACTCCTCGAAGTGGAGTGTGCTGGAAGCCGGCCTGAAGTGCGTGCAGGGCAAGAGCATCGTCAACTCCATCTCCCTGAAAGAGGGCGAGGAAGCCTTTAAGGCGCGGGCCCGCACCGTGCGGCAGTACGGCGCGGCCGTGGTGGTGATGGCCTTCGACGAGCAGGGCCAGGCCGACACCCTGGAACGGCGCATTGCCATCTGCCAGCGCAGCTACGACATCCTGGTGAATGAGGTAGGCTTCCCGGCCGAGGACATCATCTTCGACCCCAACATCCTGACCGTGGGCACGGGCATGGAGGAGCACCGCCGCTACGCCCTCGACTTTATTGAGGCCGTGCGCTGGATTAAGGCCCACCTGCCCGGTGCCCTCACCAGCGGGGGCGTGAGCAACATCAGCTTCGCCTTCCGCGGCAACGACGTGGTGCGCGAAGCCATGCACTCGGCCTTCCTCTACCACGCCATCCGGGCGGGGCTCGACATGGGCATCGTGAACCCCAGCCAGCTGGCGGTGTACGACGAAGTACCAAAAGACCTGCTCGAGCTGGTGGAAGACGTGCTGCTCGACCGCCGCGACGACGCTACCGAGCGCCTCATCGACTTCGCGGAAACCGTGAAGCAGAAGGACAAGGTGGAAGTGGTGGCCGATGCCTGGCGCAGCCTGCCCGTGGCCGAGCGCCTGCAGCACTCGCTGGTGCGCGGCATCACCGAGTTTATTGAGCAGGACACCGAGGAGGTGCGCCAGCAGGTAGGGCGCCCGCTGGAGGTGATTGAGGGCCCGCTCATGGCCGGCATGAACGTGGTGGGCGACCTGTTCGGAGCCGGCAAGATGTTTCTGCCCCAGGTGGTGAAGTCGGCCCGCGTGATGAAGAAGGCCGTGGCGTATCTGGAGCCCTTCCTGCTGGCCGACAAGCGCGGGCAGGAACGGCAGACGGCCGGCAAGATTCTGCTGGCCACAGTGAAAGGCGACGTGCACGACATCGGCAAGAACATCGTGGGCGTGGTGCTGGCCTGCAACAACTTCGACATCGTGGACCTGGGCGTGATGGTGCCGCTGGATAAGATTCTGGACGAAGCCCAAACCCAGGGCGCCGACATCATCGGCCTGAGCGGGCTGATTACGCCCAGCCTCGACGAGATGGTGTACGTGGCCCAGGCCATGAAAAAGCGCGGCCTGACCACCCCGCTGCTCATCGGCGGCGCCACCACCTCGCGCCTGCACACCGCCGTGAAGATTGCGCCGGCCTACGACGGCCCCGTGGTGCACGTGAACGACGCCTCCCGCAGCGTGGGCGTGGCGGCGGGCCTGCTGGGCTCGGGCGCCGGGGCCTACGCCCGGGCCGTGGCCGACGACTACGCCGCCCTGCGCAGCGACTACGCCGGCCGGCAGCGCGACAAGCGCTACCTCAGCATCGAAGCCGCCCGCGCCAACGGGTTTAAGTCGGACTGGGACGCCGTGCCCATCACCCGCCCCAGCTTCCTGGGCACCCGGGTGCTGGACGACTACGACCTGGCCGAGCTGGCCCGCTACATCGACTGGACGCCCTTCTTCCACACCTGGGAGCTGAAAGGACGCTACCCGCGCATTCTGGAAGACGAGAACCTGGGCGAAGCCGCCCGCCGGCTGTTCGACGACGCCCAGGCCATGCTCGCACGCATCATTGATGAAAAGCTGCTGCAGGCCCGCGCCGTGCTGGGCTTCTGGCCGGCCAATACCGTCGACCACGACACCATTGAGGTGTATGCCGACGAGCAGCGCCAGCAGGTAACCACGGAGTTTTTCACCCTGCGCCAGCAGGGCGAGAAGGGCCCCAACATCCCCAACCTGGCTTTTTCCGACTTCCTGGCGCCCAGGGACAGCGGCCGCCCGGACTACCTCGGCGGCTTCGCCGTGACGGCCGGCATCGGCATCGAGCGCCTGCTGCAGCAGTTTGAGGCCGAGCACGACGACTACTCCAGCATCATGGTGAAGGCCCTGGCCGACCGCCTGGCCGAAGCCTTCGCCGAGCGCCTGCACGAGCGGGTGCGCCGCGAGTTCTGGGGCTACGCGCCCGACGAGCAGCTGAGCGGCGACGACCTCATTCAGGAGAAGTACCGCGGCGTGCGCCCCGCGCCCGGCTACCCCGGCTGCCCCGACCACACCGAGAAAATCACCCTGTTCCAGCTGCTGGAGGCCGAAAGCAAGTCGGGCATCACCCTCACCGAAAACCTGGCCATGTACCCCGCCGCTTCCGTCAGCGGCATGTACTACGCCCACCCCGACGCCCGCTACTTCGGCCTCGGCCGCATCGGGCCCGACCAGGTAGCCGATATTGCCCGCCGCAAAGGCATGCCCGTGCCGGAGCTGGAGCGCTGGCTGATGCCGAATCTGAACTACAGCCCCACCCCCGACCCCTCCCCTGCAGGGAGGGAAGCCTGATGATGCCCTGTACCGCAAATTTTATATCCTCCAAGCCAGCTTGGAGTTAGGGCAAGCAGCATTGTCTAGGCCTCTATAATATTGTAAACAAGCCAAAATATGCCTTAAATCGTCAGGCTCCCCTCCCCGCAGGGGAGGGGCCGGGGGTGGGGCTGAACATATGAAAGTTACCGAACACCTGGCCCGCGCCAAGGGCAAAACCCTGTTCTCGTTTGAAGTGCTGCCGCCCCGCAAGGGCGAAACCATTCAGAACCTGTTCAACAACATCGAGCCGCTGCTGGAATTCAAGCCGCCGTTTATCGACGTGACCTACCACCGCGAGGAGTTTGTGCTGCGCGAGCGGCCCGGCGGGGGCTTTACCCGGCGGGCCGTGCGCAAGCGGCCGGGCACGGTGGCCATCTGCGCAGCCATCAAAAACCGCTTCGACGTGGACACCGTGCCCCACCTCATCTGCGGCGGCTTTTCGCGGGAGGAAACCGAAAACGCCCTGATAGACCTGCACTTCCTGGGCATCGACAACGTGCTGGCCCTGCGCGGCGACCCCGTGAAAACCGAGCCCCACTTCCAGCCCCACCCCGAGGGCCACGCCTACGCCGACGGCCTCATTGCCCAGATTGCCGCCCTCAACGCCGGCCGCTACCACGACCACGACGAGAACTTCCAGCCCGAAGGCACCGACGCCTGGGCGTCCGACTTCTGCATTGGCACGGCCGGCTACCCCGAAAAGCACTTCGAAGCCCCCAATCATGGCTCCGACATGCGCTACCTCAAGCGCAAGATTGACGCCGGCGCCGACTACATCGTAACGCAGATGTTTTTCGACAATGAGGAGTTTTTTAAGTTCGAGAAGCGCTGCCGCGAGGCCGGCATCACCGTGCCCATCATTCCCGGCCTCAAGCCCCTCACCACCAAAAGCCAGCTCACTACCCTGCCCCGCTCCTTTTACCTGAGCATTCCCGAAGCCCTGGCCGAGGCCGTCAGCCAGTGCCGCGACAACGAGTCGGCCCGCGCCATCGGCATCGAGTGGTGCCTCAACCAGAGCCGCGAGCTCATGGCCCACGGCGTGCCCTGCCTGCACTACTACTCCATGGGCAAGGCCGAAAGCATCCGCCGGATAGCCAAGGAGCTGTTTTAACCAGCAGGGAACCCGGAACCGGAAGAAATGAGGGACGTTAATACTCATTGTTAACTGCTCACTGTCCAGCCTCACATGTCAGCTGTGTTAGATGACTTATTCGACCGCCTGCGGGCGGCCACCTCGCCCGTGGAGATTGAAGCCTTGCAGGACGCCATCTGGCAGCACTGGCTCAGCACAGGCCAGCAGCACCTAGACAAGGCCCTCGAAGCCGGCATGCGGGCCCTGCAGGCCGAAGACTATACAGCAGCCATCGCCGAGTTTAACCAGATAATCCAACTAGCGCCACAGCTTGCCGAGGGCTGGAACAAGCGTGCTACGGCCTATTATCTGCGGGGCGAGTACCGTGCCGCGCTGTCCGACATTGCAGCGGCACTGCAGCGCGAGCCTCGTCATTTCGGGGCGCTGTGGGGACAGTTTCGTATTCTCGAACACTTGGGCGAAACGCGGCGCGCATTGGCCATATTAAATCGGCTGGATGCCATTTGCTCAGGATTTTACGGCCTGCGAGAGCTACAGCTTACCTTCCGGGAACGATTGGGAGAAAATGATGCAATCGATTAGGGAAAATTTGCGTTCTTGTGTCTAGCGAATGTACCTTTCTTTAACCTAATCAGGTTTTGAGGCCCTCAAGCACTCTTTCTCCGATTTTTTCCCACCAGTTCCATGAAGAATACAATTACTTATCTCGTTTTCTTAGTAGCTCTTACCACCACTCCCGCTTTCGCCCAAAAAATGGTTACCACGGAATGGGAAAGCGGCATGATGGACAAAAAGAACAAAGTGGGCGTATGGGAGTACTTTGGCTACACTCCCTCCAAGCGCCAGGTGACGGTGCAGAAGTACGACCACACCAATAACAAGCTGGTGTATTACCGTCCCATTCCGGAATCCCACTACAACGTAGAGCTGCAGTCCGGCAAATGGACGCGCCGCCTCGTTGACCAGCCACCGCTGTTTATTGGTGGCGATGCCGCCCTGGCCAACTACACCACCCGGCTGAACTACCCCAAGGCAGCCCAGGCCGGCAACATTCAGGGCCGGGTTACCATCGTTTTCACCCTCGACACCCTGGGCCGGGCTTCCAACCACAAGGTGCTGAGCGGCATTGGCGGGGGCTGCGATGAAGAAGCCCTGCGGGTGGCCCGCGAAATTCCCGACCAGTGGATTCCGGCCCGTATAGGCTCGAAAGCCGTGCGCATTGAGTACGAGCTGCCCATGACCTTCCGCCTCGCCCAGCCGGTTACGCAGATTGGCTATTAGGGCTCTGTCTCTTTCCGCGGATTAAGGTTAATAAGGGGGCGTGCAAGGTTAAAAGCAGGACTGCCTGACTTTTAACCTTTCACGCCCCCTTTCTTATTTCTACTTGGCCCATAGTGCGGCTTATCGCTGATTAGGCTCCAGGGCTCCGCAACTCACATTGAATTTCAGGTTTTTGTATGGGTCAACCCTGTGCCTCCCCCTCTCCTTTTCGGAAATGCGGATTAAGCATTTTTTGGGGCCGGGGGGTGAGGCAGCCACGAGAACGAGGCCGTACATCAACCAGAAAACCGCAACTAAGGCCCGCTTTACGTACCGCTTTGGCACTGGCTACCCCGGCGGTGCCCCTCCCTCTTTCTTTCAACTACGGCCCGCCGGCCCGACCTTCTGCCCGGCGCATGCGTACAAGCGAACTGCTATTTTATCAGTCTGCTTGCACCATGCGCCTTTCCCTTCTTTCGCTGCCCGCCTGCCTGGCAGCAGCTTCCTTGTTTCTTACTTCCTGCGACTCAACCCCGCGCGAGCGGCAGGCCGCTGTGAAGGATGAGCTGAACGAGCTGGACACCCTGGCCCGCAAAGGCACCCGCAAAATTGCGAACCTGGGCAAAGCCGCCGCCCGGGTAAATGCCGCCAACCGCCGCCGCCGCGACTCTCCGCTGGACCCGCGCCAGGAAATTGCCATGGAAAGCCAGCTCATGGGGCCCTACTCCGGGCAGATAGACAACCTGACGCCGGCCGACCTGCCTGCGGCCTATGCCCAGCTGGTGCGGAGCGCCCGGGCCCAGCGCAGCACCTGGTCGGAGCGCGACTGGGACTATGCCCGGGCCGTGTACAAGCGGCTGAACGACCAGGTAAAGCAGATTCGCATGGATTTGCCCGCCCGGGACGAGGTGCGCATTCGCGCCCGCCAGGCCGAGTTTGTGGCCTTGCAGGCCGGCCACACGGCCAAGGAGATAGGGGAAGCCGCGCGCGACGATAAAGCCGCCGACTAACCCGGCCGCGTCGGTTATACTAACGCCTGCCGTTGTCGTTATTGCGTTATGCTTCGCCTCGGTATTGCCTCGCTGCTCTCTTCCTTTCTGCTGGCTGCCCCGGCCCGGGCCCAGACCCCGGCTGGCGACGGCCTGGTGGGCCAGTATTACGACGGCCAGAACTTCGAGCGGGTGATGGTCATCCGCCACGATGCCACCATCGACTTCGACTGGACCGGCAGCGAGCCGGCCCCTGGCGTGCCCGCTGAGCATTTCTCGGTGCGCTGGACGGGCTGGCTGGTACCGCCGGTAAGCGGGCGCTACAAGTTTCACGTCACCGTCGACGATGGCATGCGGCTGTGGATTAACGAGCGCCAGATTCTGAACGAGTGGCGCGACCAGCCCGTGCGGCAATACACGGCCACCGTGGAGCTTACAGCCGGCCAGGCCTACCGCCTGCGCGTCGATTACTATCAAAACATTCTCGATAACCGCGCCCGCCTCACCTGGGAGCGGCCCGACGCGGCCAAGCAGCCCCCGCCCACCTGGCGCAATGGCTGGAACATGGGCAGCCAGCCTTCCGGCGCCGAGCCCATTCCTTCGCGCTATCTGTACCGAAAGCCGCCTCCCAATGCGACGACGGCGCAAGCGGCAGCTCCTGCGCCGGCCAAGCCCACCGACCAGGCTGCGGCGGCCACGGGAGGCCCGGCTCCTGGCTCCAATCCGAGTGCCAGCCCCAGCCCTCCCGCCCGGCCTAAGCCCCTGGCTGTTCCGGCCCCGAAACCACTGCCAGCACCGGCTACTATTCCGGCTCCTCGTCCCAGCATCGACTCGGCCGCGGCCCGGGTGGCCCGGCTCGACGAGGGCGAAGCCGTAACCCTGCCCGACCTGTACTTCGACCAGGGCCAGGCCCAGCTGCTGCCGGCCGCCCGGGCGGCCCTCGACGACCTGGCGGTGGCCCTGCGCGCCCGCCCCGGCCTGCGCCTGGAAGTGCAGGGCCATACCGACAACGTGGGCGTGCCCGAGCTGAACCGCCAGCTCTCCCAGCAGCGCGCCGAGGCCGTGTGCCGCTACCTGGCTGCCCACGGCGTGCCCGACGGCCAGCTGCGCCCCGTTGGCTATGGCGGCACCCGCCCCGTAGCCGACAACACCGACCCCGCGCAGCGTCCTAAAAACCGCCGCGTAGTACTGGTAAAGCTACAGTAGCCCCCACGGGCCGGGCTATGCTTGACCTAAACAAAACGGCCTGCCAGTATTCCTGGCAGGCCGTTGCATGAGTGGGCAGCGCGCGGCTTATTCTTTCACAAAGCGCTTGTGGTAGGTGCGCTCGCCGTCGTTTACGGTTACGGTATAAATTCCTTTGTTGAGGTGCCCGATGCGCAGCGCGCCATCCGGCCCGGCCTGGGTGGCCACCACTGCCCCCCGAACATCCGTTATGACCACAGACAAGGGGGCTGGCCTGCCTTCCAGCGCTACGTTCAGCAGGTCGGTTGCCGGATTGGGGAAGACTGTTAGCTGAAGGTCGCCCCTGGTAGGCGCTTTGGCTGTAGCCGTGGCCATGCGGGGCACGGGAGCGGGCACCGGGGAAGTCCCATTAATGATATCAACGATGTAGTCTTCGGTTTCGCCGTAGCTGTAGCTGCCGCAGCTGTTGGTGGCCGAGGCCCTGCTCATGACCACTCGCAGGCGGGTCGGGCCGGTCAGGGCCGTGGTGGGGATGGTGAAAGTGGACGCATAGTCCCATTTGTCCGGAGTGGTGATGTTCACAATCTGCTCCCCGGCGTCGGTGAACACGCCGTTCTGGTTGTAGTCGATGTAAATTCTGAAGTTCTCCGCAAACGAGTTGCCGCTGCTGAAGCCCGCCGAGTAGAGAATGGAATGCTGCATACCAGCGGCCAGCGGAGTGGCCCCCAGGTTATAGAAGAAGTTGTACCCGCCGTTGGAGCCCGTGTTTGAATCGATGCTGCCAATTCTCACCCGGTCAATCCATTCAGTGGCTGCGCTGGCACCTTTGGAAGTGCAATAGGAGGGCGTGTTGTTGTAAACCCCCACGGCGAACCAGGCATTTTCCACTGCCCGCACTTCCGCCGACCCCGCGCCGTAGATGTCGGTGGCCGAGGCGAGGGTGGCCGTGCGGGCCGAGGCGAAGTAGCTGGCCGGCGACAGGTAAAAGCGCTCGGCGTGGTAAGCAATTCTGGCGGCCTTGCTGCTGGTTATCCCGGCTACGGAAAAGGTCCGCCCGTGGTCGTTGGTGCCGCTTCCGCCCACGCTTAGCAAGTAAAACCAATAGTTCAGAACGCCTGAGTTGGTATGCACACCGCCATAGTCATTTCCGTTTTGTCCACCCATGGGGTTCGAAACGGTTGGCTGCCAGAACCGGCCGCCGTAGGTATCCGGCTGGGAGGATAGGTTGGGGTTGCTCATGGAGCGCAGTCCCCCGCTGGTTACGTCTTCGCCGATGGTCCACGCCGACTTATTAAACCGCCCGCCGTAAATCTCTACTTGTGAGCCCCAGATATCCGAGAAGCCTTCGTTCAGGGCGCCCGACTCATTCTGGTATCTGAGCTTGGCCGTCTTGTCGCAAACCGCATGGCCGAGCTCATGCCCCACAATATCCAGCGAGGTGAGCGGGCCATACACCTTGCCCTGGCCATCAACTCCGCCATCCCCATAAACCATTAGCTCGTTTTGGCTATCCCAGCCCGCGTTTATGGTAGATGCAAACTGGCTGGGGTCTTCGTTGAAGTGGACGTAGCTGGCAAGCTTGGCCCCCGAGCCGTCGTAGCTATTGCGTCCGTGCACGTTTTTCCAATAATCGTACGTTACCTGCGTTCCCCAGTGCACATCAAGGGCCGCGTTGTCGAATTTCGCATTATCGTACTCGCCGGCAGTCCAGTGGTTATTCGCATCAACGAAGTCCACTACCGCGCTTAACAGATTACTGTTTCTGATATTCTTTGTCTCAATCCGATTGCCCCGGGTGGCGTCGTGCAGGCGGTAGCCGCCCGTGGTGGTTTCCGTGGTGCTGGTAACCGTGTAGTTGTAGCGCGTGTCAAAAGTGCCCGTTGCATTGGCGTGCTTGATAATGGCGTCGCGCATTACTTCTTCGCCGGTGTGGGCATCGATGTACACGTACTCACGGCTCATCGGCAGCTGGGCATAGATGTCGAATTTCCAGGCCAGCACGGGCTCGTTCGTTTTCAGGCTACGCACAACAACCAGCTCGCCTGCCGGCAGGTAGGTGGCCGTCGGGCTGCCCTTCATGCTTTTTAACTGAGCCTCAGCGGCCGCATCCTGCCACATGTACTTGCGGGCGTTCACAAAGCTGAGTGCCCGGGCCAGGGCCTTGGATGCACGCAGGGTTGGAGTGGTGTTGAGGTTCTCGATTTTTTCGAAGTCGCCGCTGATGCTTTGGATGGCATCGCCTTTGGCGTGTACCGAGTACTCGGCGTGCTCTACCTTGATGCCTTTGTAAAACTGGCTGTACTTGCGGTGGACCAGGCCTACTTCGTCGGCCTCCTGGGAAACGGGCAGCAGCGCGTCATCAGCCGTCAGGCCCAGCTGCTCGCGGAGCACCTGCGTGGCATTGGCCAGGCGGTAGGCGGCTTTGCCCGCAGCCGAAAATTGTACCATTTCAGGTTGGTTGTCGGGGCCCAGGAATTTCTGCTGAATGCGCTCACTGTTCTGGGCCATTGCGACCGGCGAGAGCAGCGTGCCCAGCAGGGCACAAGCCAGCGCTTTGTATTGTTTTTTCATCCGAAGATTGAGTTGGGGGTTGGTTAAGATGCCCGAATTGCAGCGAGTGCTATCTGTCTGGCAGCCTGTTATCGCCGCAAAGTTCTGCCCTTCCGGCAGGGTCATCCTACCCCGCTACTGTCCGACTTGGACCAAAAGCAGCTGGGGTAGGAACAACGGTTGAAATACTAGGACCAATGCAATGGGGCCCGGCCGCTTTCCTGCTCCACAGCGCACTCGCTGCTACGGCCTCGCGGCCTGCGGCCTGCTTGTGTTTCCGGTTCTTTTCCGGCCCAGCCGGGCCAACCGGCGCGCCCATCCTTTTTTCGTGCCCTCCCTTAGGCAACCAATGCGGTGCAATTCACATCTTACCGACCAAAATCACCGTAGTGTTTTGCAGGATAAAAATTGTCTTATACCGGAAAGGAAGTATTTTTTGCCAGGCACGCCGGAACTACTTGTTGGCTATTTAAGCTTTCTGTAACTTGCGGGCTGTCCGGCATTTTCAACATTATTTTCTGCGTCAATACATCTTTATGAGAGTACTTGCTATGCTGCTTCTGGCGTGCCTATTTGCTTTCCCAGCAGCAGCCCAGCGTATTGTCATTGTGGGGCAAGTAGTAGAGGCCAGCAGTGGGGAGCCGGTACCCTTCGCCTCTGTTTTTATTCCCAAAACCGCTACCGGAGCCACCGCCGACCTGGAAGGCAAGTTCAAGCTGGCTGTAAGCGGAATGCCCGATTCCATTGCGGCTTCGGCCCTGGGCTTTGCTACCATGCGTAAAAAGCTTTCGGCAGCTCCCCAGCAAACGGTTTTGTTCCGGCTCAAGCCCGGCGGCGTGGCCCTGGCCGAAGTAGTGGTGCGGCCCGGTGAAAACCCGGCATTCCGCATTCTGCGCGAAGTACAGAAGCACAAGTCCCAGAACGAGCGCAACGCCCTGACAGCCGCCGAGTTCGACTCCTACAAC
The DNA here is from genome assembly GCF_039541835.1 of Hymenobacter saemangeumensis. NCBI lineage: Bacteria > Pseudomonadati > Bacteroidota > Cytophagia > Cytophagales > Hymenobacteraceae > Hymenobacter > Hymenobacter saemangeumensis. The sequence continues at coordinate 667,738 of NZ_BAABGZ010000013.1, read as the reverse complement.
CGCATCGAGGTCAGCCTGTCGGAGCTGCCGCCGCGCATTGCCAAGCGCAAGGTGGTGAAGGACATCCGGGCCCTGGCCGCGCGCCGGGGCGCCGCCGCTGCCGCCGACCCCGACGCTCCCCTGCCCCTGTTTGCTTCCGAAGTAGGCTCCAAAGTGTACCAGCGCTTCAACCCGCTGCGCCGGCGCGAAGACATTCAGCACCGGCAGATGCGCGGTGCCGGGCCACGCGAGGGCTCGGTGCTGTCGCAGGTGCTGGGGGCCAACTTCATCAACATAGACTTCTACCCGAACTGGCAGAACATCATGGGCAAGGACTTCATCTCGCCCATTGCCGAGGGCTGGCGGATAAGCTACGACTACGAGCTGCTGGATTCGGTGTTTGTCGACAAAGACTGGTGCTACAAAATTGCCGTGACGCCCAAGCGCAGCCACGACCTGGCGTTTAAGGGCACCATGTGGATAACGGCGGAAAGCTATGCCCTGCGCCGCATCGATGTGATAGCGAATGCGGATGCGAACATCAACTTCGTTACCGACCTCCGCATTTTTCAGGACCTCACGCCCCCCGACCAGGGCCCGGGCCTGGCGGGCCGCACGCGCATGGCCTTTGGCATTAAGCCCTACGAAGGCCAGGCCGCCATGCGGGTGCGCACCACCACCGTCAACACCAACTTCGTGCGTAATCAGCTGCACGAGGCTGGCTTTTACGATGTGCCGGTGAACGTGGCCCAGCAAACCAGCGACCCCGAGCCCGAAGGCGGCCTGCTGGGCCGGCTTTCCATGGACGGCACCGGCCCGGCCAAGGGCTACTTCGACCTGCACCGCCCCGACACCTTGAGCTTGTCGGAGCAGCAGACCTTCGCCGTACTTGACTCGGCCAGGCAGCTGCCCTCAGTGCGCAACATCCTGGACTGGGTAGAGCTGTTTGTGAACGGCTACAAGCGCGTAGGCCGCTGGGACATTGGCCCCATCCTCAATACCTACGCCTACAACAACTTCGAAGGCCACCGCTTCCGTCTGGGCTTCCGCACCACGCCCGACATCAGCCTGAACTGGGTGACGCAGGGCTACGTAGCCTACGGCACGCGCGATAACATCTTTAAGTACGGGCTGAAAACCAACCGCATTCTGGAGCGCCGGCACTGGACCGTAGCCGGGATTGAGTACCGCCACGACATTGAGCAGATAGCCTTGCTCGACAACGACTTCATCCCCGACAACAACCTGTTTGTGGCGGCCTCGCGCTCCGGCAACTTTATTCAGGGACGGCCCGTGCTGCGCGACCTGACGGCGCTTTCCCTGCAGCGTGACCTGTTTCATGGCTTCACGCAAACCGTTACGCTGCGCCATCAGCGCTTCCGGCCCCAGCACGACTTCGCGTTTTACGACGACGATGACGACGACCTGCCGCGCCCCAGCCGCCGGCTGCGCCGCAACTTTATGGTGTCGGAGCTGGTGCTGGAGTCGCGCTACGCCCGCGACGAAAACCTGGTGCAAAGCGAAAACCGCCGCCGGGCCATTGGCCTGAAGCGCTGGCCGGTGTGGACGCTGCGCTACACCCTGGGGGCTAACCGCTTCCTGGGCAGCAACTTCAAGTATCAGAAGATTAATCTGATAATGAACCACAGCGTGAACACCGGGCAGCTCGGGCGCCTCACTTACCGCATCGAGGGCAGCTACATTCCCAGCGCCGTGCCTTACCCGCTGCTGAAGGCCCCGCTGGGCAACGAAACGCCCTTCCTCAACTTCAACGCCTTCAACCTGATGCGCTACTTCGAGTTCGTAACGGACCGCTCGGTGTCGCTGCGCCTCGAACAGCACCTGGAGGGCTTTCTGCTGAACTCCATCCCGGGTATCCGCAGCCTGAACTGGCGCCTGGTGGCCTCGGCCAACATGCTGTATGGCGACCTGTCGACGGCCAACCGCAACCTGCTGCCGCCCTTCGACGACCAGGGCCATCCCCTGCCCCGCTTCCAGACCCTGGAGAAGCAGCCCTACGTGGAAGTGGGCTACGGCGTGGAAAACATCCTGAAGTTTATCCGCGTCGACTTTCTGCACCGCGTCACGTACCGCGACCTGCCCAAGGCCAACAACTTCGGCATCAAGTTCGGCATGCAGTTCCGCCTATAACCCGGCTGGCTGGAACGGGGGCTGGCGGGTTTGTCATCTGCGCCCTGCACACCGGCTTCCTCATATCCTGCTGAAAGTCAGCGCTTCGGCGCTACGCGGCACGTACTGGCTGCGACAGCGCCGCGGGTACCACCAGGGGCAGGCGAATAATAAATTCAGTTCCCTCGCCTTCCCGCGACTCCACGGTGAGGGTGCCGCCGTGCCCGGTCGTGACGATGTCGCGGCTCAAGGACAAACCCAGGCCGGTGCCTTCGCCCACGGGCTTGGTGGTGAAGAACGGCTCGAAGATGCGGGCCTTTACACTTTCGGGGATGCCGGTACCGTTGTCGCGCACACGGATTTCCACCGTGCCCGGCCCCTGGCGGGTCGCGATGCACACCTCCGGCTGAAAGCCCGTGCCGGCGGCTTGCGTCTGGCGCTGCTGCACGGCATAAAGGGCGTTGGTGCATAGGTTGAGCAGCACCCGGCCCAGGTCCTGGCTTACTACGGGCACGGGGCCCAGGGTAGTGTCGAGCTGGGTGCTGAGCTGGGCGGTGAAGCTCTTTTCTTTGGTGCGCACGCCGTGGTAGGCCAGGCGCAGGTTTTCCTCGACCAGCTGATTGAGGTTGGTGGCCTCGCGCTGGCCCGTGCCCGTGCGGGAGTGCTCCAGCATGCCTTTGATGATGGACGAGGCGCGCTGCCCGTGCTGGCTGATTTCCTGCAGGTTTTGCTTGAGGCCGGCCAGAATCTCGTGCTCCAGCCCCGCATTGCGGGCCGCGCCGGTCTGCACCCCGTTGATTTCGTTTACCAGGTCGGTACTCACCTCGGCGAAGTTCTTCACGAAGTTGAGCGGGTTCTGCAGCTCGTGGGCAATGCCGGCGGTGAGCTCGCCCAGGAAAGCCATTTTCTCGCGCTGCACCAGCTGCTCCTGCGTGGCTTTGAGCTCGCCCAGCGACTTCTCCAGGGCGGCATTCGACTGCGCCAGGGCGGCGTTGACGCGGTGCTGCTGCCGGCTGTGCCAGCCCAGCAGCAGCACCAGGGCCAGCACCCCCACCAGGCCCGCCAGCAGCCCGTAGGTACGGTAGCGCGCCTTCAGGGCCTGCTGCTCGGCGGCGGCCTGCTGCTCGCGCTGCCGCTCGCGGTAGTTCACCGTTTGCAGGCGCATCACCTTTTCCTGCCCAAAGAGGGTGTCCTTCATGGCCACCATGAGGGTCTGGTACTTCAGGGCGCTGTCGGCCTGGCCGCGGGCCTTGAAGCTTTGGGTAAGCAAGGTGCTGGCGTTGAGCACCCCGCGCAGGAAGCCATTCCTTTGCGCCGCGGCGCAGCCTTGCCGGGCATAGTAGATGCTGGAGTCGGGGCGGCCCATCTGCTGGTAGAGCGTGGCCATGCCTACACTGGCGAAGTTGACGCTGCGCAGGTGGCCTACTTCCATCGACTCTTCGTAGCTCTGCCGGTACAGGGCCCGGGCCTTGGCAAGCTCGCCGCGCTTGCGGGCCACGTTGCCCAGCCCGTACCGGATGTAGTTGGTGCGGGTACCCAGGCGGCGGGCCAGGTTGTAGGCTTGCTGCTGAAAATACTGGGCCGAGTCCAGCTCATTGAACAGGTCGTAGGCCAGCCCGATGTTGCTGAGCTCAATCACGGTGCGGTGCTCGTCGCCCAGCTCTTCGCCGATGCGCAGGGCCCGGTGGTAGTAGCTCAGACCCTGGTGCTTGTCGCGCAGGTAGATGTAGAGAATGCCGATGCTACGCAGGTTCTGCGCTTCCAGGGGCTTGTCGTTGATAGCCTCGGCAATGCGCAGGGACTGTTGGAACAGCTCGAGGGCCCGGGCCAGGTTGCTTTCGCGCAGGGCGGCGCCCAGCCGGTTCAGGGCCTCGCCGTGCCGGTAATGCAGGCGGCGGGCCAGGGCCAGCGCCCGCCGGGCATAGGCCTCGGCCGAGTCGACGCGCAGCGTCCAGTACTCGTCGCTGATTTGACAGAGCAGCATCACCCGGCTGGAGTCGGGCTGGGGCTGCCGCACCTGCGCCCGCAGGCGGTCCAGCTTGGGACTTTGTGCGCGGGCCCCGGCCCCCAGGGCCAGCAGCAGCCACAGCAAAAGCAACCGGTGAAATCGTAAGTTCATCGAAAAGTCAACTAGGGCAATCCGTGGATAAGCCCCGGGTTTTACTTATTTCCCAGCAGCAAAGCCGCTAGCTATGAAGGCACTCGAAGGTAGTTCCGCGAGAAACTTTGCCATTACGAAGGTAAGCTTTCGCCCATGTACCCACTAAGCTGCCGCACTATATTGTAAAAACGAATAGCCTGGTACAGTCCTACTGAATTGGCGGAAGCGGCAACAGCCTATTCGGCACACTCGGCCAGGCAAGCCCAAGCGTTGCCTGGGGTAGCGCAAGCCAGAGCGGCTTAGCAGTAAGTGTAGCGCAGACTCTGCGAGTCTGCACGCGTGAACGCTCAACAGCGCGGACTCGCAGAGTCGGCGCTACTGCGTGCTTGTTACTGCCCCTACTCGGCTCTAGCGCCTGAGTAGTGGTATTATCCTACGACAGAACTCTATTTACCCGGATAAATACCATACTAAAGCAACCATTGCCGAGCCTGCTGGGTCGTATCAAAAGCAGCGCAGCGGAGGTGCATCATTGTACCAGCTGCGTGCCAGCGTTTCACCCTTCACCCCACCCCTATGAAACCCTTCTTTCTGCATTTCCTGTCTTTGCCCACCATCGCCTCACTAAATCGTCGGTTAGCAGGCCTGGCGCTGCTGTGGCTGTTGACCCTACTGTTGCTTAATCCTGCCGTGAATGCCCATTCGGGCAGCTCCGCAGCCCCGGTCAACCCGGCTGCCACGGTAGCTGCTCTGCTCCGCTAGCGCCCAGCCTCCACTCTACCCTGCTGCCTTATGGTAGAAGTGGAGCAGCTGCTGCCTACAGCAGCTCCCGGGGCGGCGCACACCTTTGAAAAGTATTAAAACCATGGCATAGTGGCTTTTAACCTTCAATTCAGCCCACGAATCTAAAATCTGCTCCAGCATCGCAGCGTGTGCCCCGTGCTAAAGCCCCGGCCTAAAGCCGGTGCGGGGATTTTTACTTAGAGCAAGCGTGTGGGAATGAATGCGGAGCACCGGGCAGCAGGTACTATTTTTGGCGCATGAGCCAAGGACCTATTTCAACTGCTTTGCTGGCCTATGGCATGTCGGGCAAGGTGTTTCAAGCGCCGTTTGTGGCGGCCCACTCCGGGTTTGCGCTGCGGGCAGTGCTGGAGCGAAACGAGCAGCGCATGCAGCACGACTACCCGCAGGTGCGGAGCTACGTCAGCCTGCCCGAGCTGCTGGCCGAGCCGGGCCTGGAGCTGGTAGTGGTGAACACGCCCAGCAACACCCACTTCGAGCTGGCCGAGCAGGCCCTGCGGGCCGGCAAGCACGTGCTGATTGAAAAGCCGGTAGCTACATCCACCGCCCAGCTGCAGGCCCTGCTGGACCTGGGCCGCGAAACCGACCGCCACGTGCTGGCCTACCAGAACCGGCGCTGGGACAGCGACTTCCAGGCCGTGCGGCGGGTGGTAGAGAGCGGCCAGCTGGGCCAGCTGCTGGAAGCCCACTTCCGCTTCGACCGCTACAAGGTGGCCCTCAACCCCAAGAAGTTCAAGGAAAACCCCCAACCCGGCAGCGGCCTGCTCTACGACCTTGGGCCCCACCTCATCGACCAGGCTCTGAGCCTGTTTGGCCAGCCCCTGAGTGCCAGCAAGACGCTGGGCGCTAACCGGCCCCACACCCAGGTCGACGACTTCTTCAGCCTGCACCTGCGCTACCCCCAGGGACTTAACGTATGGATTACTTCCAGCCTGCTGGTGGCCGACCCGGGCCCCGCCTACGTGCTGCACGGCACCCAGGGCAGCTACCAAAAGCACCGCACCGACCCGCAGGAAGCCCAGCTGCTGCAAGGCACCTCACTTCGTTCGCCCTACTACGGCCGCGAAACCCCGGGTCAGGAAGGCCGCCTCACGCTGGTTGCCGCCGACGGCAGCCTCACCACCACGGCCGACCCGGCCCCGGCTGGCGACTACCTGCAGCTGTTCGAGGCCGTGTACCAAACCATTCGGCACGGCCGCCCCTACCCTATTCGGGAAGAGCAGCTGCGCTGGCAGAACGAGCTGCTGGAAATGCCTGTATAGTTGGCTTTCGGTTATAGTCAGCGCGCGCTAGCCGTTGTTCCGAATAGGCCGACCGGCACCCTACTTAACTACTCTGCTGCCCAGCGCCCGCACTAAATCGGGCACGTCGTAGTGCTGCAGCACGCCCGGCAGCACGTCGGAATACTGGTCTTTGGTGGTGGGCTGCGCCAGCTGACTTTGCCAGGAAGCCGGTAGGGCGCGGAGCCGCACCTGCCCGATGCGGGGCGTGAGCAGGGCCGCCTGCAGCGCCACCAGCGCCGAGCTGCGGCCGTCGGCATACAGGTCAATGGTGGCGTCCAGCCAATTGCCTACCAGTGCATTTAGAGCAGTGGCTACGTCGGCCACGCGCTGGGCCGGCAGGGGCTGCCCCAGGTGCAGGCCGATGAGAGCCGGACGGTATTCGCGGTTGTAGTATTTGGGGTCGAGGGCCGCGGCCGGGTCGGCGGTTTCGCCCTGCCCGCGTAGGTCTACCAGCAGCACCGACTCGTAGTCTTTCAGCAAGGTGCGCAGCCAGGCGGTGCTGTCGGCCAGGGCAGCTTTGCCGCGGTCGGAAAAGCAGGCGATGTGCCGGCCTTTCGACCGGCCGGAGGTGTGGCCATACACCCGCAGGGCAGGCAATGGCGGCCCGGGCCCGCCCCGCAGAATAAGGCGGTGAAACAGCAGGCCGCCCCGGGGCACCGTGTCGCGCCGCTCGGTCTGTATTGTCCCGTGCCAGATTTCGTGTCCGTTGGGCCGGAACAAGCGTCCAAGAGACATTCCCAGCTGCTGACTCACAGCATGCCGTATGTCGTTTGACGCCAGCGCCGAGCGGGCCGCGTGCAAGCGGTGGGCCTGGGCCTGGTAAAAGGCCGGCAGGCTTTCTTCATCGGCAAAGCTGGTGCTTACCTGCCCGGTGGGGGTGCACTGCAGCTCCCGCGCCGTGGCCAGCGGCAGGTCCTCTTCTTTCACCTCTGTCGGCTTTTCCTCACCGCGCAGCCAAAACCGAAACCAGCGAACGACAGACTCGCGCTTGGGCCGCGAAATTCCGTGTCCATCAGCATGAGTAGATAAGCTAATAGTGGGGAGTCTGACCGGGCCAGGCTGGCGCAAGGCGGCGTAGGCATTGCCGGCTTCCCGATAAGCGGTGGTGATGCTGGTATAATCCACGAAGTCGTATTGGCCCGCCAGCAGCAACAGCGGCTTGGGCGCAAAGGCGATAAGCCAGTCGGCCAGGTCCAGCCGGGCCGGGCCGGCGCCGGGCAGCATCACGCAGCCGTCGGCGGGGCCGGTAAGCTCCAGGTTGCGCTCGCCGGCGGCCACGTAGCTGCACAGGGCAGCCACTTTCAGGCGCCTATCAACAGCCAGGAGGTAGGCCGTTTGCGTGGCGCCGCCCGAGTTGCCCAGGCAGCCGAGGCGGGCCGTGTCCACTTCGGGCCGGCTGCTGAGGTAGTCGAGGCCGCGCACGTTGTCCCAGAGCTCGGCCGCGGGCAGGGTAAGGCCCAGCAGCGTGGCCTGGGCATTGAGCAGCGTGTGCTCGGTGGTGCCGCCGCGCGTGAGGGCCTTGCCGCCGGCATCAGTGAGCTGCATGCGCTCGCCCTGCGACACCGGGTCGGGCACGAGCACGGCAAAGCCGTGGGTGGCCAGCAGCATGGCCGTTTTCTGGTACGACGCCGTGGCCTTGCCTTCGGCCTCGTGCCCGCAGGGAAACAGCAGCGCCGGCCACTTGCCAGTACCCGCCGGCAGGTACAGGTTGGCCGTGACGCGGTGGCGCGGCATGCTTTCGTAAATGATTTTCTCGATGCGGAAGCCCGGCCGCTCAATGGCACCGCTCACCTGGGCGTTCAGCGGGGTGCGGACTGGCAGCGGCCCCAGCACCCGCCGGAAGCGGGCCCGCACGCTGTCCTGGTAGGCTTTGGTGGCGGGAGCTGATTGAGTGGCAGCTTCCAGGTTGCCCGCCCGGGGCGCGTACTGCTGGTGCAGCTGCTGCATCAGGTAGCTATGCAGCGTGGTATTGGCTTTCCAGTCCAGCACCTCGTAGGGCTTCTGGGCCAGGGCCCAGGATGAGAACAGCAGCAAGAGCAGGCAGGTCAGGAACGGGCTTCGCATACGTTAGATATCCTGCTAAGGCAGAAAACACGGAAAACAGCAAATAAAAAGAACGTCATGCTGAGCTTGTCGAAGCATCTCTACCACGAGAGTAGTCCCAATCGAAAAGGATTACTGCCGCAGGCAAGATGCTTCGCTTTCGCTCAGCATGACGTTCAATGAGTAGGACGCTCTATTATCAAAACATCTCAAAAAACGCTTAAATCTTCTCCGGCAGCAGCGTGGCGTCCTCATAATTCCCCAGCACCGGCTGGGATTCCGGGCCGTTGGTCACGGCTTCTACCAGCAGCCTGCCGCCCACGAAGGCGCCTTTCCAGGACTCGCCCAGGCCGCCGAATACTTCGTCGCGGTCGCCGCGGGAGCGCAGCTTGTTCACGCCCACCTTGAAGGCACGGATTTCGCGGGCGGTGCGGGCAGCCCACTTGGGGTCGTCGCTGGCCACGGCGGCCACCAGGGCGCCGTTCGATACGTTCATCTCGCCCACCAGCTCCTCTACCCTATCCACCAGCACGATGCTGTCGATGGGGCCGAAGGGCTCCTTGAAGTACAGCTCGCTCTGCCGGGGCAGGTTCACCAGGGCGCGGGGGGCACGGTAGGCACTGCGGTCCTGGCCGGGCAGGAAGAGGCTGTCGTCGAGCTGCCCGTCGAGCAAGGGCGTGGCGCCGGTTTGCAGGGCGTTCTGGTAGAGACGGTCGAGGTCCTGGGCCTGGCGGGCGTTGATGACGGGGCCGAACGCCAGGTCGGGCAGCTTATCGCCGGCCTGGTCCACCAGCGTGGGGTTGCCCACTTTGAGGTTGCGCACCACGTCCCAGTAGGTTTCCAGAAAGCGCGGGAACAGGCGGCGCTCCACTACGTAGCGCACGTAGGCCGTGCAGCGCTGCTTGCCGTAGTCGTAGCTTTTCTTGAGCTGGTCGGCCAGGGTGTTCCAGTCGGAGTAGTCCCAGATGCCGTAGGCATTCACGCCTTCCATCTCCAGCATGTAGCGCTTGTGCTGGGAGGCCAGGGCGTCGGCGATGTTGCGGCCGTTGTAGCGGCCGCCCACGAAGCTGAGGCAGTCCACGGCGTCGTTGCGTACGAGTACCTCGCTCAGGTCGCCGCCGGCGCCGCTCACCAGCGTTACGGGCAGGCCGGCGCGGCGGGCCAGGGCAAAGGCCAGGCTCAGGGAGATGAAGCCGCCGTCGGTGGGCGTTTTGGCGATGACGGCGTTGCCGGCCAGGGCCTGCACCAGCACCGCGTGCAGCAGCACCGACATGGGGTAGTTCCAGGAGGCGATGTTGCTGACCAGGCCCAGCGGCGTGCGGCCTTCCAGCATGGGCTCGATGTTGTCGACGTACCACTGCACGCCGTCCACGGCGCGGTCGATGTCGGTAAAGCCCATCTTGTAGGTTTTGCCGATTTCCCACATCAGCAGCTTGCCGATGAGGTCGACCTGGGGCCGGAGCAGGTCGAGGGCGGCCTGCACGCGGCGGCGGCGCTCGTCGAGGTCGGTTGCAGCCCAGCTGGCCGCTTCGCCCTTGGCGGCGCGCACGGCCCGCTCGGCGGTGGCGTGGTCCAGCATGGGCAGGCTGCCGAGCAGGCTGCCGTCGATGGCCGAGTGGAATTCGCGGGGCTTGCCCGGCTCCTGCCAGCGGCCTTCAATCAGGTTCAGGAAGCCGCCGTCGTGGTTGAAGATTTCCGGCGTGGCCTGCTTGGTAAGAGAAAGAAGGGTGGCAAACTCAACTTCAGGCGCAATGATTTTGGACATAGAGGTCAATGGGTGAATGGGCGAATGGGTGAATGAGTGAATGGGCGCCGCCGGCTGAACGATGAAACTCCTTGTCTTGCCACAATTCATTCCCCCATTCAGCCATTCGCCCATTCACCCATTGTTACAGCGCCGCCGCCTGTAGCTCGCGCACCAGCTCGGCTGAGCCGATGAAGAGGGGGGCGCGCTGGTGCAGGTCGGCGGTGGGGGGCACGTCGAGCACTACGTCGGCTCCGGTAACCGCCACGCCACCGGCTTGTTCGATGAGCAGGGCCAGGGGGTAGCACTCGTAGAGCAGGCGCAGCTTGCCCACGGGCTTGGCCGCGGTGGGCGGGTAGAGGTAGATGCCGCCGGTGAAGAGGTTGCGGTGGTAGTCGGCCACCAGCGAGCCCACGTAGCGGCCGGTGAGGCGGCGCTCCTTGCAGGTGGTGAGGAAGCTGCGCACAAACTCGGGGTAATCGAACCAGTTGCCTTCGTTGACCGAGAACACCGGCCCGCGCTCGGGAATGCGGATGTCGGGGTGCGAGAGGAAGAATTCCCCCAGCGAGTTTTCGTAGGTAAAGCCTGTCACGCCGTGGCCGGTGGTGTACACCAGCATGGTGCTGGAGCCGTACAGGATGTAGCCGGCGGCCACCTGGGCGCGGCCGCCCTGCAAAAAGTCTTCGGCCCGGGCCGGCCCGCCCGGCCGCGACACGCGCCGGTAGATGCTGAAGATGGTGCCGATGCTGATGTTGACGTCGATGTTGCTGGAGCCGTCCAGCGGGTCGATGGCCACCACGTACTTGCCGTGCTGGTTGCCGGTCTGGATAATGCCTTCGTCTTCCTCCGAAAGGATGGCGCAGCACTCGCCGCCGTTGGTCAGGGCCCGGATAAAGCGGATGTTGGCTTCCACGTCGAGCTTCTGCTGGGCCTCGCCCTGCACGTTGTCGCCGCCCATGGCGCCGGTGATGCGGGAGAGGCCGGCGCGGTTTACTTCGCGGTTCACGATTTTCCCGGCCAGGGCAATGTCGCGCAGCAGCTGGCTCAGCTCGCCGGTGGCGTAGGGAAACTCGGCCTGCTTGCGCATGATGTAGCGCTCCAGCGTGGTGCCCACGGGCGTGGCCAGCCGCTCTTCGGTGGTTGGCGCGGGCTCGGGTGCCACGGCGGGGGCGGGTACTGGCTGCACGGCTGGCGCGGCGGCGGACTTAAGTAGAGCTTTGGCGGTCATATAATGAGTGAGTTGAATGTGGGCGTTAACCCCACCCCCGGCCCCTCCCCAAAAGGGAGGGGAGCCTGACAAATACTGATAGGATTCTGTTCTCCCTTGATAAGGAGGAAACCTGGCGAACAATCAGGAAGCCTGTTTCTGCGACTGCCACAGCACCACCTGCCAGCCCTTCTGCTTGTCCTTCACCTGCACCACCACGTACTTGAGGTGGGCGACGTTGGCCGTGCCATCGGGCTTGTTGGGCAGGGTGATGGTGATGGTGCCGTTCACCACGGCCGCTTTCCCGTCGTTGTAGGCGCGCACGTTCAGGGCTTCCACGTCAATCTTGTCGTACTGGCTTTTTCCGTCGCGGATGCTCTGGATGTAGTCGGGCTTGCCGTTCTGCTTGCCGTTGGAGTGGGTGTACACCAGGTCATCGGCGAATACCTTTTCCAGGAAGGCATAGTCCTTCTTCACCTGGGCCTCGAAGCGCTGCCGCTCCAGGGTTTCCACTTCCTGCTGCGCGGCGAGGTCTTTTTTGTTGGGTTTGGGCTGGGCAATGCCCGCCAGCGCCAGCAGGAGCAGCGCGGTAAGAGTGAGGAGGCGTTTCATTAGGTTTTAGTTGTCAGTTGTTCGTTGTCAGTTGTTAGTTCGTTCTTATAAAGCAGATATCAGAACAAGCTGACAACTGACAACGAACAACTGACAACTAGTCCAGGGCAATCTGCTTCATGCGGGGGGCCAGCAGGTGCATCAGGGTCCAGGCCAGCAGGTAGGCGCCGCCGCAGATGAGGAACATGATGAAGTAGGCCTTGTTGAGCTGGCCGATGCTTTCGTAGTACACAAACATGCGCTTCTGCACCAGGGCCGAGAGCAGGATGCCGCCCAGGCCGCCGGCCATGCCGCCGATGCCCGTAACCGAGCCCACGGCCCGCTTGGGGAACATGTCCGACACGGTGGTGAAGATGTTGGCACTCCAGGCCTGGTGGGCCGCCGCCGCGATGCCGATGACCAGCACCGCCAGCCACATGTTGAGCTGCCCCAGGTACTGCGCAAACACGATGGGGAACACGCACAGCGCGATAATGAGCATGCTCAGCTTGCGGGCCTTGAAGGCCTCCATGCCGTTGCGCATGAAGTTGAGCGGAATCCAGCCGCCGCCCACGCTGCCGATGCTCGACAGCACGTACACGGCTGCCACGGGCAGGGCCACTTCGGTGCCCTTCAGGCCGTACTGCTTGTTGAGGAAGTCGGGCAGCCAGAACAGGTAGAACCACCAGATGGGGTCGGTCAGGAACTTGCCCAGCACGAAGGCCCAGGTCTGGCGGAAGGTGAGCAGGCGGAACCACGACACCTTGGGCTGCTCTTCCACGCCGGCTACGCTGGCCTGGCTGTCCACGTCGCTGTGGATGTAGTCGAACTCGGCTTTGCTCAGGCGGGCCTGCCGGGCGGGCACTTCGTAGTACATAAACCACAGAATCAGCCACACGAAGCCGAAGGCGCCGGTGATGATGAAGGCCCACTTCCAGCCGATGGACTCGGCAATGAGCGGCACAGTGAGCGGCGCAATAATGGCGCCCACGTTGGAGCCGGAGTTGAAGATGCCCGTGGCCAGGGCCCGCTCCCGCTGCGGAAACCACTCGGCCGTGGTTTTGATGGCCGCCGGGAAGTTGCCGGCCTCCGTGACGCCCAGAAAGGCGCGGGCCACGCTGAAGCCAAAGGTGCTGCTCACGAAGGCGTGGCCGATGGCCGCCAGGCTCCACAGGGCCGTGGCCAGGCCGTAGCCGATTTTGGTACCCAGCTTGTCGATGATGCGGCCAGCACCCAGCATGCCAAACGAATAAGCCACCTTGAAGGCAATTTCGATGTTGGCGTAGTCGCCCGCGTTCCACTTAAACTCGGTTTCGAGGTAAGGCTTGAGCAGGGAGATAACCGCCCGGTCGAGGTAGTTGACCGTGGTGGCGAAAAACACCAGCGCGCAAATGGTCCAGCGGTACTTGCCAATCTGGGCATTCACCGTGGTGGGTATGTCGGGAGCTAGCTGCGAAGTTGCCATATCGGGTGGGAATTGATGGGCATTTATGTGTTAGACATGAGACGTTAGACCTTAGACATGAGAACTGTTCTGGAACAGACACTAGAACTTTCTAACGTCTCATGTCTAAGGTCTCATATCTTTTTTTGTCGGTACTAAAGGCTACTCATTGAAGCTGGCCACCAGCTGCATAAGTCCAGCTATGCTGGCCGTGAGGGCGGCGGGGTCGTCGGCGTTCTTGAAAAGCTGAGAGCCCATGCCCACCACGTTGGCGCCGGCGCCGAACCATTCGCGCAGGCTGGCCTCGGTGGGCTCCACGCCGCCGGTTACCATCAGCGGCACCAGTGGCAGGGGGCCGCGCAGGCTTTTCACAAAGCCGGGGCCCACCACGTTGCCGGGGAATATCTTCACGATGGCCGCGCCCAGCCGCGTGGCCTGGTACACTTCCGACACCGTCATGGCGCCGGGCAGCCAGGGCACCTCGTGCTGCCGGCACACCTCGGCCACCTCGGCCGTGAGGCAGGGCTGCACCACGAAGTCGGCGCCGGCGGCAATGAACTGCTCGGCCTCCGCCGCGGTGAAGATGGTGCCGATGCCCAGCAGCATGTCGGGGCAGCTTGCCCGCACGTAAGTCAGCAGCTCGCCAAACACCGCCGCCGCCTGCTGGCCCCGGTTGGTGAACTCAAACACACGCATTCCCCCATCGTAGCACAGCTGCAGCATACGCCGGGCATAGTTGGCATCGGCGTGGTAAAACACCGGCACCACCGGGTAGCGCAGCACGGTTTCGAGGATGTGGGCGGAAGAGAAGCGGGGCATTTTTTAGTTGTCAGTTGTTGGTTGTCAGTTGTCAGGGTCGTTCTGGGGCCAGCTTTATCAGAACAAGCTGACAACTGACAACGGAAAACTGACAACTACCTTAAAAGGCGGCCCGAGGTGTTGCCCAGCATAATGGGCTCCACTTCGGCGGGAGTGACGAGGTTGATGTCGCCGGCGATGGTGTGCTTGAGGGCCGAGGCGGCCGTGGCGAAGGCCAGGGCCTGCTCCGGCGTGTCGTAGGTCTGGGAGCCGTAGATAAAGCCGGAGATAAAGGAGTCGCCGCCACCGATGCGGTCCACCACGGGGTTGATGTCAAAGTAGGGCGTCTGGTAGTACCTGCCCTCCTGGTAGAGCATGCCGCGGATGCGCTCGTGGGAGGCGCTCTGCGTTTTGCGGCGGGTAGCGATGACGCGCTTTATTTGGGGGAAGCGCTGCATCAGCTGCTCGCTCATGTCCACGAAGGGGTGGTCCGACTCCTCGGCTACCTTGATGCCGAACAGGTCGTCGGCGTCGCCTTCGGTGCACACCACCAGGTCGCAGCCGGCCACCAGGGGCGGCATCACGTCCTGGGCTTTTTGCCCGTACTGCCACAGGTTGCGGCGGTAGTTCACGTCGGCCGACACGGTGATGCCCAGACGGCGGGCAGCGGCAATGGCGTCGGCTGTTGCCTGGGCTGCGGCGGCCGAGATGGCCGGCGTGATGCCCGTCCAGTGCAGCCAGCCGGCATCTTTCAGAATCTCGTCCCAGTTGAAGGCCGCCGGGTCGAGGTTGGCGAAGGCCGAGTCGGCGCGGTCGTACACGATGCGGCTGGAGCGCAGCGAGGCGCCCACTTCGAGGAAGTAGAGGCCGAGGCGGCCGGGCTGGTACTGCACGTGGCGCAGGTCCACGCCCAGGCGGCGGAAGTGGCCGGCGGCGGCCTGGCCCAGCTCATGCTCCGGGAAGCAGCTGACGTGAGCGGCGGGCACGCCCATGTACGCCAGGGCGGCGGCCACGTTGGCATCGCCGCCGCCATAAGTCACGTCCAGGCTGGTCGCCTGGCCGAGGCGCAGGTGCTGGGGCGGCGAGAGCCGCATCATGATTTCGCCGAACGTGACGACTTGCTGCATGGATTAGGGATTAGGGACTTAGGTATTAGGACTTAGAAAAAGAACGTCATGCTGAGCGGAGCCGGAGGCGCAGTCGAAGCATCTCTACCGCGGCATTAATTCTAATCGTTCAACGAAGCGGTAGAGATGCTTCGACTGCGCTGCGCTCCGCTCAGCATGACGTTCCTTTAAGGTTAATTCTACTGAGCTACAACGGTCTCTGCTTCTACCACCTGCTCAAAGCCGAAGTACTCTTTGGCGTTGAAGTAGCAGATGTTCTGCACCATCTGGCCGAGCAGGGCCATGTCGTGGGGCAGCTCGCCGTTTTCCACGTCGTTGCCGAGCAGGTTGCAGAGCGTGCGACGGAAGTACTCGTGGCGCGGGTACGAGAGGAAGCTGCGCGAGTCGGTGAGCATGCCCACGAAGCGGCTCAGCAGGCCCATGTTGGAGAGGGCGTTGATTTGCTTTTCCATGCCGTCCTTCTGGTCGAGAAACCACCAGCCGGAGCCGAACTGCATCTTGCCGGCCACCGAGCCGTCGTTGAAGTTACCAATCATCGTGGCCACCAGCTCGTTGTCGGCGGGGTTGAGGTTGTAGATGATGGTCTTGGCCAGCTTGTCGTTGGTGTCGAGGCGGTCGAGGAAGGTGGCCAGGGCGCGGCCCTGGCTAAAGTCGCCGATGGAGTCCCAGCCCGTGTCGGGGCCAAGCTGGCGCAGCATGCGGGCGTTGTTGTTGCGCAGTGCGCCCAAGTGGTACTGCTGGGTCCAGCCCTTCTCCCAGTCCATCTCGGCCAGCAGCACCAGCATGGCGCTCTTGAACTTCAGCACTTCCAGCCCGGCCAGGTTGTGGCCGCTGCGGATTTTGCGGAAGATGGCGTCGATTTCGTCCTGGGTATAGTCCTCAGCATAAATCTGCTCCAGGCCGTGGTCCGACAGGCGGCAGCCCAGCGAGGCGAAGAAGTCATGGCGGCGGCGCAGGGCCGTTTCCAGGTCGGCGAAGGTGTTGATTTCCAGTTCCGCTACCGGCCCCAGCTTATTGAGGTAGGCGTTGTAGCTGCCGGCCTCGTCCACGGCCATGGCCTTGTCGGCGCGGAAGGTGGGCAGCACCTGCACGTCGAAGTCGCTGGATGCCAGGGCCTGGTGGTGCTCCAGGGAGTCGGCGGGGTCGTCGGTGGTGCAGAGCGTCTTCACGTTCATCATGCGCAATAGATTGCGCACCGAATACTCGGGCGTGCGCAGCTTCTCGCTGCAGGCGTCGTAGATGCGGCGGGCGCTGTCCTTGTTCAGCAGCTCGTGTATGCCGAAGTAGCGCTGCAGCTCCAGGTGCGTCCAGTGGTAGAGCGGGTTACGCAGGGTGTAGGGCACGGTTTCGGCCCATTTCTCAAACTTCTCCCAGTCCGAGGCCGCCCCGGTGATGTAATACTCATCCACGCCATTAGCCCGCATGGCCCGCCACTTGTAATGGTCGCCGTAGAGCCAGATTTGGGTCAGGTTGTCAAACTGCTTGTCTTCGGCAATCTGGTCGGGCAGCAGGTGGTTGTGGTAATCGATAATGGGCATGGGCGCCGCAAACTCGTGGTAGAGCTGCCGGGCCGTGGCGGTCTGAAGCAGGAAGTCGTCGTTTAGAAATGGCTTCATAGTTAACTGGGGAGGTGGGCGCCGGGCCCGGGATAGGCTAATCTTTCAGTTGTCGAAGTTAGGCCCATGCAACAGCCAAAACCTTGATTTTGGGCCCGTTTCGGGGGATTTATTCACGCAATCGATTGCACTAGCCCCACCCCCGACCCCTCCCCTGCGGGGGAGGGGAGCCAGGCGGCTTTAGGTCGGGACTTACTCCCAAGGGTTCTGCCTTTAGGAAAATGTGAGTTCGATTCCAGTACAGAACTTAATCTTCAGGCTCTCCTCCCCCGCAGGGGAGGGGCCGGGGGTGGGGCCGGGGCTACAGCGACACCCCTCTTTTCCACGGAATAAAATCCGTCTGGTCGTGGCGCACGGCGGCGACTTCCTCGCCGCTGGCTACTTTGATGACGTAGTCGAGAATCCGCTCGCCGGCCTGCTCGATGGTTTCTTCGCCGTCGATGATGGTGCCGGTGTTTACGTCGATGATGTCGGGCATGCGGCGGGCCAGGGCGGTGTTGGAGGCCACCTTCACCACGGGAGCAATGGGGTTGCCGGTGGGCGTGCCCAGGCCGGTGGTGAAGAGCACGATGTTGGCGCCGGAGCCTACTTCGGCCGTGGTCGACTCCACGTCGTTGCCGGGGGTGCAAAGCAGGTTGAGGCCGGGCCTGGTCACGGGCTCGGGGTAGTCGAGCACGGCCACTACGGGCGAGGAGCCGCCTTTACGGGCCGCGCCGGCCGACTTCATGGCGTCGGTAATCAGGCCGTCGCGGATGTTGCCCGGCGAGGGGTTCATGTCGAAGCCCGAGCCCACGGCCACGGCGCTGTCGCCGTAGGCCTTCATCAGCGAGCTGAACCGCTCGGCGATGGCTGGCTCCACGCTGCGGTCGACCAGCTCCTGCTCTACGCCGCAGAGCTCCGGAAACTCGGCCAGGATGACGGAGCCGCCCAAGGCCACCAGCATATCCGAGACGTGGCCCAGGGCCGGGTTGGCCGAGATGCCGGAGAAGCCGTCGGAGCCGCCGCATTCCAGGCCGATGCAGAGCTTGCTGAGCGGGGCGGGCGCCCGGCGGGCCTGGTTGGCCAGCATCAGGCCGGCGAAGGTCTGGCGCAGGGCCGTGCTGATGAGCTTGTCCTCGGTGCCCAGCAGCTGCTGGTCGAGGATGTAGAGCGGCTTGCTGAACTGCGGGTCGCGCTTGTTGATTTCGTCCTGCAGCATACTGGCCTGGGCGTTCTGGCAGCCCAGGCTGAGCACGGTGGCGCCGGCCACGTTGGGGTGGGTGATGTAGCCGGCCAGCAGGCCGCACAGCGTCTGGGCATCCTGGCGGATGCCGCCGCAGCCGCCCTCGTGGGTGAGGAAGCGGATGCCGTCGACGTTGGGGAAAGGGCGGTTGCCGGGGCTGGCTTCCTGGCCCGCGTCGAGGTCGGCGCTCAGGATTTCCTCTACCGACTTGCCCGCCTGCATCAGCTGCAGCAGCTCGCGGGTCTGGGGTTGGTACGACTTCTTGCGGGCGTAGCCCAGGTCCTGCACCAGGGCCTGCTCCAGCACCTGGATGTTGCGGTTTTCGCAGAACACCAGCGGAATTATCAGCCAGTAGTTGGCAGTGCCCACGCGGCCGTCGGGGCGGTGGTAGCCCAGGAAGCTGCGGTCTTGCCAGCGGCTCACGTCGGGCGCCTGCCACACGGGGCGCTGCCGGCTGGCCTGCTCGTCGTAGGTGTCGGTGGCGTGCTTGATGTTGCTGGTGGTGAGGCGGCCGCCGGGGCGGATGGCTTCACGGGCCTGGCCCACGAGCACGCCGTACATGGTCACGTCCTGGCCGGGAGCCAGGCCTTCGGGGGCCAGCTTGTGCTTGGCGGGTATGGCTTCAGCCGTGGTCACGAAGCCGCCGTTCCAGGGCACCTCGGTGCCAATGGGCAGGTCGACCAGGGCCACCAGCACATTATCGGCGGGGTGAATACGGGCTACCTGATGCTTCACGGTGGGGAGTTATAAGTTATGAGTTGTGAGTTATGAGTTCGGCCGTAATGGCGCGGGGCTCCAGAACGTCATGCTGAGCGGAGCGTAGCGGAGGCTAAGCATCTTGCCCGCAGCAGTAACCTCCTTTTGATTGGGTTTACTCTTGTGGTAGAGATGCTTCGGCTTCGCTCAGCATGACGTTCTTGTTGGACGTGCCCAATGCCTGTTTTTACGAATTCGCCAGCACCGGCTTGCGGCTGAAGAACGCGGCCAGCGTATCGGCTGCTCCTTCTGCCATGAGCTGCTGCAGGTAGCCGCCCACGCGCTCGGCAAAGCCGGGCAGGCGCAGCAGGTCGAAGCCCCAGAGGCCGGAGTTGTGCAGCACCATGGTGATAAGCTCCTGCGGGCTGAGGCGGGCCCAGAGGTCGGCGAAGTAGGCGGCGCGGTCGTCCTGAATCTTGTAGGGCTGGCCGTTGGCTTCGCCCAGCACGCTGCCGTCGGCCTGCACGGTGCCGCGCATGAACAGCAGGTAGGCCGCGAAGCCCAGGGCGAAGTAGTGCGGCACGGCGTTGTGCTGCTTGTAGTAGTGCTGCAGGGTGGGCATGGTGCGCATCTGCATCTTCATGGTGGCCTGCATGCTGATGGCCAGCCAGCGGTGCTCCAGGTAGGGGTTGCGGAACCGGTCGAGCACCTGCATGCCGAAGCGCTGCCCCACCTTTTCATCCACGGGGTAGGGAATGCCGGGCAGCAGGTCGGCCAGCATAAGGTTGTGGATAAAGCGGGCCAGGGCTTCGTCGTCCAGGGCCTCGCGCACGGTGGCGGCGCCGGCCAGGTGGGCCAGGGCGAAGCTCAGCGTGTGCGTGCCGTTGAGCAGGCGCAGCTTCAGCTCCCGAAACAGGTTGATGTCGGGGCGCACGATTACGCCATCATTGGCCTGCTGAAAGCTCAGCACTTCGCGCACCTGCTCGTTGCCTTCGATGGCCCAGAGGTAGTAGGCTTCGGCCACGGTCAGCAGCTCGTCCTGAAACCCGATTTCGGCCTGAATGCTGGCGTAGGTGGCGTCGTCGGGGCGGCCCGGCACGATGCGGTCCACGAGGGAGTTGCAGAAGTGGTTGGCCGACTCCAGCCAGTCGATGAACTCGCTGCCCAGGTTGTTGCGGTGAGCCAGCTCCAGCACAATGGCTTCGAGCTTGCTGCCGTTGTCGGGAATCAGCTCGGTGGGCACAATGACCAGGCCCTTGTCGCTGGCGCCGTCGAAGGCCTGGTAGCGGGCGTGCAGCACGGCCAGCAGCTTGCCGGGAAACGACTGCGGCGGCGTGAGCTCAATGGACTCGTTCACGAACTGAATGCCTACCTCGGTGGTGTTGGACACCACCACCTGCAGGTCGGGGCTGGTGGCAAACTCCAGAATCTGCTGCCATTGGCTTTTGGCCGACAGCACGCGGCTGATGCTGGCGCACACCACGTTTTCTTCCACCGGCTGCCCGTCTTCCAGGCCGCGCACGCACACCGTGTACAGGCCGTCCTGGCGCTCGAAGGCCGTGAGGTCGCCGCCGTCGGTGGACTTCACCACCACGATGCGGCCGTTGAACACACCCTGGCGGTTGGCCTGGTCGATGAGGAAGGCCGGCAGGCCGCGCAGCAGCACGCCCGTGCCAAACTGCAGCACTTTTTCGGGCAGCTCAAACAGCGCCGGGGCGGGCCAGGCTACGGGGGCGCCGGCGGGTGCTGCCAGGGCCAGGGCTTTATTTAGGGAGCTCATATCCAAATCAGAATCGGGGGTACAGTTATTTTTTGGCCGGTTCGCTTACTCGCTTCACCCAGGCCGGGTATTCTTTGGCCAGCAGCTTGGCCGGCCAGTCGCCGGCGTAGCCGTAGCCCGCGCGGCGCTCGTTTTCAATCTCACTCAGCTGGGCGTGCTTCTGCCCGTCGCGGCCCACGTAAATGGGCTGGTTGGTGTCGAGGTCGTAGAAGCGCGCCCAGATAACGGAGCCTTCCTTGGGCAGAATCACCCGGTCGCGGCCCGTGGGCTGGCTGGCGTCGGCCACCAGCTGCACGTCGTAATCGACGATTTTCACCTGGTCGAGCCACTTCACGGCGGCCTCAACCGAGCGGCGGATTTCCGGCGAGGGCTCGCGCACACTCATCAGGAAGCGCACGATGTTCACCGTTTCCATGCCCGAGAGCGAGGCCAGCTCAAAGGCCCGGGCCTTTACCGGCTCAAAGGTTCTGCGGTCGTGCTGGGCACACCAGGCGGTGAGGGTGCCGCGCTGCACGTACTGGGTTTTCAGGATGCACTGAATGCCCCGCGCTATGGCTGCTTTGGCGGGCGCCACCAGGCTGAAGTCCAGGCTCACGAAGCCGTTGCGCTGCTCGGCCACGTCGCGCAGCAGGCGCAGGGCGCGCACCATGGCGTCGTCGTTGTAGGTAATCTGCCCGCGGTAGCCGCTGGAGTCGGGGTAAAACTGGGGGAAGCCGCCGCTGCGCTGCTGCATCTTCAGCAGGTAGCGCACGCCGCGCTCGGCAGCCTGGCGGTAGGCGGGGTTGTTGGTGCGCTGAAAGGCTTCCACCAGGTAGTTGATTTCGCGGGTGGTGGCCTCGTTGTCGATGGTGGCGTCGTTGCGGCTCTTGTCGGCCAGCGTGGCGGCGCGCAGGGCAGCCGGCAGGGGCTTGTCGTAGTTCACCTTCACCTCCCCTACTGCCTTGGGCCAGCCGCCCACGCTGCGCTGGTACACCAGCATCTTCTCGGCTATGCTGTCCTGGGCGGCCGCGGCTGCCGGGGCGGCCGTTTTGCCCGTCAGCGGGTTCCAGCGGCCGTCGAAGGCCCAGGCGGCGGTAATCTGCTTGGCCTTGGGGGCCCCTTCGGCCGAAGCGAGGTTGTCTTTATGCCAGGCGTAGTCGCCGCCGGCGCGGTGGCAGTCGGCGTAGTACACGCGGCGGCCCCAGAGCTGGGCGCCGGGCCCGGAAGTGGCGTGGTAGATGTCGGCGTCGGCCAGGTTCTTATCGAACTTGCAGCCCACCAGGTAGAACTGCGCCTCGCGGTGGAAGCGGCCCAGCTTGTAGCCGTCGTCGCCGGTGAACGTGCAGTTTTTCAATACCGTCTTCGAGTCTTTGCTGCCCGAGCCGTCGTGCCAGATGGCGGCGCTTTTGCTGTGGCATACAAAGCGGCAGTTTTCGGCGTAGGCCCAGCCGCGAGGGCAGTAGAAGTCCACGCCGCCTTCCATTGTGCAGTCCTTGAAGTAGTACATGCCGGCCTCGCTGTCCCAGGGGCTCACCGTGTCGCCGCCCAGCGCCCGGAAGGTGCAGCGGCGGGCAATAAGGCGGGTGGTACCGGGGAAGGTGCGCAGGGCCATCTGGTGGCTGGTTTTGCTAATGATTTTCTGCCCACCGGGCTCGGCCGGGCAGGGAATGGTGACGTCGGCGGCGGGGGCGTCGAAGCCGTAGGAGTTCACCACCGTCAGGTTTTCCAGGGTGATGTCGGGGCTGTTGCGCAGGTTGAGCGTGGCCACGCCCCAGTCGTCTTTGCCGGAGGCCGGGTCGCAGTGCCAGGCTTCGCGGGCCAGGGCCAGGGTAAGCACCACGCCTTTTTCGCTCTGGCCTTTGAGAATGATGTTGGACTTGCCGTCGATGAGGACTTTCTCGCGGTAGGTGCCATTCTTGATGTACACCGTGCGCGGCTTGGCCGCAGCATTGGGCAAGCTGTTGAGCGCTGCCTGGATGGTCCGGAAACTTCCCGAACCATCCGTGGCCACCGTTACCTGTTGGGCGCGGGTCGTACCAAGTCCCACCTTGCCCAATCCCACCAACAGGACGAGTAGTTGCAGCGTGAATTTCATTTGTTTAGTTGTCAGTTGACAGTTGTCAGTTGTCAGGCTGCTCTGATGGCGCAGCTGCCAGAACGATACTGACAACCGACAACGAGCAACTGACAACCAGCACCTTACAAAAAATCGGTCCGTGCCGGGCTGAACACGTCCAGCAGCACGCCGGCCTCGATGCACTCCACGCCGTGCCATACATCGGAGGGAATGTGGAAGGAGTCGCCGGCTACCAGCACCTTTTTCTCATCGCCCACGCACACCGTGAATACCCCGCTTTCCACGTAAGTCATCTGGGTGTGCAGGTGGCGGTGGCGGCTGCCGATGCCGCCGCGCTCGAAGGCCACCTTCACCACCATCAGGCGGTCGTCGTAGGTGAGCACCTGGCGGCGGATGCCCAGGCCCACGGATTCCCAGGGGCGCTGAGTGGAAAGCAGAAAAGGCGAGGAAGTGCGCATAGCTCTGGAAGTTGCTGGTTTCTTGTTTCTTGTTTATGGTTTCTGGCTGCTGGTTTTTCGTCAGAACATCAACTAGAAACCAGCAACCAGAAACCAGCAACCTCCTAGTACCCGGGGTTCTGGGTCAGGCGGGGGTTGAGGTTGATGGACTCGGCCGGGATGGGCAGCAGCTGGCGCTGCAGGCTGAAACCCGAGGCGATGTCGTCGATGCGCTCCGGCGAGATGGAGGAGCTCACCCAGTTTACCCGCGTGGTGCCGGCCGGGGCCGCCACGGTGGCCGAGGGCCGGTAGTAGGAGTTGCGGATTTGCAGCGGCCCCAGCGTGGTGGGTGTGGTGTAGTAGATGTACTGGGCGTACTGCGTGTTCAGGTTGGCCGGGTCGGTCCAGGTGCGCAGCGTGTTCTTAATCTGCTGGAAGGTGGAGCCCAGGCGGTTCCAGCGAATCAGGTCGTACTTGCGGATGCCTTCGCCGCCAAACTCCAGGTTACGCTCCCGGATAATGGCTTCGCGGAAGCCGGTGTAGTCGCCGGGGATGGGCGGCGGGGTGTTGGCGCCGTAGCCGCGCACGCGCACTTCGCGCAGGGCCGAGATGGCCGCCGCGCTGGGGCCGCTGTTAAGCTCGTTGTCGGCCTCCGCAAACATGAGCAGCACGTCGGAGAAGCGGATGAGGGGCCAGTTGAAGCCCATGCTCTGGGAGTTGCTGGCGCGCAGCGTCAGGTTGCTGCTCCAGTCGCGGCGCAGCTTGCCGTCGTACACGGCTACCGTGGTGGTGTGCAGACGCTTGGGGCCGGCATCGATGCTGTAGGCCGCCAGCGTCACGTCGCGGCGGGTGTCGGTCGAGTCGAAAGCGTAGAAGTAGGTGGGCGTGGCCACCAGCGAGCCCTGGGTGGTGGAGCCGAAGGCCGCCGAGGTGCCCGTCACCCGCGGGCCCGTGGCATAGCCTAGCTTGCTGTCGGCGGCATTGTTGTTGCCGCCCATGGCTACCTGGAAGATGAGCTCGTTTTTGGCATCGGGGCGGTACTCGCACATGGCCCGGAAGGTTTCTTCGAAGCGGGTGTTGAGGTCGTGCTCGCCGCGGTTGGCCATGATGCCCCGGCACTCGTTGCGCACAATCTCGTAGAACTGGTTGCGGTCGGGCGCCTGCAGCATGCGGTTTTCGCTGGGGTCGAAGTACCAGCTGGCGCGGTACAGCGCCAGGCGGGCGCGCAGGGCCTTCACGGCACCTTTGGTGATGCGCTCGTCGCTGCTGCCGGCCTGGGTGCGCCAGGGCACCAGTCCTTCGGCAATGCCCAGGTCGGCAATCATGCGGTCCAGGATTTCGTTGCGCTTCACACGGGGCAGGTTAAAGTCCTGGCCGGTCACGCTGGGCTCGTAGGGGGCGGGCACGTCGCCCCAGTTGCGTACCAGCTCGAAGTAGTACTGGGCGCGCAGGGTGAGGGCCTCGCCGTGCAGGCGGCGCACGGCGGCCTGGTCGGGCCCGCCGGCGTACTGGCTCATGCCGGGGATGTACTTGATGCACACGTTGCAGCGCTCCACGCCGCGGTAGAGCGTGTTCCAGGCGTTGCGCACGTCGGTGTTGGTGGGGGCGGCGGCGTAGCGGGCAATGCCGCGGCGGCCTTCGCCGGCGTCGGTGCCGGTGGGCGAGTTAAGGAAGTCCTCGGAGTCGTAGGGGAAGTAGGTGCTGATGCGGCTGCCGTAGGCCTGGTCGCCGGCCATGGGCGCATAGGCTCCAATCACAGCGTTGTAGGCCCCGCTCACCGTGCCGAACACAGCCTCGGCGCTCTGGATGGCGGTGGGCTCCACGTCGAGGTAGTCCTTGCAGGACGATACCAGGCCGCTGAAGAAGGCCAGCCCCAGCACTGCCAGCGTCGGACGAACGATATTTTTCATTACAATCATGGCGGTGGAATGTGGGAATTAGAAGGTCAGGTTCAGGCCGAAAAGGAAGGCGCGGCTGCGCGGGTAGGCGGCGTAGTCCACGCCGGGCGTCAGGGGTGAGCCGCGGCGGGAGTTCACCTCGGGGTCGTAGCCGCTGTAGCGGGTGAAGGTGTGCAGGTTGTTGAGCGTCACGTAGAAGCGGGCCGACTGCATCCGGGCGTACTGCGTGATGGACTTGGGCAGGGTGTAGCCAAGGGTCACGTTGTTGACGCGCAGGAAGGAGCCGTCCTCAATGGCCCAGGAGTGCACAAACAGGGTGCGGGTGGGCGTCCAGATGGTGGCGTTCTGGTTCAGGCGGCGCGAGGTTTCGAGGTCGGTAATCAGGGCACCGTTCTCGTCAATCTGGCGGTAGCGGCCCTTCATGTCGTCGAGGCCGTTGGCCAGGTGGGAGTTGGCCAGGTAAGACGTCAGCTCAATCTTGTTGGCGTTGTAGATATCGTTGCCTACCACCCAGTTGAGGAATATGCTGGCGTCGAAGCCTTTGTAGGAAAACTGCTGGTTCAGGCCGCCGGTAAACTTGGGGTTGGCGTTGCCAATCACCTGGCGGTCGTTGGTGTCCACCACGCCGTCGCCGTTGAGGTCCTTGAGCTTGATGGTGCCGGGCGTCACCTCGGTGGTGCTGAAGCCGGTGAGGGCGCGGTTGCTTACCACGCCGCTTTTCAGGCGCCAGCGGCCGCCGCTGTAGCCTTCAAAGTCGTCGGCGGTGTAGAAGCCGTCGGTCACGTAGCCGTACATCAGGCCCACGGGCTGGCCCACGGCCACGTAGTAGTCGCCGCTGATGGCCGTGCTGGCCCAGCCCGAGTACTGAATGGGCAGGGCGTTGATGCCGCCCAGGTCTTCCACGCGGTTGCGGTTGAAGGCCACGTTGGTGTTGGCCGTCCAGTTGAAGTCGGGCGTCTGCAGCACCGTGCCGCTGAGCTGCAGCTCCAGGCCGCGGTTGGAAGTGGCGCCGATGTTGATGAGCTGGGTCTGGTAGCCGGTGGTGGCCGGAATGGCCTGGTTCAGCAGCAGGTCGTAGGTGCGGTTGTAGTAGGCATCCAGGGTAAACTGCACGCGGTTGCTGAACAGGCCCAGGTCCAGGCCCAGGTTGGTGGAGGCCGTGCTTTCCCACTTCAGGTTGGGGTTGGCCAGGGAGATGGGCGCGATGCCCGGCACCGGGATGTCGTTCAGGGCGTAGTAGGTATTCACCGGGAAGCTGCTCAGGGTGGTGCCGGTGCCGAAGAGCGGGTCGTAGAGGAAGTCGGCAATGCGGTTGTTGCCCGACAGGCCGTAGCTCAGGCGCAGCTTGCCTTCGCTCACAATGGCGTTGTAGCTCTCCATGAACTGCTCCTGCGAGAAGCGCCAGGCCACCGAGGCCGCCGGGAAAAAGCCCCACTGGTTTTTGCCCTTGAACTTGGACGAGCCGTCGGCCCGCATGGTGGCCGTGAACAGGTACTTGTTGTCGAAGCTGTAGTTGAGGCGGCCGAAGCCCGAGAGCAGGCGCGCATTTTCGGAGATGCCGGTCTGGGGAGCGGGCTGGGGCGTGCCGGGTGCGCCGGGGTCGCGCTGCCCGATGTTGTCCACGGCCTGCTCAAACGTCACCCCTTTGGGCAGGTACAGGCTGGTGGTGTTCAGGAACGTGGCCTTGCGCTGGTAGGTTTCCTGGCCCAGCACCGCGTCGATGGCATGCTTGCTGCGCTTGAGCGAGTAGCTCAGCACGTTGGAGTTGTTAATGGAGATGGCCTGGCCGTTGTTGACAATGACGTAGGGCAGGTCGCTCAGGGGCTTCACGGCCGGCGAGTAGCGGGCGAAGAAAGCCTCCAGGCGCGTGCTGTTGTTGTCGAAGCCCAGGGTGGTGCGGAAGCTCAGGTTCTTGGTGAAGCTGTAGCTGGCCGTGCCGCTGAGGTTGAACACCTGGCGCTTGTCGTCGCGGAACTCGTTGTTGAGCGTCAGCACGGGGTTGGCCAGGCTGTTGGAGTTCTGGAAGAAGTCGTCGTCGGGAATCTCGTCGATGGCGCCGCCGGCCGCGGCCTGGTTGGCCGTCACGATGGGCTGGTACACCAGCGTGTTGCGCAGGCGGGTGTTGGTGGTGGAGCCCGAGCCCTGGTTGGAGGTGCCCGCGCCGCTGATGGTCTGGTCGGTGAGGCGGGCGGTGAAGCCGATGCGGAACTTGTCGGTGGCCTTGTGGTCGAAACGGAAGTTGAGCAGGTTGCGCACAAAGCCGGAGTTGAGCTGAATGCCCTCCTCGTTGTTGCGCGTCAGGCTCAGGGCGTAGGTAGTGCCCTTGGAGCCGCCCGAGATGGAGAGGTTGTGGGTTTGCTGGAAGGCGTCGCGGCCAAAGGCCTTTTCCTGCCAGTCGATAAACTCCGAGTTGCGGGCCAGGCCCAGCGTGTCGTAGCCGGCCATCTGGCTGTAGTTGCGGGTGTCGCGGAAGGTGTTGCTGCCAAAGCGGTTCTTAAAGCCGCTGAACGCCGTGCCGCCCGAGATGCGGGCCTTTTCGTAGGCGTAGTCCACGTAGTCGGCCGACTGCAGCACGCCCAGCTTCTTGGTGATGCGGCGGAAGCCGGCGAAGCCGGTGTAGGTTACCACGGTGCGGCCTTCGAGACCATTCTTGGTGGTGATGATGACCACGCCGTTGGCGCCGCGGGCACCGTAGATGGCCGTGGCCGAAGCGTCTTTCAGCACGTCGACCGAGGCAATGTCCTGGGGCGAGAGCACCGACAGGGCATTCTCGACCTGCACGCCGTCCACTACATACAGCGGGGAGTTGTCCTGGGTGATGGAGCTGCCGCCCCGCACCCGAATGCGGACGTCGGCCCCGGGCTGGCCCTCGGAGGCCGTTACCTGCACGCCGGCCAGGCGGCCCGACAGCGCTTCGGCGGCCGAGTTCACCGGGATGTCCTTGATTTGCTTGGCACTCACCGAAGCCACCGAGCCGGTTACGTCGCGGCGCTGCACTTCCTGGTAGCCAATCACCACCACGTCGTCGAGCTGCTTGGAGTCGCTGGCCAGGGTCACCTTAAGGCTGGTCTGGCTGCCCACGGCCACTTCCTTGGTAGCAAAGCCGATGTAGCTGAATACCAGCGTGGCGTTGCCGGCCTGGGGCAGGGTAATGGCGAAGTCGCCGTTCATGCCGGTGGTGGCGCCGTTGGTGGTGCCTTTCACCAGCACCGTTACGCCGGGCAGGGTCTCGCCCTCCGCCGACTTCACTACGCCCGTCACCTGCCGGCTCTGAGCGACGGCCAGGCCCACGCTGCAGCACAGCAGCAGCCAAAGCATGAGAAACTGTTTTTTCATAAGAGTTAGGTCTTAGGGACTTAGGGCTTAGGTATTAGGGCTTGGGAAGTAGGTTTTAAGGGCTTGGGCTTTAGGTTAGGGGTTAGGCTTTAGTAGTCGTCAGCGGGATAAAACTCACCTAAAACCTAAGTCCCTAAGACCTAATACCTAACGAAGCGCCTCCAGCGGCACGGCGTCCATGTCGGTGTATTCGCGGTTTTCGCCGGCCATGCCCCAGATGAAGCTGTAGCTGCCGGTGCCGCAGCCGGTGTGAATGGACCAGGGCGGCGAGAGAATGGCCTGCCCTTCGCTCACCCACAGCGGGCGGGTTTGGCTGGGCTCGCCCATCAGGTGCAGCACGCGCTGGCCGGGGGTCAGGTCGAAGTAGAGGTAGGCCTCCATGCGGCGGTCGTGGGTGTGGCTGGGCATGGTGTTCCACACGTTGCCGGGCTTCAGGGTGGTGAGGCCCATCACCAGCTGGCAGCTCTGAATGCCTTCGTTGTAGATGTACTTGTAGATGGTGCGCTGGTTGGCGGTTTCCAGGGCGCCCATTTCCACGGGCGTGGCCTCGGCCTGGGTGCGGCGCTGCGTAGGGTAGGCGTGGTGAGCCGGCGCCGACAGCAGGTAGAACTTGGCCGGCTGGCCGGCATCGGCGCTTTCGAAGCGCACCGGGCCGGCGCCCATGCCTACGTAGAGGCAGTCCTGGCGGCCCAGCTCGTAGCTTTCCTCGCCTACCGTCACGCGGCCGGCGCCGCCCACGTTAAGAACGCCCAGCTCGCGGCGCTCCAGAAAGTGCGTGGCCTTGAGGCTTTCCGGGCAGGGCAGCTCCAAGGCGGTACCGGCGGGCATGGCCCCGCCCACTATCATGCGGTCGTAGTGGGTGTAGGTGAGCGTGATTTCGCCAGGCACAAACAGGGTTTCAATCAGGAAGTGCGCCCGCAGCTCGTCCGTGCTCATGGCAGCGGTTTCGCGGGGGCTGATGGCGAAGCGGGTAGTCATTCTTTTCAGTTAACATTTATCAGTGAGCAGTTAACAGTTATGTAAAAAGGCGTTGAACAACACTGTTCATTGCTCATTGATAACTGTTAACTGATTTTACCTTCCCATCCAGCCGCCGTCGACGGTGAGAATGGTGCCGTGCACGTAGTCGGCGGCCGCGGAGGCCAGAAAAACCGTGGGGCCTTTGAAGTCGTCGGGCTGGCCCCAGCGCCCGGCCGGGATGCGGCCCAGGATGCTGGCCGAGCGGTCGGCGTCCTGGCGCAGGGCTTCGGTGTTGTCGGTGGCGATGTAACCCGGGGCAATGGCATTAACGTTCACGCCGCGGCCGGCCCACTCGTTGGCCAGGGCTTTCACCAGGCTGCCGATGGCGCCCTTGCTGGCCGCGTAGCCCGGCACCGTGATGCCGCCCTGGAAGGTGAGCAGCGAGGCCGTAAAAATGATTTTGCCCCGCCCCTGCTGCAGCATCTGCCCGCCAATGGCGCGGGCCAGGCGGAAGGGCGCGTCGAGGTTAATGGTCAGCACTTCGTCCCAGTCGGCGTCGGAGTGCTCGGCAGCCGGGGCCCGGCGGATGGTGCCGGCGTTGTTAATCAGGATGTCGATGCGGGGATGGTCGGCCAGCACCTGGGCAGCGAAGGCGTCTACCTGGGCCCGCTGGCCGAAGTTGACCTGATACGCCCGGAAGCTACGGCCGGCAGCCCGCACCAGGCGGCCGGTTTCGCCGCCGTCGGCCGGCAGCGAAGCCGATACGCCGATGATGTCGGCCCCGGCTTCGGCCAGCCCCACGGCCATGGCCTGCCCAATGCCGCGGCTGCACCCCGTAACGAGGGCCAGCTGCCCGGCAAGGCTGAACGAGGCAGGAAAGAAGGAGGCAGAAGCAGCCATGGGCTTTTGGTAATCTTAGAGGGTAGCAACACGGGCGGGCTGATAAAGCTGCCGCATTGTGTTTTCTAAACTTCCGACCCCGCTCAGCCGAAAACAAGGGTTTTAGCATTTTTATTTCCGCAATCGATGCCGGCATCGATGCCATTCCCCTGCTTTTTCGGGCCGATGCATGCCATTTACCCTTTCCATCACTTACCAAGGCCTAATTCATAGCTTAGCCCGGCCCAATCTGCTTTACTTGAAAAATTGTACTTAACCAATAAATCGACTTTCCCCGCAATCCTTTCCGGCAGATGGGCACATGCAAGGCTGAGTACCGTGCCCCTCGCGAAACGGGGTGCTCCTGCTCTGGCCCCATAACCAAGAAAAGCCACCCGCACGGGTGGCTTTTCTGTAGGATGCGCTTCTAAGCTGGCCGGCTTACCGGGCCACTTCCACCCAGCCTTTCTGGGTCTGGCCCTGGCGGTCGGTGAGGCTGTAGTAGTAGGTACCGCTGGGCAGGCCGTCGGCAGCCCACTGGTTCTGGTAGTTGTCATATTCGGCCACCACGCGGCCCCAGCGGTTAAACACCTGCAGCTTGCCGCCCACCTGCTCGCCGCTCACCACGAAGGTGTCGTTCAGGCGGTCGCCGTTGGGCGTGAATACGTTGGGGGTCTGAATAGCAGGAACCACGGCGTGGTAGCGGGCCTGGGCTGCCGGGCAGGCCGCGCCGCCGGCCGTAGTGCCGGTGTAAAGCCGAATCAGGTAGTCGCCGCCCAGGGCCAGGGTCAGCGGGGCGGGCGTGGCCTGGCGCGAGAACACAATCTCAGCCTCGCTCACGCTGCGGCCCTGCCCGTCTTTGAGGCGCTGGTAGGTCCAGCGCACCGAGTCGAGGCGGAAGCCTCCCCCAATGCTGGAGCGGTTGACGAAGGTGTAGGTGATGGGCGCCACCCGGCGCGTGAGGCTGCCGCCGGAGCTGCTCGAATCCGTGAGGAAGGCCGCGGTGGGCGAAGGCGCCAGGCGCACCAGCACCGAAGTGGTGTCGCGGCAGCCGTAGGGCGCCGCGCCGGTCACGGTGAGGTAGTAGCGCGTGGCGGCAGCCGTAGGGCGCGCCGTCACCGTGGCCCCGGTGCTGGCCGCGGGCAGGCCGGCGCCGGTCCAGGTGTAGGTGTAGGGATCGGTCAGGTTATCCGGGCGGCTGGCGCTGCCGCTGAGGGTGACGTTCGCGGCCGAGCAGGCCACCACCGGCGAGGCCGTGGCCCGGGCGCGCGGCGGGGGCACCACGCGCACCAGCACCGACACGGTGTCGCTGCCGCAGCCCCCGCCGGGGTTGAGCACGGGCGTTACGCGCAGCAGGTAGCGGGTCGTCACGGCAGGGTTCACCGTGATGCTGCGGCTGTTGGCCTGGGCCGGGTTCAGGCCGCTGTTGTTGGGGGCCGTCCACAGGTAGCTGTACGACTGCGCCACCACGCTGCCGGTGCTGGTGCGCACCGAGTCGGGCCGGTTGACGGTGCCGTTGAGGGTGAGGGAGCCGCCGGGGCAGATGGCCGCGGCCGCGGCCCCGCCCAGGCCCGGCATGGCGATGGCCGGGGCCGCCTGCACCGCCCGCCCGGGCCGCACGTTGATGATGATGGTGCGGTACTGGGTGCCTTTCACGGGGCAGGCATTGTCTTCGATGCGCACGTTGAGCAGCACCTGGGTGCCGGCCGTGCTGGCCAGGGGCTGGAAGTAAAACGTGCCCACCGGGGCCGTGCTGCCGTTGCCGGCGAGGGCAAAGGTGCCGATGTCGCCGTTCTGCAGCAGGGTGCTGTTCACGTTGGCGGGCACGAATACCGTGAGCTGGTCCTGGGGGTTGGGGTCGGTGAAGGCGATGCGCACCCGCGAGAAGCTGCAGGTGGGTATGGTAATCAGGGTGGTGTCGCGGCGGTTAATCACGCTGGCCTGACTGAGCGGGTCCACCACCACGCTCACCGGGCTGGCCGGCACCTGGTTGCTGGCGCAGTCGATGACGATAACCAGGAAGTCGCGGCGCACCGAGCCCACCTTGTAGTACACGCCGTTGATGCGGCGGTACTCAGTTACCTTGCCCACTACCACGTACTTGTTTTCCATCTGGTTGTTGGTGGCCAGGTTGGCCGGCACGAAGCGCGAAGGCGTGAAGGTGAAGCTGCCGGCCTGGGCGTTGAAGTAGAAGCTGGGTACCAGGCGGCGGTTGGGGCAGCTGCCCACGGTATCCAGGCGCACCAGGATGGGCAGCGTGGCCGAGTAGGCCAGCGGGGCCGGGGGGCACTGCACGGCGCAGCTGCCGGGCAGCGTGGCCGGGGCGCAGGGCGCCGGGTAGGGCACGTAGGCCGACACGCGGTTGCAGTCGGCCAGGGGCTGCTCCAGCGAGTATACCAGCGAGTCGGCCCGGCCGCCGTTGAGGCGGTCGGCGTCGGTGGCCGTGAAGGAGATGGTCGACTGCTGGTTGACGCACACGAAGGGCACCGGCAGGTTGGTGTTGGTAAACTGCGGGGAGTTGTTCAGGATGGGCTGCTGCACGTTGCCGGGCAGGGTAATCAGGTTGTTGAGCGTGGCCTCCATGCGCAGGTTCTGGTTGTTGGAGTTCACCAGCGTGGTGGTGAAGGGGCGGGCGTCGATGGTGACGCTCAGCACCCACTCCTGGGCCGGGGGCAAGGTCACGGTGCCGTCGTAGAGGCGGGTTTCGTAGTTGGGCAGGGCGCTGGAGGAGCTGCACACATTGCTGCTCTGGGCGGCCCCGCAGTACGGGCTGCCAATGGTGGACATGCCCACCGGCCGCAGCGTGCCCGTCACAGCCCCCGTCGAGGAGGAGCAGCCGTTGGGCCGGCACGTAAGCGAGAGTGAGCCCGGAATGGACGTGCCCGAGCAGTCGCGGAAGAAGGCCACCGTGACGCGGTACTGGTTGTTGCCGAGAGACTCGTAGGTGAGCTGGCCGGCCTGGCCGTGGGTGGCGGCGGCCCGCTGCGCGCTGAAAAGCAGCAGCATACAGCCCAGCAGCAGCCGCGCTGCGCTAGCGTAAAGGTTTTTCATAAAAAAGAGGGGGAAGAAGCCGCACCCCGCGATAGGGCGCTATCGAAACACAGCGGGAAAGCTAGAGCGCTATGCCTCCGATTTATCCCCGTTGGCCCGGGTTTATTTATGCAAACGTTACCGGTAACGTTCCCAGAAGCGCCGGGCCTGCGGCGGGCGGCTGCGGCCGGGCAGGCGGCAGCGCTTACACGGGCTAGCGGCTTGCTAGTCAAGAAAAAGAGCCCGCCGGGGCCAGGCACTCCTGGTCCAGGCGGCCCCGGCCGGCGTGGCAACGTTGCCGGGAACGTTTGCGCAAATAAAGTAGCTCAAACGCTTCAATTTGCCCATATTCTATAGCAGATTGCATGGCAATTCGTCCGGTTCTGCCCGGATTTCTGGTTTAAACTTCATCACCCCTGCTTTTATGAAAAAGTCTTTACTCTCCTCGCGCACCCTGCAGGCCCTGGCCGTGGCCGGTGGCCTGGCGCTGGCGGCTCCCGCCTCGGCTCAAACTGCTGCCAACGCAGTCTGGCCGCTCACGGCTAACAACAACTCCACGGTAAACTCGGCTAACATCACTACGGGTACGCCGGTGTTCCGCCGCTACGTGCTGTCGAACGGCCAGCTGCCCTCGGGCACCGGCAACATGGCCTTCCAGCCGTACTCGGCCACCTACGGCCAGGCCTTTGCACCGGCGGCCGATGGCGGCGGCTGGAGCTCGTCGAGCGCCACGCCTCCCGGCACGGGCAGCACGCCCCGCCGTCGTTTCTACGAGCAGTTCACCATCACCGCCGTGGGCGGGGCCGTACGGGTCGACTCCGTACTATTTAACGCCTCCATCTTCAACTCGGCGGCTGGTAAGGTGGCGGTTACGTACTCGCGCAGCAACTACACCACCGACTCGGCCAGCGTAACGGGCGGCATCGGGCCGGAAATCAGCAACAGCACCAACATGGTACCCGGCGGCCCGCTGCCGGCGGCCGGCAACGGCACCTTCGGCGTAAACCCCACCACCGGCACCCCGGGCGACGTAGCCAACAACGGCGCCATCCTGCCCCAGATGCCCAGCACGGGCTCGGTGCCCGACCAGTACCGCTTCATCCTGAACGGAGCTACCGGCGTCACCATCAACGCCGGCCAGACGCTGACCGTGCGCCTGCACTTCGCCGTGGGCAGCTCCAGCATGGGCCGCTACGTGCTGCTGCGCAACGTCATCCTCAAAGGCCGCGGCACGGCTTCGGCCACAGCCAGCGCCCTGCTGGTGAAAAATGGCCTGAGCCTGAGCCCCAACCCTGCCGCCGAGCGTGTACTGGTAAACCACCCCGCTGCCAAGGCTGATGCCCGCGTAAGCCTGTACACCACCACGGGCCAGAAAGTAGCCAGCCTGCCCACCCAGGCCGGCAGCAACGGCACCTCCGTCGACCTGAGCAAGCTGGCCGCCGGCCTCTACCTGGTAGAGTACGCCGATGCCGAGCAGCGCGTAACGGGCCGCATCATCAAGCAATAACCCTTCCCTCTCCACCCCCACTAAGGCGCCGCCGGACTTGTTCCGGCGGCGTTTTTTTGTGCCCGGGCCGGACTCACGAGTGCCGTATGCTTCTGCGCCTTCTGCGTAAGCTTCAGCGTCCTCTGCGGGCTAAAAACGGTTGGCCTGCCCGATGCTATTCTGAGTTGTGAGTTGTCAGTTGTTAGTTGTTAGTTGTTAGTTGTTAGTTGTTAGTCTCTGAGCAGGCATTTGCTTGTCGACGGACATCCTTTTACTGCTAAACGACTTATTAGTTAGCCCACAGAGGACGCTGAAGCTTACGCAGAAGGCGCAGAGGGCAGGTGCCCTTGGCACTGGGCATAAAAAAAGCCCCGACTGTTCGTCGGGGCTTTTTCAGCAGGAAAAACCTAGGCGCTACTCGCGCATGCACTTGGCGCTGAGCTGCACGTTGGCGTCGCGGTACACTACCAGGTAGTTGCCCTTGGCCAGGCTGGCCAGGTTGAGCTGGGTTTCCTGGGCGCCGGTGCTGGCGGCAAAAGCCGCTACCTGCTGGCCGACGAAGTTGTAGACCGTGATGCGGGCCGCTTTGCCGGCCTGGGGGTGGCCCAGGGTAAGCTGCTCGCTGGCGGGGTTGGGAAACAGGCGCAGGCTTTCGGCCACCGCGGCCCCCGAGCGGCTGGACGTGACCACGGAAGCCACCAGGCTGTTGAGGTAGTTTTCGAGGTTGGTGTAGCCATTGGGGGCGATGTCGTTGCGGTCGCCGGGGTTATTGTAGTCCAGGCCCATGCTCATCTCCCAGGTGTCGGGCATGCCGTCGTGGTCGGTGTCGACCGGGGCGGGGCCGCAGGTGAGGGTGGGCCAGGCGCCGGACGTCTGGCTGTAGGGCGTGCCGTGCGGGTAGCCGCCCTGCACGTCGATGATGGCGCCGGTGCGGTTGCGCACGTCGTTAAGGATGCGCTGGTCGAGGGCGTCGCGGGTGGGCAGCACGCAGCCCACGTTCTGCAGCACCGAGTTGTAGGCATCAAGGGCGCTCTGCGTGGCGACGGGGGCGATGTTGAACGGCGTCGACACCTTCGACAGCACGGTATCGGCCTGGCTGGTGCCCTGCATGGTAACGCCGCGCCAGTTGCGGGCCGTGTTGGTGGCCGAGCCGTCTACGTAGTTGCCGTCGATGTATAGCTGGGGGAAGGGCAGCACCGGGGCCGTGTTTTGGCGGTAGGGGTTGAACACGCGGTAGCGCACGCTGCTGCTGGTGCTGGTGTTAGGCCCGTACTTGTAGTAGTTGTTGACGATGTTGTAGTTGCCGCCCTCGCCGGCGTGGGCATTGTTGATGCCCCAGTTGTAGATGACGTTGTTGCGGAAGTCGCAGTTTTCCGAGCCCACGGCGGCCCCGTAGCGGGTGCCGTTGAAGCGCGGCGTGCGGCTGAGGCAGTGGGCAAACAGGTTGTGGTGGAAGCTGGCCCGGCGCCCGCCCCAGATGCCGCCGTAGCCGTGGCGCTGGTAGTCGGTGTCGCCCGTCTCGAAGTGGTAGGAGTAGTTCAGCGGCTCGCTGATGAGGTTCCACTGCAGGGTGGTGCTGTCCGACTGCGCCCCGTACACGGTAAAGGCCTCGTCCATCGACCAACTCATGGTGCAGTGGTCGATGATGACGTTCTTCTTGTCGATGGCATTGAGCGCGTCCTCGTCGCCGTTGCCGTTCACCATGCCGATGCCGGTGATTTGCGGGTACCGGTCGCCGGTGCGGAAGCGCATGAAGCGGATGATGACGTTGTCGCCGCCCACCGATACCTGGCGGTCGGCGATGCAGATGCCGTCGCCGGGGGCCGTCTGCCCGGCAACGGTGGTGTTGCGGGGAATGTTGAGGCGGGACGAGAGGCGAATGGTGCCGCACACCCGAAACACAATGGTGCGGGCCGGCACGGCTGCCACCGACTGGCTGCAGGCGTAGCGCAGGGTGCCGGGCGTGTTGGTGTCGGCCAGGCTGGTTACCTCAAACACCGTGGTGCCGGCCGTGCCGCGCCCGCGGCCGCCCGAGGTGAAGCGGCCGGCGCCCTCGGCCCCGGGGAAGGCCAGCAGCTGGGCCTGGGCGGCGGGGGTGCCCGCGGCTCCCAGCAGCAGGCCGGTCAGCAGGCCCGCGGTGCGAAGCTTGGGATGGGAAAGCTGCAGGGTTCGTGATACGTGCATAGAAAAAAGTTAAATCAGCTCATCAACCGGTACCGGGCCCACAACCGTGGCGGGTACCCGTCTGGTTTCGTTTTCTAATATTACCACTGCCAGCGGCCAGCACCGGCAGCTTCCAGTGCCTTTTTCTGCGCAATCGATGCCGGGAACGTTGCCACGTCCGGCAGCAACCGGGTGGTGCAGGGGCAGCGCCCGGCGCCGGGCCCAGGGCGGGGCCAGGTGCTGGCGGTGGGGCCCGCGCGCGGGGCCGGCGGCAGGCCAAGCGCGGCGAGACGGCCGCCCGCAGAAAAGCCCGCTATGAGAACGTTCCCGGCATCGATTGCATAAATAAAGCCTGAAAACGGCTCCTTATAAGGCATTGCACAAGCATACCTTCACAGTAATGCAAGCAATTAAGGGCCTTAGCACCCTGTAAATCGCGGGCTTACCCTTCCTTTCACTGGATGTTGCGCTCCGGGTCCGGCACTGCCGCCCCGGGCTTTTGCTATTTCTCTTCATCACCCTCTAAACCCTCTTTTAATTTATGCTACAATCACTACTTCGCGGCACAGCTTCCGGCAACGGACGAAGGCTCGCGCTTGGTTCCACCCTGCGGGCCCTGGCCCTGGCGGCCCTGGCCGGCGTTGGGCTGGTAAGCCAAAGCGCGGCCCAAAGCCTGGCTACCTGGCCCCTGGAAGCCAATAACAGCGCCGGCACCACAGCCGCCGGCGCCACGGCCGGCCCCTCCACGCTGGCCGACCTGGTGCTGGCCTCCACCAACCCCTACACGGCCCTGCGCGGGCAGCAGGTGTCGCCGGTAAGCGACGGCAGCTGGACCAACCCCTCGCTGACGCCGGTGCGCACCCGCTACGAGCAGTTTGCCGTTACGGCCGCCTCGGGCTTCAACCTGAACGTGACCAGCATCAGCATGAATACCGGCATCCTAGGCACCAGCAATGGCCGCCTGGGCGTGTCTTACTCCACCGACCCCACCTTCGCTACGCCCAGCGAAGTGACGGGCTCCACCCTGCCCAGCGGCACCACCAGCACCTCGGGCAGCTTCGGCGCCCCCGTTGCCCTGCCCAGCCTGAGCAGCAGCACCGGCACCAGCGGCACGGCCGCCGCCACCACCGCGTTTTCATTTCAGCTGAACGGCGCCACGGGCGTAGCCGTGAACACGGGCCAGACCCTGTACATCCGCCTGTACTACAACGCCAACACCGGCACCACCACCGCCAAGTACGTGATGCTGCGCAACGTGTCCATCAACGGCACGGCCGTGGCCAGCGGCGCTACCTGCGCCGACCCCACGGGGGCCACGGTGAGCAACATCACCGCAACGTCGGCCCAGCTGAGCTTCACGCCCGGCGCCCTCAACACCAGCTACACGGTTACTTATTACCCCACGGCCACGCCGGCCTCCACGACGACGGTAAGCCCGGCTCCCACCGCCTCGCCGGTAAACCTGACGGGCCTGTCGGCCAGCACCGACTATACCGTGACGCTGCGCAGCAACTGCAGCGGCAACGGCGCCTCGGGCTCGGTTATCACCAACACCTTCACTACGCCTGCGCCCCCCGTGTGCGCCGACCCCACCAACGTAAGCATAGCCAACCGCACCGCCACCTCGGCCGACCTGGTTTTCACGGCAGGCAGCCTCAACACCAGCTACACGGTTACCATCACGCCCCAGGGCGGCCCCACCACCACGATTACCCCCGCGCCCACCGCGTCGCCGGTAAGCTTTACCGGCCTGAGCAGCGGCACCCAGTACACCGTGACGCTACGCAGCAACTGCAGCGGCAACGGCGGCGTGGGCACGCTCATCACCCGCACCTTCGTGGCGCCGGTAGCCAACTCGCCCCTGCTGCAGGAGTGGCCCCTCACGGCCAACAACACGGATGATGCGGGCACCCGCGCCACGGGCGTGTCGGCTTCTACCCAGGCCCTGCAGGGCCTGGCGGTTTCCAATGGCACCACCGTGCCTACGGTCCCGGCTTACGCCGCTGCCACCGGCCAGGCCTTCGCCCCCACCGCTGACGGCGGCAGCTGGGGCAACACCCAAGTCCTGAGCGGCAACTTCTACACCGAGTTCACGGTGAATGCCACCAGCACCTACACCGTGCGCGTCGACTCCATCACCTTCGCCACCGGCATCCTGCAGTCGAGCGGCGGCCGCCTGGCCGTGCGCTACTCCACCAACGGCTTCTCGACGTCCAGCGAGCCCAACGGCTGGGTGCTGCCCGCCGGGGCCAGCACCACCACCAACAGCGGCTTCACTACGGCCTTCACCGGCCTGCGCAACGTGGCCGTGAGCGGTGCCGCCCTCACGGCGGCCGACACCTACCGCTTTGCCCTGAACGGGGTAAGCGGCGTAACCCTGCAGCCGGGCCAGACGCTGACCGTGCGCCTGTACTACGCCGTGGGCACCAGCAACACCGGCCGCTACGCCCTGCTGCGCGACGTTATGGCCAAAGGCCAGGCTACCTTCACCATGCCTACCTGCAACGACCCCAGCAGCGTGAGCGTGGGTGCCATCAGCTACAACTCGGCCCGCCTCAGCTTCACGGCCGGCTCCGGCAACAGCAGCTACGTGGTAACCCTGACGCCCCAGGGCGGCAGCGCCACCACCATCAGCCCCGCTCCTACCGCCTCGCCGGTAAACCTTACCGGCCTGACGGCCGGCACCACCTACACCGTAACGCTGCAGGCCAACTGCGCCGCCGCGGGCATGCAGAGCAGCGTCATCAGCCGCACCTTCAGCACGCCGGTGCTGCCCCTGCAGCACTGGCCCCTGCGCGTGAGCACCGCCGACAGCGCCGCCCTGCGCTCGGTGGCCGTCACGGCCAGCTCGGCCTCGCTGCGCCGCCTGGTGGCTTCCAACGTTACCACACCCGACGACTTCACGGCCCGCTTCGGCCATGCCTTCGCGCCCACGGCGGCCGGCGGCGGCTGGAACAGCACCGGCACCAGCGGCGGCGCCCCCAGCCGCGGCTACTACATTCAGTTCACCGTGACGGCCGCCAGCGGCTACTCGGCCCGCATCGACTCGCTGGTGTTTAACTCCACCACCTACGGCACCGCCGCTGGCCGCCTGGCCCTGGCGTACTCGCGCAGCGGCTTCACCCAGGACTCGGTGGAGCTGAGCGCGGCCAGCTTCGCCAGCCCCATCACCCTGACGCAGCAGTCGACCGCCAGCTCCACCACCACCAACAACGTGCGCTACCGCCTGCCCCTGAACGGCGCCAGCGGCCTCACCATCACGCCCGGCCAGACCCTGACCGTGCGCTTCTACTACGGCGTTAA
This sequence comes from Hymenobacter saemangeumensis, assembly GCF_039541835.1. Taxonomy (NCBI): domain Bacteria; kingdom Pseudomonadati; phylum Bacteroidota; class Cytophagia; order Cytophagales; family Hymenobacteraceae; genus Hymenobacter; species Hymenobacter saemangeumensis. Next base: position 627,628 of record NZ_BAABGZ010000013.1, on the reverse strand, counting down.
CTCCAGCGGCACCAGCGGGCGCTACGCCCTGCTGCGCGACGTATTCGCCACCGGCGCCGGTATCGTGACCACAGTAAACAACATCACCGTGAGCTCGGCCCAGATTATCTCGGGCAACTACAACAACGTGACCATCACCGGCACGGGCACGGCCACCCTGGGGGGCAGCACCACCGTAGCCGGCACCCTGACGGTGCAGAGCGGCGGCAGCCTCGTAACGGCCTGCCAGCCCCTGGGCGGCAGCGGCAGCTTTGTGCTGGCCTCCGGCGCCACCCTGAGCGTGTGCGATGCCAGCGGCATCAGCGGCAGCGGCGCTTCGGGCGCGGTGCAAACGGGCGGCAGCCGCTCGTTCAGCCCCGATGCCAACTACATCTACAACGGCTCCAGCGCCCAGGTAACCGGCAGCGGCCTGCCCGCCACCGTGCGCAGCATCACGGTGAACAATGCCAGCGACGTGACCCTGAGCCAGGCCCTGAGCGTAAGCCAGCTGGCCCGCCTGCAGAACGGCGACCTGAACACCAACGGCCAGGCCTTCGTGCTGCTTTCCGCGCCCAGCGGCACGGCCGTGCTGGTGAACACCGGCGGCGTAGTGAACGGCACCGGCACCATGCAGCGCGCCATTACCAACAGCGTAACAGGCCCGGCCTACCGCCACCTCAGCTCGCCGGTGCAGAGCACCACGTTTGCCGACCTGAGCACGCCCGGCTTCACGCCCGTAGTAAACCCGGCCTACAACAGCTCGGCTACGCCCAACTTCGTTACGCCCTTCCCCACCGTGTTTGGCTACGATGAGAGCCGCATTGCCACGGCCACGTCGACCTACAGCAGCTTCGACAAGGGCTGGTTCTCGCCCAGCGCTCTCACCGACGTGATGCAGCCCACCCGCGGCTACACCGTGAATGCCCCCGCCACGGCGACGCCCATCGACTTCGTGGGCACCTTCAACAACGGCACCCAGAACTCGGGCAGCCTGAGCCGCGGCACTGATGCTGACGCGGGCTGGCACCTGCTGGGCAACCCCTACCCGGCGCCCCTGGACTGGAGCACGGTAACGGCCGCCCAGCGCCCCGGCATGGACGCCGCCATGTACGTGTACCAGAGCACCGGCCGCTACGTAGGCAACTACCGCTCCTTCGTGAACGGCATGGGCACCTCGCCCATCATCAACGCCGGCGCGGGCTACTTCGTGCGGGTGAGCGCTGCCGGCACCCCCGGCGCCGTGAACCTGACCAACGCCAACCGCGTGACCAGCTTCGCCGCCGAGCCCGCCTTTGGCCGCGGCACCACTGACACCCGCGCCCAGCTCCAGCTGCAGGTCAGCGGCGCCAACCTCAGCGACGACGTCATCGTCTACTTCGACGCCACGGCTTCGGCCACGGTTGACGCGGCCACCGACGCCGTGAAGCTGGCCAACCCCGCGGGCCTGAACCTGGCCGCGCTGGCCGGCACCGCCGAGCTGGCCATCAACGGCCTGGCCCCGCTCGCCGGCACGGAAGTCATCGTGCCCCTGGCCCTGCGCACGCCCCAGGCCGGCGCCTTCGCCTTCGAAGCCGCTGCCCTGGCGAACTTCGGCACCGGCACGGTGTACCTGCGCGACGCGCAGACCGGCACCCAGCTGCTGCTCAGCGCCGGCTCGCGCTACGCTTTCACCCTGGCCGGCACCAGCACCACGCGCTTCAGCCTGGTGTTCCGCGGCGCCAGCGTGACGGCCGCCCAGTCGGCCATGCTGGCCGGCAAGGTGAGCGTGTACCCCAACCCGGCCGCGGGCCGCTTCGCGGTGCTGCTGCCCCCGGTAGCGGGCCAGCAGCACGTGCAGGCCACCCTGCTCAACGCCCTGGGCCAGGTGGTAGCCTCGCGCACCATCGCCCTGACGGCGGCCGGTGCCAGCAGCGAGTTCGACACCCAGGCCCTGGCCGCGGGTGTGTACGTGCTGCGCCTGCAGGCCGGTGCCGACGTCCTCACCCAGCGCGTGGTGGTGGAATAAGCGCCCCTACTCGCGAAGGAAACACCCCGGTTGGCGCCCTGCCAGCCGGGGTGTTTTTTTATGGACAATTCCGGTTCGGTTTTCTCGCAGTGTTTCGCGGCGCTGTTCCGATAACCTGGCTGCACCTAGAATCTGCCTGTGCGTCTCAGCACATTCCTGATGCCGGGCACCGCCGGATTCTTAAACCACTTGGCTTCCTGAGTCGCTTGAATGCTTCAGAGACGGCATGTTACGTCTTGTCGTTGAACCATGGCGTAAGGTTAAGCTACGAGCATGAGAAGACGCAGCGTCTGTAGTGTCCTCCCTGGTGCAGTCCCGGAGACGCAAAATATTGCGTCTCTACACCATAAAAAAAGCGGCCCACCGGATTCGGCGGGCCGCTTTTACAAGGAAGCTGGATGCAGGTTTTACTCCAGCACCAGCTTGTGGGTGTATACGCCCTGCTCGGTCTTCACCACGCAGAAGTAGAGGCCGGCGGCCAGGCTGGGGTTGGTGTAGGTAGTGGAGTGCAGGCCGGCGCTGAGGGCCGGCTCGTTCAGCACCTCGGCCACCTTCACCCCCGCCATATTATAGAGGCCGATGCTGATGCTGCCGCCCTTCGGCAGCACGAAGTCGAAGCTGGTTACGCCCTGCGAGGGGTTGGGGTAGGCGCGGAAGTTCTGCGACTCCCGGGGCCGGGCCGTGCCCGTTACCGTGCCGAGGTGGCCCACGCCGGCATTGGGAATCACCACGGCGGCTACGTCGGCGGCATTGTTGAGTACCTGGGCGTAGCTGTAAGGAATCACGGCGGCGCAGGCGCGCAGCACGCGAGTATCGGCCGAGTACGCAAAGGGCGAGTTCACCAGCTGGTTGCCCACGATGTCGCCGAAGCCGTCCTGCGTGCTGTAGGCACTTACGTAGGGGTTGCGGGTGTTCACGAAGGCGTTGTTCTCAATCTTAAGGCAGGCGCCCATGCGGGAGTTGGCGGCCGTCGACACCACCCCGCTGTAGTAGTTGTTGAACACATGTCCGTTGCCGAAGCGGAACAGCGGCAGGCGGGAGTTGATGTTCTCGAAGCGGTTGTGGTGGTAGGTAATCTTGCGGTCGTAGTTGTCGGTATCCTCGAAGCCGCAGAGGCTGGCCTTCCAGGCATCGTGCAGGTAGTTCCAGGAGTAGGTGATGTACTCGCAGTTGTTCTTGGCGTCGAGCAGGCCGTCGTAGTAGTCCTGGTCGATGCCCTGGAACTGATTGTGCAGCTCGCAGTGGTCAATCCAGATGTGGTCCGACGGGCCTTCGATGGAGATGCAGTCCTTGTCGCCGGTGTTCACGTGGTGAATGTTGAGGTTCTGCACGATGATGTTGCGGGCCCGCCAGATTTTGATGCCGATGCCGTGAAATTCCCCGCTGGTACCCACCCCGATGATGGAGATGTTGTTGCGGTCCTTCACGTCAATCTTGCTCAACCCGGGCGAGTTGGCCGGCGTGATGGTGCCGCTGATGTAGATGGTGAGCGGGGCGTTGCTGCGGTTGCCGTTGATGGCCGCCTGCAGGGCCGAGCCGGTGCTTACCGTCACGGCCGTGCCGCCGGCCCCGCCGGTGGTGCCGGTGGTCAGGGTGGAGTAGCCCACCTGGGCGAAGTTGACCGTGGGCGCCTGGGCCCGGGCCGCGCCTGCGAGCAGCAGGGCCACGCAGGCCGTGAGTAAGACTTTTTTCATACGGACCTTAGTAAAAGATTAAAACACAGTGGCTGACCAGCAGCTTTATTCTTCACGAACAAAGTACTGCCGGCCAGCCGCTGGCTCATATCAACTCTACTCTACCACCAACCGCTGGGTGCGGGCCCCGGCGCGTACCAGGTACAGGCCGCGGGCCAGGTCCTGCAGGGCAATGGTGCTGCTGCCCAGGGGCAGGGTGCGCACCAGGCGGCCCTGGGCGTCGAGCAGCTCCACGGCCTGGCGGGCGTCGTGGCCCTGCACCTTCACTTGGGTCTGGGCCGGGTTGGGGGCCAGCTCCAGCGGCGTCAGGTCGCGGCCGGCACGGCTGGCCAGGCCGCCGGTGGGGGTGAAGGTGAAGATGCGGCCGCTGGTGGCACGGCTGGCAATGCTGCTGGTTTCGGTGGTGGTGCTGGCCGTAGCCGTCAGGTTCAGGTCCGACAGCGACATGAAGTTGCCGGCCATGAGCCCGCCCAGGCCCACGGAGGCGCTGCGGGTGGAGCCAGCCGCGCTGGTAGAGCCCTGCAGGTACTGGAACTGCACCACGTTGGTGCCCTCAAACAGGCGCACCATGCAGGAGAATACGGGGCCGGCGGCCGCCGGGCTCCAGCGCACGTTGCGCCACTCAATGGTGCAGACGCGGTTGCCGGCCGTGCCGCTGGTCTGGTAGTACAGGTTGCCGTCGGTAGCCGGGGCGGGCGGCATCGATACATCGCCGAAGCTGATGTCGTCCCAGAGCGGGGCCACGATGGGGCGCACCGTGCCGGTACTCAGGCTGTTGGCCGGCATGGCATTGGCCAGGGCCTGGCCGAAGGTCATCCAGCCGTTGGTGGAAGCCGAAAACGTGGTGTAGGCCGTGCCCGCAAACACAAAGGAGAAGCCGATGGGCAGGTTGTTGTAGTAGCCTTCGTCGAAGGTACCGGCCGTGCGCGTGGCAGCGGCGGAGGAGGGCTGCAGCAGGGTGTAGGCCGCGGCGCTGCTGCCGCTGCTGGCATAAGTGTAGCTGGTTACGCTCTGGGCCTGGGCCACGGCGGGCAACAAAGGCAGGAGCAGCAATGCGAGGCGGCGGGCAGCAGGCGAAAGAGTAAAAGGTGTAGTCATACAAGCGATGAAATGAGATAATGCGCTGACAATGGGGCGGCCCTACCGCTGTGGTAGCAGCCTGCCCGGGCGTAAAAGCGTCCCCGGGCTGCGAAAAACCCAGGGCCTCCGCACGGCACTTTGCGGGGAGTTAGCTAGATTTTTGGTACTCTTGTGGTGGAAAGAGCTGGCTAAAGGTTCCGCGAAGGCCCCGGCATAAGCAAGATTTGGACAAATATTTTTTGCGCAAACGTTGCCGGGAACGTTACCGACTCCTACAAACCCGTCTACCACTGGCTTAACAAGCTGAAAACCGGGCATATTTGCAGAGAACCCCGGCCACCCCCAGCTTAAACCTATTATTGTACTTTAATAAGATAACCGCTTGGACCCCGTCACCATCAAGGACATTGCCCGCGCACTGAACCTGTCTACCTCGACTGTTTCGCGGGCCCTGCGCGACAGCTACGAAATCAGCCCCGAAACCAAGCGGCTGGTGATGGACTATGCCGAGCGCATCAACTACCGTCCCAACCCCATTGCCCTGAGTTTGAAGGGCAGCAGCAGCCGTGCCCTGGGCGTGGTAGTACCCCAGATTGCCAACAACTTCTTTTCCCAGGCCATCAACGGCATCGAGGCCATTGCCTACAACCGCGGCTACCACGTCATCATCTTCCAGACCCACGAGTCGTACGAGCGGGAGCTGGCCAACATCCAGCAGGCCGTGTCGCGCCGCGTCGATGGCCTGCTGATTTCCCTTTCCAGCGAAACCTCCGACGTGTCTCACCTCAAGGCCCTGCAGGCCCAGGGGCTGCCCCTGGTGCTGTTTGACCGCGTGGCCGACGAGCTAAACGTGGCCCAGGTAGTGGCCGACAACTTCGGCGGGGCCTACGCCGCCACCTCCCACCTGCTGCAAACCGGGCGGCGGCGCATTGCCCACCTCACCATTCCGCCCTACATGTCCATCACGCAGGAGCGCCTGGCCGGTTACCGCGCCGCCCTGGAGCAGTACGGCGTGCCCTACGACGAAAACCTGGTGCGCTACGGCACATTCGGCCCCGACGAGGCCGACCAGCTGGTAGAAGACCTGCTCTCCCAGACGCCCCGCCCCGACGCCTTTTTCACGGCCAGCGACCGCCTGGCTCTGGGCTGCCTCACCGCCCTGCACCGCCGCGGCATCGCCATTCCCGACGACATCTCGCTTATCGGCTTCACCAACCTGCCCGCCGCCGAGCTGCTGAACCCGCCCATGAGCACCGTAACGCAGCCCGCCCAGGAAATCGGCGAGCTGGCCGCCGAGCGCCTCATCGAGCAGATTGAGCGCAAGCACAAAGCCAGCCCGCCCAGCACCACCAAGCTGCCCACGGGGCTGAACGTACGCGACTCGTCGCGACTGGTGAAAACGGTGGTTTAGCCCCACCCCCGGCCCCTCTCCTACAGGGAGGGGAGCCAATACTGGGATTTTAATAAAAGTGAGGATTTGAAAGGATGTTATGCCTTTCAAATCCTCACTTTTAACTTTTAACTCCTACAAGGCCGGGTCCCAGTCGCGCAGCACCTTCGCGCGGCTATACTTCGCGGCTTCCTCTGCCGTGAGCTGCTGGCTCCAGGGCACGCGCTGCCTGGGCTGGAAGCCGGGGCCGCGGTTTTGGTACTCGGCGTAGTAGGCGGTTTTCTGGTTGCTTTCCTTGCCCCAGTGGTCCCAGCCGGCGGGGCTGATGTGGGCGCCCAGCTCGCAGGCGATAAACACGGTTTTGGCGTGGGGGCGCCAGGGGCGGCCCAGGGCGTAGGAGGCCGCGGGCGCGTCGCCGGTGAGGCGGCAACGGTAGAACACGTAGCCGTAGCGGGCCGTGTCGGGCGTAGAGGCCGCCGTGATAAAGGAGCCGCCTTTCTTGGCGAAGATTTCACAGTCTTCGAAAAAGGCCGTGGAGGAGCCGAAGATGAAGTCGGTGGTGCCTTCGATGTAGCAGCTTTTGTAGTATTGCCGGCTGCCGTAACCGTAGGTGTAGAGCGTATCCTGAAAGCCCAGGAAGCGGCAGTTCACGAAGCGGGCCTTGTCGCCGGCTACCCACACGGCCACGGCCTGCCCCACCGGCCCGGCGCTGTTCTGAAAGGTGAGGTTCTCAGCCGTGAAGTCGCTGCCAAAGATGTAAAAGCTGGCCGAGCCGGAAGTGCCCTTGTCTTCGCCGAAGATGTTCTTCTTCTGGTTGAAGTCGTCGTAGGTGAGGATGGTAGTGCGCAGGTCTTCCCCTACCAGCTTCACCAGGGTCTTGCTGCCGGCCAGCACCAGCTTTTCCTTGTAAGTCCCTTTTTTGATAAAAATGGTGGTGACGTTCTTGCGGAAGTCCGGCACGGCGTTGATGGCCTCCTGCACGGTGCGGAAGTCGCCGCTGCCATCCTGGGCCACCACAAACCGGCCCACCTGCCCGAAGGTGAGGGCGGGCAGCAGGAGCAGGTAGAAGAGGAGCAGCGGTTTCATTTTGTTAGTTGTTAGTTGTTAGTTGTCAGTTGTCAGTTGTCAGTTGTCAGTTGTTAGTTGTTAGTTGTCAGTTGTCAGTTGTCAGTTGTTAGTTGTTAGTTGTCAGGACTGTTCTGATAGTATGCTTGGTATACTTGGTGTGCTTGGCCAGGGAGCGTGTCATTGCGAGCGCAGCGAAGCAATCCGGCCTCTAGCTTCCAGAAGCCCGGTAAACGCACGCGTTAAGTATCCGCCTCTCGATGATACCCCTTATCACTCCAATTGGCTGGTCGCCTGGACAGGACGGATTGCTTCGCTGCGCTCGCAATGACACGCTTCCTTCGCTCGCCCTCAGAACAATCCTGACAACTGACAACTGACAACTGACAACTGACAACTGACAACTGACAACTAACAACTGACAACTAACAACTAAGGCTCCACCCGAAACCAGTCAACGTCCACATTCCCGGCGTCGTTGGTTTTGCCGGCGCGCAGGCAGAACAAACCCATCTTGGCGCCTATCCACTTGCCTTCGCGGGCCTGAAACTCGCTGCCTATGGGCTGGAATGTCTGCCCGTCCAGGCTGTAGCTGAACTGACACTTTGCACCTTCTTTCACGGAAACGCGCAGGTAAATGGGCTGTTTGGCTGGTATTTCTACAGAGCCGCCGCTTGCTTCGGCGCTGCCCTTGTCGGCGCTGGTGCAGGTGGTGGGCGCCAGCAGCAGCTTGCCGCCCTGGCTGCTGAGGCCCAGGTAGGCGTAGTCCAGCCCCATCATGATTAGGCCGGTCTTCTCGCCTTCGAAGCGGGGCGTGAAGCGTAGCCTGGCGGTGGCGGTAAACTGGGCGGCCGGCAGCTTTTGCAGCAGCAGGTTGGGCACCTGCCACATGTTTTTGAAGTCGGCCGGCAGGGGCACGGAGTAGAGACGCAGGTAGCCCTGGGGGCCGTTGGGAAAAGCCCAGCCCACCTGGGGGTTGGCGTGCCACTGCCACTGCAAGCCCAGGCTGTTGGCTTCAAACTCGTCGGAGGTGGCGGGCGTAGCCAGGGTTACCGGGCCTTTCACGGCTGGCTTGGCGTGGGTCAGCACCGGCTCGCCCGTGCCATCCCCATCGGCGTCGCTGCCGATGACGGGCCAGTCGTTTTTCCATTGCAGGGGCTGCAGGTGCACCACGCGGCCGTAGGGCCCCTGGTCCTGGAAGTGCAGAAACCAGTGCTCCTTGCCGTCGGGCGTATCTACCCAGGCACCCTGGTGCGGGCCGTTGACGGGCGTTTTGCCCTGGGCCATCACGATTTTGTCTTCGTAAGGCCCAAATGGGTTGTTCGAGCGCAGCGCCACCTGCCAGCCGGTGGCCACGCCGCCACCCGGCGCCAGGATGTAGTAGTAGCCCTTGCGCTTGTAAAACTTCGGTCCTTCGATGGTGGGGTGCTTTTCGTGCCCGTCGAAAATCAGGACGTCGTCGCCGATAAGGCGCAGCCCGTCGGGGCTCATGCGGCTCAGGGCCAGCACGCTCTTGAAGCCGGCGCGGCTGCCGGCAAAGGCGTGCACCAGGTAGGCCTGCCCGTCATCGTCCCAGAGCGGGCAGGGGTCAATCCAGCCCCTGGCTTCCTTGACGAGGACGGGCGCTTCCCAGGGCCCGGCGGGGTGTTTGGCCCGCGTCACGTAGATGCCCCGGTCGGGGTCGGGGTAGTAGATGTAGTACTGCTTGTTGTGGTAGCGAATAGCCGGGGCCCACACGCCGTTGCCGTGCTGGGGCTGCTGAAAGTCGGCCAGCGGTGGCTGCTGGCTGAATACCGCGCCGATGATGGTCCAGTTCACCAGGTCGCGGGAGTGCAGAATCTGCAGGCCCGGCACGGCATTGAAGCTCGACGAGGTGAGGTAGTAGTCCGGCCCCACCCGCACCACATCGGGGTCGGAGTAGTCGGCGTACAGCACCGGGTTTTTGTAGCTGCCGTTGCCCAGGTCGGGCACCCACACTTTCGACACCGGGCCCTGGGCCCGGGCCGCCAGGCAGCCCAGGCCCAGCAGCAGCAGAATGCCCGCGATGCGGCGCAGCAAGGGCCCGCTCCTCATTTACTTGCCCTGGCCAAGCAGCCAGGCGGCCAAGTCCTTGGCGGCCTGAAAGTTTTCAAACGAAGCCGGAATCTTGCGGCCATCCACGTACTCGTTGTACAGCCAGGGGTCGCCGAGCACGAACACCGTGCCTTTGCCCAGCTTGGCCGTGGCCATGATGAGCTTGCCCTCGCTGGTGACCAGGGGCTGGGCCGGGGCTTTCACCTCCAGCACCGACAGCTCCTTGATGTAGGCGTTTTTGGCGTTTTTAAACACGGCCTTACCCGAGGACAAGTCCACCAGCCCCTGCTCAAACTGGCTGCCCTTCACCATGTGGGAGCTTTGGTCGGTGAAGCGCACGCCGAAGTTCCTGGCCAGCTCGTTGAAGCGCCTGGTTTCGCAGTTGGCGGTGTCGTTGGCCAGCAGCACCAGGGTTCCTCCCGCCTTCACCCAGTCGGTAATCACCTTGCTGTCGGCATCGCTGATGTAGTTGGGACTGGCCGTTTCCTTGCGGGTATCGGGGTCGACAATAATGTAGACGCTCAGCGGCTTGAGGCTGGCGGCCGTGGGGGCGGCGGGCAGGCTCACCGTTTTGGCGCCCAGCTCCCGAAACTGGTTGCCCCAGAGCCAGAAGCCGCCGTGGCTGCGGTCTTCCCAGGTGTAGTGCCACTGCTCCTGCTCGCCGGTGAGGGGGCTTTTGCGCAGCTCGTGGTTGAAGTGGTAGTCCAGGCCCACGGCTTTGCCCTGGCCCAGGCTGTTTTCGGCGGCAATCTCCATCTCCACGCTGGCCAGGATAAAGGGGCCCACGCCCTTGAGGTCGTTTTTGCGCAGCGGCTCGCTGAGGTAGTACTCAAAGGAGCCGTCGCGGTAGGGCTTGCCGCCCAGGCCGCCCACGCTCACCGTGCCGTTGAAAGCCAGGGCGCCGCCTTGCTCAGTGCTTACGAAGGATTTCACCAGGCCATCGTAGCCCTTTCTGGCCACCTTGGCGAAGCTTTGGTCGAGGTAGCCCAGGCGCACGCCCTTGGCCAGGAAGTACACGAACATGCTGGAGCCGGACGCCTCGGCGTAGTTGCCCTGGCGGCCTTCCTGGTTCATCACCAGGCTCCAGGTGCCGGTTCTGGCATCCTGGTACTTGGCCAGCACGGGCGCCAGGCGCTGCACGTTCTTAATCAGCTGCGCCCGCTGGGGGTGGCCGGCCGGCATATAGTCCAGCACATCCACCAGGGCCATGCTGTACCAGCCAATGCCGCGGTCCCAGAAGTTGGGGCTCTGACCGGTGGTTTTGTTGGCCCACTGCTGCTCGCGGCTTTCGTCGTAGCCGTGGTAGAGCAGCCCGGTTTTGGAGTCCAGCAGGTTTTGCTCAATCAGGGCAAACTGCTTGGCCACGTCGTCAAACCCGGCCGGCTGGTTGAATACCTGGCTGTACTCGGCGTAGAAGGGCTCGGCCATGTAGAGCCCATCAAGCCACATCTGGTTCTGGTAGATTTTCTTGTGCCAGAAGCCCCCGGCCTTGGTGCGCGGCTGCTTGTCCAGCTGCGAGCGCAGCAGCGTGGCGGCCCGGGCGTACTTGTCGGCCTCGGGCACCGAGCTCTGGGCCAGCAGCAGCAGGGCGTGGCCCGTGGTGAGGTTGTCGAGGTTGTAGTCGTCGAGCTTGTAGGTGCGGATGCTGCCATCCTTCTGCACAAACAGGTCGAGGTCCTTCTTGATGTAGCTGAAGTACTTGCCATCGCCCGTGCGGTTCCACACCCGCTCCAGGGCCTTCAGCATCAGCCCCTGCTCGTAGTCCCAGCGCGTGGTTTTACGGCTGCCGATGAGGATGGAGTCGGGGTGCCAGGAGATGAAGGCGTCGGCCATGCGTTGGGAGAGCGGAGCCCCACCCCCCAGCCCCCTCCCCTGCAGGGAGGGGGAGCCCGACGGCTCTATGTGGCTCGTTGGCGCGGGGTTTAGGGCCGCGGACAGCTGGCTCATCAATGACAGTCCCAGCAGTGGAAGCGCAAATTTCTTCATGCAATGAAAGTAGAATCGAGTGCAGTTGTCGGGTTCGTGTAATGGCTCCAGCCGTTCAACCCTACCCCCGACCCCTCCCCGATGGGGAGGGGAGCCCGCAAAGAATTGATATGGGGAGATACCAGTTGAAAAGCAATGCTCCTTTTCACGCTTCACTTTTCACTTTAGCTCAATCATTTGGCTCCCCTCCCCCGCAGGGGAGGGGCCGGGGGTGGGGCTACCGCCCCGCCACCGTCACCGTTTTCTTGCCCAGCTTCTGGTCTACATCCAGGCTTTTCTTGGCCAGCTTGGTGTCGGTATTGTTGAGCTTGATGTTTTTGCTGCGGTCGCCGGTCACGCGCAGCAGCAGCTCGGCGCCGCTGGCGTAGCGGATGCCGTCGAGGGTGATGTCGCGGCTGTTCTGCACCTCCAGCACCGGCGTGGTGTCGGCCGTGTACAGGGCCACGTTTTTCAGCTCGATGTTTTCGGCTTCCTGGCACACCAGGCCTTTCTTGCTTTCAATCACCACGTCCTCGATGCGGATGTCCTTGATGGCCATTTCGGGCAGGCCGCGCACCAGGATGCCGGTGGCGGCGCCCTTGCAGGTGACGTTGCGGATGCGGAAGTTGCGGAACTGCGGCGTGCCTTCGCCCAGCGGCTCGGCTTTCATCACGGGCGGGGCCGTGCTTTCGCCGGCCATCGGCACGGGGTCCTTGGCGGCGTAGTACATGTCGAACAGAATGGCCTCGCCGGCGATGTCGGTCATGTCCACGCCGTTGACGTGGATGTTTTCCACCACGCCGCCGCGGCCGCGGGCCGTTTTGAAGCGCAGGCCCACGTCGGTGCCCATGAAGGTGCAGTTGCTCACGAAGAGGTTGCGGGCGCCGCCCGACATCTCCGAGCCTATCACGAAGCCGCCGTGGGCGTGGTACACTTTGGTGTCGCGGATGATGAAGTTCTCGGTGGGCACACCGCGCTTGCGGCCCTGCTCGTCGCGGCCGCTCTTGATGCAGATGCCGTCGTCGCCCACGTCGAAGGTGCAGCCTTCCACCAGGCCGTTGCGGCAGGATTCCAGGTCAAGCGCGTCGGTGTTCTGCCCGTACCAGGGGTTTTTGGCCGTCACGCTGCGGATGGTGAGGTTGTCGCAGAGCAGGGGGTGAATGGTCCAGGCCGGCGAGTTCTGAATGGTGAAGCCTTCGAGCAGAATCTGCTTGCAGCGCGTGAGGCTGAGCATGTTGGGCCGCAGAAAGTCCTTCACGTCGGCGTAGTCGCTCACGTTAGCGGCTTGCCCGGGCTTGAGGATGCCGGGCTTGGTGGCGTTGGCGCCTTTCAGCGACTGCTCCGAGGGGTACCAGGTATCTTTCTTCTCGTTCAGCACGCCGCCCGAGGCCAGCAGGTTTTGCCACTGCGTGGCGTTGAGCTTGCTTTTCTTCACCATGCGCCAGGCGTCGCCGGCACCGTCGAAGGTGCCCGGGCCGGTGATGGCAATGTTTTCCAGGTCGTGCCCGTAGAGCGGGGCCTGGTTGCGGATAGCGTCCTCGCCTTCCCAGGTGGTTTTGATGAGGTGGTAGTCAGACAGCTTGCTGCTGAACTGCACCAGGGCCCCTTGGGCTACGTGCAGGTTCACGTTGCTTTTCAGCTCGATGCTGGCCGTCAGCCACAGGCCGCGCGGAATGAGCACGGTGCCGCCCTTCTGCGAGCAGGCGTCGATGGCCTGCTGAATGGCGGCTGTGTTCAGGGTTTGCCCGTCGGGCCGGGCCCCGAACTTCAGGATGTTGAAGGTGTCTTTGCGGAACACCGGCTGCAGCACCACGGGCAGGTCGTGCTGGAACTTGCCCTCAAACTCCAGGCGGCGCAGGCGGCTGGCCAGGGGCAGGTTCTGCTCCTGCACGGCCTGGGCCACCAGCTGGGCCACGCGGTTGGCGCCATACTCCGAGAAGTGGGTGTTGTCGTTCTTGGCCGGCGGCACGGGGTTGGCCTCGTAGTAGCCGTTCTGGTAGCTCCAGAACAGGGGCCGGGTGCCGGCCTCGCCCAGCTGGGAGTACAGGGCCCAGCTTTTCTCGTGCAGGTCAATCAGCGGCACCTTCTGGGCTTTGGCTACCTCGCGGGCCACGGCCGGGTACTGGCCGTGGTCGTCCTTGCGCTGGCCGGCCTCGTCGAAGTAGCGGCGGCCGACGGGGGTGAGCAGCACGGGGTTGGCGCCCTTGGCTTTGGCTTCCTGCACGTATTTGGTCAGCAGCTGCCGGTAGATAGTCTGGGCCGGGGCCGAGCGCACGCTGTCTTCCACTTTGGAGTCGTTGTGGCCAAACTGAATGAACACCCAGTCGCCGGGCTTTACCTGCTCCAGCACCTTGGCCCAGCGGCCTTCGCGCAGGAAGCTCTTGGTGCTGCGCCCGTTCATGGCGTGGTTCTGGATGCTCACGCTGCCGTCGAAGTACTGCCCGAACAGCATGCCCCAGCCCCGCTCGGGCTTGCTCAGGTCGGCCTTCTGCGACATGGTGGAGTCGCCCACCAGGAAAATCTGGATTTTCGGCTCGGCCACCGGCCGGAAGGCCAGCAGCAGCACGGCCAGAGCGGCCAGCAGTAACGCGGAAGTTGATTTCATCAAGAAAATGAATAGGTCGATAAATAGCCCGCCGCGCCAGATGGCGGCAGGCTTACCCATACAATATTAACCCCGGCCTACCCCCGAAAAGCCTTAAAACAGGGTTAATGGGCTGGTTTATTTGTGCAATCGATGCCGGGAACGATGTCAGCCCCGCCTCCAGCCCCTCCCCTTTGGGGGAGGGGAGCCAGTGCCGGTGGTTCTGCTTCGAAGCATAAAAAAGCAGAAGGGAAGAGCTAAAAGCAGTTCGGCTTTCAACTCTTCCCTTCTGCTTTTACTACTTGGCTCCCCTCCCTGCAGGGGAGGGGCCGGGGATGGGGGCTTACTCCTTCACCACCGTCACCGCTTGCCGCACGCCGTCGCCGGCATACAGCAGCAGGTAGTTGCCGGGCGCCAGCGCACTCACCGGCACCTTGGTTTCGGTGCTGCCGGCCTGGGCGGCAAACGTGCCCACCTGCCGGCCATCGAAGGCATACACGGTGACGGTGGCGCCGGGGCTGGCTTTGGGGTGGCGGGCAGTCAGCTCGGCTGTGGCGGGGTTGGGGTACACCACCAGGCTGTTTTTGGCCGTGGCCGCGCCGCGTACGCCCGAAATCGTGAGGGCTTCGCCTTTCACCTGCACGTCGCGCAGCAGGCCGTAGCGGCCGCTGCTGCTGCTGCCGGTGGCCCAGTACAGGCGGATGCTGATGGTCTGGCCGGGCTGAATCACGGGTGGCGTGTCGGCCAGGGCCAGGCGGTAGTAGTGGTTGGCGCCGGCGTTCTGGTTGAGCAGCACAATGGGCGTGGCAAAGCCGCCATTGGCGCCGGGCGTCAGGGGGCCACCGGGTCCTTTGCCGCCGGCCACGTCGGTCGAGTCCAGCTGGAAGTTAGACCGCGACCATACCACGGCCAGCTTGGTGTTGCTGCTGGTGTTGTAGAAGGCCGACCACAAAATCAGCGAGTCGAGGCGCACGGACTGGCTGCCAGTAGCCGTCACGGTGAACTGCTCGTAGAAGCGGCGGTTTACGTTGCCGCCGGGGCCGTTCACCGGGGCGGCCGTGCCCCAGGAGCCGTCGCCGTTGGTGCTGGCGCCGAAGGCCTGGCCGTAGCGGGCCGAGTAGGCCGGAATGGCCGGCACGGTGGTGCCGTCCGATACGTAGAGGCGGCGCAGCAGGGGCGTGCTGGCCGTCAGGTTGGCCGAGCGCAGGCGGGCGCTGTCCTGGCTGCTCACGCGCAGCGACCACATCTGCAGCACGTTCGATACGGGAGCGGGCGTGTTCACGAACGTACCCGTGAGGGCCGTGCTGACGGTGGCCGCACCGGCGCTGCTGTGCACGATGCTACCCGAGTAGCTTCCCGGCGCGGCAGCGTTCAGCCGCACGTAAATAGTGGTGTTGGCCACCGTGTTGTTGGTCTGCGTCAGCGTGAGGCTGCTGCTCCAGGCAGTGCCGTTGGTCGACAGCTCAAAGTTCGCGGGCGCTGTGATGGTCAGGTTGTTGGTCATGTTCGCGCCCGACACAAGGTAGGTACGAGGGGCCGAGGGGCCGCCGGCGTATTGCGTGATGGGGCTCAGGCTGCTCACGGCGCTGATGGTGGGAATGCGCGAGATTTCCACCGTGTCGGAAATGTGGGTGGCCAGGCCGGCCTTGCTGGCCCGCACGTAGTAGTAGAACGCCGAGCCGGCGGCCGGCAGGGCGTCGCTGGCCTGGAAGCTATACAGCGTGTCGCTGGCCGCCGTCCGCTGGCTTACGGCCGTGTAGGTGCCGTTGCGGGTGGCCGAGCGCATCAGCTCGTACTGCACCTGGGCAATGCCCCAGCTGGCGTTCCAGGTGAAGGCCGTGGTGGTGGCCCCTTTTACGCCGCGGAAGTTGGTGACGGCGATAGGACGGGTGAAGGGCACGCAGATGTTGTTCCACACGGCGCAGGGGTTCCAGCTGCCCAGCACGGTGCTGCGGCTGTAGTTGGCCGTGTCGGCCGCAGCCAGCTGCTGCGACCAGCTCACGCGGCGGCTGACGTCGGCCAGGCCCCCGCGGAAGTTGCGGCTCTGAAACTCGGCATAGGTAATGAGGCTGGTGTTGGTGCCGGCATCCCACACGGCCCAGCCCTCGGGCCGCACGACGCCCGCACCCAGGGTAGTTTTCAGGAACACCACCTTGTTGTTGGCCAGCGGCGAGTTGCCGGTAGAGTTCTGCCAGGGCCGGCCCAGCAGGAAGGTGGTTGTGCCCTGGTTGGCCGGAATGATGCAGTTGCGAAACACGTAGCCGTAGGTGGTGCCGGCCGGGGTATTGGCAGCGGTAATGTAGCCGAGGGCCGTACCATCGCGCCGGGTTTTGGGGTAAATCACGCAGCCCTCAAATACGGCAGCCGACGAGCCGAAGATGAAGTCCACCGTGCCGTCGATGTAGCAGTTGCGGAAGTACTGTGTGAAGTTGGCGCCCTGGGCCAGCACGGTATCCTGCCCGCCCAGGAAGCGGCAGTTGAAAAACGCGGCCCGGTTGCTGTTCACGGCAATGGCCAGGGCCTGCGGGGCGTCGCCGGTGGTGTTTTCGAAGGTGATGTTGATGGCCGAGAAATCGGCCGCGTTCACAATCACCGAGGCCGACGTGGCGGTGCCGTAGTTGCCGCCCCCGGGCATGGGCTTGCCGGCGTAGTCGTCGAAGGTGAGGATGGTGTTGGCCACGCTCTCGCCGACAAACTGCAGGAAGGTCTTGTTGGAGGCAATGATGATTTTCTCCTTGTACTTACCGTTCCGGATGAAGATGGTGTAGGGCGTAGTGCGGCCCGTGGGCGCGGCATTCACGGCGGCCTGCACCGTGGTGAAGTTGCCGCTGCCGTCCTTGGCCACCACGGCATCGTAGGTCTGGGCCTGCACGGCGGCGGTGAAAATGAGCAGCAGGGCCGCCGTGCACAGGGCCGTCAGCCAGCGCTGCAGCGGGGCCAGTCGCGGCGCGGGGTTGGATAAACTAAGCGTAGGCATGGAACATAAATTGGTGGGAAGGATGAGAAAGATGGCCGCGCAACCGCTTGCCACGCAGCGTATAGGTTCTGCAATTTGCCACCCCCGCCCCTGCTTATCCGCCCCACCGGCCAACTATAGTTGTGCAAACGTTGTCGGGAACGTTGCCGGCAGCCCGCCTTAGAAACCGCCACAAGCCGCTCGGCGGCCCCGGCTTCCCGGCGGCTACGGCCTGCCTTTCTCCCCCGCAACCGCCGCGGCAAGGGCTTCGTTGTCAGAAAAAGGCGCTGGCAAGCAGAAAGTGAGGGGGCCGGTGCTAGCGCAGCAGCGGCAGCACCGGCACGCCCCCGGGGCACGTACACCGCCGCATGCATGCCGCTCTACGCGTCGGCAGGTGCCCTGACGGCCTGGCAAAGCTCACGCTCACACCCTTGCCCTGCCCGGGCCCGTAGCTCCCAATGAGACTAATTTTATGCTACCTTCGGGATAATCTCGCCTGGCAGAGACTGGTTGTCGGGCGGCGCATGAAATAGAGCGCCTGAGGCCCGGTCTCTACCCCAAAATCTACCCCAACCCGCCAACATGTTAACTCCGTCGGAACTCACGCACGCTTTATTGGAAGGAAGCCAGCAGGTTTCGTTCGTGTACAGCGCCACGGCCCGGCAGGTGCTTTACGTAAACGCGGCCTACGAAAAGCTGTTTGCGCCCCACCGCCGCGAACAGGTAAACAGCGACCTGCCCGCCTTGCTCGGCCGCATCCACCCCGACGATGTCGAGTACAGCGCCGACTGCTTCGAGCGGCTGGTGCGCGGGCAGCTCAAGGAAGACATACAGCTGCGCCTGCTGCCCCTGCCCGAGCATGACAAGGTGCAGTGGCTGGGCATTAAGGCCCATCAGTACCTGGCCAGCGACGGGCAGGTGCTGGTCTGCGGCACCCTCAACGACATCAGCGCCGAGCGGGAGTACCTGCTGAACGCCGACAAGTTCAACGCCAAGAAGAACACCACCCTCGAAATTCTCTCCCACGACCTGGCCGGGCCCTTCAACCTGCTGCAGCAGATGATAGACTTCTGCCGCGAGAAAGTGGGCCCGCTGCAAGACCCCCAGGTGGAAAAGATGCTGCAGGTGATGCACGACACCTGCCGCGACAGCGTCAACCTCATCCGCGACTTCGTCGACCAGGAGTTTATGGAGTCGACCAGCGTGCAGCTCAAGCGCGAGCGGTTCGACCTGGCCCGCCGCCTGCGCCAGATAATGGACACCCTCCGCGATGGCCAGGCCCACCTGGGCAAGCACTTTGAGTTTATCTGCACCCGCGAGTCGGTGTATGCCGAGCTCGACGACAACAAGTTCCTGCAGGTAGTCAACAACCTGCTATCCAACGCCATCAAGTTTACGCCCGACAACGGCCACATTCGCCTGAGCCTGGAGCAGCGGACCGACACGCTGCTCATCACCATCGCCGACGACGGCATCGGTATTCCGCAGAAGTTCCACGACGTGCTGTTCGACCGGTTCACGCCCGCCCGCCGCCCGGGCCTGCGCGGCGAAAAAACCACCGGCCTGGGCATGTCGCTTATCCACACCATTGTGAAGCTGCACGAAGGCCGCATCTGGTTCGAGAGCGAGGAAAACCAGGGCACCACCTTCTTTATTGAAGTACCCGCCAGCAAGCCCCGCCGCCACCCCTGGGGCGAGCGGTAATTGGTGATGAGGTGATGAGGTGATGAGGTATTCCTCCTTACTTCATCACTTCATCACTTTTTACTTCATCACCTCATTACTTCTTCATCGTCGACTCCCGCACCAGCAGCTTGGGCTTGAGCACCACGTTGCGGGGCTGCATGAGGCGGTCGGGGTTGCCGGCCAGCATTTTCTGCAGCAGGCGCACGGCCGAGATGCCCATGGTGTCGCAGCCCTGGTCGACGGTGGTGAGCTGGGGCTCGACCAGCGTAGTGAAGGGCTCGTTGCTGAAGCCGGCCACGGCAATGTCTTCGGGCACGCGCAGGCCCTGGGCTTTCAGCTCCTGCAGGGCACCCACGGCGGCCAGGTCGTTGGAGGCAAACACGGCGTCGGGGCGCTCGGGCTGCTTGAGCAGCTTGCGCATGTAGGCCGCCCCGGTTTTCTGGTTGAGCTCCCCAAACACGGTGAGGCGCGGGTCGGGCTGCAGGCCTTTGTCCTTCATGGCATCGAGGTAGCCCTGGTGCCGGCCTTTGTGAATGTTGATGTGCAGCGGGCCGGTGAAGTGGGCAATGCGGGTGCAGCCCTGCTCAATAAGGTGGGCCACCACCTGGTAAGCGCCCTGGTAGTCGTCGAGCATCACGGCGCTCACGTTGTCGCCCCGGAAGCCCTCCACCACGCGGTCGAAAAACACCAGCGGCACGTTCTGGCTGCGCACCGCCTCGAAGTGGCTGAAGTCTTTGGTGGTGTTGGCCAGCGACACGAGAATGCCCTCCACCTGGGAGTTCATCAGCAGGTCGATGTTCTTGCGCTCCTGCTTCACGTCTTCGTTCGACTGGCAAATCATCACGTTGAAGCCCAGCCGGGCGGCCTCGGTGGCAATGCCATTGACGACCTGCGGGAAGAAGTGGCCGGTGATGTGCGGCACCAGCACGCCCAGGGTGTTGGTGCGGCCCCGGCGCAGGGCGGCGGCCAGCTGGTTGGGCTGGTAGCTTAGCTCCTCGGCCAGCGCCCGCACGCGCTTCTTGGTGGCCTCGCTCACGTCGTTGTGGTCGGCCAGGGCCCGGGAGATGGTGGATGTCGACAGATTCAGCGCTTTGGCCAGGTCGGTAATGGATGCCCTACGATTTGCCATCGTCTTGTTCTATAGCGGAGTCAGAGTGTATGTGCGGGCCGGCGTACCGCTGCCCGGGAGCAGCGGCTTCGGCACTACCGAAGCAGGGGCCCGTAGCCACGGCACGGCAGGCAATTTAGCGCGGCTATATTAAAAACCGATTTGCTGCGGCAAGTTAACAGGGCCCGCGTGCCGGATTGTTTCTTGTTTTTGGCGATTGTACGCCGCATTCCCAGGAAACACCAGTCAAAATTGGGGCAAAAACCAGAGCCGTAGGCCCCGCCGCCGGAGCCGGGTGCGGAAGTTCAGGTAAAATCTACCGAAATTGCCGGCTGTAAGCCGCGCCCGGCGGCGGGTGCCCCTCCCGGGCCCTTCCGCCGGCCGGCTGCCTGCCCGTCCATCGTTCACCGTTTTCGCTTCACTCAATTCTTTTTTCATGGCTGACCAAACCCTTACCGCCCTCCGGGCCGGCGTGCTGCACGGCGACGAAGTTCAATCCCTCTTTCAGTTCGCCAAGGCCAATGCCTTCGCCCTGCCGGCCGTGAACGTGACCGGCACCAACACGGTGAACGCCGTGCTGGAAACTGCCAAGGCGGTGAACTCGCCCGTCATGATTCAGTTCTCGAACGGCGGCGCCCAGTTTTTCGCCGGCAAGTCCATTGCCAACGACAAGCAGCAGGCCAGCATCGCCGGCGCCATCTCCGGCGCCCTGCACGTGCACCACATGGCCGAGCTCTACGACGTGCCCGTGGTGCTGCACACCGACCACGCCGCCAAGAAGCTGCTGCCCTGGATTGACGGCCTGCTCGCCGCCGGCGAAAAGCACTTCGCCCAAACCGGCCAGCCCCTCTACAGCTCCCACATGCTGGACCTGTCGGAAGAGCCGATTGAGGAAAACATTGAAATCTGCAAGCGCTACCTCGAGCGCATGGACAAGCTGGGCATGACCCTGGAAATTGAGCTGGGCGTGACCGGCGGCGAGGAAGACGGCGTCGACAACTCCGACGTGGACTCCAGCAAGCTTTACACCCAGCCCTCGGAAGTGGCCTACGCCTACGAGGAGCTGATGAAGGTGAGCCCGCGCTTCACCATCGCCGCCGCCTTCGGCAACGTGCACGGCGTGTACAAGCCCGGCAACGTGAAGCTGCAGCCCATCATCCTGAAAAACTCGCAGGAGTACGTGCAGCAGCACTACGGCACCGGCCCCCAGCCCATCGACTTCGTGTTCCACGGCGGCTCGGGCTCCAGCCAGGAGGAAATCCGCGAGGCCATCAGCTACGGCGCCATCAAGATGAACATCGACACCGACCTGCAGTGGGCATTCTGGGAAGGCATCAAGGACTACTACGTGAAAAACGAAGGCTTCCTGCAGGGCCAGATTGGCAACCCCAGCGGCCCCGACTCGCCCAACAAGAAGTACTACGACCCGCGCGTGTGGCTGCGCAAAGGCGAGGACACGTTTGTGGCCCGCCTCAAGCAGGCCTTCGAAGACCTGAACTGCATCAACCGCCGGCCCTAGCTTCCGGGCTGCTGGCATAGAAAAGGCCGCTCCTGAAAAGGAGCGGCCTTTTCTATATTGCAGGCATGCCCAGCTTTCGCTTCTTCCGGGTTTTGCTGTTGTTGCCGCTGTGGGCCGCTGCCCTGTCGGGACGGGCGCAATCGGCCGAGGCCGACAGCCTGCGCCGCCTGCTGGCCACGGCCCCACCCGACACCAGCCGCGTGCTGCTGCTCGACGAGCTGTGCTGGCAGCTGAACCGCACCGACCTGCCCGCGGCCCTGCGCTATGGCCGGGAAGGGCTGACGCTGGCCCGGCGGCTGGGCTTCCACCGCGGCGAAGCGGTGTGCCTCAACGACCTGGGCACCGCCGCGCTTTACGCCGGCGACCTGCCCGGCGCCGCCCGCTACTACCAGCGGGGCGTGGCTCCGGCCCGGGGGCACCACCGGCTGCTGTCGTTTCTCTACACCGGCCTGGGCAACGTGGCCGCCCAGCAGCAGGACTTTCCCCGCGCGGCCCGCTATCACCGCGCGGCCTTAGCCGAGCTGGCCCGTGTGCGGCCCGCCCCCGCCCCACCCGACCTGGCCCTCATCTACACCAACCTGGCCGACCTGTACCGGCGCTGGAACCGCCCCGACAGCGCCCAGCTACGGCAGCGCCAGGCCCTGGCCGTGTACCGGCAGGCCGGCTACCTGCCCGGCCAGGCCATGAGCCTGGTCAACCTGGGCAGCGTGCACCAGCAGCAGGGCCGGCTCGACTCGGCCCAGCTTTACTTCCGCCAGGCCCTGCGGCTCGATGAGCAGCTGGGCGACCTGTACGGCCAGGCCCGCGACCTGATTAACCTGTTTGCGCCGCTCTACGACCAGGGCCGCTACGCCGAAGCGGCCGGCGCCGCCCGTCGTGCCCTGGCCCTGGCCCGGCGGGCTGAAGTGCCCCGCCTCGAAGCCCAGGCCCTGGGCAACCTGGCCGAAGCCGAAGCCGCCCTGGGCCGCCACGCCCAGGCCTATGCGCTGCAGCGCCGCTACCAGTTTCTGCAGGACACCCTGCTCAGTGAAGAGAAAAACCAGGCCCTCAGCCAGCTGCAGGTGCGCTTCGACGTGGACCGCCAGCAGCAGCACATCCGGGAGCTGACGCAGCAGAGCCGGCTGCAGCAGCTGCAGGCCGCCCAGCAGCAGGCCCGCACCCGCCTGTTTGGCGCTCTGGCCGGCGGGCTGGGGCTGGCGCTGGCAGTGTTCGGCATTTTCTACTGGCAGCTGCGGCGCTCCCGGCGGCGTTTGGCCGAGTCGGAAGCAGCGGCTCGCAGCGCGGCCGAAGAAGCCCGCGCCGCCAACCGCACCAAAGACCAGCTGCTGGCTGTTATCGGGCACGACCTGCGCGGGCCGGTGGGCTCGTTTCAGGACGTGGGCGAGCTGCTGCGCCACTACCTGCAGGCCGGCGAGCTGCAGGAGGTGGCCGGCCTGGGCCGGGAGCTCGACCAAGCTAGCCAACAGCTGGGCGCCCTGCTCGACAACCTGCTGCAATGGGCCCAGAGCCAGACCGGCGCCCTGCTCGTGCGCCCCGAGCCCCTGCCGCTGCACCAAGCCGCCGAGCAAGCCCTGCAGCTCTACCGCCCGGCTGCGGCCGCCAAAAAGCTGACGCTGACCAACACTGTTCCAGCTGGCCTGGAAGTGCAGGCCGACTCCAACCTGCTCCAAACCGTGCTGCGCAACCTGCTGGGCAACGCCATCAAGTTCACGCCCGAGGGCGGCACAGTAAGCATTACGACCGGGTTACAGGCCGGGCAGGTGAGCGTGGCCGTGGCCGATACCGGTGTGGGCATGACGCCTGAGCAGCAGGCCCGCCTCTTTGCCTTCGACCGACGGCGCAGCACCCGCGGCACGGCCGGCGAGGGCGGCACGGGGCTGGGCCTGCTGGTCAGCCAGGAGTTTGTTCAGCGCCTGGGCGGGGCCCTGCGGGCGCAAAGCGCGGTGGGGCAGGGCACCACGTTCAGCTTCGAGCTGCCGGCCGTTAACCTCACCCCCAGCCCCTCTCCCGCGGAGAGGGGATACTGACGACAGCAGTTACCAGTTAAAAGTGAGGAGTGAAAAAACAGAATTTCTTTTCAATTTTCAACTTGTGGCTGGCTCCCCCTCTCCGGCGGAGAGGGGCCGGGGGGTGAGGTTAACGGAGTCGCGCCGACTGCACGGCTACTTTTGACTCAGTACTTAAGCAGTCTTAACAGTAAACGGGTTGTCAGTTGTTAGTTACCAGACAGCTTCTTAAGCGAACCTGACAACAGACAACTACCAACTGACAACTTACTTTTGCCTACCCGCCCATTGCTCATGCATACTGAAGTCGTTCGCATTCTCGCCGTTGAAGACAACCCCTTGCAGGTGCGCAAGCTGCGGATGCTGCTCTCCGAGCTGGGCTATGCGCTGGTGGGCGTGGCGCCCTCGGCCCCGGAAGCGCTGGCCCTGTTTGAACAGCACGCGCCGGATGTGGTGCTGCTCGACATTCAGCTCGATGGCGACGCCGATGGTGTGGACCTGGCTTTGCAGCTGAACGAGCGGCGGCCCGTGCCGCTGATTTTCGTGACCAGCCTGCAGGACCGCACCACCTTCGAGCGGGCCCGCGCCGCCGGCCCGTTCGCGTTTCTGAGCAAGCCCTACGACAAGCTGTTGCTGGAGCGCTCCATTGAGCTGGCCGTGCAGCACTTCGCCCAGGGCAAGGCCCCGGCTGAAGGCAGCGGCGGCAGCCCCGAACCTGCCGATGCCTTGCTGCCCGACAGCCTGTTTCTGCGCGAAAACAGCCGCCTGGTGAAGGTGCCCTACGACAAAATTCTCTGGGCCGAAGCCGACGGCTCCTACTGCCACCTGCACACCGCGCCCCGCAAGCACACCGCCCGCCTCACGCTTAAAGACCTGGAGGAAAAGCTGCCCGCCGGCCGTTTCGTGCGCACCCACCGCTCTTATCTGGTGCAGGCCGCCTGCATCGAAAGCCTTGACCTGGGCGAAGGGCAGGTGTGGGTAGGCGGGCAGGGCGTGCCGGTGGGCCGCGCCTACCGCGACGAGCTGCTGCGCCGCCTCAACCTGGTGGGCTAGCTTCGGAGTTGCTGGTTTCTTGTTGCTGGTTGCTGGTTTCTAGTTTCTGGTTTGAACGACAACCAGAAACCAGCAACCAGCAACAAGAAACTTTTCTACTGTCGTTCACTTACGCCAAACGGCCGTCTGCCCCGCGCAGGCGGCCGTTTGGGCTATAAAGCCAGCGGGCCGGGGTTTCAGAAAGCAGTTTTGGCTTGCCAAACAGCTTTTGCCGCTCTTATCCCTTGCGTATATGAAAACACTGCTTACTCCCGCCCTCCTGCCCCGGCTGCTCACGGGCCTGCTCCTCCTTACCGGCCCAATGGCCCTGGCCCAGGCGCCGGCCGTGCGCGTGGGCGAAGCCACCCCGGCGCAGCAAACCCCGCTGGAAGTGAATGGTCCGCTGCGGGTGCAGGCCTCCACGACGGCCCCCGGCGCCCCGTTCACCATCACGCAGCCCAACTCCACGGGCTACCTGAACCTGAGCAGCCCCATTGGGCAGTCGTTTACACTGGCGGCGGCGGCTACGCTCAACACCATTCGGCTGAATGTGGAAGTCAGCGGCTTCAATGCCAGCAACCTGGCAATAGAGGTGCGCAGCGGAGAGGGCACGGGCGGCGCAGTGCTGCACACCCAGCTGCTGTACTCGGGCATAGGGGCCAACTACCGCACCCTCACGCTGGCACCAGCCCTGGCGCTGCCCGCCGGCACCTACACGTTTGTCGTGACCTCGCCCAACCCGGCCGTCACCCTGTATGCCACCTACACCACCAGCAGCTACGGCGGGGGGCGCTTATATTACTACGGCTCTGCCCACCCCAATGGCGGCCTTGACTTCCAACTGGGCCTCACGGGCACCACCACGACCACCGCCCCGGTGCTCACCACCACGGCCACGGGCCGGGTGGGCATTGGCACCAGCAGCCCCACCGCGCCGCTGGAAGTAGCGGGCAGCGTGAAGCTCAGCGGGGCGGGAAGCACCCTCACCTTTCCCGACAACTCCGTGCTGACAACGGCCCCGGTCGACACCGACAACCAGACGCTGAGCTTGTCTGGCTCCACGCTCACCATTTCCAAGGTGAGCGGTGCGGGCAGCAGCGTGACGCTGCCCAGCGGCGGCGCCGACAACCTGGGCAACCACACGGCCACCCAGAATCTCAACCTGAGCAATAACCTGCTCACCGGCGGCGGCAGCAGCGGCCTGCGCGTGGATGCCAACGGCTACGTGGGCATCGGTACGGGCACGTTTACCTCCCAGCTTTCCTTAGGACGCACGGCCAGCAGTGGCAACACCACCCAGGGTCGCATCGCCAACTATGAAGACAGCAACGGTACGTACTTCTACGGCACGGGCACCATCTCCAACGGCAGCAACTACGGCCTGGGCCTGTGGGGCGGCACCGGCGCCAGCACCCCTTTCAACGGCACGACCGGCCAGCCAGCCCACCTGGCCGTGCTGGACAATGGCCGGGTAGGTATTGGTACCACTTCCCCTACGCAGATGCTCGACGTGAACGGCACCATCCGCTCGCGCAGCGGCGGCATTCAGTTTCCCGATGGCACGGTGCAAACCACCGCGGCCAGCGGCGGGGGTACCTACCCCACGCCCCAGGCCCGCACCCTCACGTTGAGCTTCGCCAGCTTTCAGCCCGAAAACGGCAGCACGCCCACCGCGTTTTTTCCTAACAGCGACGACTTTTACCCCACTTCCGGTACCCAGCCCGCGTTTCGGGCACCCATACTGCTGCCTCAGGGCGCCACTATTACCGGCATCACCCTGTATGCCTACGACAGCAATACCGCGGCTATTACCGCTGAGCTGGTCAGCTACGCGCCGGCTACGTTCTTCCGTTTGGTGGCAACGAGCGTAAGCTCCGTCAATGGAACCGCCACTAACCCCTCGGCTCCTTTAAGCCTGGTGGTAGACAATACCGTGCGCTCCTACTCGGTGCGCGTCAGCTTTGGCGCGGTCAACACCAACTTATTAACCGTCAGCGGCGTCCAGGTAAACTACCTTGTATCCCAGCCCGATTAGCCGCCTTGCCGCCCGTGGTCTTACCGGCGGGGCCGGGCAGGAGCGGGATTATTCGTGCAAAGGGCCCTGCCATAGGCAGGGCCCTTTGCACGGTCTTCCCAGCCACGTCAATCACCACCGTGCCGGTAAGCTGGCCGCACCTGTTGCAGCAGGAAACGACCAATAGTCTGGTTGGTAGCAGCCGACTCCATGCATGCCGCGGCGCTGTGAAACAGGTGTAAGCCCGGGTCAACTTGCCCTGATTGGCAAGGTTCATACCGGCTGCATTGGGCTGGCTTTACTAGACTACCGGCAAAATCTCTATTTGCTGCAACTGCCTGAAATTTTCCAGGTTGCCGGGGCTAGACGCGGCTTTACTTCGCCTTCCGCACGTAGATGCTGCCCTGCAGCGACTTCATCATGATTTCGGCCCCGCCGCCGTTGAGCTTGCCGTAGGTCCAGCTGTCCTGCGTGACGCGGTACATGCCGCCGCCCTTAGTGCTGGCCACGGGCCGGGGCGCGGGGGCCACTTCCATGTCGAAGTCGCTGTAGATGGCGCCCTGGTCCGATTTCAGCTTCAGGTTGGCTTTCACTTTGTTGGGAAAGCTCACGTCAATCTTGCCGTTCACCGTCGAGAAAGCCATGGGAGCATCAGCCGTCACCTTCTCGAAAGTAGCCAGCACGCTGCCGTTCACGGTGTTGACCACGGCCGAGCCGCCCACCTGCCGGAGCGTGATGGAGCCGTTCACGTTGCTGATTTCCAGCTCCCCATTTACGTCTTCCACCGTGATGTCGCCGCTGTTTACCGTACCCAGCTTCAGCGAGAAGTTCTGCGGCACCTTAATGGTGAGGTCGATGGGCCGGCGGTAGGAGTCGGTTTTGATGACGACGAGGTTGTCCTTTTCCTCTACCGTCATTTCGAGGCCCTCGGCCTGGTCGATGCGGCGCAGGCCGTCGCTGGTTTCCCGGGCCCGCTCCCGCCGGCTTTTCAACTCGCGGGCCGAGGCATCTATCACCACGTCTTTGCCCTTGTGCCCTACCACGTTGATAGAGCCGCCCACCAGCTTCAGGCGCAAGGTGCCGGGCTTGCCCGGCGACGTGAGGGGCACCACTACCGGGTCGGTGCCGGTGTTCTGGGCCCGGGCGGCCGGGCCGGCGGCCAGTAGTACTAATAGGGCCAGCAGGGCCGGCTGCAGGCCGTGGCGGGCCTGGGCTAACAGGATATGGATAAGGTTCATTAGAGTTGTTGCTTGATGGTTACGTCGCCGTTGAGGGTTTCAAAGCGCAGGTCGCTGCCGCCTTTGCCCAGCCGCAGGGCCGTGTCTTTGCTGAGTTTATACTTGGTGCCCTTGCCGTCCTTCTGCTGGGTTTGCGTCACTTGGCGGGGCATCATCTGCACCTGGGGAAAGTTGGTGTACAGCTCGCCGTGCATGCTTTTGAAGTGCACGTCGCCGCCCATGTCCTTGGGGTAAGCCACGGTAATGCGCCCGTTGATGGTTTTGTAAGACGACGGGCCGGGTGGGTTGGCGGCGTAGGTCACATCCACGCTCCCATTCACGGTGTGGGCCTTGGTGGTGCCCTTAGCGTTTTTGATGCTGATGCCACCGTTCACGTTGCGCACGTCCAGGGTGCCGGCCACGTCCTGCACCTCTACGTCGGCCCCGTTCACGGTGGAGGCGTGCAGGTTGATGGCGTAGGGCACTTTCAGCACGAAGTCGTAGCTGAAGCTGTAGTCGAAGTCGTCGCTGTTCCAGTTGAAGTTGCGGCGGGGCCGCGAGTCGCGGGGGGCGCTCACGTACACCACCACCGAGTCGTTGCGCTGCGTGAAGCCCAGCTGCACCTGCTTGCGGCCGGCTTCCAGGCCGGTGGCATTGTCCGAGCGCACGGTTTTGGTGGCTTCCAGCAGCACCTTGCTGCCGGCGTAGCCTTCCACCCGCACCGGGCCGAAGATGTTGTACACGGCCAGCACCTGCCGGCTTAAGTCGCCGCTCAGGGCAAACTCTTTGGTAATGGTTTCCCTGGCCTCCTTGCGCTGGGCCAGGGCGGGGCTGCTAAGCAGCCACAGTATCGCGAGAATCAGTCCGGGGCTGCTGCGTTTCATGGTTGTGGGGAATTGAAGGGTCGGCGTTCCGACCGTTTGACAAGGTTTTGATGCTGCTTTCAATCTTGGTTTTCACGGCCTCGTTCAGGCCGCCCTGCTGCAGCAGCTGGCGCAGGGGCTTCACCGAGCGGCGCACCTGCAGCTGCACCATCACGTCGGCCAGGGCCGACTGCACCAGCGGCGACTCCTGCAGGGTAAGGGAGTGCACCAGCCCCTGCCGCACCACGGGGTCGCGGCCCAGCTCGGCCAGGGCTTCCAGCGTAGCCAGGCGCACGTTCACGTTGGGGTCGTTGTTGAGCGTGCTCAGCAGCGCGTTCACCACCTGCTCGTTTACCTGGGCAATGTCTTTGGTGGAGCTCACGGCCCGCAGGCGCTGAGTGGCCGAAGGGTTTTCCAGCATGGCCAGCACCATGCGCTGCTCCTGGTCGGGCGCGGCTGCTTCCGGCGCAGCCGCCAGCGTAGCCGGCGAGCCGGCCCCGGCCCCCTGCCGCTGGTTGCTCACCCCGTAGCCAATGGCCAGGCCGGCCACCAGCACCAGCAGGGTGTAAGCCAGGCGCAGGCCCGGGCCGGGCTGCAGCAAAGGCTGCAGCCAGCGCTTTGCCTGCTCCCACAGCGTAGGCCGGCTTTCGGCGGCCTGAAACTCGGCCAGCATGGAGTAGAAGCGCGGGCGCAGCTGCTCGCTGGGCTCGGGCGTGTCTACCGCGCCCAGCGTGCTCCACAGCTGCTGCAGGGCCGCCAGCTCCTGCCGGCAGGCGGGGCAGCGGGCCAGGTGCGCTTCCATTTCCGCGCGCTCGGTGGCCGGCAGCCGGGGGCTGAGCCAGTCCACGAGCCGCTCGCGGGTATTGTCGCAGTTAAAGGGATTTGATTCCATTTTCCAGTTTCAGGTAGATGCCTTTGAGTTGATTCAGGGCCCGGTGCACGCGCACTTTCACGGCACCCTCGGTGGTGTCCAGCAGCTGGGCTATCTGCTCGTACTTAAGCTCCTGGAAGCGACTGAGCACCAGCACCTCGCGCTGCTCGGGGCTGAGCCGGCCCATGGCCTGGTGAAGCAGGGCCACGTCCTGGGCTTTTTGCAGGCTGGCATCGGCTGCCGTGCCGCCGCCAATCTTTTCCTCCCAGTCCACGATGTCGTCGTGGTGGCGGGCGGTTTTGTTTTTCCGGGCTGCGTCGTGCGAGGCGTTGCGGGCCAGGTGGTACATCCAGGTGCGAAACTCCCCCTCGCCGGTGAAGGTGTGCCGGTACTTAAGCATGCGGTAGAACACGGTCTGCACCAGGTCCTCGCTGGCGTCGGAGTCGCCAGTCAAATGATAAAAGAAGCCAAACAGCGGCCGGTGGTAGCGCTCAAACAGCAAACCCATCTTGTCCACCTGTCCAGCTTTCACCTGGAGCATGAGTGCATTGTCGGTCAGCGAGTTCAAGCGGCTAACGAGTTAAGGTTGTGAGCATATTCGGCGGTGGAAACCTTGCTTCCCCGGCAAGGTTACAGCGGGTGGTTAACTTTTTTCAGTTTCCCCTGCTGAGTTAAAAGGTAAAAGGGAAGAGTTAAAAGGCAGAACCACCTTTTAACTCTTCCCTTTTACCTTTTAACTCAACTTTTACAGGCACTCCCAAGTCGACGTACCGGCTTCGTTCTATGGTTCGCCTCTCCCCCGCCCCCAAAAAATGCTTAATTCGCATTTCCGAAAGGGAGAGGGGGAGCCGGTCTGGAATAACCCTACACCAACTTGGAATGCGCTTTAACTTACCCGAAAAGGCTCCTGCTTACAGCACCACGGTCCGCTTCACCGGGGCGTAGCCCTTCACCTGCAGCTGCACGAAGTAGGTACCAGCAGCCAGGCCCTGGCGCGACCACTGCAGCTCGTGCCTTCCGCCCGGCAGCGGGCCCTGGTGCAGGGTAGCCACCTGCCGGCCCCGGGCATCGAGCACGCGCACCCGCACCGAGCTGAAGGCGGCCGGCAGGGAGATTTCCACGCGGGCGGCTTCGCTGATGGGCAAGGGGTACACGCCCAGCAGCTGGGGCTCGGCGGCCAGGCCGCGCACCAGGGTGTGGTCGTCGATAAGCTGGCCGGTGCGGGTGTAGAAGCGTAGGCGCAGGCTGTCGGCGCTGGCTTCCAGCAGCTGGGCGCCGTAGTCGGCGTTGTAGCGCACGGCGCTGCCGTCGAGCGGGGTGCCGTTGAAGCTGTAGAGGCTGCGCCCGCCCAGTCCGTTCACGCAGTACACCAGGCCATCGGCCACTACCCGCTCGTAGGTGTGGTCGTGGCCGGTGAGCACCAGCGAGGCGCCCCACTCCCGAAACGGCCAGCGCAGGCCCCGGTCGCTGCCGTGCGAGCCCGAAGAGTACGGGGCATGGTGGAAGTACACCACCTTCCAGGGCGCGGTGGAAGCCGCCAGCCTTTCTTTTAGCCAGCGGGCCTGAGCGGAAAAGCGCCCGGTGCCGTCGGGCTCGGACCCGTCGCTGTTTACCGCGAAGAAGTGCACGTTGCCGCGCACAAAGTCGTAGTACCGCTCGTTGCCGGGCAGGGTAAAGTAAGCCAGGTAGGCGGCGCCGGCGTTGGTGTACAGGTCGTGGTTGCCCAACGAAGGGAAGAAGCGGTTTTCGGTAGCGCCGGCCCCGTAGCGGCCCTGGTAGGGCGCGATAAACTCGTGGTAGTACTGCCCGATGTTGTCGTCGATGGTGCTGGCAGCACCTACGTCGTAATTGTTGTCACCCAGGGTGATAATGAATTCCGGGCTCCAGCTTTTCACCAGCTGGCTGACATCGCGCTCGGGGCTGCCGGCGTAGCCATAGTCGCCAATGGCGGCAAAGCGCTGGGCCCAGGCCGGGGCCAGCGGCAGGCCCAGCAACAAGCTGAGCATGATTGTTCTAAATCCTGTTCTCATTGTCAGCATAGGCACTCGCAATTCATTTAATTATTATCAGGCCAACCACTTACCTTTCCGCAGCCAGGAAGCCGTCAACTTCCGCCTTACGCAAATCCCGGCTAAAAGCCGTGCCTTTGTGGCTTCTTGCTGCAACACGCGTTCCTGACAAAGAAGTTTGCTTTTCTGGCGCTGCTCCTCGCCCCTGCGCTGCCGCGCTGCGGCTGCCGGGCCCAACTGTCTTCAGATTTGCGGTATTTGCAGCCAGGGTAAACGCAAGCCGCTTTCCACCCGTAACTCATCTGCCTTCCCACCTGCCTTGCTGTCCGCCGTATGCCCGCCCCCCTCGACGCCCGCCCCGCTGTTCTGAAGCGCAACAACGTGAAGGTTTCCGGCCAGGGCCGCCAGGGCCTGGTGTTTGTGCACGGCTTTGGCTGCGACCAGCACATGTGGCGGCTGGTGGCGCCGGCGTTTGAGGACCGGTACCGGGTGGTGCTGCTGGACCTGACCGGCGCTGGCCTCTCCGACCTGTCGGCGTACAGCCCGGCGCGGTACAATACCCTGGCTGCCCACGCCGAAGACGTGCTGGGCGTGATGCGGGCCCTGGACCTGGAGCAGGCCATTCTGGTGGGCCACTCCGTGAGTGCCATGATTGGCATGCTGGCGGCTATCCGGGAGCCGGCCCGCTTCCACCGGCTGGTGCTGGTGGCTCCCTCCCCACGCTATATCAACGACCATGCTGCCGGCTACACCGGCGGCTTCGAGCAGGCCGACATCGAAGAGCTGCTCGACGCCATGGACAACAACTTCATGGGCTGGTCGGGGGCCATTACGCCCGTCATCATGGGCAACCCCGAGCGGCCGGAGCTGACTGCCGAGCTCAATAACAGCTTCTGCCGGACCGACCCGGCCATTGCCCGGCACTTTGCCCGCGTCACGTTCATGTCCGACAACCGCGCCGACCTGCCCCGGCTGACGACGCCCGCCCTGATTCTGCAGTCGGCCAACGACGCCATTGCCCCCCTGGCCGTGGGCGAGTACCTGCACCAGCGGCTGCCCCACAGCCAGCTGCTGGTGCTCAACACCTCCGGCCACTGCCCCCACCTGAGCGCCCCGCAGCAGACCATTGCGGCCATCGAGCAGTTTCTCGCCCCGTCCGCCACCCCCCATCCCGCAGCCCGATGAGTGCCCCCGACGACGAGCCGCTGCCGGAGCTGGACCTGCGCCTAACCCAGGAAGACCCCGACGACTTGTATGAGTACGCGCCCTGCGGCTACTGCTCCTGCCTGCCCGACGGCACCCTGGTCAAGCTCAACCACACCCTGCTCGACTGGCTGGGCTACCGCCGCGAAGAGCTGGTGGCCCGGAAGTCGCTGCCCCAGCTGCTCACCACGGGCGGGCGCCTGCACTACGAAACCTACGCCGTGCCCCTGCTGCTGCTGCAGGGCCAGGTGCGCGAGTTTAGCTACCAGCTGCGGCGCAAAGACGGCAGCACCCTGCCCGTGCTGCTGAACGCCACCCTGGTGCGCGACGCCAACACCCTGCCCCTGGTGGTGCGCGTCACCCTGTTCGACATCACCGACCGCCGGCAGTACGAGCAGGAATTGCTGCGGGCCAAGGCCGTGGCCGAGCAGCAGCGCGAGCAGCTGGCCCGGGTAAATGAGCAGCTCACGGCAAAAAATGAGCAGCTCACGCGCATCAACGCCGACCTCGACAGCTTTGTGTACACGGCGTCCCACGACCTCAAGCAGCCCATCCACAACATGGCCGGGCTGTTTGCCGAGCTTAAGCGGGCCGCTACCTTTCACGACCCGGAAGCGGCCGGCATGGTGCAGATGTTCGACACCGCCCTGCAGCAGATTCTGACCACCATCGATGGCCTCACCCAGGTAGTGCAGCTGCAGCGGGAGCTGGAGCAGGTGCCGCAGGAGATTATCGTGCTGACCCCCTTTATCGGCGAGATTATCCGCAGCCTACAGGTCAGCAGCCGGGAGCGGCAGGCCACGTTTGCGCTCGACTTCGAAGCGGCTCCGCGCCTGCGCATGACGCGGCCCGGCTTGCATAGCATGCTCTACAACCTGCTCAGCAATGCCCTGCGCTACGCCGACCCCCTGCGCCGGCCCCACGTGCAGGTGAGCACCGCACCAGCCGACCACGGCATCGTGCTGACCGTACAGGACAATGGCCGCGGCATCGACCTGGAGCGCTACGGCCGCGAGCTGTTCCAGCTGTTCCGCCGCTTCCACCCCGACGTGCCCGGCTCCGGCATGGGCCTCTACCTCGTTAATCGCCTCGCCCACCAGGCCGGTGGCCATGTAGAGGTAAGCAGCACGCCCGGGCAAGGCACCACGTTTCGTATCTACCTGCCGCAGTAAGGCGCAAGGCTGCTTTACTGCGCGGAAAAAGAAAAAGGCCGGTTTCCTTATGGAAACCGGCCTTTTAGGTAGCGGGGACAGGACTCGAATAATCAACCCCTGCAAAAAAGTGCGTTTCCGGCCAGAAAAGGCACTTTTATACCCGCTCTAAGTACATTCTGTGCTCGATTATGTGATAAAATTGTGACTTTTTTCTACATGGTAGCTGGTACCCAGCCTATTTCATACATACTAGTTACGTCGCACATTCCCAGCCGCTTAAATGTGCGGCCCACAAACCGCGTCTTGTCTAAGTAGGTAACATCTATCCGAGTTCCCCCGCCGGCCTTGCCTGGGTCCAGCATAACCGACTGGCCAGACATTTCCCAAATGCCGGCCCTTGCCCCACCAGCAGCCGAAATAATTTGATAGGTGCCATCTGTCTTAAAAACATAACGGTCCCCTGCCTTAAAGGCATCCACGTTTTTAATGTTGTTCGCTTTTGTGAATTCAGCTGGGCTGAAACCGTTGACGGTAGAGCCGGCAACCTTCCATGTAGTAGACGTTAGCTGCGCTTGCACGGCTGCCACATCGAATGTGCGGGGGTCGTTTTGGGCCTGAGCCGTGCTGGCACCCACTGCCAAGAGGGCAAAGAGTAATAGGGTTTTCATTGGTTTTGTGAAGAAAAGGTGATGGATAGAATGCACGTTTACAAATGCCTTGCCGCTTTTATTTGGTGGCTTTACTTGAGCTGAGGCAGGTTCGCAATAGAGTTATTAAGCGCTGCCATTTGCTCTGTCAGTTGCGCTATAAAGCGCATTACTCCGGCCCTATTCGGATTGGAACTGTTGAAATTTATACTGGCTTGATAGCGGAACATTGCCCGCACTTCAGAGCGCAAAATTTCATAAGGGTCAAAGTGTTCGTTGAAAGAGCGTAAGGTAAAAAATTCCTCGGAAGGCCCGCGCCGTAGCTCCTTTACCACAAGACCGTCATTGCAGAGTAGTACATAGACTTCGCCCCACCTCAGAGCATCGTTCTTTTCTACTTTCTGCCCGAATACCACGTCCCCGTTATTGAAGCGGTCCGCCATGCTGTCGCCGCGCACCTGGAAGGCATACACGTTGGCCGGAAGTCCCAGGAAGGGAAGGTAAAACTTTGGTAGGTGCTCTATGTACTCTTCATCGCCAAAGCCATTCAAATAACTACCTTCTGCAGCTGCAGGAACAAAGGGTATCGCATCCTCTTTTTCCCTGTGATTACTACTGTCATAAGTTGCTGCCTCATCTTCAACCTGGGATTTGTAATGAGCTTCTAAAATGCTATTGCTGATATCGGGAGGAAAATATTTAGGCCCATTCCCATTCAATAGCCATTCCATTCTAACAGTCGGGAACGCAGAAAAGATACTGTGCAAGGTGCCAGCACTTGGCAAGCTTCCCCGAGGCCCTATTATGCTGTAGAGCGTCTGGTATTTGACATCAATTTTTCTTGCAAAAGCAGAAACATTAAGCCCAGAATCTGCAATCAATTCTTTGATTCTGTGGGAAATAGTGTCTTTCACTTTATCTTTTGCTTTTTGAATGTGGATAAATTTCTGCTGATTCAGCAGAAGCTTTTCTGCTTTTGCATACTATGTTTGCAAGGTCGGTTTTGAAACCGGCTTCCGAAAGTACGCCTTTGCTTCTGTTTACAAGCGCCGCGCCAACCATCGGAAAAAGTTCCAAATGGAAAAATCTTTCCGATGGCCCCGCAAACGCCCCTGCCTCTCCCCCTCAAATACCGCTTTAGGAGCTGGCTAGCCGAGTACCCGGCAGCCACCCGCACGGCACTACGGGAAGAATTCGCAACCTATCTGCGGGTTACGCCCCGCACCGTGTATGCCTGGCTGAACCTGCCGGCCGATGCGCCGCACGACATACCGTTTCTGGCCGTGGTGTACATGGCCCAGCGACTCGGGAAAGACCCGCTGCAGGCTCCCACTTCTAGCGCCCCGCAGCAATGAGCCAGCTAACCCACATCGACCTGTGTATGTGCCTAAACGAGCTGCTGCCTTCGGCCAAGACCGAGGAGCTTGAAAGCGCCGCAACAGTGCTGCTGGTAATGTTCAAAGTAGCCGGCACCGCACCCCAGGCCCCCGCCCCCAAGGCCCCGGCCAAAAAGCCCCGTCGCTACACGGAAAAGCCCATCGCTCAGAGCCAACGCCTGAAGCTGTAATGCCCGGCCCGCACCATATCAGCCACCTCATCGCCCGCTGGGCGCTAACCATCCCTTTTCCTATGGGTTCCGCCACGTTTACCGCCCCCACCCTCAGCGCCGCACAAGAGCAGCACCACGAAACACTAAAGCAGGTGTACGAAGTGCTGGATTCCCGCTTGCTGGACATTGAAACGGCCAAGCAAAACGGCCGCATTTCGCCCCAGACCGCAAAATCTGCCCTGCACCATACCGAAGGGCTGATGAAGGAAATCAGCGCAAAAGCCAACCTTATTACGGGCTGCCCCCTGGGCATCTGGATTGACTAACGATGAACACGGTAGCCGCTTACTTCCGTCAGATACCACGCGCCGTGCTTGTGGCCGTGGCTGCAGCTGTAGGGCTGGCCGTGCTCGTGCGTCAGCGCCTTACCCGTTTCGACGCTGAAACAGAAGCCAAGCTGGCCCAGCTCACCCCGGCTGCCCGGGCTAAATTCCGCACATTCTTAGAAGCTGCCCGGGAACGTGGCTGGCAGGTGGTGTTTGTGAGCGGGTATCGGACCTATGCCCAGCAGGCCGCGCTGCACGCTGCCAATCCACGCAATGCAGCCGCCCCTGGCCACAGCAGCCACGAAACCCGCGAAGCCGGCGACCTCAATTTTATACATAGCCGCACGGGCGCAGAATTGCGGAAAGGCACTTCTAAAATCCGTTGGCAGGCGTCTGGCCTCGTGTACGATGCTGCAGCAGCTGGCCTGACATGGGGCGGGCCTTTCGGTGATAACAACCACTTCAGCGCCCGCAGCTAAGATGGCCACCAAGAAGAAGCCCAGCCCCACCCGCGCTGCCTCGTTCCCCATTCCGGCCTACCTGACCGGCACCGACTTGGCCAGCCTGGAACAGCAGTATGTGTTTTATGCCAAGGTCTACCGCCTGCCTGATATGAGCAAGGTGATAGACCATAACGGCGAAGAACAACGGGTATTCACCTACCCCGCCGAGCTGGGGGACTGCGACGCCATGCCGATGCCGCCCCGCGTGGTGGAAAAGTTCTGCACCCTCATTCCCGCCATTCAGGAAGGCCGCGCCCGCGCTGCTGCTATTGGCAAACAAGCTGTACTGCTATGAAAACGGCCCGCCCTTGTGCTTGTGGCAAACCAGTAGCCAAGCACCGCACCATTTGCAGTGCCTGTCATTCGCTGAAAACTGCACGGGCTAACCCCCTGAAAGCTGCTTTTCGCTATCTGAAAGGCAATGCTAAACGCCGAAAAAAGGACTTCTCACTGACGTTGGAGCAATTCGCGCAATTCTGTATCGAGACAACATACCTCGACAAGAAGGGCCGCACCGCTACCAGCTTCACCATTGACCGAATCGACCCAACCCAGGGGTACCACATCTGGAACATTCAGGCCCTCGAAAATCGGGAAAACGTGCTGAAGCAAGTCCGGGAGCAGCGAACTGTGAACTGCTACAATCCCGAAACCGGCCGGCGCGAATTCTTCACCATTTCCACGAATCCTTCACCTCCCACTTACTGCCCTTTTTGACATGTATACGATTAAGCGCACCACCGCATTTATCCTAAACCACTGGGGCCAAATACCCCGTCACGAGCTTGACCAAGACGAGCGTAAGTCTTACCGGAATGATATCGAAATGCTCCGCTGGTTACGCCAGTCTCTAACCAGCGGAGATTAATGAAATCCAAGGGTAGGTTCTGGCGCACGGCCCCGGAATTGGGATAAGTCCGTGGTGGTCCCCGGCTAGGGACAGGCCCCGAGTAATCGGACCCTAGCAGAAAGCCAGAATGACAGCACGGAAAGACGCGCAGGCCCTGGCTTGGTGCCCCCAAAGGGAACAGCGGGGAAAAGGCGGTTCGATTCCACCCAGGGCCACAAAAAACGATTCTAGGGCTATCGATTTCGGCCCCCCAGAACATTAAATGCTAATCGTGGATGGTCGTTCCTGAGCGGCTAGCGAAGGCGTCACCAGCCACGATTCCACCAGAACAACCCGCCCCACCGTGGCCAAATATCCTTATCCAATGCCCTTCAAAGAAGCCATTCCCGTGCTGCGGGAAATGGCCGATTTGCTGGCGCAGCAGGACAAGGAAGAAGCTGAGAAGGGCAAGCAAAAGAATGAGGTACGGGAGAAGCGCCGCAAGGCTCTAATGACCGCCCAGCAGGTGCTTTCGGACTACCTGAACACGGGCGCACCGGCCCAACATTGGCAGAAAGGGGAGCAACAAGCTCTGTTTTAGTCCGCGCCTTACCGGCCTGTAAACAAGTCGTTAAGGCCCTTCCTCGATAATAAAGAAACGCTCGGGGAAAACCCGCCCAAGTTTTAGAAACCTTTTCCTATGTCTGTCACCATAACGCAAGCCAGGCCCGAAGGCAGCCCCGAAACTGCCACAAAAGAGCTGCAGCAGCGCGTAGACCGCAACCGCAAGCGCAGCAACCGTGCTAGCAACCTGAAGCGCGAAGCAAACCGACTCTGTAAGCAGATGTACGCTTTCCTGCAGGAAGAACACCCCAGCATTCCCCAGGAAGATTTAAACGTGCTGGAAAAAGCCGGCCGGCAAATTTCGAGCTGCGCCACCCACGCGCTATACCGCGAACACCTGGGCGGCGCTTCGCCCGTCGAATACATTGGCGCAGCAACCTGTAAACACAAGATATGCCCGGTTTGCAACTCCGAGCGCAGCAAGCGGCTGCGCCGCAAATGGATGGACTACCTGACCGCTAACCCGAAGCTGCTCGAAGAGTACGACCCGATGCACCTAACGCTTACGGTACCGCACACGGCCGCGCACGGCTTCCGTGGTGAACAGTTCTATGTGATGACCTTGATAAACATTTTCAAGGAAATGCGCCGGAATGTATGGTTCAGTGGCCGGCCCGAAGTGCTGCCCAAGTACTGCGAAGAAACGGGCAAGCTGCTGCGGAAAGGCAGGGATGGGATTGAAGGCATGGTGTACGCCGGGGAGTACGGGGCCGAAGTAACCCGCAACGAACACGGGATGCACTTCCACATTCACAGCCTTGTTTTTGTGCGTAAACAGCTACAAAACCGGAACGAGCTGCACCGGCATATTCTGCTGGCGTGGAACTGGGCCACGATGGACCAAACCGCTACCCGGCAGCACTTCCGGCCCGATGAGCTGGCCGCGATTAAGAAGGGGAACAAGCTGCTGACCGATGAGGACCTAGCCGCCCTCGTGCCCCAGGGCTCTACGCTTGTCGGCCTCGAAAGCTTGTTTGTGATGAGCGACAAGCGGCTAGGCACCTCCGACAAGTGGGATGCGGAAAAGCGGCAGTGGAAGCACTACGTAAGCAAAAACAACCTGAAAAGCCTGATTTCAGGCGTTATGGAGTGCCTTAAATATCATTTCGAGCCCCTGGCCCTGAAAAAGCATGGCAGCCCAGAATACGACTTTCAACTACTGCTGGAACTGCTACCGAAAATCTTCGGAAAGCCGCTGTATCAGAAGTTCGGGGCCTTTCGTGGGGTAACGGAGCTGAACATTAACCCGCCGAAAGATGCGGCCGGCGAGGCAGCCGAACTGCTGCAGGACTATGCCCACGAGGAAGTAATAAACCCCGATACGCTGGAAGAAGCTGAGCGGGAGGAATATACCTATTTCGTGGCTTGCGTGGCCAGCGTCTACCACTTCAACGAGCACGGGTTACGGCCCCACGTCCGACGAAATGCGCCCCGCGTCTACCTGGACCAAGCCCGCACGATGGGCCACGCGCTTAGGGTAATGATTGACATGAGCATAACCAAACGCGAATAGAAATGTGCTTTCTGACTACCTGTGTAGTATGCCCCTTACGGCCGACTTGTAAAGGACCATGCAAAGAGCCCCGCCCACATCAAGAAATGTTGGGCACTATTAAAACTGTGCTGCAGCAGGCTGCAGCGACCAAAACCAAGCCGCAAAATGAAAACAGCAGCCGAAAGCCGCGCCGCGTCCTATGAAGGGCTACTGGCAAAGATTGAAGCCGAGATAGAGGCAGCAGTTGCCAAACACGCACTAGAAGCCCGTGTATACGTGGGCTATACTGTTTCCGAAGAATTCATTTGGCAAGCGAAAGAGGCTCTGAAGGCGAAAGGATATGAGGTGCTGTTTTTCCCCGGCTTCCCGGGAATTTTCTGGCAGGTACAGCCCCACTACCTCATTCAATGGAACAAGTAAACAACCACTTTTTAACCCCAACCATCAAACCATGTTCAAACTTACCGCAATCGGCAACCTGGGCAAAGATGCCGTAATGAAGCACCAGGAAAACGGCGACCGTGTTATTAACTTCTCGGTAGCCGTAAACACGGCCTGGAAGGACAAAGCCGGCCAGCGGCACGAGCGTACCTCCTGGGTAGATTGTGCCCTGTGGCGCACCCAGCAGCAAAGCACCGAAATTTTGCAGTACCTGAAAACAGGTACCACGGTCTATGTAGAAGGGGAGCCCAGCGTTCGGGCCTACATCAACAGCAACGGCGAAGCAGCAGGCGCGCAGGTGCTGAAAGTATCCATGATTGAGCTGGTAGGCGGGAAGAAAGCCGAGCAGCCCACCCAGGCCCCGCAACAGCCTGAAAACAAGCCCAAGCCCGGCGATTTGCCCCCGAGCAGCTTCGATAACGAGCCCGAGCCCGCTGCAGCACCTACCCGCACGGCAAAGGCCACCGCAAAAGCCTAGTAAAAACCACGTTTACAGCCGCCCACTATGAGCCCCGCTCCTGCCGCCTTCAAAATTCAGCCGTACAACAAAACCCAGCTTGCCAGCTACTACGGCGTTGGCATTGATACGCTAAATGCGTGGCTGAAAGACGTGCCGGAGCTGGGCGAATACCGGGGGCGGCTGTTTACTAAGAAACAAGTGCAAGCCATCGTTGAACACCTGGGAGAGCCAGACAAGCACTAGCGCAGCAACTCCAAATAAAAGGCCCGTTTACGCTGTAAACGGGCCTTTTTTGCGTGGTAGCAAGGTTAAAACGGGCGAAACAGGGCGAAGGGCTGCGAACGGGTTTTAAGCCTGTTTACAGGCAGAACCTTTGGGAAAACAACTCCAAAGGCAATGAACATCTTTCAAAAAACACGCGGGCTCTTAGCCGCCGCGCTTACCATGCTCTCGGGTGTAGGAGCGCACATCAAGCCCGCCGTGAAGGTGGTAAACCTCATCAAAGAAGCCGTAGACAATCCGGCGTTCGACTTGGTAGTAAATATCACGGCTACCCCGTGGGATAACATCACCCTGCAGAAGCTGCGGGCCGCCCTGTATGCGGCAATAAAACTGCTATCGGATGTAGGGCATCACCAGAGCGGCCCCGAAGCCCTGGCCCACCTGGTAAAGTCCTTACGGGATGCACCCGCGCCGTTGCAGTCTGCTATGTACTCGAAACTAGCCAGCACGGTAGCTACCAAGCTTTCGGGGGGCGTACTGACAGAAGTTGAAGCAGATACGCTGGTACAGCTGCACTACGCACAAACCAAGCTCACGGCGTAAGGATGGCAGACGAGCAGGCCCCCGCTGCAGAGCCACGGCGAAAAGCGGCCGTGGTATCGATGCGCTTCCGCAACGAAAAAGAGGCAGAAGAATTTTTCGAGGTGCTGACCTACCGCATGGACAAAGGCAAGTCGAAAGATGCCTCCGACTTTATCCGGCAAATGTTCAACTACTTAAAAAACGACCCCCACGGGGACTTTAAAACTGGCCGCTGAACGATGGCAAAAAAAGTAAACCTGAAGCCCAGCAGCCACGCTGCCCCTTCCGACGACATACCAGCCGGCATGGTGCTGGTAGCGTCCGCGCAACTAGACAAAATCCGTGAAACGGTGAACACGCTCACGGCTCAGAAAGCCGAGCTGGCGCAGAAGTGCAGCGAGTACAGCGCCGACCTAAGCACCATTATCAACTGCCTGGCCGTGCTGGGGCCGATTGTCGGAGACGAAGGGCTGAGCGTGTCCAGCGTCATGCGCCTCGTGCAGAAGAAAGACGAGCTGGCGGCTAAAATGGCCCCGATGATGGCCGTAGTAAACAAATACACGGCAGCAGCTGCCGCCCCTCACAATGCCTAAAGCAAGAGCAGTAGACTTGGCCGACGTGCTGGCCCAGGGGACCGAAGCCGTAAACACTGGCACCGCGTCCGACTTCGCACCCGATGTGCAGCCAACCCCGGAAGCCAGCAGCAGCCCGGATGATTTCGGCCCCGAGCCGGAAGAAGTAGACGCGCAAGAGGTGTTTACGGCCGGCGACGACGACGAGACCGAAACAGCCGCGCCCACGCCAGAAGACGCGCTGAAGTCGGCCCGGCGCATCATCTCGTTTGTAGACAACCTCCAAAAGCCCTTTTTGGTCAGCGCCTACAAGCGCAGCGTTCTGTGGCCAGGGGACGAGGAAAAGCTAACCGAGTTCAACCGGCAGCGTGCCGCCCGGGGCAAATACTCCCTGCAGGACGCGATAACCGAAGATTCCGACTTCTACCAGGTCTCGAAACGGGCCGAAGAATTCTTTGCGCTGTGCGAAGCGGCCCCGTTTACCGACGACGAAAAAGACAGCCTGGCCGGCCCGCTGTCCGAAGTACTGGAAAAGTACACGAGCCTGCAGCTTACGCCTGAAATGGCCCTGCTAGCAGCCGTAGCAATGGTGATGCTGCCCCGCGTGGCCCCCCTCATTCCCGCATTCCGCAAAGGTTTTACCCTGTAAACAGATGAAAAAGCTACTTGTATTAGCTGCGGCCTCGCTGGGGCTGGCAGCCGTAGGCAGCAGCCCGCAGCCTACACCAGTCGAGCAGGGCCCCACCACGAGCAGCACCACTGCCCAGCGGGAAGCGCCCAGCAAGCGCCAAACCAGTAAGCCCGCCGAGTCAGCCACCCAGGCCACGGCCCCAGTACAGCGGCAGTGGCGGCGTAAGCCCCGGCGCACGGCTGGCGGGGCGATATACAACCAGCCGCGCCGCTGCCGGTATGGAAAGGCGCGTTGGGTAATGATGGGGTAATGAGCAAGACGCGCGGCCACATTGCGGGCCTGATTGTCGGCCGGAAGCGTACCGGAAAAAGCACCTACGCCAACGCCGTAGCCGTGAAGTACGCCAAGGCCCACCCCGATAAAAAAGTGCTGATTATCGATGTAAACGGCAGCCCCGCCTACGCAGAGCATCAACTAATCGACCGGGCCCTGTTTGTGCGCTGGAAAAAGGGCGTAAAGCGGTTTTACGAGTCCGACCACGACGCCATGTTTGCTTTCATCAGCAAGCATTTCCGAAACGGGCTCATCATTTTCGAGGATTGCACCAAGTACATAAAGCCCAACCCCAGCCAGCAGGTGAAAGAGTTTCTGGTAGACCACCGCATGTGGGATACCGACCTGTTTTTCACCTTCCACAGCCTGATTCGAGTACCAAAGTTTTTTTGGGAAATGACCAGCTGGGTAGTGCTCAAAAAGACCCAGGACGAAGAAGCCGAGATACTGAAACGGCCGATTCCCAACAAAAAAGAAGTGCTGGCCGCATTTCGCCGCGTGATGGCTGCGAAAAGCGAGTTTGCCAACGAAACGGTAGAAACCCTTATATGACGCAGTTTTTCAGCCTTTTCTTTAGCGAATTGTTCCGACCGTGGGGCTTCCGCTCAGGTCGGGACTATTTCGCTACGGTGCTGGGGCTGAAAACAGCCTTTTTCGCCCCGGCTAAACTGGCAATGCTGGCCCTGGCCCTGGGCCTTACCGTGGGCTTCTTTGAGAAGTGGATATGGAACCCACCCGGCGCTGCTTTCCTGATACTGGGAATGGACCTGGTAAACGCCTGGTACGGGTATAAAGCAAACAAAGCCCTGCGCGGGGAGCCCTTCTCGCTGCGAAAGTTCACCCGCACGTTTGCCATTATGGTAACCGATATGCTGGGCTTTGCTATGCTGCACCACGCCATTAACTTTTACCCCTGGTTTACGACCGCAGGCGACGTGCTATTTTCCTACTACTTCACCACCAAGCTAACCGATATCTGGGGCCACTGGAAGGAAATGAAGCTGTCTAAAGGGGAATTTGTCGGCTTGCTGATAGCCCACATCAGCGGCATGTTAGCAGGGCTGCTGAAAAGCAGAGCAGCAGCCGAAGTAGTAGACGCTGTGCAGGACCACTTACCCCCGCCCACCGATGAGCAGCAGCCAGAGCCGCCCACTCCCTAAAGCACGCACCCGGGCCGAGCTATGCGACGAGCTAGGGGTGGAGAAGCGCACGTTTGGGCGCTGGCTGAAGCTGGCCGGCATCACCCATCGGCGCCGCGTACTGACGCCCCGCGAGGTAGCCCAGTGCTGCGCGTACTTGCTAGCAACGGCCGTTTAAGTGGTTGAAAACGGCGAAAGTGACAGAAAGCGACACGAAACGCGAGGCGGGAAAGGCCGAGGGTAGGCAGCGGCTGTAATGTTGAGTCTAATTCAACGGAGCCCCTTTCACCTCACTACTTACAAATGAAGCTCAACTGGTACACCGTAGCCGCTGCCGTGCTGGCTGGCGTTGTGGTTCTCCTGATTCAAGAATACGCATTCAAGCGCACCGTGAACGACGGGGTAATTGAATCGAAGCTGTTTTTTCAGGAATAGCCACTCCAAGACCTAAAAACACTTTTTTATTACAGACGACAGATGAAAAACCTCATCACATCGATGCAAGCGCTGGCCACCCTGGCTGCGCTGGGGGGCAACCAAGAGCGGTACGCCAACGCTACCGGCAGCGCTGGCGGCATGGTGCCGTACACCGGGCAAGGTGACCCCACGCTAGCCATTCCCGGCCAAATCAAGAATTTCGCGGTAGAAGGGCACATTAACCACCAGGTTTCCTTCACCATCAAGAATACGGCAATGGCTGCGCGGGAAGTGGTGCTGTTCCCGGGCTACAACCTGGGCAACCAGGACGTACGGCCCGGCCAGATGACCGACGGCGAATTTTACGACCGCAACGGGCAAGTGGGCCTGCAAGCCTACAGCACGAATGCCCGGGTAAAACTCATTGAAATCCTGCAGTTCTTCAAGGAAAACCCGACCCGCGTTGTACAGATGCGGATTCAGACCAACAAGGACGAGCAACTACTTAACACGATTGAGCTGCAGCGCCTGGACATTTTCAAGGCCCAGGGCAGTGATACCATCACGCCTTCGACCTACATTGGCTCGAACAGCTTCAACACGAATATCGTGACGTTCGATACTGATTTCCAGATTGACGACCGTTCGGATATTCTGACCACG
Source organism: Hymenobacter saemangeumensis (assembly GCF_039541835.1). Classification (NCBI taxonomy): domain Bacteria; kingdom Pseudomonadati; phylum Bacteroidota; class Cytophagia; order Cytophagales; family Hymenobacteraceae; genus Hymenobacter; species Hymenobacter saemangeumensis. The sequence goes on along the minus strand of NZ_BAABGZ010000013.1, from coordinate 582,722 downwards.
ATTGCCCCCGACTCGACTACGACCTACACGCTGTTTTGCGGTGCTACGCTCGACAAGTCGCAGGAGCTGGCGGTAAAAGCCGCCATTGGGAAGCAAGGAGCACAGATGCTCTACTAAGCGCGATTCGCGCCACTGCCTCATTGAGAAAAAGGCCCGGCCAAACGTGCCGGGCCTTTTTTGATTCTACGTCTTACGCCATGCACACCCTAACAACCGAACAGCGCGCCACCTGGCAGGAACTGGAAAACCTGATAACTACGGCCCCTGCCGCCGTGCAGGAGCTGATGGCAGATTTTGGCTGCGCGGTGCCGCCCAGCGTGGAAGCGTTGGTGCTGCTGCAGCAAGTGCGCGGGGAGTCGTTTACCGACGAACTATTTATTCTGCTGCGCGCCAGCCAAGCCCAAGCGGCCGGCCGGTTTGCTGGGTTTACCAGCCCCGGCACGGCCACCCCGCAGCAGCGGACCGGCTTCGGAAAACTGCTCGATAGCTTGTACAACATCATCAAAGGGCAGCCCACCAGTGCGGGCAGCGCGGCTACGAGCACCACCACCGACCCCGAAGCGCCCGAAAAGCGCATTCTGGGCCTAGCGCAGCCGGTCTTTATTCTGGCGTGCGTGGTGCTGCTGGCCCTGGTTGCCGTGGTGGTGGTGCACAAAATGAAAAAGTGAGCAGCCCGCTAACCATCGTGCGGCAGCACGGCCCGACCGAGTGGCTGGCTACGGTGGACATGCTTACTGGCGTGCTTCGCGTGAACGGCAGCCGCTGGGACGCGCTGAAGCCGGCCCATCGGCGCTTTTTCGAGCTGCACGAGCTGGCGCACTACCAGACAAAAAACGCAGACGAGTTGCTAGCCGACCGCCTGGCCTTTGCCACCTTCATTCAGGAGCGCCACCCCGCCCGCGAAGCTTACAACGCCCTGGCCACCGTGCTAAACCCGGCCGTGCCGGAACACCGCTTGCGACTGGATTTCATGAAACGCCGAGCCGCTCGACACACCGCCTAATCCTTCAACTTTTTACCCATGCCTCAATTCTTTATTCTGCGCTGCGAAGAAGCCATCGCACTTAACACGCCTTTTACTGCTACCGTGAACGGGGAACAGCAGGGCATCAGCTTGCAGCAATGCCAAAAGGTCATTTCCTACCGGGGCAAGCTATCCACAGCGGCCCGCCCCCAGTTCGACGGATTGCCTATTGCAAACCAGCTGGCCTTAGGGGCCACCGTTGACCTGTTTGCAACGGTTGAAGTGCCCGATATCAACAATCCCGAGGGGAATAAATAACCTAAAACGCACCAACAATGGCCACTAAAAAAACCAAGGCAAAGCCCGCTAAAAAGGCTAAAAAGCCGCGCAAAGCCCCCTTTAAAATGAGCGCAGCCGATGCCAAAACCGTGCGCGGCCTGCTGGCCGATGTGCGGAAAATCGGGCTCAAATACCGCCGCAGAGGCAAACAACTGGGCCTCGGCCTCTAAGAACCACGACAATGCCACTAGAACAAGGAACGAGCACGGGCAGCGGCAGTGGCTGGCAGCAGTTTGCGGCCGGCACATCGTCAGGCTTCAACATGCAAACCGGGCAAATCCCCGCCTGGGACGCCAAGTTGCATTCCCTGCTGGGCAGCGATGCCAACAGCAGCGCCGGGATGATGGGCGGTAAAATCGGCGGGGCCATCGGGGGTATGTTCGGCGACACGGTGGGGGGCTGGGCAACCGGCGTAGGCAGCCTCATTGGCGGCTGGTTTGGCAGTGGGCTGAATGCAGAAGATAACGACGCCTTAAAAAGCTCGCAAATCGCACAGGTAGCGCAGCGGTCCGGGGTAGAGCCCGGGTTAATTTCTGCCGTGATGGCGTGGGACCAAGGATATACAAACCACGACTTCGAAACGGTAATTAATTACATGCTCGACAGCCAAGAAAACACGGAACGAATGATTCGTGGCTACTTGGAAGAGACCAACAAGAAACGGCGCGACGAGCTTACCAAAATAAGCGGTCAAACCGGGCTGAGTGTACCTTTTTTGGCGCAGCTGCTGGAATACGAGTCGAAGCTTTCCCGCAACAGCGTAGAAAAGGTACTTGGCTGGTGGAATGCGGCCCGGAAAAACGCGCCCGATAATGCCCACGGCTACCGGGCTTACCTGGCGCAGAACTTTACCGCGTCCCTGCCGCGCATTAGCGCCTTTACCGGGCTTCCGCAGAACATTCTGCCCGGCTTGCTGGAGCACGAAATGAAGCTGCACAACAAACCGGCTGAACAAGTGCTGGAATGGTGGAGCGGCGACCCGGCCAACGCGGCTGCCAATGCCCGCAGCTATACCGAAATGCTAGCCCAGAACGGAATAACGGCAGGCGGCGTGGCACCGGGGATGGCTCCGAGTCTTTCCGCACGGCAAGGGGGCAACACAAGCGCCAGTACGCCAGATGCGGAGAAGGGCAAAACAACCCTGTACGCCAGCATCGGGGGCGGGGTGCTCCTGCTTATCGTTCTGGCCCTGGTATTCCTTAAAAAATAAAGCCAGCTGCAATGTCATTTTCTGACTCGTTTAACAACTTCATGACCTCCAAGGGCGGGCAGTTAGCGGTAAGCACCGCAACCAACCTGGCCAACGGGCAGAGCTGGCAGCAGCAGGCGGGTACCGTAGCGGGCACCCTGACCAACAACCCCCAGGCGGGGAACTTGGCCGGGGCCTTGCTGCAAAGCCTCAACACCGGCACCGCTTCGCCGGGCCAAGTGCCCCGTTTGGAAACAGGCAGCGCAGGCAGCACCGATGTACTGGAAAAGTACATGCAGGCGCAGTACCAAGCCCCGCTGAGCCAGTGGCCAGCCCAACCCCACCCGCAGCCCCAACCCACCCAGGGCCCGCAGCCGGACAAGGAAAAAGACCATTCCACTGCCTATGCCCTGGCGGGTGGCGGCGCCTTGCTGCTGCTCCTTATCGTTCTCATTTTAAAAAAGTAACCCAATGCTTAAATCAGAAAACCTCTATGAAGAGGAAGGGGGCGCAGGCGACTACCAGCCCACCGTACCGGCGTCTACTCCGTACCTCGAAGGCGCGCCCCCGGTAAAAGGCGGCATTGTGCCGCCCCAGCCGTCGGTAATAGAGCCCGTGAACCCGATTCGCCCGCTGGCTACTGTCTCGGCTACGCCCGTAGAGCCCGTGAACGTGCCGGCGTCGGCCACCATCCGAACCGCTGCAGCCGATGCCGGCACGGCCGGGGACCCCGAATATTCGGACGCCGACGCCCCAACGGTGCAAGAGCTGGCCGACCTGGTAGACAAAGCCAACAAAACAAAGCAGTGGTACCAACAGCCGGCCGTACTGGCCGGGGGCGCAGTGGCCGTGGTGCTGCTGGTGGTGCTGTACCTGAAGTTTAAATAAACCGCGCTATGCTACTGGTAAACTGGTTAAAGCCGAGCGCGAACTACAGCTACAACAGCAACCCGAGCGGCTACCCGCTGGGCACTACCGCCATTGTAGAGCCGGGCAAGGTGACCTATTTCGGCCCCGACCAACTGCCGGAGGAACAAGCCTATGTCTCGGAGCTGGAAGCCCAGCGCGCACGGGCAGGCTGGCTGCGCGTGATTGCTGCGGTGCTGATTCTCGCCGGCTTGTGGATGGTGTATAAAAAGAAGTAACAATGAACCTGACGACCATCTTCGCAAACAAGCCCCTGCAAATTACCCTGGTGGTAGTAGGGCTGGTTGTGGCCATTTATTGGTACGGCAAAAAAGCGGGCGATGACAAAAAGAAGTTTGACCCCGAGCTACCCAATTCTGGCTCAGGTATTCCCCAGGGCTGGGACCCCATGCCCCGGGTGCGGCGCTTGCATGAGGTGATGGCCGGCGTTTTTACGCCCAGCTTGTCAAAGGAAGCCGAATGGCGCATGAACCTGGCCTTAACCAACGACCAATTAACGGCGGTGTATGGGGCCTTTAATCGGGCGTACTGCACAAGCAACGATGAAACGCTAACCACTTGGATAGACGACGAATTCGGGGCACCCTTCAACAGTGCGAAACCCGCGCTACTAAACCGGCTTCGCAGCCTTAACCTGAATTAAGATGATAGGACTTCCCATCGTGGGCGCCGGCCTGCTCGTGCTGCTCATTGCCAATGCTAAAAAGAAGAAAAAGCCGGACGCCGGGGTAACAACGCCCCCGGTGAAATCGGCCCCGGTCAAGAGCCAGGTAAAAACCGGCGCAGCGGCCCCCACAAAATCTGTAAAACTGCCGGCAGCGCTAACGCCCCGGCCCATAAACGGGGGTGGAAAAACCAACGTGGAAGGCCCGGGTAAATACGTCAAGATGGAATCCATCAACCAGGTGTTTGATAGTGGCTACGGTCCAAATCCGAACATATTCCAAGCCCCTGTGACCGCGAACGGCACCACCTACACCCACATTCCTTATAAGAAATAGGATGGACAAGGTTTTTGAATTTTTCGACTCCAAACTAATTGCCGACTTGAAAGAAGGAAAGGCCCCGGAAGTTCCGGTGGCCTTTTCTGGCAAGGCGCTGGTTGACCTGAGCGCTGCTCTCTTTTTTACGGCGCTGGCTATTCTGCTGGCTTCTCACCTTCTTAAAAAACTGTAGCCGTGAAACTATCCTTTGAAGAATACGTGCCCGCCACCGTGCGGGCCGCTTTCGTGACCAAGGTGCGGCAAGTAGCCGAGCGCCTGAACGTAAAGCCCGACTGGTTGATGGGGGCGATGTACTGCGAAAGCGGGTTTAATGCCCAGGCCGTAAACCGCTTTAGCGGGGCTACCGGCCTGATTCAGTTTATGCCGAAAACGGCCGCGAACCTGGGCACCACCACTGCCGCGCTGGCGGCAATGCCCGCCGTGCAGCAGCTCGACTACGTGGAAAGGTATTTCCGCAGCCACGCGACACGCTTGCGGCAGGCAAAAGACTGGCTGGACCTGTACCTGGTGGTATTCTACCCCGTGGCCGTGGGCAAGCCCGATAGCTACGTGCTGGGCAGCCAGACGCCGGGCACCCCCGCCCAAAAAGCCGCGATGATAGCCAAGATAGCCACGCAAAATGCCATTTACGCGAAAGAAGGCGTGGTGACCGTCGGCAGCATTCGCGCCCATTTCGAGAAAAAGCCCGCTTTCGTTGCCCTGAAAAAAAAAGAGCCGGCCGCTACCGTCTAGCCGGCGCGGTTGTGCTTCTCCTTGTCATCATCAGCTGGCGCCACCGCCGCCGCCTTTATGCACACTTCGCCCCGCACCGCTAACGCCATTTTACTAGCCGAGCGCTACCACCGCGCCATTCTCCGCCTGCCCGACCCGGTAACGCCAGAGCCGGAAGGCCCCTTTGAAAACGAAGAAGAACGGTACTGGTACAATTTGCTGAACTCGGTTCGGCAGTTGGATTTCACGCCACCGAAACAAGACCGGCCGTTTGGCTTCAGCTTGTGGCCTATTGTGGACGGTGACCCGATGAGCGGCTACGGGGTAGAAACGAAAAGCGTCAATGCCGGCGGTTACTTTCTGGACGCCATACAGTTTGAACCATTGCAAGGCGCCCTGTCCGGGGAAACGGAACTGTGCATCATTGACGCACCAGGCGGCTCGATTGGCTCTATCATTTATGCTGCAGAGTATAATAATCAGTCGTTAAGCCTGACCTACCACGACCCGGTAAATGGCCTGCACTACACGATTGAGAGTAAGTTCAAAGTAGCCATCAATCTGCCCTGAGCGGAGCAAAACCGCCCATTTTCAGGTATGCACATTACGCCCCGAACGGCCAATGCCATTTTACTTGCTGAGCGCTACCACCGGATTCTGCTCGGGATGCCCCAGCCCGCAGAACCGGAGCCGGAAGGCCCCTTTGAAAACGAAGAGGAACGGTACTGGTACAGTCTGCTGAACTCTGTTCGCAGCCTTTCGGCACCGCCCCCAGCGTATGGGTATTACCTGCCAGCCATGCAAGCATTCCCTTGCACTGGGGCAGGCATTACCTGTGCCACTGTCGATAATGACTACGGTTTTCAGGGCATCTTGGGCCTGCAGTTTGCGCCATTGCCAGCAAACCGGCTAACCAACCAGGTAAAAACCATGGAGCTGGAAACGGCGGGCCAAACCATTGGCACCGTCTTTTTTGATGAGGCTTACACGGGCCGGCCAATTAGCGTCATGCTGCTCAGCGAATACTTGCCCCAAATAGGGTACGGCTGGTTTACCATCAACTGTGAAGAAGGAATTTTCCCCATTGGAACCATATGAGCCAAGCAAAATCTTACCTGCATTTAAGCGTTCCGTTTTTCGTGGGCTTTCGGCGCAACAACCCGGGCAACCTGGCCAAGAGCAGTCGAAATTTCCCCGGCATCGTGGCCAAGCCCGATACGGGCAGGGGCAATAAGTTTTTTGCTTTTGCCTCGGTAGCCCACGGCTTCCGGGCCCTTATTGAAGTGCTGATGGTACGCATTAGCACGCCGCGCACCAACACCATTCGCAAACTGGGGCCAGTCTATGCCCCGCCCCACGAGAACGATACAGCCGCTTGGGTGAAAACGGTAGCGAAGTACGCCGGCATGAATCCCGACACCCCACTAACAGTGGATAAGCAGGTAATTAAACGGCTGGCGCTGGCCATCATCAAAAAAGAAACCGGGCTAAAGCAGAAGCACGGCAACACGGTGGCCACGTTCAGCGAAGAGGATTTTGAAGATGGGTGGGCGCTGCTGCAGGCCCCGCCCCTGGCATAGCCGGTAGGTTTGATTGCATAAAGAAGAAATGAAAAAAACCCCGGCCTGATAGGTCGGGGCTTTTTCGTTGTGGCCACAATCAAAAATCCGGCATCGCATCTACTTCCGCGCCATCGTGCAGGGCACCCAGGCCACGTAGGTAAGTAGCCGTAATGCCCGCGTGCGCGTGCCGGCAATGCCGGCGCACTAGTTCAATGTCGCGGGTAGCCAGGTACAGGTTAATTGCGCCCGTATGCTTGTAACTGTAGACCGTTAGATTTTCCTCGGCCAGCCCTACGGCTTCGAGAATATCGCGGTGGCGTCGAGCAAAGTAGTTCTTACCCAGCGGCACAGGGCCCGGCTCCTGCATTTTCGTGAACACATAAAAATCAGGTGGAAAGCTACGCAGCTTGTGGGCCTGAATCACCTTTTCCAGCTTGGTTGGAATAGCTACGTGCTCTGCCTTGCCATTTTTCGCCCGAGCCCCAGGCACTAGAATGGTATCGGGAAGCAAGTCGCGCACGCGCAGCAACCGCAGCTCACCGCCCGACCTGATAAAACAGAAGTAGATAAAGCAGATAAATAGCAGCAGCTGGTGTTCGCCCCGCCGCTCCAACTCGGCCCGGATGAGCTGCCGCTGGGCCTCGGTATAGGGCTGATGCTGGGCCGAATCGGTAACCCGGCGCCGCTCCACGCCCTGCACGGGGTTTTTGTCAATCACTTCCAGCTTTATAAAGAACTTATAGACGCTGGCCAGGGTGTCGCGGTAACTGTTGTACGACTTGGGCCCGAAGCTGGGGCGATTGGAAAGCAGCGTCATAAACTCTAAGACGTGCGTAGGCTTTACGAGCCGGAACGGCATCGACGCCAACGCCGGGGCGGGGTTTTCCTGCAGCCGTTTTACGAGTCGCTGGTAATCTTCTCCCGAACGGCCCGGCCCCGAGCTGGTTTTGTTGAACATCACAATCTGCACGGCTTCCAGCACCGTTCCTTTGTGAATGTCCAACCCAGCAGCCACCGTAGGGGCCGCGCCAGCCGTGTAGCCCTGGGCCAGCAGGGCTTTAATCTCAGCCAGCTTTTTTTTAGCCACCCGCTGCCGTTCCCGCAGCGTGGTGTACTTGTTCATGCCAGTATACTGCTTTCGCACATATGCTTGCTTGTCGCTGTCCCAAATGCGGTAATCAATAAACCACCGTTTCGACATGTCGCCGCCGTGGTCGGCTAGGCGGGGCTCATAGTCCGGCGTGCCTGTTGGTTGTGACATTCTTGTGAGAATTGAAGCGCAGGACGTAAAAAAACCGGCCTAGCGTTGCCGCTAAGCCGGTTTCCTAAGGTAGCGGGGACAGGACTCGAACCTGTGACCTTTGGGTTATGAGCCCAACGAGCTACCAACTGCTCCACCCCGCACTGTTTGTGACACAAAGGTAAGGCAAGTTTTTCGGGAAAACAAAGCCCAGTGGCTTAAAACTGCTGCACAAGGGCTAGTAGCCTAGCTTACAGGCTGGAATTTAAAGTGAGGGTTTTCGATAATGCCCAGCACATTGCCAAAAGGGTCCAGCACGGTGGCCACCCTGATGCCCTCCCCTACTTCCTGGACGGCCTGATGGACTTGCGCGCCTAAGCTGATAAGTCGCTCGAAAGCGGCCTGGGCGTCGGGCACGCCCCAGTAGGTGAGCGGGCCAGCGGGGCTGGTGGCGGGGGCAGCGTCGGGGTCGAGGCCCAGTTCGAAGCCGCCCACGCTGAAGCCTACATAATAGGGCTCGTCGAAGTAGGGCGGCTGGCCGAGTACCTGGGTGTACCAGGCTTTTACTTCGGCTAGCCGGGGCGCGGGATAGATAACGGTGCGGAGTCCTTGGAACATGAGGAGGGGCTTGATAAATGGATAAGCAAAGCAACGAGTTATTTTACTAAATACAATAGCTTTTTGGATTGAGTTATTAGATAAAAGAACTACCTTTCGGCACCAAAACACTAAATTTATTCGCCATGAAAAACCTTAAAAAACTTGGTCTTGCTCTCCTGATAATCATTGCATTATTAACGATAGCGGGCTTTTTCCTGCCGCGACAGGTACACGTAGAACGCTCGCTGACGATAAAGGCCGCACCGGCAGCAATTTTCACGGAAATCAACACCGTGCGCAGCTGGCCCCGCTGGTCGCCCTGGCACGGGCTCGACCCGCAGATGCAGGTTATCTACAGCGGACCGCCTTCCGGGGAAGGCGCGGGGTACTCCTGGACCAGCGCCAACTCTAATGTGGGCAACGGCACGCTGACGGTAACGCGCAGCCAGCCCTTTGAGCGCATTGACATCAGCATGGACTTCGATGAAAACGGCACAGCCACCGGCAGCTACCTGCTGCGGCCTGCGGGCCAGGGCACCCGCCTTACCTGGACCATGGATACGGACCTCGGGGCCAACCCCCTGGAGCGCTACCTGGGGCTGTTTCTGGACAAGCTGGTGGGCGCCGACTTCGAGAAAGGCCTTGCCAACCTGCAGAAGCTGGTTGAGGCTCCGGCTGCTACGGCGCAGCGCTAGCCCATCCGCATTGCCTTTAAGCCAACTGAGTTGCTGGCACTCCATACCCGGAATAGCGCCCCTCTGCTTTGCCCCCATCTATCAAGCTTTTGCACTGCAACTTAGCGGGGATGGCCGGGCAGGCAGCGCCGCTGCTCTATTTTGCTGCTTCAAACCCTGATGCAACCCCGCGGGGCTCCGATACGCAGCTGCGCTGGCGCTCCTATTGCTTCCTTACCAAACAGCTATGTCCGACAAGCGTACCGCGGCCCTGGGCTTCATTTTCGTCACCATTCTGATTGATGCAGTTGGCCTGGGCATCATTATACCGGTGCTGCCTACCCTCATCCAAAAGCTCACCGGCGAAGGGCTGAGCCGGGCCTCGCAGTACGCCGGGGCGCTGATTTTCGCCTATGCCGCGGCTCAGTTCTGCTTTGCGCCCGTGGTGGGCGCGCTTAGCGACCGGCTGGGGCGGCGCCCCGTGCTGCTGACCTCGCTGCTGGGCCTGGGCCTCGACTATGTATTCCTGGTGTTTGCCCCCAGCATCGCCTGGCTGTTTGTGGGGCGCATTATTGCCGGCATCACCGGGGCCAGCTTCACCACGGCCACGGCTTACATCGCCGACATCAGCACGCCGGAGAAGCGGGCCCAGAACTTTGGGCTGGTGGGCGCGGCGTTCGGGCTGGGCTTCATTATCGGCCCGGTCATCGGCGGCTTCTTTGCCGGGTACGGGGCGCGCGTTCCATTCATGGTAGCCGCCGGCCTGAGCCTGCTCAACTTCCTCTACGGCCTGATTATCCTGCCTGAGTCGCTGACGCCGGAGCGGCGCCGGGCCTTTGAGTGGCGCCGGGCCAACCCCATCGGCACCTTGCTGCAGCTGGGCCGCTACCCGGCCATCCTGGGGCTGGTGGCGTCGCTGGTGCTGGTGTACCTGGCGGCTTCGGCTACGCAGTCGGTGTGGACGTTCTACACCATGCTCAAATTCGGCTGGACGGAGAAGCTGGTGGGCTTGTCACTGGCCATGGTGGGCCTGTGCACTGTGGTGGTGCAGGGCGGCCTGGTGCGGGTGGCCATTCCGCGCCTGGGCGTGCGACGGGCCATTCTGGTGGGCATGCTCTGCTACGCCGCTGGTTTTGTGCTGTTTGCGCTGGCCACCCAGGGCTGGATGATGTTTGCCTTTACCGCCCTCTACTGCCTGGGCGGGCTGGCCGGCCCGGCACTGCAAGGTACCATCTCGGGTCAGGTGCCGGCCAATGAGCAGGGCGAGCTGCAAGGAGCCCTCACCAGTCTTATCAGCGCAACTGGGGTTGTGGGCCCCCTGGTGATGACCAACCTGTTTGCCTTTTTCACCAAGCCGGGCGCCCCGGTGCACTTTCCAGGGGCTCCGTTTATGCTGGGTGCCATGCTCACCCTGCTGAGCGTGGTGCTGGCGTTGCGCTCGCTGCGGCGGCACCCGCCGGTGGCCCCGGCGCTGGCTCCGCTGCCGGAAGATGCCGAGCTGGCGCTGACGGCCGGGCACTAAGGCGGCCTGTCGCGCAGTACAGCGAACGCTGCGAGTCCGCGCGGCTGAACGTTCACACGGGCGGACTCGCAGAGTCCACCCTACCCGAATCGTGAGCCCCGAAGCCACTTGGAACCAACCGATTTACATCCCATGCCCGACTGGCTCGACCTGACCTACCTGCAGCGGGGCAGTCCCCGGCAGCAGCACACCTACGCCGTGTTGCAGCGCCTGAGCCTGTGGCCCACGCTGCAGGCCTACGGCCCGGTGCTAACCGGCACCATTCCGCTGGGTATAGACCTGCCCGGCAGCGACGCCGACGTGATATGCGAGGTAGGCCCCCCGGTCCAAACGGAATTTGCGCGGCTGGTACAGGAACGGTACGGCCAACAGCCCGGCTTCCAACTAAGGCAGAAAAACATTGGCGGGCACGACACCATCGTGGCCGGCTTCGTGGCCGACGGCCTGGCGGTGGAGCTGTTTGGGCAGCCGCTGCCTGCCCTCCAGCAGAATGCCTACCGGCACATGCTGGTAGAGCACGCCATCCTGGCAGCGGGCGGCGCGCCCTGGCGGGAAGCGGTTGTCAGCCTTAAACGGCAGGGGCTGAAAACCGAGCCGGCCTTCGCCGCTTTGCTGCAGCTGCCCGGCGACCCCTACCAGGCCCTGCTGGCGCTGGAAAGCCTGTCGGCATCAGCGCTAGCCGCGCGGCTGGCCGGCCGCGAGCTGCCGGCCGGCTAATCCTTTCGACCCACTGGCGCGTAGTGACCAGGCTCCACCTGCCCAACCTGCCATGCCCCTGCACGCCCAGCTCGACGCTAAGCTCCGCAAGCTTTATGAGCCTTCCACCAGCATCGACGACGTGTTTCGGGGGCACGACATTACCTTCGTGACCAACGAGGCCGGCGAGCCGGTTACCCTGTTTATCGGCCAGCGCAAGCCCAACGGCCACATTGCCGGGCAGCGCTACGTGCGCACCATCAAGCGCGCCCCTGATGGCGGGGTGCTGTCCAGCCACTGGGACCTGAAAGGCACTTCGCGCGGCTAAAAAGCAGGGAACGAGGCCCGTCGAAAATATGCTTCGCCTGGTAAACCCTTTCGGGCCAGCCGAACTTATTCGCTTATCCACGGGGTTAAAATCCCTGCTACTCTCTTTTTCCCACCATTACCGTCTTCTATGACCAACCGCAAGTACTTGTTGCTCGCTGCCGGCGCCTTCGCAGGGCTGTTCAGCGGCTGTGCCACTAGCTCGGCACCGACCACAGCTACGGCCCCGGCCCCTCCCTCAACTCCCGTGGCTGCCGCCCCCGCCAGCATGCCCGGCATCGGCCTCGACCCGGAAAACATCGACAAGTCGGTGTCGCCCTGCGACGACTTTTTCCAGTACGCCTCCGGCACCTGGCTGAAGAACAACCCCATTCCAGCGGCGGAGTCGCGCTGGAGCTCCTGGAACACGCTCATCAACCAGAACGAGGCCGTGATGCGCGGCATTCTGGAGGAATCGGCAGCTGAAACCACGGCCCCCAAAGGCAGCAACCTGCAGAAGGTGGGCGACTACTACGCCACGGCCATGGATTCGGCTGCTATCGAAAAGGCGGGGCTGAAGTTTCTGCAGCCCGAGCTGGCCCGCATTACGGCCGTGAAAGACCTCAAGAGCCTGCAAAGCCAGCTGGTGCGCCAGCAGCTGCTGCAAACCCGCTCGGTATTCAACATGGGCGTGGCCCAGGACCGCAAGAAGAGCGACGAGTACGCGCTCTACCTGTCGCAGGGCGGCCTGACGCTGCCCGACCGCGACTACTACCTGAAGGACGATGCCCGCAGCCAGAAAATCCGCACGGCCTACACGTCCTACCTCACCAACATGTTCCGTATGCTGGGCGACAGCGAAGCGGCTGCTTCGAAAAATGCCGCCGCCGTGCTGCGCCTCGAAACCCGCCTGGCCAAGGCCAGCAAGGACCGCGTGGCCCTGCGCGACCCGCTGGCCAACTACAACAAGATGAGCGTGGCCGATGCCCACAAGCAGTACCCCAACCTGGGCCTGCCCGGCATGCTGACGGCCCTGGGGCTGAGCACGGCCAAGCAGGTGATTGTGCGGCAGCCCGAGTTCCTGAAGGAAGCCAGCGCGGCCCTGAAGCAGGAGCCGCTGGCCGACTGGAAAACCTACCTGCGCTGGCACGTAGTATCGTCGCTGGCGCCGGCCCTGCCCAAGGCCTACGTGGATGAGTCGTTCCGCTTCAGCCAGGTGCTGAGCGGCGCCAAGCAGCAGCAGCCTCGCTGGAAGCGCATGCTGCGCTCGACCGACAGCGCCCTGGGCGAGGCCTTCGGCCAGCTGTACGTGGACAAGGCCTTCACGCCCGAAACCAAGGAAAAGGCGCTGGTGATGGTGAAGAACATCAAGGAAGCCATGGGCGAGCACATCCGCGGGCTGGAGTGGATGAGCAAGGAAACCAAAGCCGAAGCCCTGAAAAAGCTGGACGCCTTCACCGTCAAAATCGGCTATCCCGACAAGTGGAAGGACTACTCGGCCCTGAGCATTTCGCGGGAGTCGTACCTGAAAAACGTGCTGGCCTCCCGCGAGTGGGAAACCCGCGACAACCTGCAGCACCTGGGCAAGCCCATCGACCGCACGGTGTGGGGCATGACGCCGCCCACGGTGAACGCCTACTACAACCCGAGCATGAACGAGATTGTGTTCCCGGCCGGCATCATGCAGCCGCCGTTCTTCGACCCCAAGGCCGACGACGCGGTGAACTACGGCGGCATGGGCGCCGTCATCGGCCACGAAATCACCCACGGCTTCGACGACCAGGGGCGGCAGTCGGATGCCGAAGGCAACCTGCGCGACTGGTGGTCGCAGCAGGATGCAGCCGAGTTCACGAAGCGGGCCGACATGGTGGGCTCGCAGTACTCGGCCTTCCAGCCCCTGGACTCGGTGTTTGTGAACGGCAAGCTCACCATGGGCGAAAACCTGGCCGACTTCGGCGGCCTGGCCCTGGCGTTCTCGGCCCTGCAAAAGCAGCTGGCTAATACCTACGGCAACGGCCCCCGCCCCATTTACGACGGCTTCACGCCCGAGCAGCGCTTCTTCCTGGCCTGGGCCCAGGTGTGGCGCACCAACGCCCGCCCCGAGTACCTGCGCCAGCAGGTGCTCACCGACCCGCACTCGCCGGCCCAGTTCCGCACCAACGGCCCGCTGATGAACATGCCCGAGTTCTACAAAGCCTTTGGCTGCCAGGACGGGCAGAAAATGGTGCGCAAAGACGCGGAGCGCGCCAAAGTGTGGTAGGCTGCCCGGTTATTTTTTAGTTAAAAGTGAAAAGTGAAGAGTTAAAAGGCAGAACGTCTTTTTAACTCTTCACTTTTCACTTTTAACTCACTACCCTACTCCTGCCAGCGCCCGAACAGGCCGGCCTGGTAGTCCCGGTACGCCTGCTGTATCTCGGCTTCGCTGTTCATCACGAACGGCCCGTAGGACACCACCGGCTCATTGAAGGGCAGGGCGTGGCCCAGCAGCAGCACGCTGTCGGCCAGGGCTTCAATCGGCAGCGCGTCGCCGTCGTTATTGAACTCGACCAGCTGCCGCGACTGGGCCTCGGTGCCGTTCACGCGGAGCTTGCCGGCCACCACGTAGAAGAAGATATTTCGCTCGGCTGCGATGGGCAGGGTGATAAGGCTGTTTGTGCGGAACTCCAGCCAGGCCAGCTGTACGTCGGCCAGGGGCTGAATGGCTCCTGCGGCTCCCTCCCACTGGCCCGAAACGGCGTGGATGACCACGCCCTCCTGGGCCCAGACGGGTATGTCGTCGCGCTGCAGGCCAATGTAGCGCGGCTCGGTCAGCTTGTCCTTGGCGGGCAGGTTCACCCAGAGCTGCAGGATTTCGAGCGGGCCGCCTTGCCGCTTAAAGTTGTCGGAAGACACTTCGGCATGAATCAGGCCCCGGCCGGCCGTCATCCACTGAATGCCGCCGGCCTCGATAACGCTTTCGTGCCCGCTGCTGTCTTTGTGCAGAATGTCGCCCTCCAGAATAAAGGTGACGGTTTCGAAGCCCCGGTGCGGGTGGGGCCCGAAAGGCAGTCCATTGTTTTTCGGCGGGTACGTCTGCGGCCCGTGGTGGTTGAGAAACAGAAACGGGTCGATGTGCTCGACGGAGGCCGTGGGCAGCGCCCGGTAGGTAATCAGGTCGGCAATGGGGGCGCTGATGGCGCGGTGCTGCTTCTTAACGGTGCGCATAAACGGCAAAGGCTGGTACGGTACTTTGGTGAGGATACGGATTACGGAGAACTTTAACCGGGAAAACGCGACGGATTCATGCCAAGCCTGCTGGCAAAGTAACTGCCGCCGGCTGCCGGCAGTACCACCTGCTGCCATAACTCGTACCACCATACCGCAGTTTAGCGTTTCTACTCGTTTGCTACCCCTTCTATGTCGGCCCTTTTCCAACCCCTTACCCTGCGCAGCCTGACGCTGAAAAACCGCATCTTCGTGTCGCCCATGTGCCAGTACAGCAGCGTCGATGGATTTGCCAACGACTGGCACCTGGTGCACCTGGGCAGCCGCGCCGTGGGCGGGGCGGGCCTCATTATCTGCGAAGCGGCGGCCGTATCGCCCGAAGGCCGCATCAGTCCCGACGACCTGGGCATCTGGCAGGACGCCCACATAGGCTTTCTGCAGCGCATCACCGCCTTTATCGACGCCCAGGGCAGCGTGGCCGGCATTCAGCTGGCCCATGCCGGGCGCAAGGCCAGCACCTACAGCCCCTGGAAAGGCCGCGGCGCCGTACCCGCCAGCGCAGGCGGCTGGCCGGTGGTAGGCCCCGGCCCCCAGCCTTTCGACACTTCCTACCCCCAGCCGCAGGCCCTGACCCTGGACGGCATCCGGCAGGTGGTCGACGACTTCCGCGCGGCAGCTCGCCGGGCCCGGCAGGCCGGGTTTCGGGTAGTGGAGCTGCACGCCGCCCACGGCTACCTGCTGCACCAGTTTCTGTCGCCGCTCAGCAACACCCGCACCGACGCCTACGGCGGCTCGTTCGACAACCGCACCCGCCTGCTGCGGGAAGTGGTAGCGGCTACCCGCGAGGTGTGGCCGGCCGAGCTGCCCCTGCTGCTGCGCCTCTCCGCTACCGACTGGACCGAAGGCGGCTGGACCGCCGACGACTCTGTGCGGCTCTGTGCCCAGCTGGGCAAGCTGGGGGTCGACTTTATCGACTGCTCCACGGGCGGCAACGTGCCCCAGGCCTCCATTCCGGTGGGCCCCGGCTACCAGGTGGCCTTTGCCGAGCGCATCCGCCGCGAAGCCGGCCTGCCCAGCGGCGCCGTGGGTATGATTACCAGCCCGGCCCAGGCCGAAGCCATTGTGGCCAGCGGCCAGGCCGATGCCGTGCTGCTGGCCCGGGAGTTTCTGCGCGAGCCCTACTTCCCACTGCTGGCGGCCCAGGAGCTGGGCGAGGAAATGCCCTGGCCGGTGCAGTACGAGCGGGGCCGGCCGCGGTAGCCGGGCCGGGTAGCGACGGGGCTTTACGGGGCGGCCTGCAGCACCCGCACCGTTACCAGCAGCTGGCCTACGTGGCGCATGGTGTGCTCGGCGGCGTGCGTGAGCAGGCCAATGTGCGTGGACGGCACCTGGGCGCGACCCACGCCCCGCACTTCGGTGAGCGTGGCCTCGGAAGTGCCGCGCAGCTGCGCCAGCGCGGCTTCTACCTCCCGGCTGAAGCGCTGCACCAGCTGCGCCCCCGCGTCGGGGCCGGCTACGGGCTCGTTTTCGGCTTTGAACTGCGTGAGCTGCGCTTCGCTGAGCGTCTCAGCCCGGGCATAAGTCAGCAGCCGGTTGAGCACGCCGCTGAGGTGCTGCAGGTGAAAAGCCGGGGATGCCAGCCCGGCGGGCTGCTCGTTGAGCTTTTCCTCGGGGAAGCCGGCCATCAGGGCCTGCACCTCTTCGCGGGCTTGCAGCAGGGCGTGGGCAACGGGCTGGAGCAGGGGCGGCACCGCGGGCACCGGCCCGCGCAGCCATACTTCGAGAAGCGGAGCAGAAGACATGAGAAGAGCAGAATGGACTGAGCCTGCGGCTAACAATCCGGCGGCTGGTAATGATTTGCAGCCAAAATAAGACCGCGGAACACTCATCTGCACCCTCCGGTTTTTTACCCCATGATTTTCCTTTTGTACGCGCCGGCTAGTGTTTGTACTCCCTATTGAACTTTTTATACCATCTGGACAGAGTATAACTAGAGCTGGGGCTACGGCAAGGGCGGTTTCGGCCCGTGCGCACATGGGCTGGCAATGATGCTGCCCTCGCCTTTTTTGCCGAACAGCGGGGGCACTAAACCGCGCCGGTTTTGTTTATAGCCCTCCGGCCGGTGGCCGGGGCTACTTTTGCGCTATGAATTCACCTATTGCTCAAGCCCTCCGGGACGCAGCCGCGCAGTTCGGCACCCCGCTTTATGTGTACAATGCCGAGACAATAACGGGTCAGTATAAAAAGCTGAAAGCGGCCTTCGGTGGCCACCCCACCCGGTTTTTCTACGCCTGTAAAGCCCTGAGCAATGTGTCCGTTCTGCGCCACATGCGCGCGCTGGGCGCGGGCCTCGACTGCGTGAGCATCAACGAAGTGCGCCTGGGCCTGCACGCGGGCTTTGCACCCGACGACATCATCTTCACGCCCAACGGCGTGGGATTCGACGAGCTGCTGGCCGCCAAGGAGCTGGGCGTCAACCTCAACATCGACAACATCTCGCTGCTGGAGCGCTTCGGTGCCCGGTTTGGGGGCTCCTACCCGGTGTGCATTCGCCTCAACCCCCACATTGAGGCCGGCGGCAACTACAAGATTTCCACTGGCCACATCGACAGCAAGTTTGGCATCAGCATTCACCAGCTGCGTCACCTCGAGCGCGTGGTGAAGGGCACCGGCCTGCAGGTGCGCGGCCTACACATGCACACAGGCTCCGAAATCAAGGACGTGGGCGTGTTCCTGCGCGCCCTCGAAGTGCTGTTCGACGCCGCCGGCCGCTTCCCCGAGCTCGACTTCCTGGACCTGGGCTCGGGCTTCAAGGTGCCCTACAAGCCCGGCGACCCCGAAACCGACGTCAGCTCCCTGGGGGAGCAAGTGGCGGCGGCGTTCAAGGGCTTTGAGCAGGAGTACGGCCGGCCGCTGGAATGCTGGTTTGAGCCCGGCAAGTACCTCGTCAGCGAGAGCGGCTGGCTGCTGGTGCAGGTGTCGGTGGTGAAGCAAACCACGGCCACGGTGTTTGCCGGCGTCAACTCGGGCTTCAACCACCTTATCCGGCCCATGTTCTACGACGCCTACCACCACATCAGCAACCTGAGCAACCCCGACGGGCCGGAGCGACTGTATACCGTGGTGGGCAACATCTGCGAAACCGACACCTTTGCCTGGGACCGCCTGCTGCCCGAAGTGCGCGAGGGCGACCTGCTGGCCTTCCACAACGCCGGCGCCTACGGCTTCGAGATGAGCAGCAGCTTCAACTCCCGGCAGCGCCCGGCCGAAGTACTGCTCGAAGACGGACAAGCCCGCCTCATCCGCCGCCGCCAGACCTTCGAAGACCTGCTGGCCGGGCAGGAATAATGTTTTTCAGTGAACAATGAGCAATGAACAGTAAGCAAGGCCTCTCTGCTTGCTCACTGTTCATTGCTCATTGTTCACTCAATTACTTCTGCGCCAGCAGCCAGGCGATGGCCTCGTCTTCTTCTTCAAAGTTGTGATACTGGTGCTTTAGGTCGCGGGTGGCCAGCACCACCTTGCTCATGGCCAGCCGGGCAAATACGTCGTGGGCCAGCAGCACGGCACCGTAGCGGTAGCCGTTCTCGTTTACCGCCGCCGGCAGCCATTCATTTACCATCCATTCGGTTTCGCGGGGCGTGAAGCTGCTCATCAGCCGCTGGTTGACCAGGGCCCGGTTCCAGCCGCGACGGCTCATGGCCTGGCGCAGGTGGTTGAGCAGCGCCCGGAAGTCGGCTTCGGCGCGGTGGCCGGGGTTATAGTCCAGCCGCAGGTAGCCGGCCGGCACTTCCCAGATGCGGCCTGCGCCATTTTCGAAGTAAACCGTGCGGGGGGACTCGGCCATCAGCAGCTGCGCAATATAAAATAAATGGGACCCGGTGGGTGCGGCCGGACGGTGGCAGCGCCCGCCTGCCGGGCAGTTGGCGCTAGCAACCGCTATGCCCGGTGGGATGTTTTTGGCTGGAAAAAAGTGAGGCCGGCACTTATGCGCCAGCTGCCGGGTTTGGGGGCCGCTGGCGATTACTGCCGCTCTGGTAGCTTTGCCGCCCTTGTTCCCACTTTTTTCACGCGCGCTCTTGCTTCGACTTCTTCCCATCTTACTGCTGGCCTTCTCGGCGGCCTCCCCGGCCTTTGCCCAGGCTGTTACCCCCATTGGCACTATTCAGGGGAGCGGCGGCACGGCCACGGCCGGCCCCTACACCATTGAAGCGGTGGTGACCGGCGTGTACCCCGACCTGAGCCCGGCGGGCTTCTACGTGCAGAACACTGCCGCCGACTCCGACAACGACCCCAGCACGTCCGATGCCCTGTTTGTGGTGCTGTCCACGCCCGGCGTGGCGGTGGGCGACCGGCTCAGCATCTCGGGCACGGTACAGGAAAACGGGGCCGCTCCCTCCTACGGGCAGGCAGTGCTCCACAGCCCCAGCATCACGCTGCTCTCCAGCGGCAACGCCCTGCCGCCCTTTGCGCTGCTCAGCAACCCCACGCTCACCGGCCTGGCAGCCGAGCGCTACGAGGGCATGCTGGTGGAGTTTGCCAGCCCCCTCACGGTGGCCAACGTGGACGGCCTGCGCAGCCGCGGCGAAGTGACCTTATCCACCGATGGACTGGTGTACCACCCCACGCAGGTAGTGGACCCCAACGACGACCCGGCCAGCGGCACCGGCAGCAGCGGCAGCAGCAACGTGCCGGCCGTGGTGGCCTACGCCACCGCCAACGGGGCCAAGTCCATTCTGCTCGACGATGGCAGCTCGCTGCCCCTGCCCTTCCCTGTTCCTTACCTCGACGCCGCTACCCAGACCCTGCGGGTGGGCAGCACCACCACGGGCCTGCGCGGCATCCTGGGCTATGGCTTCAGCCGCTACCGCCTGCAGCCCCTGCCGGGGGCCAACGCTCCGGCGTTTCAGGTGCTGCGCCCGGCGGTGCCCACCTTCAGCGCCATCGATGTGAAGCTGGCCAGCTTCAACGTGCTTAACTACTTCAACGGCGACGGGGCCGGGGGCGGCTTCCCCACCTCGCGCGGGGCCGCCACGCCGGTCGACTTCGAGCGGCAGCGCAGCAAAATCATCACGGCCCTCACCCAGATGAACCCCGACGCTGTAGGCCTGATTGAGATTGAAAACGACGGCGTGGGCCCGGCTTCGGCCATTCAGGACCTGGTGAACGGCCTGAACCAGGTGCTGGGCGCGGGCACCTATGCCATCATCAACGACGGCGCTGCGCGCCAGGCCAACACCAGCGACCTTATCCGCTGCGCCATCGTCTACAAGCCGGCGGCGCTCACGCCCGTGGGCAACGTCATGCTGGGCTCCGGCCCGTTTGAGCGGGCCCCCATTGCCCAGCTGTTCACCGTGAACCGCACCGCCGCCCAGGACACCTTTGCCCTGGTGGTCAACCACTTCAAGTCCAAGGCCAGCGGCAGCGGCCTCAATGCCGACCAGGGCGACGGCCAGGGCCTGTCGAACTACCGCCGCAAAACCCAGGCCACGGGCCTGCTGCAGTTTATCAACACCATGGTGCTGCCAGCCGGGGTGCGCCACGTGGTGAGCGTGGGCGACTACAACGCTTACTTCGAGGAAGACCCCATGGACATCCTGCGGGCCGGCGGGCTGATGGTGATGGGCAGCGCGGCGGGCAGCTCCTACGTGTACGACGGCCGCAGCGGCTCGCTCGACCACGCCGTGCTCTCGCCCAGCCTGCTGGGCCACGCGGCGGTGGAGAAGTGGCACATCAATGCCCAGGAGCCCAGCTTCCTGGAATACAGCGTAGCCGGCGCGGCCACCGATGTCAACAGCCCCTTCCGCTCCTCCGACCACGACCCGGTGCTCATTGGCCTGAACTTCCGCACCACCGTAACCGGCACGGGCCCGGCAGCAAGCCGCCCCAGCCTGGCCGTGTACCCCAACCCCGCCGAGGGCGGCTTCGGCCTGCAGCTGAGCGGCATCGCGGCCGCTGCTCCATTAGCCGTGGAGATACTATCAGCCCAGGGCCGGCCGGTGCTGCGGCTGCAGGGCAGCGCCGCTGAGCTGCAGCACGAGCTAACCCGGCGTTCGGCCACGCTGACGCCCGGCATGTATCTGCTGCGCCTCAGCGGCGCCGGCCATCGGCTGAGCCAGCGGGTAGTGAAGCTGTAGCTTTGGGGTTGCTGGCTTCTGGTTTCTTGTTGCTAGTTTCTTGTTGCTGGTTGCTTGTTCTTGATTATTGTTTTTCTACGTTGACCTGCTGCTTTTTTCATTAAGCATACTCACCCCACGTGAAGACCATCACAGCCACCATTCAGCACAACCAAAAAAACAAGAAACCAGCAACCAGCAACAAGAAACCATCCCCATGAAGCCCCGCCGCAAAACCGCCTTTGCCGCCCTCACCAAGCCGTCGCGCTTTCCGGCCAGCCAGGAAGTGGAAGGCTGGGACACGGCGCGCCTGCTGGCCGAGGGCAGTGAGTTTGAGCAGTACCGCTTCGTGGGCTGTGACTTCGGCGACGCCAACCTGTCGCGCTTTCTGTTTGCCGACTGCCTGTTTGAGCGCTGCAACCTTTCCTCGGCCCAGCTGAGCAATGCGGGCTTGCAAAACGTGGCTTTTGCCGAGTGCAAGCTGCTGGGCGTGCAGTTCAGCGCCTGCCGCGACATGCTGTTTGGCGTGCATTTCGACCACTGCAACCTGGGCTACACCTCCTTCGCGGGCAAGAAGATGCCCGGCACCCGCTTCGCCCACTGCAGCCTGCCCGAAGCCGACTTCACCAATGCCGACCTCAGCGAGGCCGTGTTCGCGCATTGCAGCCTGGCCAACGCCACCTTCCACGACACCCAGCTGACGGGGGCCGACTTCAGCACGGCCGGCGCCTTCACCATCGACCCTGAGGCCAACCAGCTGCTGCGGGCCCGCTTTGCCCTCAGCGGCCTGCCCGGCCTGCTGGCCAAGTACGGCCTGATAGTAGAATAGCCAGCCCGGCCCTCACCAGATAAGCCACTGGTCGAAGTCGAGGCAGTGGCATTTTGCCTCGCCCATGCGCATGCCCAGGTACATGCCGGGGTTGGAGCTGTAGGTGCCAATAAAGGCGGTAGCCGCCGCGCAGATATCCATGCCGGCAAATAGCTTCAGGTGCTGCCGGTACTTATGCTGCGGGCTCTGCCGCACGAAGTCGCGGTGAAAGTAGCCGCGCTCCGTCGGCTCGCACAGCGTGTGAAACTGCCAGCCGGGGTACTGGGCCCGCAGCTGCTCCAGCACGGTGTAGTCGTCGGTGAGCACGAAGGCCTGCCGTCCGGGAGCCAGTTCGGCCGCCGGCCCCATGTACTCACGGAAGTCGTACAGCTGCGCCTCCGTGAACTTGTCGCCGGCCCGCACGTGCAGGGCCACGTACGCCGCCGGCAGCGCGACCGACTCCCGAAATTCGGCCACCAATGCCGCACTCTGCGCATTGTAGCGCCAGAACGCCCGGATAAGGTCCTGCGCTGCCGCCAGCAGGGGCGTATCCTGCCAGCCCAGCTCGGGCAGGTCGAAGCGCGCCTGCGCAAAGGCCGGGTCGCGGTGAAAGGCCCACAGGTCCTGGGTGAGGTAGTCGACCCTGGCCAGGGCCTTATAGGCGGCCACGATGCCGCGGTACTTCACCAGCTTCTGCAGCCGCGGCTCGGTGCTCTGCCCGATGATGTAAGGGCGCAGGTTGTAGTCGCGGTGCAGCCGGAAGGTGGTGGCGGCGGGAAAGGCCTCGAAAAAGTCGTTCCAGCCGTCGCGCAGGGCAAAGTGCGTGCGGTCGGAGTAAAGCACGAACCGGATGCGCTGCTGCAGGCAATACAGCATGGCCAGCACCATGTTGTTGTACTCCGAGAAAAAGCCCGAGTCGACGCCCAGCCGGAACACCAGCTGGGGGCTAAACGAATTATTGAGCTTGGTATAGGCTTGCCGCCAGGCCTCGTCCGTCATTGCTCGGAATGGTTAGGCCTGGTTAGCGCATCAGCTGCCATTTCGTGCGGGTGTAGGCCACCCGGAAGCCCTGCTTCTCGGCGTTGCGCTGCGACTGCGAGCCGGGCAGGGCGCCCATGCAGGCGATGCCGCAGCCCCGGGCCGCCGCGTGCCGCAGGCGCGCGTCCAGCAGGGCCGCCTGGGCGCCCTGCCCGCGGGCTTCGGGCACGGTGCTGGCCCCGGCCAGCAGGGCCACGCCGTCGTGCATAATCAGGGCGCCGGTGGCCACGGGCCGGCCTTCGTGCTCGGCCAGAAACGACAGGGCGCTGCGGGCGCTTATCTGGCCGAAGTCGAAGATGAACTCGGCCAGGTCGGGGCCTTCGGTGCTCCAGCCGGCCGCGGCGGTGCGGGCCCACAGCTCGGCCTCCTCCGGGCCGGCGATGCGCGTGCGCAGGGCAGCAGCTTCGGGCACGGCGGCCATTTCGGCCGCGCTGATGGACTGAAAAAGCAGGGTGGTGTACTCGATGGGCTGGTAGCCGCGCGCGGTCAGCAGGGGCAGCAGCGAGGGGGCGGCCAGCGGGCTTACCTCGTGCAGCACCGGGGCGCCCCGCTCCTGAAAAAAGGCCTCCAGCTCCTGCAGGTGCCCGGCCGTAACTTCCTCAAACACGCCCAGCCCAAACGTCTGGGTCAGGGGCGAGTCGGGGCCGTCGAACATGGCGTAGGCCCCGGCCACTTCCCGCCAGCAGGCGCCGCTTTCAGGCAGCAGGCGGGCACGGGTTTCTACAAAAGCCGCGTTGCCACGGGCTTCGGTGCGCTCCAGTTTTTGGGCTAAGCTCAGGTCGGCATACAGCATCGCAGTGGCGCGGCCGCTTGGTGAGGCCGGCGCAGCGCAAAAGTAATGGGCAGGCCGGCCGCTGGCCGGGCTGACTTGGCCGGCCGGGGCATGCCGAAACGCATTAGCAAGAAAAGCTAAAATTATTAGCCGCCATAAACCGGTTTATTCGTATCTTTCGCGCAGGTTTTACTCTTCTGTTCCGCCCGCTATGACAGACGCCGCCACCCTGGTTCGCAACTACCTCACCCTGCTCGAAACCTGCGACCCCAACCCGGCCCGGTACTCCGACCTGCTACACCCCGAAGTAGCTGAAAGCGAGTACGCCTACCAGCTCACGCAGCCCGAGCGCCATGGCGTGCAGCTGGCGGCCCAGGCGTTTAGCCTCGAGCACCTGCATACCTGCGCCAACGACACCGTAGTAGTAGAAGCCCGCTGGTGGGGTGAGGTGGGTGCCGATGCCGCATCCTTCACCCGCGGCCAGCAGCTCACGGCCCACTTCTGCATGGTGTTCGAGCTGCACGACGGCAAGATTTACCGCCAGCGGCAATACGATTGTTGATGAGGTGATGAGGTGATGAAGCAATAGAACGTCATGCTGAGCTTGTCGAAGCATCTTGCCTGCGGCAGTAATCCTTTTTGTTTGGGTTTACTGCTGCGGGCAAGATGCTTCGACTTCGCTTTGCTCCGCTCAGCATGACGTTCTTCTTTTTACTTCTTCACTCCATCACTTCCTCACCTCATCACCACATTGAGACTCACGGATTCGTCGACCACATGCCGGCTTCTTTGATGAAGATGCGGCGGTTGAGCTTGAGCTGGGCGACGATGATTTCGGCCAGGTCTTCGGGCTGCATCACCTTGTCGGGGTTGCCGTCGGTGAGGTTGTTGCTGATGGCCAGCTCGGTGGCCACAGTGCTGGGCGTGAGCGCCGACACGCGGATGTTGCTCTTGCGCACTTCCTGCATCAGCGACTCGGTGAGGCCCATCAGGGCAAATTTGGAGGCGCTGTAGGCGCTGCTGCCGGCGGCCGCCCGCTGCCCGGCCGAGGAGGAGATGTTGATGATGTCGCCGGTTTGGCGCACCAGCATGCCCGGCAGCACGGCCCGCGTCACGTAGTACACGCCAAACAGGTTGACGCGCACAATCTGCTCCCAGGTGGCCGGGTCCATGTCCAGGAACTTGGCAAAGGTGCCAATGCCGGCGTTGTTGATGAGGATGTCGATGGGCCCTAGCTCCTCGGCTATACGTGCCACAGCCCGGTTCACGGCTTCCAGGTCGGCCACATCGGCTGCGGCGACGGAAGCCTTTACGCCCAGCGCGGCCGCTTCGTCGGCCACGGCCCGCAGCTGGGCTTCGTTGCGGGCCAGCAGCCCCACGTGTACGCCTTCCTGGGCCAGGGCCAGTGCCACGGCCCGGCCAATGCCTTTGCCAGCGCCCGTAATGAGGGCCGTTTTTCCTTTCAGGTTTTCCATGCGCATCTGTTTTTAAGAGGTAGTAAGGAGGGTTGGCGGTATTAACTGCCAACCAGGGCCTGGGGTTGGGCCGGGCAGCCGATTTCCGCCGCTCTCGCCGGGTCCAATGACTGCATCGTCGCTTTCGTTCACCTACAATAACCCTCGCGTTCGTCGGCGAAAGCCGGTCGCTGGGCCAGAAGCCGGGGAGGGCGTTGGAGGGGCCTTCTACTTTTGAATCATCAACGCCACAGCAAGCCGCCTGACCTCCCCAAAACCCGCCTCTTCCCTCGCCTTTTTTACAATACGCTCCCTCTTCACCACTCTCGCTTCCCTCCTCTTCTTCTGCCTGCTTTCGTTTGGCCACGCCACCTAGACCCGCGGCATCAAGCCCGCTGCCAAGCCGGTGGTAGTGGCCAAGCCGCTGCCGTAGTGGCCCCGGTTGCGCCCAGCGCCCCAAGCTGGTAACTATCAAGGGCATCGTACTGGGTCAGAACGGCCTGGCCCTGCCCGGTGCCAGGGTGTTTGCCGCCGGCACGCTCACCTTCGCCTACGCCGGCCTCGGCGACTGGCAGGTGGGCATGAAAAAGGCCCGGCACGACCCGCTGTTCGTTACCCTGCTTCCCAAAGGCATCTAGGTTCCACCCCCTCCCTGCCTCCTTGAGCCCCGGTCACCCAGCCGGGGCTCTTTTTATGCGCCCGGCTCAGGCACCGGCGGGGGCACCGGAAAAGCAGCGCTGGAAGCCCGACCATGCGGGCTTTTTTGGCGTTGCCGGCCGGCTAAGCTGGGCCCGGGGCGGCATCGGGTGACGGCGCCAGCCGCGCGTACACCAGCGTATCGAAAAACTGCCCGTTGAAGCAGTAGTTTTCCCGCAGATGCCCTTCGCGCTGGAAGCCGTGCTTTTCCAGCAGGCGGCGCGAGGCGGTGTTGTCGGGACTGAGGTTGGCCTCGATGGAGTGCAGCCGCAGGGTGCCGAAGCCAAAGTCCAGCACGGCGGTCAGGGCCTCGCTCATGAAGCCCTGCTGCCAGAGGGCCGGGTGCAGGTCGTAGCCGACTTCGGCCCGGTGGTGGGCCGGCTGCAGGTTCCAGAGGCAGATGCTGCCAATCAGCTGGGGGTGGGGGGGCCGGCAGATGCCCCAGGTGATGCCCTGGTTGCTGGCCAGCTGCTTGTCGAGCAGCTGCAGGTGCTGCTGCACCTGCTCCAGGGAAGTATCCGGCGCCTTTTGAAGGTAGCGCATCACGGCCGGGTCGGAGCGCAGAAAGAGCAGCTCGGGGGCGTCGGTTGGGCTGAGCGCCCGCAGGTGCAGGCGCGGCGTGCGCAGCTCCTGCAGCGGCGTGAGTTGAATATCCAGCATACGGTGAAAACTCTAAATTAGAAGGTTACGGAACGGGCGGGCCGCTCCATCATCAGGGTGGGCTCGCCCTTGTAGGTGGTGCGGGCAAACTCGCGGTAGCCGAACTTCTCGGCCACGCGGCGTGAAGCCAGGTTGTCGGGGTCCATGATGCACACGGTGCGGGCCCCGCCAAAGTGCTGGTCGCCCCAGGCCAGGGCGGCGGCCACGGCTTCGCTGGCGTAGCCCTGGCCGTGGGCCGCGGCTGCCAGCACCCAGCCTATCTCCGGCACGCCCTTGATGGACGGCTCGATGTGGCGCTTGCCGTCGGCAAAGCCCACGGCGCCGATAAAGCGGCCGCTGGCTTTTTCCTCTACAGCCCAGAAGCCAAAGCCCTGCAGGGCCCAGTGGCCCACGCTGCGCAGCATCATGGTCCATACTTCTTCCTCCACCATGGGGCGCGGGCTCAGGTAGCGGTAGAAAGCCGGCGCCTGCCAAATGGCCAGGTAGGCGTCGAGGTCGGCCAGCTGGTAGCCGCGCAGGCACAGGCGCTCGGTTTCCAGAACGGGCGTTTGCTGGTACGGAGGAGCAGGCATAGCGGGCAAGGCGGAGTTGAAAACCAGGCGGTAAAGGTAGGCACCGCCGCAGGGGCAAGCCAAGCGGCTGGGGCTGGCAACGTTCCCGGCAACGTTTGCACAAATAAACCTATGTAGGCGCATCTGAGAAGCCGCCAACAATGCCGAAATATGCTGAATATATGTCCAGAATTCATGCTTATTAAGTTGGAAACCAGCTCTTCTAAAACTGCTTTCGCTGCTGAGCAGCCGCGCTGAATTCTCCTCGGCCAGGGCCGGACTACGCGCCCATTTCCCCTGGCTGCCGTGGGCGCTGCCCGCCGCCCGGCCTTGGCCCCCCCTACGCAAGCCCCGCCGGCCTACGGCCCGCCCCAACGCCTTAAACTCCCACCTACTTCAGCAACAACATGTTTGTCTTTACTTCCCTGCCCGCAGCGGGACTTACCCGCTGGCTGACCGGCAGCTGCCTGGCCCTGGGCCTGCTGGGAGCTGTGCTCCCAGCCCAGGCCCAGCCCACCGTGCTGGGTACCGACCTGCCCGGCGGCAGCTACGGCACCTTCAACCTGAACCCGGTAGGCGGGTTCCGGCAGTACCGGCTGCAGGCCAGCGCCAGCAGCCCGGCCGGCAGCTGGCAGTGGCAGTTTGCCCAGGGCACGGCTGGAGCCGAAGACTACAGCACAAACTGGCGCCCCTATACCAGCGACCAGACGCTGGCAGGCTACAACCAAGTTGTTGACCCGGCCACGCAGGCCGCCTCGGCGCGTTTCAACTCAGGCTTTGGGGGGCAGCCGGGCAAGCTGCCGGCCGTGGTAAGCGGACGCTATTATACGTTTAACGTGACCAGCCTCGGAGCCGGCAGCAACAACAGCATGGCCGTGCTGGAAACGGTGTACAGTCCCGTAGCCATCAGCACGGTGAGCCAGAGCCCGGCCACGCCGGGCCGGCAAAGCCAGGTGCGGGTGACAGCCACGCTGGCGGCCGCGCCCCACGCGGCCGAGTACTTCTACCTGCGCTACTCCACCGACAACTTCGCCACGTCGGCGGCCGTGGCCATGGCCGTGAGCGGCAGCACGGCCACGGCCCTGATTCCCGGGCAGGCGGCCAGTACGGCGGTGCGCTACTACGTGTTCAGCTCGCCCATTGCCACGGTGGCTGGCCTGGGCTCGGGCTACGACATGCTGACCCTGAACCTGAACAACAACAGCGGCGCCAACTACAGCTATACCGTGGCCACGGGCATTGCCGGCAGCTACGGCATCGACAACGTGACGGGCAGCGCGGCGGGCAGCAACGGCGTGTTCGACAGCTTCGCCAACGCCATTACCTTCCTCAATGCCACCACCGTAACCGGCCCCACCACCTTTAACGTGACGGCCGGCCAGACATTTAGCGAAGGCGCCCTGACCGTGCTGCGCACGGGCACGGCCAGCAACGGCATCGCCTTCAGCAAAGCCGGCACGGCCGCCAACCCCGTTATTCTGACCACCGCCACCGGGGCCAGCTCCGCCGCCGTCGACCTGCACGGGGTCAGCTATGTTACCTTCGACGGCATCGACATTGGGCTGGCGGCGGCCAATGCGGCGGGCCCCATCTACGGCTACCGCATCCGCAACCGGGCGGGCACGCCCATCCTGGGGGCCGGCAACAACCTCATTCAGAACGCCACTATCTCGCTGAACCGGGCCACCGGCGGCAGCTACGGCGCCGCCATCAGCAGCAACACCAGCTTCAACGGCACGGCGCCCACCACGACCGGCGGCGGGGCCAGCGCCACCTGCAGCAACAACGTGCTGCGCAACCTGAGCATTCGCAACAGCCAGAACGGCATCCTGCTGGCCAGCGCCAACACCTCGGCCACCCTCACGCTGTCGGACTATGGCAATGAGGTGGCCAACTGCACCGTGGGCGAAGCCGGCACGGCCGACGACCTGGGCGGCAACGGCAGCACGGCCGCTAACTATGGGATTTACAGCCTGAACGAGTACCGCGTCAGCATCCACGACAACACCATTCAGAACGTGACGGGCCGCCAGAACTTCGGGCTGGCCGCCCTCTACTGCTACGGCACCGGCGCCGATGCCAGCACCATCTACAACAACCGCATCAGCAACATCCGCAGCGTGGGGGCCAGCACCAGCAACTTCTCCTACGGCGCCCGCCTGGGCGTGGCCGCGGCATCGGCTTCTACGGCCGCCACGCTCAACTTCTACAACAACATCATCAGCCGCGTGACGGGCAGCACCACCAGCGCCACTACCAGCCGCTCCAGCGTGGGCATCTCGGTGGTAGGCAATGGCTCCAACCCCGCCAGCAGCCAGGTGGTCAACCTCTACTACAACACCGTGGTGATTGACCCCTCCGACGTGTTTGTGTCGGCCACCAACAACGGCACGCTGGGCAGCAACGCCTGCATTGAGCTGGCCGCGCTGATTCAGCCCACCAACATCGTGAATAACATCCTGGCCAACCTCACCAACTACACCGGCACCAGCACCAGCGCCCGCCACTTCTGCATCATCACGCCCGCCAGCAGCGGGCCGGTGGGCGGCGTGGGCTCGGTGTGCAACTACAACGACCTCTACATTCAGTACCTGCAGAACGGCACGCCGGCCAGCAGCGGCTTTATTGGGCAGTACGGCAGCAGCAACTTCCAGACCCTGGCCCAGTGGCAGGGCACGGCAGGTACGCCCGACCTCAACTCCGTGGCCGCCGACCCGGGCTTCAACGCCGTGTTTAAGCCCACCAACACCTCGGCCCTCGACAACAAGGGCACGCCCCTGGCCGGCATCAGCACCGACATTGCGGGCCTGACGCGGGGCGCGGGCGCAGCCGGCAGCAGCACGGCCCCCGACCTGGGAGCCTACGAGTTTGTGCCGGCGGCCATCAGCATCCGGCCCACGGCCCTGACGGCGCCGGCCAGCACCGGCTGCTACGGCACCGACGAGGCCGTGAGCGTAAGCGTGCAGAACAGCGGGGCTGCCACCCTCGACTTCGCCGCAAATCCGCTGACCGTGACGGTAAACGTCACAGGGGCCGTCACGGCCACCGTCAGCACCACCATCAGCACCGGCACCCTGGCGGCGGGCGCCAGCCAAAGCGTGGCCGTGGGCACGCTGAACATGAGCGCCGCCGGCACCTACACCTTCGCCGTGGCCGCCACGGTGAGCGGCGACCAGAACACCTTCGACGACGTGCT
The DNA here is from genome assembly GCF_039541835.1 of Hymenobacter saemangeumensis. Taxonomy (NCBI): domain Bacteria; kingdom Pseudomonadati; phylum Bacteroidota; class Cytophagia; order Cytophagales; family Hymenobacteraceae; genus Hymenobacter; species Hymenobacter saemangeumensis. The sequence goes on along the minus strand of NZ_BAABGZ010000013.1, from coordinate 552,493 downwards.
GACGCCGGCGCCGGCCGCCATCACGGTTACCCCGCCCAGCATCGGCTCCATTGCCGCCTCCACTACCACGCTGTGCCAGTCGGGCAACGTCACGCTCACGGCCACGGGCGCGGCCGGCGGCACAGTTACCTGGTTCTCGTCGGCCGACGGCTACAGCACGGCTATTGGCACTGGCACCCCTTTGGTAGTCACCGGCGTGGCGGCCACTACCTCCTACCAGGCCAGGGTGGTTTGCGGCGGCAGCGTGCAGTCGGCCTTTTCGAATACGGTGACGGTAACCGTCAACACCCCGGCCCTGACGGGCACCAGCTCGCCGGTGAGTGCCGGCTGCGCGGGCGGCACCGCCACGCTGACGGCCACCGCCAACGCCGGCGCCACCATTTACTGGTACGACAGCAGCAGCTCGGCGCTGGTGCTGGCCACGGGCAGCACGTACGCGCCCACGGTAGCGGCCAGCCGGCAGTACTTCGCAGCCGCCACCGTGCCCGGCGCCGACCAGACGGCCGGCCGCAGCACGGTGCCGGCCTCCACGGCCACCAACGGCAGCCTGGGCAACACCGGCCTGCAGTTCAACGCCCTCAGCGACTTTGTGCTGAAAACGGTGACCGTGTACCCGACGGCCAGCACGGCCACCACCACGACCTTCTACCTGAGAAACAGCGGCGGCACGGTGCTGGCCAGCAAGGAAGTTAACCTGCCGGCGGGCAGCAGCACGGTGGTGACGCCGGTAGTAGTGACGCTGGACTTCGCCATCGCGGCCGGCACCGGCTACCAGCTGCTGCAAACCACCAACCTGAATAGCCTGCTGATTCGGGAAAACACCAGCGTGTTTCCCCTCACCACGGCGGGCGTCGTCACGGTTACCAACGGCATCAACCCCGCCGTGACTACGGGCAGCTACTACTTCTTCTACAACTGGGTGGTGGCCCCCATCTGCAGCAGCCCCCGCACGGCCGTGCAGGTAAACGTGAGCCCCCTGCCCACGGCCACCCTGAGCAGCAGCGGCCCGGTCTGCGCCGGCTCGGCGGCCACGGTGAGCATTGCCCTCACCGGCACCGGCCCCTGGGACTTCACCTACACCGATGGCAGCACGCCCGTGACGGTGACCGGCAGCACTGCCAACCCCTACACGTTTACGACGCCGGCCCTGAGCAGCGCCACCACCTATACCCTTACCAGCCTGAACGATGCCAGCTGTGCCGGGGCCGGCGCCGGCCTGGGCAGCACCACCATCGCGGTAAATACCACCACCACCTTCACCGGGGCGGTCGACGGCAGCTGGCACACGCCCGGCAACTGGAGCAACTGCCTGCCCTCGGCCCTGGTAAGCGCCATTATTCCCAGCGGCGCCACCGTGGAGCTCAGCAGCGGCACGGGCAGCACCAGCAACCTCAGCATTGCCGGTACGGGCAGCCTCACCCTGGCCGGCAGCGCGGTGCTGGACATCAAGGGCAACTTCGCCACGGCGGGCCTGGCTTCGTTTACGGCCGGCCCCGGCAGCACCACCAGCTTCTCGGGCCCGGGCACGCAGAGCATCGGCGCCGGCACCTACTACAACCTCGTCGTGGCCGGCAGCGGCAGCGCGGCCAAGTCGCTGAGTGCCGACATTGTGGTGACCAACAACGTAGACCTGACCAATGGCATGCTCAACAGCAACGGCAACGAGCTGCAGATGAACAGCCTCAGCGGTGCCTTCCTCGGGGCCGGGGCCGGGCACTACGTGGTAACCAACGGCAGCACGGGCCGCGTGCGCTTCAACAACGTAGGGGCCGGCGGCCGCGGCAGCGTCACCTTCCCCATTGGCACCATCAGCTACACGCCGGCCACCCTCGCCAACACCGGCACGGCCGACTACTTCGTGGGCACGGTAATGGACGGCATCAGCCGCCAGGGCACGGCCATCACCTCGCATGTGGTAAACAAAACCTGGAACATCAGCGAAGGCACGGCCGGCGGCTCAGCGGCCGCCCTCACGCTGCAGTGGAACGCCAGCGATGAGCTGGCCAGCTTCGAGCGCAGCAACGCCACCATTGCCCACTACGAAAATGGGGAATGGAACGCGCCCTGCTTTACCTGCTACGGCCCCGCCGCCGGCAGCAACCCCTACCTGCTTACCCGCACCGGGCTCACGTCCTTTTCGCCCTTCGGCGTGGAGGATGCCACCATGCCCCTGCCCGTGGAGCTGACCCGCTTCGACGCCCGCCGCCAGGGCAGCCGCACCGAGCTGAGCTGGGCCACGGCCAGCGAGAAAAACAACCGCGGCTTTGACGTACAGGTCAGCAGCAATGGCCGCGACTTCCGCGCCCTGGGCTTTGTGGGCGCCGCCGGCACCGGCAACCGCCCCCAGGCCTATGCCTACACCGACGACGAAGCCGGCAAGACCGGCCTGCGCTACTACCGCCTGCGCCAGGTAGACCACGACGGCACGGCCAGCTTCTCGCCCGTGCGCAGCGTGCTCTTCGACCAGCCGCTGCTGGGCCTGAGCGCGGCCCCCAACCCCTTCCGCCAGGAGCTGCAGGTAAGCGTGCAGCTGCCCACGGCCCAGGCTGCCTGCCGGCTTACCCTCAGCGATGCTGCCGGCCGGGTGCTGCGCAGGTACCAGCTCGACCTGCCGGCCGGGCTGAGCCAGCAGCGCCTCACCGGGCTGGAAGACCTGCCCAAAGGCCTGTACCTGCTGCGCGTCGCCTTCGATAGCAAGCCCCAGCACCTGAAGGTGGTGAAGGAATAACCCGTACTGCCGTGAATGAAAAGGCCCCGCCGTTGCAACGGCGGGGCCTTTTTGCTGATGCTGTTTTGTCGAAAGTCCGCCGACAGCGCGCCATCACCCGGCAGGGTGAGCCTCAGGAATTGCAGCGCTCAGCTGCCTACCAGGAGCCGCTGTTGTCGTCGCCGCCGTCGAAGCCGCCTCCCCCGCTGTCGCCCGACGACAGGTCGTCGTAGCTGCCGCTGTCGGAGAAATAGTCGTTTGAGGAGTTGTTCAGGGCATCATCGGAGAAATAGTCGGGCGCGGAGCGGTAGTCGCTGCCCTCGTCGTTCAGGGCCGGGAAGCCCGTGCCGGCGCCCCCACCAAAGCCGGCGCCGCCTGCGCCGGCGGCGCCGCCCAGGTGCGAAGGGGGCGTGTCGGCGCCGCCCAGGTTGTGGCCCTGGCTGTCGTGGTCGTGCCCCGACGAGGCCATGCGGTTGCCCAGGTAAGCCCCGGCGGCCGCGGCGGCGCCGGTCATCAGCACGCCGCCCATGCCGCTGCCCATACCGCCGCCCGGCGCCGGGCCATAGCCCGGCCCGGGCTGCTGGTAGCCGCGGCCGTAGCTCCCACCCGGCCCCGGGCCGGGCCCGCCGCCGTTGCCATAGAAGTCGGGTACCGGCGCGGCATTAGCGGAGGCGGCGCTGCGCCGGCGGAACATGCGCAGCAGCAGCCACAGGATGCCCACTACCACCAGCGCCCCCACCAGCAGCGTGCCCATGCCCGGGCCGGAAGGCTCGGGCGCCGAAGCGGGCGCATACGCCGGCTCCGACGCGTAGCCCGGGCCAGTGCCGGGCTCGTTGCCCAGCGCGCTGCTGCCCGCGCCGGAGCTCAGCCCGTCGGCCGGGGCGGTGGCGCCGGCGGCCGCGGTGCCCGCCGTGGCGTCCTGGCTTTGCTGCGGGCGGGAATCGGGGTTGGCCGCCAGCATAATGCTGCTCAGGCCGGTGCGCAGGCCGGCGAAGTAGTTGCCCTGCTTGAAGCGGGGCGTCATTTCCTGGTTGATAACGCGGCTGACCAGCTCGGGCGTGATTTTGTCGCGCACCCCGCTGCCGGCCTGCACGGTCACCTTGCGCTCCTCCTTGCTGAGCAGCACCACCACGCCGTTGTTCTTGTCGCGCTGGCCCACGCCCCAGGCGGTGCCCAGCTCCCGGCCGTAGTCGGCCACGTCGCGCCCGCCCAGGCTGGGCACGGTCACCAGCACTACCTGCGTGCCGGTGTTGTCGGCGTAGCGCCGCAGGCCCGCCTCCAGCTTCTTGGCATCGCCCGCGCTGAGCAGCTGGGCCTGGTCGTTTACAAATTGAAACGGGCTGGGCCGGGGCGGCAGGCCCTGGGCCGAAGATTGAGCCAGGAGCGGGGCCGGGGCGGCCAGCACCCACAGCCATACGAGCAGCAGCAAGCGATACATAGCGCGAAAGGTGAAGTGAGCAAAAAGTTGGAATTGCTACACTTCTACGGCCCCCACCCCGATGTGGCTATGCCGCTCCCGTCCCGGGCCGCTCCAGCAGCACAATGGGATTGTCTTTGTACGTGCTGCGGGCAAACTCCCGGTAGCCAAACTTGGCGGCCACGTTCAGCGAAGCCGTATTGTCGGGGTCGATGATGCACACTGTGCGGGCGTCGGCAAACTGCTCCTGCCCCCAGGCCAGGGCCGCGGCCACGGCCTCACTGGCGTAGCCCTTGCCGTGCGCCGCCGGGGCCAGCACCCAGCCAATTTCCGGTACGTCGTCCATGCGCGGGTCGAGGCCGCGCTTGAAGTCGGCAAAGCCGATGGAGCCGATGTAGGAGCCGCTGGCTTTCTCCTCTATGGCCCAGAAGCCGTAGCCCAGCAGCGTCCAGTGCCCGATGGTGCGCAGAAACTTGCCCCACACCTCCTCGGCCGGCATGGGGCCGGGGCTGAGGTGGCGGTAGAAGTCCGGCTCCTGGCACATGGCCAGGTGCAGCTCAAAATCCGAGGGGTAGTAGCCGCGCAGCCAGAGCCGGGCAGTTTCGAGAACGGGGACGGGGTGCAGGGGCGCAGATAGGGGCTGTGGCACGGCAGGCAGCAGAAAAGGTGAAACGGGCACCAAATATACCGGCGGCCTCAGCCATCCTGCTTCGCCCGCAAGGCTTAGCTGCCCGTGCCCAGCGAAAACTACCGCAGCCAGCGCCGCGCCTCTTCCTGGTTGGTTAAAGCACGCCGGTCACAGCTCAAGTAAGCCGGCCTGCATATAGCAGCAGCCCCGGGTGCCGGCACTACGCCAGCGCCCGGGGCTGCTTGCGTGGGGCCCGGTTCGGGTATTAGCCGGCCGGCTCCACTTCGCGCTCGAAGCTCAGGCGGCCATCGGGCAGGGTTGCGGTTTCGGCAAATCCGTTGCGGCGCAGCACCTGCTGGGCGCCGGGATTGTCGGCAGCCGGCCGGGCCAGCAGCCGCCGTACCATGCCCGTAGCCGCGGCCTGCTGCACCAGCCCGGCTACCAGCTCAGTGGCCAGGCCCTGCCCGCGCCACTCATCGGCCACGGAGTAGTCTATCTCAACCGTACCCGCCGCATCGGGCGGGCCCAGAAAGCCGCCGACGCCGATAAGCGTGCGGGGCGTGCCGTCGTGGGCTTTGCGCAGGGCATACCAGCTGTACCAGCCCGCCGCCGTACGTCCGCCCTCGGTGAGCAGCGCCAGCTGCTGGGGGCGGCTGTCGGGGCCGGTGACCACAGGTGGCCAGACCGCGGGCAGGGCCGAGCCCAGCAGCACCGGGAAGTAGTGGGGCTTGTGCAGCTCGGCCGTGAGCAAGGCGCGGCTGGCCGCAATCAGGGTGAGGCGGGAAGTCTGGGCAATGAGCGGAATCATGGAGCTTATACGGAGGAAGCCGCAGGCCCGACAAGCCCGAAACCAGCCCATTTGTTACTGAAACTAATGTAATTAATAATTGCACATATTCAACAAATCAACACGATTATTTGCACTTTAATAAGCTTGGCTCTTGTATTTTTTTTGCACTCAATACCAAAGCACTATGCCAGCAGCTCGTGCTATTTTAACACTTTGCAAATTATTGTGCAACCTAAATGAAAAATGCACAATAAAGAGAAGGCAACATAGAAATCATGGAAAAACAACCTTAACTTTGCCAGATGTTGCACTTTTATCACTGGCTCCTTTTTTAGCTACATGAAAAAACTTTTTACGCATTCTCTACTACTTGCAATTACCAGTGGCGCTGCCTGGGTAGCTCCGGCGCAGGCCCAGAAAGTTTCGGCACCCGCCGATGCCAGCGCCGCCAATAAATCCACGGCTCCCTGGGCGGCCCTGAATGGCCGCCCCGAGGACGTTCGCGTAACCAGCTCCTACACCGACGAGGCCAGCGGCCTGAACCTGGTGTACGTAGAGCAGCTCTACCGCGGCATCCCCATCTACAACCACGACCTCACCCTGGCTTACTCCGGCACTCGCCTGGTGCATAAAGCCGGGACCATGGTTGCCCACGAGCGCCTGGCCAACCTGCCCGCTACACCTGCCGTAGCCGCCGCCAGCGCCGTGCTCACCGCCGTGCGCCCCTGGATGAAAGCTGGAGTAGCCGCCCCGCAGGCGCGCTCGGCCGCCACCGGTGTGGAAGCCAAGCAAACATTCACCGCCCCCGGCATTTCCCGCCGCGACATTGAAGCCCGCCTGGTATGGGCTACCGACAAGCAAAACCGCCTGCACCTGGCCTGGAACGTGAACGTGGAGCTGCTGGGCTCGTCCGACTGGCTCAACATCCGGGTAGATGCCGCCACGGGCAGCATCATCGGGCAAGACAACTGGACTGTGCACGAGGCGCCTATGGCACTGAAGCGCCACGCCGTGCTGGGCCGCAAGACCGGGGCCTACGCCCCGGCCGCCAGCGCTGCCGTGGCCCGGCCCAGCTCCACTACGGCCGTTACCACCAGCGCCCAGTACCTGGTTATTCCCTACCCCAAGGAAAACCCCATCGGCACCAGCTTCCAGACCGAAACAAACCCCTGGACCAGGGCCGGCGCCAACAACAACGCCACCACCCACGGCTGGCACTTCGATGGCACCACCACCTTTGCCAACACCCGCGGCAACAACGTAAACGCCTACACCGACCTGGGCGGCACCGATCCGACGTCTCCAACGACCTATGCGCCGTCGACCACGGCCGTGCCCTCGCTGACCTTCAGCTACCCGCGCGACTTCAACGTGTCGCCCACCTCCACGGCTGACAACCGTAACAACGCGGTTACCAACCTCTTCTACTGGAACAACATCATCCACGACGTGCTGTACCAGTACGGCTTCAACGAAGCCAGCGGCAACTTCCAGGTTACCAACCTTGGACGCGGCGGCAGCAGCGGCGCCGACGCCGTGCGTGCCGAAGCCCTCGACGGCAGCGGCACCAACAACGCCAACATGTCGACGCCCGCCGATGGCAGCGCCCCCCGCATGCAGATGTTTCTGTGGGACGGCCCGCCCACCACGCGGGTGAACTCGCCCAGCGGCATCGCCGGCGACTACTACTCGGTGGAAAGCTCCTTCAGCACGGCCAACAAGCTGATTAATGTAGGCCCCAAAACCGGCGCCCTGCAGTACTACAATGATGCTACCGGCGGCACCCATGAGGCCTGCACGGCCAACACCGCCAACGTGCTGACCGGCAAGATTGCCGTTATCTACCGCGGCAACTGCGGCTTTACCGTGAAGGTGAAGGAAGCCCAGAACCGCGGCGCCATCGCCGTGCTCATGATTAACAACCAGCCCGGCGAGCCCATCGGCATGGGCGGCACCGACAACACCATCACCATCCCGGCCGTGATGATATCGCAGGACAATGGCGTCATCATCACCAACGCCATGGCCAGCGGCACCGTGAACGTGACGCTGCTGGCTACGCCCCCCATCGATGGCAACCTCGACAACGGCGTGATTACCCACGAGTACGGCCACGGCGTATCCAGCCGCCTCACCGGCGGCCCGGCTCAGGCCGGCTGCCTGGGCAACGCCGAGCAGGGCGGCGAAGGCTGGAGCGACTACCTGGGCCTGATGCTGACCACCGACTGGACCACGGCCCAGCTTACCGACGGCCCCAACCGCCGCGGCATCGGCAACTTCGACGTGGGCCTGCCGGCCGACGGCCCCGGCATCCGGGCCTACCCCTACTCTACCTCCATGACCGTGAACCCCCTTACTTATGCCAGCGTGAGCAGCTCGGCCGGCGTACACGCCAACGGCACGGTGTGGTGCTCGGCGCTGTGGGACATGACCTGGAACATCATTCAGCAGGAAGGCAGCATTACGGGCAACCTCTACAATAGCGCCGCCACCGGCGGCAATATCATGGCCCTGCAGCTGGTGATGCTGGGCATGAAGCTGCAGCCCTGCCAGCCGGGCTTTCTCAATGCCCGCGACGCCATTCTGGCCGCCGATGATGCGCTTTACCAAGGCCGCCACCGCTGCTCCATCTGGCGGGCCTTCGCCCGCCGCGGCATGGGCGTGAGCGCCGTACAAGGCGCCTCTACCAATGCCGATGACCAGACCGCCGCGTATGACGTGCCCAGCGGCGTACAGCTGGAAAAGGCCACCGAGCCCCTGGCCGGCAACACCTTTAACATTACGCTGAAGGCTACCTGCAACTGCGACGCCCCCCTGAACAACTACCGCCTCACCGACGTGCTGCCCACGGGCCTGCAATACGTGAGCAGCAGCGGCGGCACCCTCTCCGGCAACACAGTGACCTTCGCCGACCTGGGCTTCACCACGGCCAATGAGACGCGCACCTTCACCATTCAGGCCCGGGCCGCCAGCGGCGCCGCCTGCGCCCAGACCTTCCCCGTAAACGACACCCGCGAGGGAACGCCCACCGGGGGCTTTGCCTCCTCCGCTACCAGCGGCCAGGTTACGCCCTGGGCACCGTCTACCACCCGCTACTACAGCCCGGGCAGCGCCTGGAGCATCACCGGCGGCGCCCGCACCAGCGACGTGACCCTGACCTCGGCGGCCTTCACACCCACGCCGGCTTCCATCCTCTCCTTCTACCACTACTTCGACTACGAAGCGGGGTACGACGGCGGCAACGTGGAGATTTCGACCAACAACGGCACCTCCTGGACAGATGCCGGCAGCTACTTCCTGCAGAACGGCTACAATTCCAGCACCGCCAATGGAGCCTGCTTCACCGGCGCTTCGGCCAATGGCTCAGCCCCGGCTGACTTCATCAAGTCGAACATCAACCTCTCCTCGTTTGCCGGCAGCTCCGTTCGCGTCCGCTTCCGCTCACGCAGCGACAACTCGGTGGCCAGCGTGGGCTGGACAGTGGATAACATCCTCGTTACCAACGGTTGCGGCGGCTCCCAGCTGGTACGCCTCTATGACCCCGCCAACAACGTTGTATCAACTACCTCGCTGGTGACTTTCCTCACGCCTGCCCCGCTGCCGGTGTCGCTGCTCCGCTTCGACGCCCGCTGGAAGGCTGCCGGCACCGAGCTGAGCTGGGCTACGGCCAGCGAGAAAAACGCCGACCGCTTTGTAGTGGAGCGCAGCCTCGACGGCAGCACCTGGGCGGAAGTGGGCTCCGTAGCCGCGGCCGGCAACTCGGCCCGCGCCCTGGACTACCGCTTCGTTGATGCTGACGCCCTGCGCCTGCCCGCCGGCATGCTCTACTACCGCCTGCGCCAGCTCGACTTCGATGGCACGGCTGCCCTCTCGCCCGTGCGCCTGGTAACGCGCCCCGCCGGCGCCGGCCTGCTGCAGCTCACGGCTCACCCCAACCCCGTGGGCAGCAAAGCCCTGCACCTGACCCTGCAGGCGCCCGACGCCCAGGAAACGGCCACCCTGCGCCTCTTCGACGCCACCGGCCGCGTGCTGTGGCAGGAAAAGGTGACCCTGGTGGGCGGCACTGCTACCCTCGACTGCCCCAAGGTGGCCCAGCTGCCCGCCGGCCTCTACCTGGTGAAGGCCGAGCTGTCCAACGGCAGCACCAGCACGGTGCGCGTGGTACGCGAGTAGCCTCGCCTGAATTTTGCCAACAAAAAGGCCGCTGGAATCTTCCAGCGGCCTTTTTGCTGTCATTAGCAGCCCTCAGTCTTCGTCGAGCACGGCGCCGGCCTTGTACCACTCGTTCATCAGCTGGTTCTGCTCCTCGCTGAGGCGCTGGTACACCTTGTTCATGCGCTCCCTCCCCATTATGAAATACTCGGGGTCTTGCCGGGCCAGGCGCACGGCCTCCTCCCCGGGCTGCAGCACGCCGTTGAACCTGTTCATAAACACGGCGTCCTCCGCTTTGATGAAGTACGCCAGCGCGGCGTACTGCTTCAGCAGCTCGGCCCGGCTCAGGGCGGGGTGCAGGCTGTTTAGCCGGGCCCAGTATACCTGCCGCAGCGCCTGGGCCAGGCGGGCTTTGGGTGCCGGCAGCAGGGCTTCGTCGAGGAAGGCCAGCCCTTCGGCTTGCCGGCGCTGCAGCAGCTGCTCGTAGGGCTGCACCAGCTGCTCGTAGCGGGCCAGGGCTTTGCGCTGCTCCTTTTCCAGCAGACGTTCCTCGTCTTCCTGCACGGGGTGGCGCAGCACGGTGCCATAAAAGCAGGCCGTGGCCGCCACCGCCGACGCCAGGTACCAGGCGCTGTGCACGAACGCCAGGGCGGTGGCCAGGGCCGCCCAGCCCAGCAGCCCGGCCAGCAGCGCCCGCGCCAGCCCCAGCTGCGAGCGGTCCTGGTGGCGACGGCTCAGCACCTTCACCAGCCGGCCGGCCAGCAGCCCCAGTCCCAGCCCCAGGCCCGACAAACCCAGCCAAACCATTACCGATACAAGTCCGTCCATGTGCCCGTGCTACCCCGGGTGGGAGCCACTGCTTGCGCCCCACCGGTGAGCGGCAAAGTAAGCAGGGCGGCCCTCAACTTCCAGATGGGCCCTCCCCGCTTCCGCTTAAGCTCGGCATTATCCTTTTGGCTGGTTAGCCCGTTACCCACCCTGGCCCTTCCGGGCACCCGTATCCTCCTTTCCACTTCCATAACCCTACCTCATGAACCAGCCCATCTCGCGTCAGCAGCACGCTATTCCCGAGTTCACCCTCATCACGGCCTTTGCCGCGGCCCCGGCCGCAGCCGGCTTTACCGACGACAAAACCGCTTCTACCGTTTCCTATGCCATTGCGGGCACAGCCCTGCTTTCCGGCCTCCTCACCCGCGCCGAGTGGGGCCTGGTGAAGGTGATGCCCTACAAAGCCCACCTGGTAATGGACGTGGTGAGCAGCCTCACCGCCCTGGCCGCGCCCTGGCTGTTCGGCTTTGCCGACAACACCCGCGCCCGCAACGCCTTCCTGGCGCTCGGGGCCACGGGTGCCGTCGCCACGGCCCTGTCGCAGCCCGAGGAGATGCCGATGTACTCCCAGGCCAGCAGCCTGCACGAAGCCTCGGTTTAGCCTTCTCGATATGCAAAACCGGCCGCCCCTGTCCTTTGCATGGGCGGCCGGCTGCATCTATTCAATTCCATCGGGGGCTTACGCTTCGCCCATGGTGAGCCCGATAATCAGCAGGCTCCAGCAAACGAAGCACACCGACATCAGGATGAGCTGGCGGGTGTTGAAATAGTCCTGGTCGTAGCCACCGTAGGCAGGCGCCTGCAGCATGGCATCCCGAAACGCCCGGTACCCCGGCACCAGGAAGCCGAAGGCGCCCAGGCTGGCTAGCCACAATGGGTCGGGCAGCCGGCTCAGCAGGCTCACAATGACATAGCCCGTAACCAGCCCCCCCGGATTGGGAATGGGGGTGTAGCCGCCGGAGTGGCAGGCAAACTGATTGATGGTTTTCAGCAGCTCGTTGAGGGTGAACAAGCTGAAAATAGCCCGCGCGGCCGGCCAGGTGTCCGTCTGCTGCCATTGCTTAAAAAACCGCCAGGTTTTGTATTGCCACCATAAGCCATACAAGCCCAGGGTGAACAAGCACAGGGCAATAAACTTACCGGGACTGACGAGGGGATACGCCTCCCAGGTTTCCGCGGGCAGCTGGCTGGTGACCGGAGTAGCAACAGGCTCCATAAAAACGAAATGAGCCGCGGGAAGCGGACAGTGAACGAGCAATATACACCCTCCCCGGCTTGCGGAGCGGGTTTCGAGTCACTTTGGTCGCTGTAGAATGGCAGTGACTGGGGTTAAGCATTTACTTTCTTGCTTCAGCCACCAGAATACAACCAGTAGCCTTACTTATCTCCGCATAAGGCCCGCCTTTGCCCGGGCGCCGCTTCCTAACCACCCAAACCGAGTCGTTTCTTAAGGTAGCAGCTAATGGCTGGCAGTTCTGTAGTTTCCAGCCGTGCTGGGCGTAGATGGGGCGCAGCACAGCCTCTGCTACAGCAACTGCTGTGGCTGCATCCGGTACGTAGCCTTTTTCAGGCATTGCGTCATTGGAGGCGGTTTGCGCGGTAGCTTGGCCTGCTGGCAACAGTAGAGCGAGGAGCAAAAGGGGCTTCATATAGCAAGCTTACTTGAAAACAAACCAGCTGTTGCGGGGCGGCAGCGGCTACCGTCTTTTATATAAGCGCATTACCGCTCCCAACGAATGCACCATCACGAGGCTGTCCCGCGTCAGCTTTTTGATGCGATACTTATCCGGCCCATCCGACTGATAGATAGTAAGGGTACTAGGCGTCAGAGCATATCGAAGCGGCTGGTCCAGAAACTCCACGTAAGTCAGCCGGTTGCCTTTGACCCAGAACACTGCGTTTTCCTCTTCGCTAACCGCCCAGACTCCCTGCAGCAGGGCCGCAGCCGGTGTCACTGGCTTACTGGTTTTGGGCTTGGCCTTTGGGGTTTGCGCCCAGCTGGCGCTTATCGATGCCCAAACCAGCACGGCCATTACAATCTGTTTCATAGGTGGAAGCTAGCTACAACTGTTCCGAAGCGCAAAACAGCCGCTGCAGGGCGGCAGCGGCTGGGGATAGTTGCCATTTTAACGGTGCGTAATCAATGCGGCCCGCGTCAGTTCCACAAAGTAGTTGTGCCGCAAGGCAACAGTTAGCTGCGGGAGCATTGCGCGAAACAGGCCTAATAAGTCGTTGGTGCTGATGTTGCCGGTGGAAATGAGCAGCAGCTTGTAGGGCTGGCTGTGCAGCAGGAAGCTGTTCACGAAGTCCGCGTCTTTGGTGATGACTACCCGCTGCTCAACCATTGACAGCGCGGTGATACTGCCGTCCTGGGTGTGGTTGGCGTCCGGTAGGTCCAGGGTGTGGCGGCAATCGTAGCCCGCATGAAACGCCAGGAAGTCGGCCAAGCGGCGGGGCAGCTGGGCATCAATCAGCACCCGCAGCGGCTCGGGCTGGCTCACGACGCCAGCCGGAAAATGGAGCGCACCTGTAGCATCTCGGCGGCGTAGGCCTGGCAGGCGCGCAGGTCTTCTACTTCCAGGTCTTCGTAGTCGGCCAGGATTTCGGCGTCGCTCATGCCGGATGCCAGCCATTCCAGCACGTTTTGCACCGGGTAGCGCAGCCCGCGCACCGTGGGCTGCCCGTGGCAGATGTGGGGGTCAATGGTTATGCGCGGGTGGGCCGAAGAAGCGGGGGTTTCCATACGGCTAAGATACGAAGGGTAACGGCCGGAAACACCCCAGCCGCTGCGGGGCAGCAGCGGCTGGGGAGCTTAAGATTCTTACTTTAGAGCCTCCCTTTATCTGTCAAAATGAAAAAGCCAAAGAACCCGCTAATGAAGCCATTGTTTGAAGATAGATTCTTTGAGCAATTTACTGGGACACATATTATAAAGTCTCCGAAAGTCGCTATCATGGAGTTGATTGCTAACTCCTGGGATGCGGGCGCTTCAATTGTTAATATCGCATGGCCTGAAAACGATGGTGAAAGGTTCTCGGTAACTGATAATGGACATGGAATGACTGAGAACCAATTCATGTCCATTTTCAGAAAATTGTCATATGACAGAGAAAAAAGCCAAGGGCTTTACGCAGAAATTCCCGCTGATAATGATATAGAAGGCCGAAGAACCGTATTTGGCAAAAATGGAAAGGGCAGGTTTGCTGGGTTTGCTTTTGGGAAAGCATATTTTGTAAAAACTTGGCGAAACGGTGAAGAAAACACGTTCAAAGTCTACACCAAAGATGACAATAGCTTAGTTTTCAAAAAACAGGGAGAGACAAAACCGCGTGAAGGGCATGGCACAGAAGTTTATATCAATTCTGCAAGGCAGGCTATTCTTTCAGAGGAACTGATACGTTCCGAAATCGGAATGCGCTTTCTGGTAAACCCTAAGTTCAGCGTTTTCCTTAATGGAACACAGATTGAGTTCTCCGACATTCCTAAAGATAATGTTGATAAAGTAACCATCACAGTTGACGGTATAGGCCAAATCGAAGTCGTTATTATTGACGTTGGAGAAAGCGACAAGACAACGCAGCAACATGGGGTCGCTTGGCTTGTAAATGGTCGAATGGTTGGTGAGTGCAACTGGAAAGGCGTCGGCTACCAGCATCTTATTGATGGAAGGAGGACTGCTGCCAAGAAGTACACATTTATTGTTAAAGCCGACGCCCTTGACAAATCGAAAGCTATACTTCCTGACTGGACAGGCTTTTATCCTACCAACTCGGACTACCTCAAAGTACATGAGGCAGTTCATAGCTCCATTAAAGAGTATTTACTAGAGTTGACAAAAGATACTCGTCTCAGCTTATTCAAAGACATTAAGCGGGAAAACATCGGAGAGTTGAAGAAGATGGGGCTTGTAGGCCGGCTTAGATGGGAAGAGTTTATACAGGAGGTTCAAAAGGACTGCCCTTCTATTTCAGAATCGGATTTATTTAAGCTTTCCACCATCCTAGCCAAGCTTGAAAATTCATCGTCGCAATACAGTCTCATCAGTCAGCTTTCTGCAATGAGGCCTGACCAACTTGACAACCTAGCTGGCCTCCTTGATAAGTGGAATATTGATGCGGCAAAAATTGTCCTTGATGAGCTTGAATTCCGCCTTCAACTCTTAGAACAACTTAAAATAAAGGTGCTGAAGAACAGTACTGCTGAAGTTGGGGAACTACAGCCACTCTTTCACCGTGGCCTTTGGATATTTGGTCCAGAGTACGAGACAATCGAGTATACTTCCAATGAAACGATGACTCAGGTTATCCAGAAGTTATACGGTGGAGAGATGGCAGGCACGAATATTCGGCCTGACTTTGCCATACTTCCTGACAGCACTATCGGTTTTTACGCATACCAGCACTATGATGAAAATGGCGGTGAGGCAGGTATTGATAGACTCACAATAGTTGAGTTGAAAAAGCCTGGTGTCTCTATTGGTGAAGTAGAAAAGAGCCAAGCTTGGAAGTATGTAAAAGAACTTATCAACAAAGGGCTAATTACAAATGCCCGAGTGACCTGTTTTGTATTAGGAGACGCTCTAGAACCGCTTGAGGCACTTCCAACTAAACAGCGGGATGAAACAGTCGTGATAATTCCTATGTGCTATGACACAGTAATTGCCAGAGCAAAAGGTCGGCTGCTCAAATTGTATGACAAGGTTAAGGGAGTACCCTTTTTGGATAAAGTGAGGGTTGATGAATTTCTCCTTGAGAAATCACGAATTGACTTTGTGCTTCAATAACTCCAAGATTATTGAGCACAAAAAAAGGAGGTGAAATTCACCTCCTTTTTTTGTGCTCAACGCTCCCTTACGACCCGCAGGCCTCGCACCCCTCCGGGTTATCCAGCGAGCAAACCATGTCGCTTTGGTTTTGCGCCGCTACGTTGAGCGGCTCCAGCGTTTCGGCGGCTTGCTTCTGCACCGTGAACTTGATGGCGTCGGCGGCGGCTTTGGTGCGCAGGTAATACATGCCGGTTTTCAGGCCGCGCTTCCAGGCGTGGAAGTGCATGCTGGTGAGCTTGCCGAAGTTCACGTTTTGCACGTGCAGGTTCAGGCTCTGGCTCTGGCAGATGTAGGCCCCGCGGTCGGCGGCCATGTCGATGATGGTGCGCTGGGAGATTTCCCACACCGTCTTGTACAGGTCTTTGATGTGCTGCGGGATGCGCGGGATGTTCTGCACCGAGCCGTTGGCCGCGATGATGTCCTGCTTCATCTGCTCGTTCCAGAGGCCCAGGGCCACCAGGTCTTTCAGCAGGTGCTTGTTCACCACCATGAACTCCCCGCTCAGCACGCGGCGCACGTAGATGTTGGAGGTGTAGGGCTCGAACGACTCGTTGTTGCCCAGAATCTGGGCAGTGCTGGCCGTGGGCATGGGCGCCACCAGCAGGGAGTTGCGCACGCCGTGCTTTACCACTTCGGCGCGCAGCGTGTCCCAGTCCCAGCGGCCGCTTTCGGGCGTCACGTTCCAGAGGTCGAACTGGAACTTGCCCTCGCTCAAGGGCGAGCCCGGGAAGGTCTCGTAGGCGCCGTCCTTGATGGCCAAATCCTTGGAGGCCGTCATGGCCGCGAAGTAGATGGTTTCGAAGATGTCCTTGTTCAGGCCGGCCGCCTCCGCGCTTTCGAAGGGCATGCGCAGGGCAATAAAGGTGTCGGCCAGGCCCTGCACGCCCAGGCCGATGGGCCGGTGGCGGAAGTTGGACTTCTGCGTCTCGGGCACCGGGTAGTAGTTCACATCAATCACCTTGTTCAGGTTGATGGTCGCCTGGTAGGTTACCTCGTACAGCTTGTCGTGGTCGAAGGTGACGTTGCCCTTGGCATCGGTGCTCAGGTAGCGGGGCAGCGCCAGCGAGGCCAGGTTGCACACCGCAATTTCGTCCTTGTCGGTGTACTCGATGATTTCCGTGCAGAGGTTGGAACTCTTGATGGTGCCCAGGTTCTGCTGGTTGGATTTGCCGTTGGCGGCGTCCTTGAACAGCATGTAGGGCGTGCCCGTCTCCGTCTGGCTTTCCAGGATGGCAAACCACAGCTCCTGCGCCTTGATGGTGCGGCGGCCGCGGCCTTCCTTCTCGTACTTCAGGTACAGCTTCTCAAACTCCGGGCCCCAGCTGGTGTCGAGGCCGGGGCACTCGTGGGGGCACATCAGCGTCCAGTCGCCGTTGGCTTCCACGCGCTTCATGAACAGGTCGGGCGTCCAGAGGGCGTAGAACAGGTCGCGGGCGCGCATCTCCTCCTTGCCGTGGTTTTTCTTCAGGTCGAGGAAGTCGAACACGTCGGCGTGCCAGGGCTCGAGGTAGATGGCGAAGGCACCTTTGCGCTTGCCGCCTCCCTGGTCCACGTAGCGGGCAGTGTCGTTGAACACCTTCAGCATGGGCACCAGGCCGTTGGAGTTGCCGTTGGTGCCTTTGATGTAAGAGCCGGTGGCGCGCACGTTGCTCACCGACAAGCCAATGCCGCCGGCCGACTGAGAAATCAGGGCGCAGTTCTTCAGCGTGTCGTAGATGCCCTCGATGGAGTCGTCCTTCATGGTGAGCAGGAAGCAGCTCGACATCTGCGGCTTGGGCGTGCCGGCGTTGAACAGCGTAGGCGTAGCGTGGGTAAACCACCGCTCGCTCAGCATGTTGTAGGTTTTAATAACCGAGTCGATGTCGTCCTTGTGAATGCCCACGCTCACGCGCATGAGCATGTGCTGGGGCCGCTCCACCACCTTGCCGTCGAGGCGCAGCAGGTAGCTGCGCTCCAGGGTCTTGAAGCCGAAGAAGTCGTAGTTGTAGTCCCGGTCGTAGATGATGGCCGAGTCCAGGGTGGCGGCGTGCTTGTGAATCACCTCCCACACGTCCTTGGCCAGCAGCGAGGCATTCTCGCCGTTCTTGGGGTCTTCGTAGGTGTAGAGCCGCTTCATGGTGCTTGAAAACGACTTCGAGGTCACCTTGTGCAGGTTGCTTACCGCGATGCGGGCCGCCAGGATGGCGTAGTCCGGGTGCTTGGTGGTGAGCGAGGCGGCGGTTTCGGCGGCCAGGTTGTCGAGCTCCACGGTGGTCACGCCGTCGTAGATGCCGTCAATCACCTTCTTGGCCACTTCGATGGGCGACACGAAGCTCATGTTCAGCCCGTAGCACAGTTTTTCAATCCGGGCCGTGACTTTGTCGAACTTCACGGATTCGCGGCGGCCGTCGCGTTTAATTACTAGCATACCTATCGGGGTTGAGGTGTTAGGTTGAGATATGAGAATGCCGGTCCGGAAGGAGCCGGGCAGGGGGTTGGTCAGCTTTGAAGAGTAGTTGCAGAAGGGTGTTTAACCCTAGGTTCGGCCCTATCAATTGCGGAAATTACCGCTTGGTTTTGGGCAGGCCAAAGAAAAAACATAGAAGTTTTCCACATAGGGCCTGACGGGGCTGCCCGGCTATATTTCGCCCCGGACAGGCACCGCCCCTGCCTGCTTTTTTTGTCCGGTTCACCGGTTGGCTTCTTGCCCTGCTTTCTTTACCTTGAGGAGCTGCCCTCCTACCGGTGAGAAGCCGCGTCACCCGGCGCGGCCGCGCCGTTCCGGCCCACTGGCACCGCATATCCCAGGTGCAGAAAGCTCAACGGCACGAACACGCCCCAGAACACCGCCGGCGGAATCGGCCCCGCCTCCCAGGGATATGCCCAGGGCGTGTCGCCATCCCGCACAATGTGCGAGAGCAGCGAGGCCAGGAACAGGTAAAATGGCCCCCAGCCCGCGTATCGTGCACGCCAGAGCCGCAGCAGCAGCGCCAGCGCGGCGGCTACCAGCGCCGCCACCAGCAGGCTGTGCCCCAGGGGCCGCCCCGGCAGCGAAAGCATGGCCTTGAAATCGAAGCTGCCGGCCGCAATGGCATGGTCGAGGTCGATGAGCACGCCCACCAGCACCGCCACCGCGCCCACCCAGGCATCCACCACTCCGCGCAAAAACAGGGGCAGCACCAGCAGCAGGGCCACCAGCCCGTGCACCGCCGGGTCGGCCAGCCCGATAAGCAGGGGCATCTGCAGCCAGGGCACTACGTAGGCATGGCCCAGCCACACCAGCCCCCAGCCCAGCGCCAGCAGCAGCCCAATGCTTTTGATGCTGACGTAAGGTGCTTTCATTGGCCTGCTGAAACGATGTAGAGACGCGTACTTGCCCCTCGTTGGTGAACGATGACTGCAGCACGTCCTGGTGGCGCGGTCCCGGAGACGCAAAATATTGCGTCTCTACCTCCTTTATTTTACGCGCTGCCCGCTGGCACCGCGGCCTGCCCCCGCTCCAGCAGGGCAAGGGCGGCTTCCACCCGGGTTACTTTCTGCTCGTCTGCCTCGGCCTCGTCTACCCAGCGCAGCCAGGCTTGCTGCCGGGCCAGCGGCAGCGCCTGAAAAGTGCGTAGGGCGGCCGGCACTTCGGCCAGGCAGTCCGTAAAGTCGGCCAGGGAAATGTGTTCGAGGGCCGCCCTTTCTTCCTGGGCGAATAGCTGCAGCTGTACCACGTCGCCGGCTTGCTTGCCCAGCTGCTTGCGCAGCGCGGCATTCACGGCCAGGAAGCGGCGGCCCTGTCCCATGGGCATGAGGGCGCAGTCGTTCAGCATCACCTCATCGATGCGGCCGGTCACTTTCAGCACGCCAAAATGGGTTTTGGGCGCCTGGGCGAGCACGCCCACGGGCGCGTAGGTCCAGGCACCTTTGCCGGAGAACTTTTCCAGAGTCACTGGGCCATTAAACAGCTCAAGCATGGGACGCAGGCGGGAGATGGGATTCAGCCGCCAAGTTAAGGCCGCTGCATTCTACTCCCAGCGGCGGGGCGCCGGCCGGCAGCTAGCGGCTGGCCGTCGCCGCTGGGGCTGGCGGGCAGGCCAGCACAATGCTCACGTCGATGGTCTTGGCGATGTTGTCGCGCACCAGGGCCGGGATGCGAATCTTGTAGTCGGCCGTTTCTACCGCAAACTTGGACGTGACCACCAGCTCGTTGCCGCGCAGGTACATAATCCCCGGCACCTTCACCTTGCGCGTCACGCCGTGGATGTTGAGCTCGCCCTGCACCTCCACATTCTGGGGGCCCTGGCGCAGCTCCTCCTCGGTGGGCACCCGCAGCAGCGTGCCGCTGAAGCGGGAGCGCGGGTACTTGTCCGACTCGGCGTAGTTCTCATTAAAGTGCTCCTGCATCAGCGGGTTGATAAACTGAAAGCTGCGCATGGGAATGGAGAAGGCCAGCTTGCCGCTGTTCAGCTCAAACACCGCCGACACCTCGCGGTTGAGGGCCTCAATGTCTTCCAGCGGGGCGCTGGAAAAGAACGTCACCTGCCCGCTGTTGGTAAGGTAGCGGCGGGCGCTGGCAGGGGCGGGAGCTGGGGAGGCTGCTGCGGCCACGGGCAGGGCAGCAGCGGTTTGCGCCTCGGCCAGAGGTGCAGCTAGCAACAGGCAGAGGACGAGCGGAAAGAAGGTTTTCATAAGGCAGCTAGACTGATGCGAAAGGCAGGAAAGAACCGGTGCTGGCACGCCAGTGCCGGCTTCATCAGCAACTCTGGAAAACGCCGCAAAGCGTTGCCTGCCCGGCAAAAAGAAGCCGCCCGGCTTTGCGAACAAAGCCGGGCGGCAATTAATGCACTGTCAGATGCTTGTGCAGCTAACAGCTCCTAGAAGTCTTCATCCAGCGAGAACACGTTCTCGTTGCGCTCGCTCATCACGCCGGCTTTCTGGTACTCGGCCACGCGCTTCTCGAAGAAGTTGGTTTTGCCCTGCACCGAAATCATCTCCATGAAATCGAAGGGGTTGGCGGCGTTGTAGATTTTGCTGCAGCCCAGCGACACCAGCAGGCGGTCGGCCACAAACTCGATGTACTGCGACATGGCCTTGGCGTTCATGCCAATCAGGTTCACGGGCAGGGCGTCGGTCACAAACTCCTGCTCGATGCTCACCGCGTCGCGGATGATTTCGTGCACCCGGGCTTCGCTCAGCTTGTTCTGCAGGTAGCTGTAGAGCAGGCAGGCGAAGTCGCAGTGCAGGCCTTCATCGCGGGAAATCAGCTCGTTGGAGAAGGTAAGACCGGGCATAAGGCCGCGCTTCTTCAGCCAGAAGATAGAGCAGAACGAGCCCGAGAAGAAGATGCCTTCCACGGCCGCAAAGGCGATGAGGCGCTCGGCAAAGCTCTCGGAGTTAATCCACTTCAGGGCCCACTCCCCTTTCTTCTGCACGGCCGGCACGGTTTCGAGGGCGTTGAAGAGGTAGTCCTTTTCCTTGGGGTCTTTGATGTAGGTATCAATCAGCAGCGAATAGGTCTCGCTGTGAATGTTTTCCATCATAATCTGGAAGCCGTAAAAGCAGCGGGCTTCGGGCATCTGCACTTCCTGCATGAAGTTGACGGCCAGGTTTTCGTTCACGATGCCATCGGAGGCGGCGAAGAAGGCCAGCACGTGCTTGATGAAGTGGCGCTCGTTGTCGTTGAGGCCGTTCCAGTCTTTCTGGTCCTGCGACAAGTCAATTTCCTCGGCAGTCCAGAACGAGGCTTGCGACTTTTTGTAGTACTCCCACACCTCAGCGTTCTGAATGGGGAAAAGCACAAAGCGGTTGGGATTCTCGGCGAGTAAGGGCTCCATATCGGCGGGATGTTGATGACGGATTGGGGGAGTTGCGGTGGGAGCTAACTGCGGTGGCCCGGCAGATGTTTGCGGGCCCGAACAGGATAAGCTACACCCGGCAGTAAGCCGTTGCAGGTTCAAAGATAGGCCCGCTACCGGCCGGGACGGGTGCAGATTTCGGGTTTTTTATCCATTAATTTTTCGCTACGTTACCGCTGAGCTAAGCCCGGTGCCGCTGCCGATTAGAAGTCGAAGCTGCCTGCCCGGCCGAAATTTTTTGCGGCTCAAAACCAGGGCTTTTCCATGCACTTATCCACATTTTGCCTGTGGATAACCTCGAAAACGTTGGAGTTGTCCACAAAAACATCTATTCGCGGGCACACTTGCGCAATTCCTTAATCCGGCTTTAATCTGTGCTTAACTGCCCTTTCGCTCAGCAATGCTCAGCCAGTCGGGAGCTTCCCACCGCTTGCCAGGGCCGGGCAGCGAATGAAGATTAGTGACTTAGGTTTGGTTTTGTAAAATCAAAGCCGTACTTTTGCCTTCCCATTTCAGAAAATCCCGCGAAAGCTGATGTACGCAATTGTCAATATCGCTGGCCAGCAGACCAAGGTTGAGGCCAACAAATTCGTTTATGCTCACAAACTGGCCGGCAACGTCGGCGACACCGTAGAGCTCGGCAACGCCCTGATGACCGATGACAACGGCACCATCAGCGTTGGCGCCCCTACCCTGAACGTGAAAGTTACCGGCACCATCCTCGCCCATGTAAAGGGCGATAAGGTGCTCGTCTTCAAAAAGAAGCGCCGCAAGGGCTACAAGAAGATGAACGGCCACCGCCAGGACTACACCAAAGTAATGATTAACAGCATCGGCTAGTTTGGTTCCTTGTTGCTGGTTGCTAGTTCCTAGTTGCCAGAATAAAACAAGAAACAAACAACCAGAAACAAGAAACATAAAATGGCACACAAGAAAGGCGTCGGCTCTTCCAACAACGGCCGCGAATCGCATTCCAAGCGTCTCGGCGTGAAAATCTTCGGTGGTCAGCCCCTGATTGCTGGCAACATCATCGTACGTCAGCGTGGCACCAAGCACCACCCCGGCGAGAACGTAGGCATCGGCAAAGACCACACGCTGTTCGCGCTGGTTGACGGCATGGTGCAGTTCCGCAAAGGCCGCAAAGACCGTTCTATCGTGACGGTAGTTCCGGCTGAAGTGGTTTCGGTACCGGCTTAATTGCCCCTCCAGATATTGAAAAAGGCTGCCCCGCAAGAGGCAGCCTTTTTCGCGTTGGCCCTGTTTGTTCGGCTTAGCGCCCGAAGTAAAGGCCCAGATTTAGCAGCAGGGAAGTATTGAGCTGCCGTGCGGTGAAGGTTCTGGAATATGTGTTAGGCACCAGGTTCAGCCCTACTTCGGCATTCATATCAAGCAGGAAGCCATGCCCCAGCCGCCGCTGCATGCCCCAGAGCAGGTTCAGGCTGGGCGTGTACTCCCGGGGCGGCAATGCCGCATCGCCGCCTTTGGACCAGGGCGCGCCCCGGCTGAGGGTTTCCAGCCGGCCCTCGGCGGCAAGGTAGTTGCCCGTGAAGGGGCCGTGCGCCCGGTTTTGCCGGGCCCGGCCGGCCTGGTTGTAGTAGTAGCGGGCACCCAGCCCCAGGCCCGCGGTGGGCAGCACCGCATTCTGCCGAAAATAGCCCGCGTAGGTGGGAATGGCAAAGTCGGCATCGGCCTGCCCGTACAGGGTGAAGCGCGGCGACAGCGCATACTCGGCGCCCACTGAAAGCGGCAGGCGCGCGGCATAGCCAAAATAGCCGCCAAAAGGGAACAGCCGGCCGGCATTGAGGCCGATTTTCAGGAGCAGCCGGTTCGACGAAGTCTCAGCCGGCACCGGCGCAGGGTAGCGGCTGCTGTCGGCCGCCTGGCCCTGGCTGAGGGTGGTGGCGCCAAGCAGGAGCATGCCGGGCAGCACCAAAGAGGTAATACGCATAGGGGTAAACTAATGAGTTGATGTTCATCAGCGGGAGCCCTTTGTAGACTTGGCAGTTGCACGCTGCCGTAAACCTCTAACGGGCGGGCAGCGGGGTAAGCCGGTACAGCACCGGCTTGCTGGGGCTGGCATCCAGCTCAAGGCTAGTCACTTGGATGTTGAGCAGGTAAAGGCCATCGGCTACTTCATTCGGCACAAAAATCAGCTCGGTGATGGTGGCCCCGCAGCGGGGCTGGGCCGGGTAGCGCCAGAAAGCGTGGTGGGCCAGCAGCTGCCCGGCATCTTCTTCGCGGTCTACGCTGGGCAGGTCGAGCAGGAAGTGCTGCACGTTGTTATCGACCAGAAACTGCGCCAGGGCCGGCTCTATATAAGTAGGGTTGGTGCCGGAGTACTGGCGGTGGCGCTTGGCTTCCTCGTTGGGCAGGGTGCGCAGGATAAAGGCTTCGGGCAGCGCTTCCTCGCCCAGGGCCGCCTGCACGTCGGCCAGCATCACCACCAGGTCGCCGTTGGGCTGGGGGCGGGGGGCCAAGCTCACCAGGCGGGCCACAAACAGGAAGCGACGCAGGCACTGGTTCAGCGTCACGGCCGGGTCGGGCGAGATGTGGCCGTAGCACTCGGTGTGGGTGCCGTTGCCGTGGGGCGTGAGGTGCACCCGCTGGTAGTTGGTGCTGCCGCCCAGGGCCACGCTGCCCACGAAGGAGCCCACCCGAATGGTGTCGAACTGCACCGGCTCGGCCCAGAAGCAGTTCACCTGCTCCGGCCCCGGCGCCAGCGGCAGGGAAATATCGAGCGGCGCGGTGGGGTCAAAGGAGTAGCTATGGCCGGCGTGAGGGAAGGTGGCGAGCATGAGTAGTAGTAAGTAGAGAGTAGTAAGTACTCAGACTAAAGGTTGTGGTGCTGCGGATGGAGCCAGGGTATTGCCCGCCAGCTGGTTAAGGATGTGGCTTATCTGGCTGGCGTGGCTCACTATCATAAAATGGCCTCCGCCCGCAATGGGGTAGTCAACGGCGGCCCGGCGGGCGGGCAGCAGCCGGTCGCGGGTGCCGTGGATGCGGATAGCCGCCGGCACGCCGCTGCTGTCCCAGTGCAAAAGGCGGGCAATGGCCCAGCGGGCAAACACCGGGTCAGTGTCCCGAATTATCTGGCGCAGCAGGCTGTACTCGGCTCCGCTGCGGGCGCTGAAAAGCCACTGCGCCAGCCGCGGCAACAGCTGCAGCAGCTGCGGAGGAAGCAGGTGGTGGAGGCCCAGGCGGCGCACCCATTGCAGTGCCGCGGGCAGCTCCCGGGCACTGCCCAGGCTGGAAATCAGCACCACCCGCGCCTGGGGCCGCAGCCGGGCTATCTCCAGGGCCAGGATGCCGCCAAACGACACGCCCACCAGCCAGCAGGGGCCAATGCCTACCCCCGCGGCCAGCCGGGCAGCATACTGCGGCAGGCTTTCCGCCGCTGCCTGGGGCGGCAGCCACTTCAGCACCCGCGCTTCGGCGTGCAGCTCCAGCAACCGAAATACCCGCTCATCGGCTCCCAGGCCGGGAATGAGGTAGAACACCGGGCCAGACGGGGCGCTCATCAGGAGCTGAGCCGCACGTACACACCTTCGAGGTAGAAGATGTTGTGGGGCTGCGGGTCGTCTTCTTCCTCTTCGGGCTCCCCTTCGGCGTCGGGGTCGCTGGCGGGGTAGGTTACCGACAGCTTGAGGGCCACGCTGGGCAGGGCAATGGGCGGCCTCTCCTCGGAGTTATACTCCAGCAGGGCCGGCCACTCGCCGGCCGCCAGGGCGTCGGCTACTTCTTCCTGCAGGGCCTCGGTGCGCTCGGCCGCTACCCGCAGCAGGGTATCCAGGGCTTGAAACGGCAGGGCCAGGTGAAAGAAGTGCGTTTCCTGGTCGAAGTAGGTGGTGGCCCACACGGTTACATCGTCGGTATTGTCGAAGACGATGGCGACGATGTAAATCTGCTCCACAAAAAAGTCGGCATCATCGGCCAGCGTGTCGCTCAGTAGCTTCATAAAATCGCTGATTTTGCTGATTGACGTGATTTCGCTGATTTCGTTCTGGTTTTCTGCCAACGCAGGCTTTCTGTTGGTGGTGGGCAGCCTTCCCTCCCGGCGCCAGCCTAAAGTAGCTGCAACTTAGCGCAAGATGCCTTACCTGCCCTTGCCGATTTCCAACTTTTCAGCCCTCACTCCCCCAAAGACCTGGAAATAAGCCATAAGAACGACACCCACTGGAAAACCCGAACGAAATCAGCGGAATCAACCAAATCAGCGCTAATCAGCGATGAAGAGCTCCAGGGTGATGTGGTCGGCCAGCAGCTTGCCGGCGTCGGTTAGGGTAAGTACATCGCCCTGCAGGCGCGCCAGGCCGCGGGCCGTGAGCTCGGCCAGATAGGGCGCACGGGTGGCGGGCAGGTCCAGGCCCAGCGCATCGCGCAGGTACGCCAGGTCGCAGCCCCGGGCCGTGCGCAGGGTGGTGAGCAGGTACTCGTTGGCCCGGTCGGTGGCGCTGAGCTCATCTACGGTGGCGGGCACCTCGCCCCGCTCCAGCACGGCCTCTACGTAGCGGGGGTTATTGGCCAGGGTAAACTGCCGGTTGCGGCCGTCATAGGAGTGGGCGCTGGGGCCCAGGCCCAGGTAGGGCACGCCGCGCCAGTAGTTGCCGTTGTGCCGCGACTCCCGCCCCGGCTGGCAGAAGTTGCTGATTTCGTACTGCTCGTAGCCCTGCGTGCGCATGCCCGCCAGCAGCAGCTCAAACTGGGTGGCCACGAAGTCGTCGGGCGGCGCAATGAAAGTACCTTTCCTGACGCGGTGCCCGAAAGCCGTACCGGGCTCAATAGTAAGGGCGTAGGCCGACACGTGCGGCACGCCCAGGGCAAAGGCATTGGCCAGGTCGGCCTCCCAGATGTGGTGCCCGGAAGCCGGTACCCCGTAGATGAGGTCGATGGAAATGTTGTCGAAGCCGGCATCCTGGGCCCGCTGCACGGCGGCCGTCGACTCCCCGGCGGTATGGGCGCGGTTCATCAGCCGCAGGTGGGGCTCATGGAAGCTTTGCAGCCCAATGCTGAGCCGGTTGACCGGGGAGGCCGCCAGCTCGGCCAGCTTGGCGGCGCTCAGGTCGTCGGGGTTGGCCTCCAGGGTTATCTCGGCCTGCGTGGCTACCGGGAAGTGGCGGTGAATAGCGGCAAATATTTCCTCCAGCTCCGCCGCGCTCAGCAGCGAGGGGGTGCCGCCGCCGAAGTAAATGGTGTCGAGCGTGGGCGCCGGCCCCAGGTAGTCGCGGCGCAGCTCCAGCTCCCGCACCAGGGCCTGCACCAGCCGCTGCTTCAGCCCCAGCGAGGTGCTGAAGTGGAAGTCGCAGTAGTGACAGGCCTGCTTGCAAAAGGGAATGTGGAGGTAGAGCCCGGGCATAAGAACAGGAGCCGACAAGGGGCTACCGACCACAAAGGTCGTGTTGCCCGCGGCTGCTTTTTACTTTCGGGAAATTAAACGCCGTATTCTGCGTTATTGTCCCCGATGCACGTTCGGAATCTGCTGCGCTGTCTGGGAATGTTGTGGCTGGCGCTCAGCCTGGGCCCGGCCCGGGCGCAGACTGCTCCGGCCGCGGCCGACTCCGTCGGCACGGCGCCAGCCGACTCCCTGCGCGGCAGCCTCCCTCCTGCCCCGGCACCAGTTCGGGCCACGGCGGCGCTGCCCCTGGCCCGGCCCCGCATCATCCGGATTGAAGCCGAAGCGGCCGACCGGCCCTTGCTGCGGCGCTACCGCGTGAAAGCCGCCGTGGCCGACTCCCTTAGCGCCCTGCGCGAGGTGCGCGAGCTGGTGCAGGCCCTGCAGGCCGATGCCTACCTCACCGCCTCGGCCGACGAGCTGCGCTGGAGCCGCGACACGGTGCGGGTACGTTTGTACGTAGGCGAGAAATTCCGCTGGGCCTACCTGCGCAACGGCAACCTCGGCGACGGCCTGCTGACCCGGGCCGGCTACCGGGAGCGGTTTTACCGCAACACGCCCTGGGTGCCGGCCGACTGGGCCCGGCTGCAGGACCGCATTCTGAGCGAAGCCGAAAACCAGGGCTACCCTTTCGCTACCGTCGGCCTGGACTCGGTGCGGCTACAGGGCCACGACATTGCCGGGCGCGTGGTGCTCAAGCGCGGCACGCTCAT
Organism: Hymenobacter saemangeumensis; assembly: GCF_039541835.1. Lineage (NCBI taxonomy): Bacteria > Pseudomonadati > Bacteroidota > Cytophagia > Cytophagales > Hymenobacteraceae > Hymenobacter > Hymenobacter saemangeumensis. Next base: position 525,225 of record NZ_BAABGZ010000013.1, on the reverse strand, counting down.
CGTGTTCGACTCCCTGCAGATTGTGGGCAACACCAAAACCCGCAAACGCTTTCTGATAAAGTACCTGCAGCTGTTTCCCAACCAGCCCTTCAACCAGCAGCGGGTGCGCGCGGCGGCCCAGCTCTTGCGCCAGCTGCCCTACGTGCGCCTGCGGGCCGAGCCGGAGGTGCGCTTTGCCCGGGGCAAAGCCCGCGTGTACCTGCTGCTCGACGAGCGGCCCTCCAACCAGTTCGATGCTATTATCGGCGTAATACCGAAAAGCGGGCCCGGCGAAAGCGGGGTCGACTTCACGGGCGACGTCACCATTCACCTGCGCAACATCAAGGGCGGCGGCAAGCAGGCCGGGCTGCAGTTCCGCAAAACCGACGCCATCTCCCAGCTGCTCGACATTCAGTACATCCACCCCAACTTCTTCGGCACCCCGCTGGAAGTGGCCGCCTCCTTCAACCTTTACCGGCAGAACTACGCCTTTCTCACCACCCGCCCCCGCCTGGAAGTGGCCTACCCCACGGCCAGGTCCGGGCGCGTGAGCTTTTTCACCGAGCAGCGCGGCTCCCGCCTGCTCGACACCCTGCTCCGCCAGCGTACTACCCTCCCCGACAATATCGACTCGCAGTTCAGCTCCTACGGCCTGGGCTACGCCTGGAACAGCCTCGACGACTTGTTTTTTCCGCACCGTGGCTTTTTCCTGACCGGGCAGGGCGCCGTGGGCACCAAAACCATCAGCAAAAACAAAGACCTGAAAGAGAGCCTCTACGAAGGGCTGCCCCTGCGCTCTACCCAGTTCTCCTTTGGCCTGCGGGCCGAGCGCTACTTCCCCCTGGGCCGCAGTGGCGTGCTGCTGCTGCGCCTGCGCGGCGAAGGCCTGGTCAACCCCCGCCTGTTTCAGAACGACCTGTTCCGGGTGGGCGGCCTCAACTCCTTCCGGGGCTTTGCCGAAAACCAGTTCTACGCCAGCTCCTATGGCCTGGCTACCACGGAGTTTCGGCAGTTTATTGGCGCCGACTCCTACGTATTTGTTTTTGCCGACCAGGGCTACCTGCGCCACGATGTGGTCGACAACCGCTTCGACGACCTGCCCACCGGCCTGGGCGCCGGCCTGAGCTTCCGCACGCCGGCGGGCCTGTTCCAGTTTGTGTACTCCGTGGGCCAGTCGCAGCAGGCCGACGAGCGGTTCAACCTGAGCACCTCCAAGGTTCACTTTGGCCTTACCAGCCGGTTTTGATGCCCAGCGGCGCTGGGGCACCATCCTGAAAAAGGCCCATGCAATGGCAAGGATGCCATTTTTTACGCCTCTATTAAGTCTAAAATCCGCGGCGGAGTTCAAAAGCGTGGTGGTGCCACGAATTCCGCGAAGCGGTTCGTGGTACCACTATATTATAGAACGACCCGTCACAGTCCGTTCTATAATATAGTGGTACCACGACCAAAAAGTCGTGGCACCACGGGGTAGACCACCGCCAAACCCGCATTTGCGTCACATTGACACAATCAAATAGAAACCGGGAGTTAAAATCAGTCAATATGGCTGAAAATCAGCTATACTAACCCACAATTCGGATTGGTACATTGTTTGTCTTTAGGGTAGCGAAGCCGACGTGAAACCGGCTATTAGCTATGAAACTTATCAGCCCTGAATTCATCCATAACATTGCGCCCCAGCTCGACCTGCTGAATACCATCGGCGGGGGGGTTGCGCAGGCGCAGATGCGCGTCGACCAGCGCCAGAAAGGCCTTATCCTGCGGGTAGCCGTGCCTTCGCTGCGCCCCGAGAGCTTCCATGTGGTACTCAACAACCAGCGCCTGACGGTGTACGGCGAGTACCGCAACAGCCCGGAAGACGCCATGGCCGCGCCCCTGTTCGTGCAAAACCTGGATTTGCCCCTGAACCTCGACCTGAGCCGCATCGACGCGGTACACGAAGGCCAGGAGCTGCAGATACGCATTCCCTTCAAAAACCCGTCCGACCAGCAGCGCGAAATCGACATCCGCCACAGTTAAGCGGCTTCTACTGCCGCTACTCTATAACGCCGGGACCGACCGGCACCGCAGTCTGTTGATAACGCCGGGACCGACCGGCCAAAACCATGCCTTCGGGCCCCACTCTTGAGCCACCGCCCACAGCGGTGGTTTTGTTTTTTGTTTGAACCTCGTAATTTTGAGATTAACAGGCTTTTGCAGTCGATTTCCAGTTGCACTATACTAGCTTCAATCCGGCTTAGCTCAGCCAAACAGCGGTATCAGCAGCACGAAGCTCATCAACACACCCAGGTAAAACCAGCGCATCACCTGACCCCGGTACTGCCGGGACAGCTGGTTGCTCAGGACCAGCATGGCCACAATTACCAGCCCCAGGTGCAGCAGGACGAAAGTCATGGTTTTCACCCAGTTGCTCACGATGGTGGGCTCCTGCTGGAACTGATTGGCTTCGCCCAGCCCCGAGGTCAGGTAGCGCAGCAGGTAGAAGGCGGCTAGCTCGAAGGCAACAAAGCCCAGCAGCCCGGCCAGCGCCGCCTGTGCGGAAGATTTAGGAGTGTCGTTGGCCATGACGCTAAGGCAGCTTGCGGCCGCGCACCTCCGCGGTGCGGGCGCGGATGTACAGGTCTTCTACCTTGGCGCGAGCCCAGGGCGTGCGCCGCAGAAAGCTCAGGCTTGACTTCACGCTGGGGTTCACAGCAAAGCAGTTCATGCGCAGGCGCTCGTCGAGGCCAGCCCAGCCGTAAGCCGCTACGAGGTACTCGATTATGTGGGCCAACGTGACGCCGTGCAGCTCGCGGATAAGGCGGCCAGACTCGTCGCGGGCTTCGTCGGAGGCGGGAAAAGGCATAACAGAGGAGCTGAAACAGCCGTAAAGTTGGCGAAAAAGCCGGCGGCAAATACGCCGGGCGCGGGACTCTACGTTATTTTTGAACGTCCTTCCGCCTATGTCGCCCCGTACCCGCACCGTTAAAACCAGCCGTACTGCCCCGCGCCCGGGCCTTCCCTGGGGCCGGTGGGCACTGGCTGTCCTGGTGGTCAGCCTCTTGGCGGCGGGGTTTGTGTACCTGCGCCATCAGCGGCAGCTCAACCGCTACGTGCGGCGGGCCTGGGCCACGTTCACCAGCAATGGCCTGACGGGCCGGGAGAGAACGCCGCTGCTGGCCGGCTACTCCGTGCATGGTATCGACGTATCGGCCTATCAGGGGCGCATCGACTGGCCGGAAGTTGCCAAAAACAAGGTGCATTTTGCTTTTATCAAAGCCAGCGAAGGCGAAACCATGCGCGACGCCCGCTTCCAGCGCAACTGGGCGGAAGCACGTAAGGCCGGCATCATGCGCGGCGCCTACCACTACTTCCAGCCCAACCGCGACGGCAAGACCCAGGCCGAGCTTTTCACCAGCCACGTGCCCATCGAGCCCGGCGACCTGCCGCCCGTGCTCGACATTGAGGCCCCGCACTTTCACGACGTGGCCGTGATGCGCCGGGAAATCACGCGCTGGCTGCGCCTGGTGGAAGCGCACTACGGCGTGCGGCCCATCATCTACTCCAACCACAGCTTCTACCGCCGCCACCTGGCCGGGCACTTCGACGACTACCCGCTGTGGCTGGCGCACTACGAAGTGGAAAAGCCGGCTATGCACCGCAGTAAGTGGATAATCTGGCAGCACTCCGACGAAGCCTACGTGCCCGGCATTCGCGGGGTGGTCGACTTCAACGTGTTTCAGGGCAGCTACGACGACCTGCTGGCCCTGCGCGTACCGGCCCCCAAAGCGGCTTCCCCCGCACCCAAACCCAAGCAAGCTTCGTCCCGTCAGGGACGCCGAGGCACTCTGTAGCTTATGCGTCGCACCACCAGTAAACGTAGTTTATTTAAAGCTCCCAGCCTGCTGCTGGTGTTTTCACTGGCCCTGCTCTCGGCTTGTGGGGGCAGCAAGAACGCGTTCACCCAGTCGGGCCAGGGCTCGTACTACGCCGATAAGTTTAAGGGCAAAGCCACGGCCAGTGGGGTGCCTTACCGCCCCGGCAAGATGACGGCGGCGCACAACACCCTGCCCTTCGGCACCAAAATCAAGGTGACCAATGTCAAAAACGGCCGCTCGGTAAAAGTCACCGTCAACGACCGGGGCCCCCACGTAAAGGGCCGCATCGTGGACGTGTCGCGCAAGGCCGCCCGCAAGCTCGACCTGGTAGATGCCGGCGTGGTGCCCGTGCAGCTTAAAGTAGTAAAATCGGCCCCGGCCTCCAGTAAACGTTAGCATCCCTATGACCATTCGCAAGAAAGTCCGCTGGACCTTACCCCCCAACACCGGCCGCTTTGCGGCGCTGGACCTGTTTGTGCGGGCCGCCGAAACCCAGGACTGGACCGATGAGGAAATCCAGTATGTTATGAACGAGGTAGTGGAGGCCGACAACGACGCCGCTGGCCTTGAGGTTCTGAAGTGGTATACGGCAGCCTAGGCCCGCCGAAAAAAAGGGCCGCTGGAGATACTCCAGCGGCCCTTTTTCAGCGCATGCAGCACAACGTGCCTATTATCTCTTGGACTTCTCCTTTTCCTTTTTCTCCTTGGCCTTGGCCTTGGCTTCTTCGCGCTCTTTCTTGTACTTCTCCTTCTTGAGGCGCTCTTCCTCCATCTTCTTGCGCTTGCCTGGATATTTCAGGTCAAACTGCTTGATTTTAAGCAGGCTGTCGGCCTCAACAATGGACTGACGCGAAGTAACGCGGCCAGTCAGCGACACCATGTCGCCTTCACTCATCTGCGTAGAAGTGCCGTCGGGCATTGTCACCAGGCCAGTTGTGGTAATCAGCGTGCCATTGACCAGCTTCTTATCGGCAGTAATGGGGCCGCTTACGCCCATTTCGGTCAGGTAAATGCGGCCTTCCTTCATGGTGAGGCCATCTTTCATGCCGGCCCCCGGGTTAGCCTTGGGCCGGGCTTTGGGTTCTACAGGACCGCGCCGGGCGGGCAGGGTGGCGCTGCTTTGGGCATTGGCGCTACCTGCAAGCATAACGAGAGCAAAAATGCCGCAGAATAGGGTCTTGATATTCATGAAGTCAGTAAAAGTGGGTGGAGCAAAATGGTGGAATTTCTATAAACGCACGCAAGATACGGCTTAAAGACTGTGCTAAAAAATTGCACACGGTCTCTAAGTGCAAAAGCGGGGCCAATCTCATCAGCAGCGTGCTAGCTAACGCTTGTTCCCCGGCAGCCCAACGCGGCTTTAGACAGCGCAGCTGGCCAGGAAACGCACAGCCGGCCGCAAAGGGTTCCAGTTTTTCATCCTACGAATTTCTTAGGCAAAAGATTAACCTCAAACCACATAAGCCATTCTGCAGTTCAGACATACATACTAGAAAAAGGCCCCTTGCCAATGCGCAGGTTTTTCCGTACCAACTCCTGTATTTCACAGGAAAAGACCAGTAGCTTTTAGTCTCTGGAGCAGAGCAAGATGGGCCACCTCTTTTCATATACATTGCAAAACTTGCACTTTAAAAGGAAGACGCGCACGCAGTAACAAGGAAAAATTATTGATGTAATTATTAGATTCATATTTACTCTTCACCGGGCAAGTATGCCAGGCTCAAACGTCGGCTTTCACTCCCCCTCACCGCAAGTGCTCGGAATAATTCGGAGTCTTTGCGGGGCCGGCAGGCATACGCGCAGTGTCGCGGACTCAGCAAGTCCATGTGATTAAACGTTCACACGTGCGGGCTCGCAGAACCCGCATACACAGTTAAAGAAAGCGCTCTGAAGGCAGGAAAGGGCGCCGTCAGGGAAGGCCGCGGCTTACACTTTGAGAAAAAAGGCCAACAGCTTTATGCTGAAAAGCACTGTTGCAAAGAAGGGTGCTTATCTGGCTGTGAACCAAGCCCCCTCTCCCGTGGGTGCAGCGGCTGGGTTTGCCAGAAATTATTTGAGAGCAGGCAGCCAAACACTTCCGCTATAGCGCAAGGCCTTGAGCGCCAGATAATAAAAATCAATGTCATTCTGCTATTCTGCCTGGCCCGGCTTTATTAGCCCCTTGTCGGACGGCAGGTTTCACAACTTTTTTTTGCAGCCGGGGCAACTTCGGGCCAGGGGTCTGCATCAATGTTGCTGTCACCCAAGCGGGACACTCCTTCTTCACTCTTTTCTGCAAAAATTTTATGAAAAACCTGTCAATCCCCACCTGGGGCCAGGCCCTCCTGTTCCTTTTCGTAGCCGGCACTGCCCAGGCTCAATCCACGGCTAACACCTTTGCTGCCAGCAGCAACCACTCGGTTAGCATACATCCCGACGGCAGCCTCCGGGCCTGGGGCCTCAACCTCGACGGCCAGCTCGGCGACGGCACTACCACTTCCCGCACCCAGCCCACCCCGGTAGGCACTCCGGCCAACCTGCGCTGGGCTCAGGTAGCAGCCGGCACGGCCCATACCCTGGCCCTGACCGCCGATGGCCAGCTCTACGCCTGGGGCTCTAACGCCAAAGGCCAGCTCGGCGATGGCACGTTTGCCCACCACCACACGCCCATCAAGGTTGCCCTGCCGGCCGAAGCGGCTGCCACGCAGTGGGCACAGGTGGCGGCCGGCACCTCGCATACCCTGGCGCTGACCACCGATGGGCGCTTGTATGCCTGGGGCCAGAACATCTACGGCCAGCTCGGCGACGGCACCACGCTTACCCGGGCCAACATGGTACAGGTAACGCTGCCCGCTGGCGCGGGTGCCATCAGCCAGATTGTGGCTGGCTCGGGCCACTCCCTTGCCCTCACCAAAGACGGGCAGCTCTACGCCTGGGGCGCCAACAAGCTGGGGCAGCTCGGCGACGGCAGCTTTACCGAGCGCCTCCGCCCCGTGGCCGTAACCAGGCCCCGGCACGCCGGTGCCTGGGCCCAGATTGCCGCTGGCCGCGCCCACACCCTGGCCCTGACCACCGATGGCCAGCTCTACGGCTGGGGCTCCAACGAATACGCTCAGGTGGCTGCTACCTTCCTTGCCTGGCGGGGCCGGCCCACGGCCATTGCCTTGCCCGCTGATGCCAAGCAAACCCGCTGGGCCCAGATTGCAGCCGGCGACTTCTACTCCCAGGCCCTTACGGCCGACGGGCGCCTCTATGCCTGGGGCAACAACACGGCCGGCCAGCTCGGCGACGGCAGCACCATCACCCGCCTGACGCCGGTAGCAGTGGCCCTGCCTCAGGACCTGCCCACCCGCAGCTGGGCCCGCGTAGCCGCCGGCGGGTTCCACACCCTGGCCCTTACCGCCGATGGCCAGCTCTGCACCTGGGGCAACAACACGGCCGGCCAGCTTGGCGACGGCAGCACCACCCAGCGCACGCTGCCGGCCGGCAACAGCCGGGCGCTGCTGCAGCCTACGAGCCGGGAGTCGCATTCCAGCCAGCTGCCCAGCGCCCAGATTGACCCCGTCCTGACCGAGATGGCGCTTATCTGCGAGGCGGCCCTGGAGCCCCTGCACTTCGACCCTGCCAAGGCCTGGGCCAACAGCGCCAAACAATAAGCTTCTCTCCTTTCCCATTTCCCGGCGGGCCGTCCTACATAGGGCGGCCCGCCTTTTTGTGGCCCACCTTTGCAGCTGTGTTTTCCATACGCTCTGCATTCCCTGTGTGCCATGCCTGCTACACTGTACCTGCTTCCCACTCCCCTTGCCGACAACACCGCTGCCCAAGTACTGCCGCCCCAGCTGGTGCAGGCCGTGGCCGCCCTCCCTTACTTCATGGCTGAAAACGCCCGGACGGCCCGGCGCTTCGTGAAGAGCGTGGCGCCCGCCCGGGTAATCGAGGACATTGCTTTCGCCGTTATCGACAAAGACAGCAGCGAAGCCGAGGTACGCGCCGCCCTGCAGCCCCTGCTCCAGCAGGGCATCGATGGTGGCGTGCTCAGCGAAGCCGGCTGCCCCGGCATTGCCGACCCCGGCGCGGCCCTGGTGCGGGAAGCGCATCGGCTGGGACTGCGCGTGGTGCCGCTGGTGGGGCCCTCGTCGCTGCTGCTGGCGCTCATGGCATCGGGACTAAGCGGGCAGCAGTTCGCGTTTCATGGCTACCTGCCCATTGAGAAAGCGCCGCGGCTGGCGGCGCTTAAAACGCTGGAGCGGGAAGCGCTGCAGCGCCAGCAAACCCAGCTGTTTATTGAAACGCCCTACCGGAATGGGGCCTTGTTTGCCGACTTGCTGGCTCACTTGCAGCCGGGCACCCGCCTGTGCGTAGCCGCCGACGTAACCGGCGCTGGCGAATTTATCAAGACGCTGACCGTGCGCGACTGGCAGCGGCTTCCCCCTCCGCAATTGCATAAAATCCCAACCGTGTTTTTGATTGGCCAGTAAAGCCACCGAGCAGGCTAGGCTACCAGCAGGGTTTCGCCGTGCTGGCTGGCATCGAGGCCGTGGGCTTCGTGCTCGGCATTCACCCGGATGGGAATCAAGGCGTTGGTGATTTTGTAGAGCACCCAGGAGCCGCCAAAGGTGAAGCCCGAGATAAAAACCAGGGCGCCCAGGTGGTGCCAGAGCAACGTAGCCGAACCCGTTATCAGGCCGCCGTTCTGGGCGAAGATGGCCGTGGCAATCATGCCCACGATGCCGCCCACGCCGTGGCAGGGAAACACATCCAGGGTATCGTCGAGGGTAGTGCGGTTTTTGAGCGCGACTGCGGCCGTGCTCACGGCCGAGGCCAGCACGCCAATAAACAGGGCCGGGCCGTAGGTGACGTAGCCGGCGGCGGGGGTGATGGCAACCAGGCCCACCACGGCCCCAATGGCCGCGCCCAGGGCCGAGGGGCGCTGCCCGCGTACGGCTTCCAGCATCATCCAGGTGAGCATGGCCGCGGCCGACGCCAGGTGGGTGGTGAAAAACGCCTGCACGGCCAGCACGTTGGCACCCAGGGCCGAGCCGGCATTAAAGCCAAACCAGCCAAACCACAGCAGGCCCGTGCCCAGCAGCACGTAAGGAATATTTACCGGCTGGTGGGCGTGGCCGGCGCGGTGAACATGGCGGCGCCCCAGGGCCAGGGCCCCGGCCAGGGCCGCAAAGCCCGCCGAGATGTGTACCACCGTGCCCCCGGCGAAGTCCAGCACGCCCCAGCGCAGCAGAAAGCCGTCGGGGTGCCAGGTCCAGTGGGCCAGGGGGCAGTAGATGCACAGGCTGAACAGGCACATAAACAGCAGGTAGCCCCAGAAGCGGATGCGCTCGGCAAAGCCCCCGCTGATAAGGGCCGGGGTGATGATGGCGAACTTGAGCTGAAACGCCGCATACAGCACCAGCGGCAGCGTGGGCGCCAGGGTGGGGTGCGGTGCCGTGCCTACGTGGTTGAAAAGAAAGAATGTGGTCGGGTTGCCAATCAGCCCACCGATGCTGTCGCCAAATGCCAGCGAGAAGCCTACCACGTACCACAGCAAGGATATCACCCCCAGCGCTATAAAGCTCTGCAGCATGGTGGAAATGATGCTGCGCTTGCTCACCATGCCCCCGTAGAAAAAGGCAAGGCCGGGCGTCATCAGCAGTACCAGGCCGGAAGCGGAAAGCATCCAGGCCAGGTCGGCTGGATTGAAGGCATCGGCTTTGGCTTCGGGGTGGTGCTGGGGCAGAAAGGCTGCCAGAACTGCCAAGGCAACCAATAGGAAAAGGCAAAGGCTGGCCAGGCGCTGCTTACGTGACATATGACTATAAATTTTAGGGTCTCTTTACACAAAACTACATACAATACTCACCAAGTACCCTTATTTTTTATACCATGTTCTGAAATAATAACACAAAATTCTCATTACTCCCATGTATTCGTACTATTTTTTTCAATTACGCATTTACAAACACTAGTCGTCAAACAAAGTGCGAGGCCCCAATGGGCTCTTCGTAACCGTGTTCAACTCCACCCCCGGCTTGCTACGTACACCAAGGCTAGCCTTAACCTTATTCTTATGATGCTTTGTCGGACCGCCGTTTTTTGCAGCCTGCTGGGCCTGGCTGCCTCTTGCCAGCTGGCGCTCACAGAAAAGCCTGCGGGGGGCACGGCCGCGCTGGCAACGCTCGACAAGCCCGGGGTGGCGCCGCTGCTGAACACCCAATGGGCTTTGCATAAGCTGGGCGGGCAGCCCGTGGGCCCAACCAAACAGGAGCGTTTTCTGTACCTGAGTCGCAACGAAGGGCGGGCCGAGGGCCGGGCCGGCTGCAACCAGTTTGGGGGGCCCTTCACGGTGCTGGCCGAAGGCGAGCTGCGCCTGGGCCCACTGGGCACCACGCGCAAAGCCTGCCCCGACCTGCAGGCCGAAGGGCTGTTCCTGCAAGCCCTGAATCAAACCCAGCGCTACCGGGTGCGGGGCGACACGCTATTGCTGCTCGCTCAGGAGGACTCCCTGGGCAAGGAGCCCCTGGCCGAGCTGCATGCGCTGCGCAAGTCCAGTAAGAAGCGCAGATAGCTGGTACTAAGCACCCGTTAGCTGTACGGAAAATGCCGTGCGGCCAGTGGCCTGGGTAGCCAGGGAGAAGTGGAAGCCGTGCTGCAGCAGAATGTCGCGCACCAGGGTGAGGCCAATGCCCTGCCCGTCGCGCTTGGTGCTGAAGAACGGGGTGAACAGGCGCTGGGCCACCTCGGGCGAAATGCCCGGGCCGTCGTTTTCGAGCACTACCAGGGGCGGCGATAGCGTGGTGCGCACCCATACGTTGCCGTCCTGCCCGATGGCTTCCAGCGCATTCTTGGCGATGTTAAGAAAAGCCTGTTCCAGCTGCTGGGCATCGAGGCTGACGATGAGCGGCTGGGGAGCCAGCTCCCAGTGCCAGTGAATGCGGCGCTGCTCGCTCTGGGGCTGCAGCAGGCGGCAGATGCCCTTGAGCAGGGCATGCAAATCGGTGGGCTGGCGCGAGGGCGGGGGCAGCCGCACGAGATGGGCGAAGTTGGCAATGAAGTTGGCCAGCTGGGTGTTGCGGCCGATGGACACGTCCAGGGCCTCCGTGAAGTCGGGCCGGTCGTCGGCCGACAGCTGGGGGGCGTAGTAGTGGAAGCTGGTGAGAATGGAGTTGATGGCGCCGATGGAGTTGTTGATTTCGTGCGACATCATCCGAATCAGCTTTTCGTAGGCCTGCTTTTCCTGGCGGATAAGGTCCTGGGTTAGCTCCTCTACCAGCAGGAAGCGGCGGGTAAAGCCCCGGTCGAGGAAGTGGGAGCTGTGGACGCGGTAGGTTTGCATGCCCGACAGGCGCAGGGGCTGGGGCTGGCCCTCGGTTGCCAGGGCCAGGGCGCTGCCCCACTCCCCCGGCAGCTCGGCCGGCCGGCGCCCCAGCAGGGACGTGCCGGGCAGGCCCACAAACCGCTCGGCCGCCGCGTTTACGCCTTCGATGCGGCCTTCAAAGTCGAGAATAAGGATGCCGGCCGGCGAAGCCTGGATGATGCGCTCCAACAAAAAGCTTTTCTCGTGCTGGCTGACCCGCTCCTCGCGCAGCTCGTCAATCATGTGGTTGTACACCTCAATCAGCTGGTCCATTTCCCGCTGGCCCACGGGCACGAACTTCATGCTGAAGTCCTTGGCCCGAATGGCCGAGGTGCCGGCGGCAATGAGGTGAAAGGGCCGCACGAAGCCATTGTAGAGCTGCACCGTGAGCACGATGCTGAACAGCAGCAGGGCTTCGGCGGCCAGGAACAATTCCCGGTTGCTGGTGCGCAGCTGGGCAGCCAGCAGTATCAGCACCGCATGAATGGTGACGACGAAGAGAATGAACTTGGTGCGGAGGGTCATTTCTGGGTTTCTGGTTCCTGGTTTTTGGTTTCTTGTTGTCGGTCTGGCGCCAGAATCAGCAACCAGAAACCAGGAACAAGAAACCAGAAACTACCCTATTCTGCCGTGTCGAAGGGGATGCTGTGCTTTTCCAGGCGGCGGTAGAGGGCGCCGCGGCTCAGGCCCAGGGCTTTGGCTACGCGGCTGATGTTGCCCTCGTAGTGACTCAGGCTTTGCTTAATCATCTGGGCTTCCAGCTCATCGAGGGTCATGGTGCCGGGGGCGGGCAGCTCGCCGGGCTCGGGGGCGCGCAGCACCATGCGCTGGCTGTGGGCCTGAAAGTCTTCGGGGCCCAGCTCTTCCTTGCCGCTCACGAGCACGGCCCGCTCCACCAGGTTTTTCAGCTCGCGGATGTTGCCGGGCAGGGGCTGCTCGCGCAGCCAGTGCAGGGCGCGGGTGCTCACCTTCAGGGCGGGGCGGTGGTAGGTGGCGCGCAGGCCGTCCACGAAGTGCTGGGCCAGCAGGGGAATGTCCTGGGCACGCTCGCGCAGGGCGGGCAGGCGCACCGTGATGAGGTTGATGCGGTAGAACAGGTCTTCGCGGAAGCGGCCCTGGGCCACCATCTCGGCCAGGTTGCGGTTGGTGGCGGCAATCACGCGGATGTCGAGGCGCCGCGGCTTGCTGTCGCCCAGCACTTCGTAGGTGCGGTCCTGCAGCACGCGCAGCAGCTTCACCTGGGAGGCCAGCTCCAGCTCGCCAATTTCGTCCAGGAAAATGGTGCCGCCATTGGCCATCTCGAAGCGGCCCAGGCGGTCGGTTTTGGCATCGGTGAAGGCTCCGCGGCGGTGGCCGAACATCTCGCTTTCAAACAGCGACGAGGAGATACCGCCCAGGTTGACTTTCACAAACGGCTGGTTTTTGCGGTGGCTGTTCTGGTGAATGGCTTCGGCAATCAGCTCCTTGCCGGTGCCGCTTTCGCCCTCAATGAGCACCGAGGCATCCGTAGCGGCCACCTGGCCCACGTTGCGCAGCACCTGCAGCAGCTGGGCGTCCTGACCCACAATGCTGCGGAAGCTGTACTGGCGGTCGAGCTGCCGCCGGCTCAGGGCGCTGCTGTCGGCCTCGCCCTCGGCGCTGCTCTCGCTCAGGGTCAGCACCGTGCGGATGGTTTGCAGCAGGGCGTCGTTGTGCCAGGGCTTGGTGACGAACTCCGCCGCGCCGGCCTTCATGCCTTCTACGGCCAGCGTGATGCTGCCCCAGCCGGTGATGAGGATGACCGGCAGCTGGGGGGCCAGCTGCTTTACTTCGCGCAGCAGGGCCAGGCCATCCTGCCCGCTGGTGTCCAGCGAGTAGTTCATGTCCATGAGCACCAGGCGGGGCGGCGCTTCACGCACTACCCGCAGGGCATCGGCGGGCGTGGCCACGCTTTTGGCGGGGTAGCCGGCCTGCTTGAGCAACAGCGAGAGAGAAGTCCGAACCGCGAGGTCGTCGTCGACAATAAGTATCATAACAGTTGATGCGAAGGTAGGAAAGCGGGGCAAGGAAAGGAAGCACATACCCGGCGGCTGGCAGGTGTCCTGGAAAGGCCGGTGCGAAGCGGCGCGCGCCGCCGGACTTTACTCTTCGCGCAGGGCCACGGCGGGGTGAATACCAGCCGCCAGGCGGCTGGGGTGCCAGGCGCAGACGGCCGTGATAAGGTACACCAGCAGCGCCGCCAGCCCAATGGCCGATACGTAAAGCATGGGGGGCATGCCAAAGGCTCCCAGCAGCGGGAACTGCGCTGCCAGCAGCACCCCCAGCAGCACCCCCAGGGTTGTTACCACGCTCATCTCGCCCAGAAACTGCCAGCTGATGCCCGGACCGGTAGCGCCCAGGGCCCGGCGCAGTCCAATCTCGGCCCGGCGCTGGCTGATGTTGTACCACAGCACCCCGAACAGGCCCAGGGCCACGTTCAGAATCAGAAAGCCCCCCACCAGGGCCAGGCCGATTATTGGCGTGAGCGTGTACTTGCGCATGTTGGCCCGGTCGGCTTCCATGGTGCGCACCTCGGTGGTCCACTGGCGGGTGACGCCGGCCACGGTGCGGGCAATTTTCTCCTGCAGCAGGCCGGCCTGGCCGGGAGCTACGCGCACCAGTACGCTGGCCGTTTCCCAGTGGGTGGTGTCGTAGGGAATCAGGCGCTTCCACACAGAGGGCGCCGCGGGCGAAAAGTCGGTATCCGTGCGCACGTTCTCAACCACGCCTACCACCTGGTACTCGTCCTCCGGACCGGGAGCGGGGCTTTTCTCATTGGCCTTGCCCCAGGTGAAAATCTTGCCCAGGGCCGGCTCCTGCCCAAAAAGCGCCTCGCGCAGGTCCTGGGTGATAACGACTGGGCGATGCTTGGTGGCATCGTCGGAGGCCCGGAACCAGCGGCCTTCGCGCAGGTGCAAGCCCAGCGTGTTAGCGTAGCTGTCATCGGCATCGTAATTATTGGTAATGGGAGAGTCCCGGTTTTTGTAATGGTAAAAGCCGTTCATGGTGCTGAAGGTGAACGGCAGGTTGCCGCTGGTGAGGGCCACGTGACGTACCCCGGGCAGGGCTTTCACCTGCCGCAGCACGTCGTCGAGCTCGGGCCGGGGCATCTTTTCCCCCTGCTTAGCGGCGATGGTGAGGCGCCATACGCTCTCGGTTTGAAAGCCCCGCGGGGAATAGTAGTTCTGGGCGAAGCGCAGCAGCATAGCCCCCACCCCGAACAGCACAACAAACGAGAAGAAGATTTCGGTGATGAGCAGCAGGTTGGCCCGCTTGCGGTTCCAAATCAGCTTGAATAAATGACGGAGCATGGTACAGCGTGGTAAGGCGATGAAAGGGCTAATTCCGGTCGGCATTGCCGTGCAGGGCCACGGCGGGGTTCAGGCGCGACATTTTCCAGGCCGGGTACACGCCACTGAGCAAGCCAAAAAATAAGGTGAGCAGCAGGCCGTACCCAAACACGCGCCCGCTGAGGTTGAACTGCGCGTAAGCCACCACGTGCAGGTCGTTGAGCAGGGCCAGCGTCGCGGCGGCCATCAGCAGGCCCAGCGCGCCGCCCAGACAGGCCAGCACCACGTTCTCGACCAGAAACTGCCCTACCAGCGTGCGGCTCGAAGCGCCAAAGGCCTTGCGCACCCCGATTTCCGACGAGCGCTCAAGAATGCGCGTCACGTTCAGGTTTACCAGGTTTAGGGTCGGCAGCAACATGAACAGCAGGCCCAGCACCGAGACTATAAGGTAAAATTTCTCTAATCCGCTGGCTCCTGTTTTGGTGGTGGAATCAAAAAACAGCTGACGGGTAAAGCTGGCCAGCACCGGGTCGGCCCAGGAATAGATTTTCATTACCTCCTTGGGGTTGGGGATTTCCACCCGGCTTATCACCTGGTTGTACTCGGCATACATTTCGTCGACCTTGGCTGCTGAAGGAGCCAGCAGCACCGGAATAAAATCCCCACTGAGCCGGTTGTCGGAAAACACGTTGCGGCTCAGCGTGTAGGGCACCCACACATCGGAATAGGAGTAGATATGGGCGGCCGACACGTTGGGCACCACGCCCGCCACGCGGAAGCGCTTGAGGTCGATTTCGATAATCTTGCCTACCACGCCCACCGCGGTGCCAAAGTAGGCCCGGGCCGTGGCTTCGTTTACCACGCACACCGGCTGGCTCTGCTTTACTTCACTGGCCGTGAAGGCCCGGCCGTCGAGGAAGTCAAACTCCATGATGTTCCAGAACTCGCCGTCGGTATAGCGGATGTCGAGCGGCATAAGCTTGTTGTTGGCAAAAGCCGTGGCGTTGCCTACGCTAGAAGTCAGGGCCACCCGCTCGGGGGTTTTCATGGTGCGCACGTAGGTATCGATAAAGCGCACGCTCATAGGCGAGTTCATCCACCCCTGGTTGTCCTGCATCTCCTGGCGCAGGGAGCTCACGAACAGCATGCGGTCCATGCGCTTTTCGGGCATGTGGGCCCCGGTCAGGTGGTCGAACAAAGCAAACACCACCAGCAGCACCATCAGCGTGAAGCTGATGCCGAACAGGCTGATGAAAGTGAAGAACTTGCGGCGCAGCAGCACCCGCCAGGCGATTTTCAGATAGTTAAGCAGCATATGCTTGGGAGTAAGAAGTAGTGAAACGGGCGGCCGTCAGCTGGCGCTGCAGCTGGGCGCGGGCCTTGGACAGCTGCGACTTGGACGTGCCTTCCGAGATACCCAGCAGGGCCCCGATTTCGGGGTGGGTGTAGCCCTCGATGGCATAGAGGTTGAACACGGTGCGGTAGCCGGCCGGCAGGTCCTGAATCAGGCGCTGCAGGTCTTCGGTGGCCAGCTCCGACTCGGCCTGGGCCGCTACCGAGGCCAGCTGCGGCGTGCAGTCGTCGAGGTCGAGGTGGGCCGGGCGCTTGCTGCGCAGGTAGCTCAGGGCGGTGTTTACCATGATGCGGCGCACCCAGGCGTTGAGGCAGCCTTCCTGGCGGTAGCCTTGCAGGTTTTGAAACACCTTCACGAAGCCCTGCATCAGCACTTCTTCGGCGTCTTCGGGGTGGCGCACGTAGCGCAGGCACACGGCCATCATCTTGGCTGCCAGGCGGTCGTAGAGCACGCGCTGGGCGCGGGGGTTGCCCCGGCGGCACTCGGCCACGAGGTCGGCTTCGGCAAGGGCGCTGGCGGGATGAACAAGGGTTTTCATATCTTTTTTTTGCAGAAGAAGTAGCGCGGAGTTTCACTCCGCGAATGAGTGTAACTAGTAGCAGTGCCGGCGCGGAATGGAATTCCGCGTTACTGCACCTGGCTGCCGTCGAAGAAGCGAATCAGGCGCTGGGTTTTCAGGGCTTGCTGCTCGTCGTGGGTTACCATCACGATGGTGGTGCCTTCCTCGCGGTTGAGGCTGAGCAGCAGGTCCATAATCTCCTCGCCCATCACCGAGTCGAGGTTGCCGGTAGGTTCGTCGGCCAGAATGATTTCCGGCTGGCCCACCAGCGCCCGGGCAATGGCCACGCGCTGGCGCTGCCCGCCGGAAAGCTGGCTGGGGAAGTGGCCGGTGCGCGCACTCAGCCCCACCTTGTCGAGAGCAGCCAGGGCCCGCTGCCGGCGCTCTTTGCCGCCTACGCTGCTACGGTACAGCAGCGGCAGCTCCACGTTGTCGAGCACCGACAAGTCGTTGATGAGGTGGTAGCTCTGGAAGACGAAGCCGATTTTCAGGTTGCGCAGGTTGGCCACCTCCTTATCGGAGTAGGAGCGTACCGGGCGGCCGTCAATTTCGATGGTGCCGCTGGTGGGCTCGTCGAGCAGGCCTATCAGGCTCAGCAGCGTAGACTTGCCGCAGCCGCTGGGCCCCATGATGGACACAAACTCCCCGCGGTTGATGGTGAGGTTTACGCGGTTCAGCGCCACCGTCTCGATGGTCTTGGTCTGGTACACCTTTTCGATGTCGATAAGGCGAAGAATCGGCGCACCAGCCGGGGCCTTGGCCGGGGTGCGTACATCGGTGGGGTGGGCGAGCAGGTTTTCCATGAGAAAAAGGTGAGAAAAGCGCGGGGTGAAGGAGTTGTTCGATTCTGGTCAGCAGGGCACCAGGGCCTACCCTACTTAGCCAAGCGGTGTGCCAAAAACACAACTAACTTAAAATCAGAATCTTTTACACAAATCCTCATTTTGCCCGCCCAAAAAAGATGTTCGGAAACGGACACTGTGTTCGGTAGTGGATAAGGGCGCTGTTCGGTAGTTGCTGCAGCCTTCGCCCGTTTACCCCCCCCGGCCCCGCCGCTTGATGCGCGGAATCCTCCGGGAGAGGGGAGCCTGACGACTCCTTTTCAGAATTTGCCCTTCAGTTGGCGGCGGTAGGCTCTTGCTTTGCAACGCGTCGGACGACTCCTTTAATGGAATTGGCACCCCTCCCCCGGAGGGGAGGGGCCGGGGTGGGGTGAACGGGCCAGGAAGCCATGCTTGGGCTGAACTCGCCAATCTATCCTTCCAAGCTTACCTTATAAAAAAGCCCGGCAGAATTCTGCCGGGCCTTTCCGAGGCTTTACCCAAAGCATTCACTAAAAAGAGAGGGTGGCAAAGTCTTACCGGGCCGGTGCAGCCGAGGCCAGGGGCTGCTGGCGTTCGAAGTCGTACAGCGTGAGGGCGCGCAGGCGGTAGTGGGCCACCCAGCAGGCGCGCAGGGCGGCGATGTAGCCGCGCTTGGCCAGGTCCTTGGCGGCCAGGGCCAGGTTTACATCGTTGAGGCTGATGCGGCCCACGAGGTAGGTAGCGCGGGCAATGTCGTAGCGCTGCTGGGCCAGGGAGTCGGCCCGGGCCGCCAGGCGCAGCTGCTGGCTCAGGGAAGGCAGCTGGCCCGCCTGGGTAAGCACGGTTTGCTCGAAGCTGCGCTCCTCCTGGGCTACGTTGTACTGCACCTGCTCGCGGGCCAGCTCGGCGGTTTTCACAATGGATTTCTGCCGGCCCCAGTCCACGATGGGCATGCTGAAAGCCAGCCGGACCTGCTGCTGGTTTTGCAGGTTGCTGTAGGTAGTGCCCAGGTTCTCGGCCTGGTTTACGTAGCCCAGGTTAGCCGTCAGGGATGCCTGCAGGCCGGTGCTGCCCTTGGCCAGGGCCACGTCGCGCTCGGCCTGCAGCAGGCGGCGGCGGAAGGCCAGGGTGCTGCTGCGGTGCTGGCGTGCCTGCTCCAGGGCCTGGGCCGGTGCTACCGGCGGCAGCTGCGCCGCCGGCGGCACGGCCAGCTGGGGCGCCTCCGTACCGGGCAGCCCGGTGTAGGCCTGCAGGCTAACCGCCGCGTTTTCGGCTTCCATCTGGGCCCGGGCCTGGGCCTGGCGGGCATCCAGCACGTTCAGCTCCAGCTGCAGCAGGTCGCTCTGCGAAAGGCGGCCCAGCTTGAACTTCTCCTGGCCCACGCGCAGCATCTCGGCGGCGGCGCGGGCATTCTGGCCTGCCACATCGGCATTCACCTGCTGCAGCAGCACGTCGAAGTACAGCTCGGCCACGCGCTGGGCAATAGTTTCGCGCTCCTCCACGTACTGGCGCTGGCTTTCCTGGTAGCGCAACGGCTCAATGCGCCGGTTCCAGGCCAGGCCGTTGAACTGCCCCAGGGGCTGCACCACGCCAATGGTAAAGGGCTGGTTGTTGTAGCGCTTCAGCTCGCCGTTGAAATCATCGAAGCGCTGCACCTCCGAGCCCAGAACCAGCTGCCCCCCGGTAAGGCCGATGTTCTGGCTGAGCGTCAGGGCCAGGTTGGAGTTGTTGATGCGCACGGCCCGGAAATCGGTGGTGCCGTCGGGCTGCACCACGGGCGTAATCACCCGGCTGAAGTTGGGCACCGTGCCTTGCAAACCCAGCTGGGGCCGGTAGTTGGCCTGAAACCCGCGCCACTGCCAGTAGCCGGTTTCGCGGTTGGTGTGGGCCTGGTGCCCGGCGGCCGAGTGGCTCAGGGCCTGGTCAATAATGGCCGGCAGCGTCAGCGTAGTGGGCTGGGCGTGGGTGGCCAGGGGGAAGAATAAGGTCAGGGCTAAGAGGGCCAGTCGCCCTCCGCGATGCGCCTCACCCCCGGCCCCTCTCCAAAGGAGAGGGGAGCCTGACGATTGAAGCGGGCGGCTAGGCTTGCTTTTGCAGAAGAAGGACAGATAATGCATTGTCAGCAGGTCTATAAAAGGAGTATCGGCAGAAGTCGGCTGGCTCCCCCTCTCCGTGGGAGAGGGGGCCGGGGGGTGAGGCGCATGTGTGGTCAGGTTGGGGCTATTCCTTCACCGTCAGCTCGGGGGTGTCCTCGTGGTCTTTCATATCCGAAATCACCACCTCTTCGCCGGGGCGCAGGCCACTGGTGACTTGCACGTAGTCGAAGTTGCTGTCGCCGAGCTGCACCACACGGCGGGTGGCCCGCCCATCCTTCACCACGAATACCAGCTGCTCGCGCCCCCCGTGGTAGTAGGGGCCATTCTTGAGCCGCAGCACGTTGTGATGCGACTTGGTTACCACAAACACGTCGGCCCGCAGGTTGGCGCGCAGGGCGGGGTGGTGGTTGTCGTCGAGCTCGGCGAAAAAGGTGACCACGCCTTTCTCCACGGCCGGACTGATGTTGCTGATGTGGCCGCGCAGGTCGGTTTCGTTTACCCGCACCACCACGGCATCGCCGGGGTGCAGCTGCTCGGCGTAGGTGTCGGAGATGGTAGCCCGCACCCGGAAGCTGCTCAGGTCGGCCACGCGGGCCAGGGCGTCGCCGGCCTGCACCGTGCTGCCAATGTTCTCGTTCACCCAGGTAAGTACGCCGGGCTGCTGGCTGCTGATGTCGGCCTGCCGCAGCTTGTCGGCCAGCTCCTTGATGCTGCGCTGCTGCATGGATACGGTGTAGCCCAGCTCGCGCACATCGGCGGCATTTACCCGCTGCTGGTTTTCAATCTGCCGGCGCAGGCGCTCAGCTTCCAGCTGGGCCACGGCCAGGTTCAGCTCGGCCTGGCGCACGCTCTCGGCCGTGCCGCCCCCGATTTTCAGCAGGTGCTGCTCGTCGCGCAGGGTCGACTGCAGGCTGCTCACTTTCACGCGCTGCACCTGCTCCTGGGCCCGCAGGTCGTTGAGGTTGCGCTCCAGGGTGAGCTGCAGCTGGGAGTTTTTGTTCTGGTTGCGCAGCTGCTCGTCGCTGAGCTTGGCCAGGCTGGAGCCGGCCAGCTCTTTGTCCAGCTCCAGAATGATTTGCCCCGGCTGCACCCGGCTGCCTACCGCTACGTTTATGCGCTGAATGGTGCTTTGGATGGGACTGGTAATCACGGCTTCATGCCCCGGCACCAGCACGCCGGAAGCCGTAAGCGCCGCTTCCACGTCGCCGGTTTCGGCCACGGCCGTCAGAATATTATCCCGCTTGATGCCGGGCTTTAGCACCGAGCGGAAGGCAAACAAGCCAGCCCCTACGGCAAGGGCCAGGGCAATGCCCAGCAGCCAGCGGCGGCGCAGGCGTTGGTTTTGAGTGGCAGCAGAAATGGCTCTGTCCATTTTCGAGCAGGAAAAAGATGGTTTCCTACTTCTGAAGCCAAGGCCCGTGCCACTTACATAAAAAAGTGATTATTAGATAAGTACACACAATGCCAGGCAGGAATCTCCGCCAAAACCTGTCCATTACCGGACACTACGTCCCCGTTCGGACAGCCTCTGCCCTTCTGCGCTTCCTCTGCGAAGCTTCCGCGCCCTCTGCGGTGAAAAACCCTACTTCAGCACCTGGTACACCAGCAGGGCCATGGCATACGCCAGCCCGGTCATGTACAGCAGCTGCGCCAGCGGCCAGCGCCAGCTCTTGGTTTCGCGGTAGGTAACCGCCAGCGTGCTCATGCACTGCATGGCAAACACATAGAATACCAGCAGGGAAAAGGCCCGCGCCGGCGTGAAGAACGGCTGGCCCTGCTCATCCCGCTCGGCCCGCAGCTTGTCCTGCACCGTGCCCAGGTCGGCGTCCTGCCCTACGCTATAAATGGTCGACATGGTACCGACAAACACCTCCCGCGCCGCAAACGACGTGAGCAGGGCAATGCCGATTTTCCAGTCGAAGCCCAGGGGCCGGATGGCTGGCTCGATGCTGCGGCCGAAGATGCCGGCGTAGGAGCTTTCGAGGCGGGCCGCCGCAACGCTTCGCTCCAGCTCCGCAGCAGCGGGGCCGGCGGGCTGGGCGGTATACTGCTGCCGCACCTGCTTTTCGGCCAGGTCCTGGCTGTTGCCGGGCCCGTAGCTGGCCAGCACCCACAGCACCACTGAGATGGCCACAATCACCTGCCCAGCCTGCCACACAAAGGCCTTTACCTTCTGCCAGATGGTGATGCCCACGTTTTTCCAGCGCGGCCACTTGTACACCGGAAACTCCATGATGAAGTAGCTCCGCTCCCGCGTTTTGAGAATGGTTTTCAGCACCCAGGCCGAGGCCAGGGCCGTGAAAAAGCCCAGCAGGTACAAGGCCATCAGGGCCACGCCGCGCAGGTTAAGAATGCCCAGCACGGCGCGGTCGGGCACCACCAGTGCCACCAGCACCGTGTACACCGGAATGCGGGCCGAGCACGACATCAGCGGGGTCACGAAGATGGTTATCATCCGGTCTTTCCAGCTCTCGATGGTACGGGCGCCCATAATGGCCGGCACGGCGCAGGCTAGCCCCGAAATCAGGGGCACCACGCTTTTGCCGCTCAGCCCAAATGGCCGCATCAGCTTATCCATCAAAAAGGTAACCCGGGCCATGTAGCCGGTTTCCTCCAGCACCGCCAGAAAAGCAAACAGCAGGGCAATCTGGGGGATGAAAATCAGCACCCCGCCCAGACCGGCCAGCACGCCCTCCGTAAGCAGGCGCACCAGGGGCCCGTCGAAGTTGTTCTGAATGGTGGCGCTCAGGGCCGCGATGCTTTGCTCAATCCAGTCCATGGGGTACTGGGCCCAGGCGAAGATGGCCTGGAAGAGCAGGAACAGGATGCTCAGGAAAATCAGGTAGCCGCCCACGCGGTGGGTCAGCACCTTGTCGATGCGGTTGCTTACCGGCTCGCGCTTCTCAGTGCGCACCACCGTCACGGCTTCCAGCAGTATCTCGTTGATGCGGCGGTAGCGGCCAATGGTTTCGGCCGCCTGCTGGGTGGTGGCGTCGAACTGGTACTGCTGCACCAGCTCCTGAATGTGGGCCTTGTCGTCGGCACTCAGGAAGCCAATCTGCCGGAACTGCTGCGCGTAGTGCAGGGCCAGGTAGTCGTTGTGCAGGTTAAAGTAGTAGCGAATCTGGCGCACCATGGGCAGCAGCTCCTCCGTCGGCTCCCAGAAGCGCACGGGCGGCGCCGCCAGCCGCTGGGCCATCACAATCTTGAGGGCCGCGATGCCGCTGCCGTTGCGGGCGTTCATGGGAATCACGGGCACGCCCAGCTCCTGCTCCAGGGCTGGAATGTCGATGCGCACGCCGCGCCGCTCGGCCACGTCGGTCATGTTCAGGGCCAGCACGGCGGGCAGCTCCAGGTCGGCCAGCTGGCTGAACAGCAGCAGGCTGCGCCGCAGGTTGCTGGCGTCTACCGTTACCACCACAAAGTCGGGGTAGCCCTTGGCCTCCTTGTCGTAGAGCAGGTCGGTTATTACCTTCTCGTCGAGGCTTTTGGGGTAGAGCGAGTACGTGCCCGGCAAATCCACAATCTCGGCCCGCTGCGTGGGCGAGAGCTGGGCAAAGCCCGACTTACGGTCGACCGTCACGCCGGGGAAGTTGCCCACCTTCTGGTTCAGGCCCGTGAGCTGGTTGAACAGCGAGGTTTTGCCGCTGTTGGGGTTGCCAATCAGGGCAATACGGGTCAGGGCCAGGTGGGCTCCGGACTGAACGTCGCCGGTGCCGGCGGCGGTAGCGCCGAGTGGCGCCGTGTCAATAACCGGTGCTGCCATGCCCTGCGCTTAGCCCTTCAACAAAATGGTAGCAGCCTCGCTGGCCCGCAGCGAAAGGGTGTACTCCTCGTCGCCCAGCACCAGCATCAGCGGGTCGCCCAGTGGGGCCCGGCCGCTAAGCCGCACCTGCACTCCGGGCAAGCAACCCATTTCCAGCAGCTTGAGCGCCATCTCGGGGTCTTCGAGGCAGCAGATGGTGCCGCTCTCGCCCACACGCAGGTCCCGGGCCGTGCGGCGCGAGTCCACCACCGGAGAAACAGAACGAGCAGCGCGACGAAACAGACCCAAGGCAGTAAGGAAAATCGGTGAAGGGGGGACGGCTTATTTAGAAAGACTACAAACAAAGGTACTAAGCAGGAAGGTTTCGGGCCGGCTTCCTGCGCTGAAGAAATTTTTTTCTGCGCTGGCTAGCTTCTAGCCCAAGAATTTTATTGTTTCGCCTCTGTCCTATTGCTATGTGCCCACAAAATCCAATAACTTTCAGTCCAAAATTTGTAATTTCGTTTGTTCTACTCCTTCTGCTATGGTCAAACGCTTACTTTTTATTGCATTATTTTTAGGTTCAACTTCAACTGCCGCTTGGGCTCAAACGGCCCAGATTAAGGGGGTAATTGTTGACAAAGACACCAAAGAACCGCTGCCCTTCACGTCCATTGGCCTGAAGGAAGAGCAGATTGGCGCGCTCAGCAACGAGCACGGCCTGTTCATTGTGCCCGCTCCCACCAAGAATGCCCAGGATACCCTGCAGGTAATGGCCCTGGGCTACTACCGCAAAACCATTGTCGTGAAGCGGGGCGTGGCCATCGACAACCTCACCATTGAGGTGCCCAAGCGGGCCGTGGAGCTGGGTGGTGTCACGGTGAAGGCCGGCAAGGTGAAAAACCTGGGCCTGGGCGCCAAGTCCAGCGACCCCGGCGAAGGCATGATTCAGGGCCTGCCCGGCAGCCAGTACGCCTTCTTCGTGAAAAACGAGAAGAACAAGCGCCTGGGCAACGTACGGACGGTGTCGTTCTACATCGGCGAGAACGGCTTCCCCCGCGAGCCTTTCCGCGTGCGCCTCTACAAGGCCGACGGCAACTACAACTCGCCCAACACCGACCTGCTCACCGAAAACGTCATCGTGTCGGCCCCCCAGGGCGGGCAGTGGTACACCGTCGACCTGACGCCCTACAACATCGTGGCGCCCGAGGAAGGCTTCTTCGTGGCCATGGAATGGGTAGTAAGCGGCGACAAGTTCTTCGCCACCAACTTCATGGACGACTACCAGCCCTACGGCCAGATTATGCGCCCCACCTTCGAGTTCAAGGAAAGCCGCACCTGGAACTACACCATGGGCAAGGGCTGGAGCCTCATCACCGCTGCCAACGCCCAGGGCCTGCGCTACAACGCCATGATTAAGGCCGAGGTGGACATGATTAAGTAAGCTGCCGGGCGGAGGTGAGGATTATTGCTTTATTTGCATGCAGTCCGTCTACCTTCTCAGCGTTTCTTATGCGCCTAGCACTTCTTGCCCTGGCTGGCTTTCTATTTACCGGGCAGTGCCGCGCCCAGGCACCCACAGCCAAGTGGGAAGGAGCCATTGTTGACCAGAAAACCAGAAAGCCAATTCCCTACGCCTGGGTAGACATGCAAGGCCAAAAGGCAAGGTTCTTTGCCGATAGCCTGGGCAAGGTTCTTATCGAAGCTCCCGGGCAGTTCCTGCCAGACACGCTTATTGGCATGGGGCTGGGCTATGAGCCGGTTAAGCAAGCCTTCAGCCCTACTGCCACAGCTGAACCCCTCAAGCTGGAGCTTCCAAAAACTGTGATACCGCTTAGCAACCTGGTTCTGCGTAGCGACAAAGCTGTTCCTTATACCTTGGGAGCCCGCTCCCGCCAGCCGGGTGAAGGCCTCATCCAGGGAATGCCGGGCTCGCAGTTCGCCACTTTTATGAAAAATGAAAAGGGCCGCGAAATGATGCATGTCAGGTCGGCAGCCTTTTACATTGCCGAGAGCGGCCAGCCTCGCACCAAGTTCCGGGTTCGGATTTATTCGATTAATCAGACATCGGGAGGGCCCGGCCGCGACCTGCTGCTTGAAAATGTTGTGGTGTCAGCCCCCCGCGGAGGCGGGTGGTTCACGGTCGACCTGACCCCTTACAACATTCCCGCGCCCGAGGCAGGCTTCTTCGTGGCTATGGACTGGCTCCAGCCGCCCAATTTCAAAGCGGCCACCTTCCTGGAAAGCGGCAGCTCCTACGGCCAGGCTTTGCGTCCCACCTTTGAGTTCAAGGAAAGCCGCACCTGGACCTATGTGGCCGGGCAGGGCTGGAACCAGCTACCCCTCGTCAATGCCAACGGCCGGGCTTACAACGCCATGATTAACGCCGAGGTGGACATGATTAAGTAGCCGGCAAGCAAGGATAAACAGCAAGGCCCCGCCCGGATAACGGGCGGGGCCTTGCCATTTGCAAGCAGCTATCTGAAAGAATCAGCGCAATCAATAAAATCAGCGCTAATCAGCGATTTACTTCTTGGCGCTCAACCCCGTAATCCACTCCCGGATAGCTTCCTGGGCTATGGGCGACACAAGGGGCCGCATCTCCCCGTTCAGCAGGGTCCACTCCGTTTTGGGAGGCTGAAACAGGTGGTTGAGGCCCGCCAGGCGCTTGCTGGTGGTGGCTTTGTTCACGCTTTTCAGCTCTTTTTCCAGGGCCGAAAGGTGCAGGTCGGCCGGGGCCTCCAGGTCGTTGGTGCCGTTGAGCAGCAGCACGGGGCACTTCACCTGGTCGAGGCTGGCAATGGGGTCGAAGGCCAGGAAGTAGCGCTGCCAGGGCGTCAGCATCTGGGCGGCTTCGCTCTGGGCGGCGCGGGGGTCCATGCCGTCGCAGTCCTGGCGCAGCATGTTGGCCACAATGGCCTGGGCCTGCTGGGCATTGGTCTGGCGGATGATGTCGTACATGGTGCGCTGGCGCTCATAAGCGGCCTGCACCTTGGCCGGGTCCAGCTTCTGGGCCTTGAGCTGGTCTACCTGCTGCTGCAGCAGGGTTTGCTGCCCGGGCAGGCCGTAGCCGGCCAGCGACACCACAAATGCCGGCGGCAGCGGCTGCCCGGCGGCCAGCAGGGCCACATTGGCGCCCTCGCCGTGCCCAACTACCCCGATGCGGTTGATGTTGATTTCGAGGCGGGCCCGCAGGAAGTTCAGCGCCGCCTGTACGTCGGTTACCAGGGCAGCCGTGGTGGCCGCAGCCGAGCTGCCGCCCGACTGGCCCACGCCGCGGTCGTCGTAGCGCAGCACGGCAATGCCGCGCCGGGTAAGGTAATCGGCCAGGGCGCCCAGCAGGCGGAAATCGTTTACGCTGCCGTCGCGGTCGTGCGGGCCCATGTCGCTCACCAGCACCACGGCCGGGAAAGGGCCGGGGCCGGGCGGAATGGTGAGGGTACCGCCCAGGTTCAGGCGCGAAGCCGGGTTGCTGAACACCACTTCTTCCTCGCGGTAAGGCGGCGTCAGGCGCGTGCCTTTGCCCGAGGCTGTGGGCATGGGCGCGTGGTGCAGCACTACCGGCGAGCTCACCCCGGGCTGGGTCCAGGTACCGCTCAGCTCTTTGCGTACGGTATCAAGCCGGGCCTTGTAGCGGCTTTCGGCCTGGGGCATCCAAAGCAGTACCGAGTCGCCGCGCACGGTTACTTCCACCGGCATGCGAAATACTTTCTGGGCAGGCACATCGAGGGCAGCGAAAAAGGTGCCCCCCGCCAGTGGCACCACGCTGATGGTCATATCCAGCTTACCCCCCAGTACTGGCAGCGGCCCTTTCCACAACCCACCCAAAGGCAAAGGCCGTGGTGGCGCACTTTGTGCTTTTGCGGCCGGCATCGCAGCCGTCCAGCTCAGTACCCCGGCTACCACCCAAGTAAAAAGTCTCATACCTTATTAAAATACCAATTTGGGCAAAAAGAGCCTAAAGTTAGTGATTTCGTCTGCAGTGCCTGCTATCCAAATGGAACAAATCAGTCGACCTAATTAAAAACATTGCTGTCTTAGATGGCCTACATTTCTTATTTTATTACTATTGAGGGGGAAAGTTGCATCAATAAGGCATCCCATTTAAGGAGGGGGTTACTATGTCGTTTTTACCTGTAAATTTGTAGACAAGCCATTTTTTCATTCTCTGTGCTATGCTAAGTCGCTTACTTCTACTCTTCCTTCTAACCTCCTTGTATCCAACTCTGAGCTGGGCACAAGGTGACCGCATCACTGGCCGGGTGGTAGATGCAGAATCCAAGGAGCCAATTCCCTTTGCTTCCATTACCCTGCGTGAGGAAGGTACTGGCGCTCTTACCAATGAGTATGGTTTCTTTCAATTGGCTATGCCGGTACGGAGCATCGACGACTCCATCATTGTAATGGCACTGGGCTTTAAGCGCACGGCCTTAATGGTGCGACGCGGCAAGATGGAAGACCTCATCATCGACCTGCCTCGGCAAACCATCAAGCTGGAAGGCTTCGTGGTAGAAGCCAGCAAAGTGCGTCCTATGATGCTGGGGGCTCGCTCCAACACCCCCGACCAGGGCATGATTCAGGGCATGCCGGGCAGCCAGTACGCCACCCTGATGAAAAATGAGAAGGGCAAGAAGCTGGGCTTTATCCGCTCGGTGTCGTTCTACATCGGCGAGAACGGCTTTCCCCGCGAGCCTTTCCGCGTGCGCCTCTACAAGGCCGACGGCAACTACAACTCGCCCAATACCGACATGCTTACCGAAAACGTAGTGGTGTCGGCCGCCCGGGGTGGTGAGTGGTTTACGGTAGACCTGACGTCCTACAGCATACCCGCTCCGGAAGAGGGCTTCTATGTGGCCATGGAATGGATTGTGAGTGGCGACAAGTTCTACACAACCAACTTCATGGACAGCTATACCCCATATGGGCAGATTTTACGTCCCACCTTCGAGTTCAAAGACAGCCGCACCTGGAACTACACCATTGGCCGCGGCTGGAGCCTTATTACGCTGGCCAATGGCAACTCGCGCTACAATGCCATGATTCGGGCTGAAGTAGACGCTTATAAATAAGCTCTTTCAATAATTTATGGCAGTAAAAACCCGTCGTTTCAGCCGGGTTTTTACTGCTTTACCGGGGCAGCCAAGGTTCACTTAAACCTTCGTGCTCCCTCATCGATTTCCCCTTTATGGGGCCGCTGGTGCCTGTCAGGCCTTTTTTGGGTAAAACCCGCAGGCAGGTCCTATTATTTAAGCATAACGTTCAAATTCTTCTAATTTGGCAGTTATTTGCATTCGTTAGATTACTTCGTGCCTTTGAGAAGTTTAAATGGCGAAAGAGTGGTCTAAAATTTGTAAATTTGCCAGTCTTCAATCAATTATCTTATGACGGCGATGATTAAACGCATACCTTTTCTCGCTTTGATGGTATTTCTGCTGCTGCCGGCTTTGAGCTGGGCACAGGAAAACCGCATTACGGGCCGTGTGGTTGATGCCAAGACCAAAGACCCGATTCCCTTTGCCTCCATCGGGCTGCGCGAAGAAGGCACCGGGGCTCTCACCAACGAATACGGCTACTTTCAGCTGGCCGGCCTGGAGAAAACCAACACCGACTCCCTGATTGTTATGACGCTGGGCTACGAGCGCGCCGGCATCATCATCAAGCGGGGGGCTACCGAAGACCTTATCATCGAGCTGAAAAAGCGAGAAATTAAACTGGAAGGCATCACTATAACCGGCGGCAAGGTGAAAAACCTGGGCCTGGGCGCCAAGTCCAACAACCCCGGCGAAGGCATGATTCAGGGCCTGCCCGGCAGCCAGTACGCCTTCTTCATCAAAAACGAGAAGCAGCGCAAGCTGGGCAACGTGCGGACGGTGTCGTTCTACATCGGCGAGAACGGCTTCCCCCGCGAGCCTTTCCGCGTGCGCCTCTACAAGGCCGACGGCAACTATAACTCGCCCAACACCGACCTGCTCACCGAAAACGTGGTAGTGTCGGCGTCGCGTGGCGGCGAGTGGTACACCATCGACCTGACTTCGTACAACATTCCTGCCCCTGAAGAGGGCTTTTTCGTGGCCATGGAGTGGATTGTGGGCGGCGACAAGTTCTACAGCACCAACTTCATGGACAACTACACGCCCTACGGCCAGATTATGCGTCCCACCTTCGAGTTCAAGGAAAGCCGCACCTGGAGCTATACCATCGGCAAGGGCTGGAACCTGCTCACCCTGGCCAACGGCAACGGGCAGCGCTACAACGCCATGATTAAGGCCGAGGTAGACATGATTAAGTAAATCACTGATTAGCGCTGATTTTATTGATTGCGCTGATTCTCCCTTTATTGAAAAGCCCTGCCTTCCGGCAGGGCTTTTTTTGTAGTGCGGTGGTCCTTTCTGCGCCGAAAGACTTCCGGCGCTTCACCACTTGTTCTCTGCCCGGGAATGGCTTGGCGCTTGCTCCTGCTTTTTTGCTCAAGTGGCAGGCTTCAACTTTTGCTGGGTGCGTACTTAAAGCAAGGACCAACAGAGAGCAGCGAGGCTTGTAACCAGCAGGCTGTTGGTGCGCATAACAGCTGTAGTACTACGGCCCGCACTACAGCTGCTACCGGGCGCCTGGCAGTAGCTGTAGTGCGGGCCGTGGCGCTGCCGGTGCTGGCTCAAAGCCTGGGGAGCGCGGAATGGAATTCCGCGTTACAGCACGACAAGGCGAGCACAGCAAAAAGCCCCACCGAAATTTCGGTGGGGCTTTTGCAATCAATGGGACAGAGCAGGAATCAGCGCAATCAAAAGAATCAGCGCTAATCAGCGATTTATTTTTTGGTCTGGCTCACAATCCATTCACGGATGGCTTCCTGGGCAGCGGGCGAGAAGTTGGGGTGGGGCTGCCCGTTCAGGATGGGCCACTGCCCGGGCTCGGGCTGGAACAGGTGGTTGACGCCGGGCAGCTTCTTTATGGTAACGTTCTTATTCAGCTTCAGCCCCCGGGACAGGGCGTCGAGGTTAGGGTCGGCAGCCACGGACAGGTCGGCGGTGCCGTTGAGCAGCAGCACGGGGCACTTCACGGCGGTCAGCTTTTCCACGGGGTTGAAGGCCAGGAAATAGCGGTACCGGGCCGAGGTCATTTCTGCCGCGCTGGTTTGGGCGGCGGCGTTGTCCATGGTGGCGTTGTTTTGCTTCAGCATGTTAGCCACAATGGCCTGGGCCTGGGCATTATCGGGCGTCTGGCGAATAATCTCGAACATGGCCAGCTGGCGCTTGGTGGCGGCCTCCACCTGGGCAGCTGCCGTGCCTACGGCCCGCAGGGCGGTAGCCTGCTGCTGCACGGCCAGGTCGCGGCCCGTCAGGCCATAGGCGGCCAGCGTTACCACGAAGGCGGGCGGCAGGGGCTGGGTGGCGGCCAGCAGGGCCACGTTGCCGCCTTCCCCGTGCCCAATCAGTCCCAGTTGGGAAAGGTTAATCTCGGGGCGGGTGCGCAGGAAGTTCAGGCCGGCCTGGGCGTCGGTGACCAGGTCGGCGGTGGTGGCGCTGGCATAGTTGCCCTCGGACTTGCCCACGCCGCGGTCGTCGAAGCGCAGCACAGCAATGCCCCGGCGGGTGAGGTAGTCGGCCAGCAGGCCCATGGGACCGAAGTCGCCCACGGTGCCGTCACGGTCCTGGGGGCCGGCATCGGAGACGAGGACCACGGCCGGAAATGGGCCCGGGCCGGCCGGAATGGTAAGCTGCCCGGCCAGGCGCAGGCTGGCCGGCAGGTTGCTGAAGTTGACATCTTCCTCGCGGTAGGGCGGCGTGAGGCGCACGTTTTTCGCCGTGGGCGCGGGCAGGGCCGTGAACGACAGCGTGAGGGGCACTTTGTAGCCCGGCTGCTGCCAGATGCCATTCATCTGCTTGCCATCGGCGGCGATGGTGCCTGAGAAGCGGCTGTTGGCTTCGGCGGCCGTAAGTACCACGGTGTCGCCCTTGGTTTCCACTTTCACGGCCATGCGGCTCACTTTCTGCATCGGCACGTCGAGGGTGGAAAAATATTCATTGTTGGCCAGCTTCACGAAGCGGAAGATGACTTCGAGCTGGCCGCCGGGTACTTTCAGGGGGCCTTTCCACAAGCCATCCAGAGCCGGGGGGGCTGCCGCTGCCGGCTGGGCCTTGGCATTACCTATATTAATGAGGCTCAGCATGGCTATCAGCAGTAAAAAGCCGTTTGCAGAACGAGATAGGCGGGGTGTAGGGAGTGTCATACGTCGGATAAAACGCCACAAATTAAGGCTGTGGCCAGCCCGGGCTACGCCGTGTAACCTGTAAAGTAGCAAAATAAATACCTTGCCAACATTGTCGGACTTGCACAAAAAAAAGAAACCGGGCTTTAAAAGGCTGTTTACCGTCATTTTTTATAGCGCTTGAGCTTACTCCGTTACAAATACGCGCTTCACCCGCTCGCTCACGTTGGTAAGCAGCTCATAGGCAATGGTGCCGATGCGGGCAGCGAGGTCAGGCAAGCCCAGGCCGGGACCAAACACCAGGGCCAGGTCGCCGGCCCGGGCCTGGGGGATGTCGGTTACGTCGACCATGCACATGTCCATGCACACGGAGCCCACCAGCGGCGCGGGCTGCCCGTGAATCAGCACCGTGCCCACGCCATTGCCGAAGCGGCGGTCGTAGCCGTCGGCATAGCCAATGGCCAGGGTGGCAATGCGGCGCTCGTGGGCGGTGCCGCTGCCGCGCCGGCCATAGCCGACGGTCTGCCCCTTGGGCAGCACTTTAATCTGGGAGATGGTGGTGCGCAGGCTGCTTACCGGGCGCAGGGCATCCTGGTCGGTGCCGCCGGCATCCACGCCGTAGAGGCCGATGCCCAGGCGCACCATGTCGAGCTGCGCGTCGGGAAAGCGCAGGATGCCGGCCGAGTTGAGGGCGTGCTTGAGGACGGGGTGGCCAATGGCCTCTTCCAGCACGGCGGCCATGCGGCGGAAGGCCGCCAGCTGCTCGCGGGTGAAGTTGTCGTGGCGGGCTTCGTCGGAAGCCGCCAGGTGCGTCATGAGGCTGGCCACGGGCAGGCGGGCGCGGTGCTCACGCAGCAGAGCGGCCAGCTCGGGCACGTCGCTTTCCTCAAAGCCCAGGCGGCGCATGCCGGTGTCGAGCTTGAGGTGAATGCTAGGTGATGAGGTTAGAGGGTGATGAGGTGAAGAGGCGCCAGGGTGATGCCCCTGCTGGTGGGCAGGCTGCATGGCGGCGCTGGCGCGCAGGTATTCGCGGAGCATGTCGAAGGAGTAGATTTCGGGCTCCAGGCGGTAGCGGCGCAGGGTGTCGAAGGAGTCGGGCGCCGGGTTCATCACCATGATGGGCAGGCTGATGCCGTGCTCGCGCAGGGCCACGCCTTCGTCGGCATAGGCCACGGCCAGGTAGTCGGCCCGCTGAAACTGCAGCAGGCTGGCCACTTCGTAGGAGCCGCTGCCGTAGGCAAAGGCCTTCACCATCACCATGAGGCGGGTGCCGGGCTGCAGGCGCTGCCGGTAGTGCTGCAGGTTGTGGCTGAGGGCGTCGAGGTTTACTTCCAGCACGGTGCCGTGCTGCTGGGCCTGCAGGGCCGCCACAATGCGCTCAAAGCCAAAGCGGCGGGCGCCTTTCACCAGAATGGTTTCCTGGGCGAAGGCGGCCGGGTCGAGGGTGGCGAGGAAGGCTTCGGTACTGGGGTAGAATTCAATGAGCAATGAATAATGAGCAATGAGCAATTTCCTGGCGGGCCTGGTGGCTTCTTGTTCTTCAACCACCGTCCATTGCTCATTGCTCATTGCTAACTGCTCATTGATGTCCGGCCCAATGGCTACCAGCCGGCTTACCCCGTGCGTGGCCAGCAGCCCGGCTACGCGGGCGTAGAGCTCGGGGGCGGGCAGGCCCGACTCGAGCACGTCGCTGAGGATGACGGTGCGGCGGCCGGGGCGCGACTGCCGGCGCAGCGATTCCAGGGCCAAGCCCAGGCCGGCCAGGTCGTTGTTGTAGGTGTCGTCGAGCAGGTAGCTGCCGTGGCGGCCCTGCTTCATTTCCAGGCGCATGGCCACCGGGTGCAGGCGGCTGAGGCGGCGCTGGATTTCGGCGGCTTCCACGCCGCGCTGCAGCAGCACGGCCAGGCAGTGCAGCAGGTTTTCGCGGGTGGGCGCGTCGGGCAGCACCGCGCTGAAGGTGTGGCTGTGGTCGCCGTATTGGGCTTCGATGGTGGCCGGTGCGTTGGCATCCGCCTCATGCAGCACAAACTGCACGGCGGCGCCAGGCGCCCCCTGGCTGGTCCAGCCGAAGCCGGGCAGGCCCAGGGCCGCCACGGCCTCGCGCACGGCGGGCTGGTCGTGGCAGTAGAACAGCCGCTCCAGGCCCGGTCCCTGGAACAGGCGCAGCTTTTCATGCAGCTTCTCGTCGCGGGAAGCGAAGCCGGCGTCGTGGGCCGAGCCGAGGTTGGTAAACAGGCCCTGGGTGGGCTGAATCACCTGGGCCAGGCGCGGCATCTCCCCTACTTCAGAGATGCCGGCCTCGAAAATACCCAGGGTATGGTGGCTGGGGTTGAGCTCCCACACGCTCAGGGGCACGCCCACCTGGGAGTTGTAGGAGCGCGGCGAGCGGCAGATGTCCTCGTCGGGGCTGAGCAGCTGGGCCAGCCACTCCTTTACAATGGTTTTGGCGTTGGAGCCGGTGATGGCCAGCACGGGGCCACTGAAGCGGCGGCGCTGGGCGGCGGCCAGGCCCTGCAGGGCGGCCAGCGGACTGGCTACCTCCATTATGCCGGCTTCGGGGTAGGCCGAGAGGCCGCCGGGAAGGTCGGCGTTTTCTTCTACTACAAACAGGCGCACGCCCTGGGCGTAGAGCTCGGGCAGGTAGCGGTGGCCGTCGTGGCTGGGGCCGCGCAGGGCAAAAAACAGGGCGCCGGCGGGCTGGCCCACCCGGCGGCTGTCGAGCAGGAGGTGGCGCACCTCGGCGGCGTGGGCCGGGGCCTGCAGCAGGCGGCCGGCCAGCAGGGCGGGCAGGGAGTGAAAGGCGAACATGGGCAACACAAAAGTAGCCCACCCGGTTTGTGGTTACCTTAGGGCCTGATTTCGGGCCCTGGCCTTCTACATGCGCATCCCTACCCTCCTGCTTGCCCTGACTTTGCTACTGGCCGGCTGCACCCGCAAGCCGACCCAGATTAGCTTGTCGGATGTGGTCATCAACCACGTGAACGTGGTGGACGTGGAGACGGGTGAAGTACGACCCAACCAGGCCGTTATCATCTCCAAAGGGCAGATTCTGCGGGTAGAGAACTCGGGCAAGGACAGCTTTGCCGCCAAGAAGTACATCGACGGCACCGGGCAGTACCTCATGCCGGGGCTGTGGGACATGCACGTGCATTTCCGGGGCGGCGACACGCTGGCCCAGGCCAACGAGAACCTGCTGCCCCTGTACCTGGCTTATGGCGTGACCACCGTGCGCGACGCCGGCGGCGACCTCACGCCCCACATCCTGCGCTGGCGGCAGCAGCTCGACGCCGGCACGCTGGTAGGCCCGCGCATCTTCACCTCCGGCCCCAAGATTGACGGGCCGGGCGCCTACTGGCCGGGCTCGCTGGAAGTGGAAACGCCCGCCCAAATCCGCCGGGCCCTGGACTCGCTGCAGCGCCTGCCGGCAGACTACGTGAAGCTCTACGACAGCAAGATTTCCGGCGAGGCATTTCTCACCACCCTGCGCCAGGCCCAGAAGCGGGGCCTGAAAACCACCGGCCACATGCCCGTATCGGTGAAGCTGGCCGAGGCTGCCGCGGCCGGCCTCGACGCCACCGAGCACCTGTACTACGTGTACAAAGCCTGCTCCGGCAAGGAAGACAGTCTCACGGCCCTGGTGCGGGCCAGCCAGGGCAGCGCCCAGCCTTTGGGCTTGTTCGACGTGCTGCCCGCCGTGGAGGCCACCTACAGCCCGGCCGCGGCCCAGCGCATTGCCAAACTGCTGGCGCGGCGACGCACGGCCGTGGTGCCCACGCTTTATATCGGCACGGTGCTGGCCGAGCTGGCCACGGCCGACCACCGCCGCGACTCCCTGCTGGCCTTTATCAGCCCGAAAATTGAAGCCACCTATGCGCGGCGCCTGGCCAGCGCCCGGCGCAAGTCGGCGGAGGCCACGGCTTTCAGCCAGCGGCTGGAAAGCCGGTTCCGGGACCTGGTGCCGCAGCTGCAGGCGGCGGGCGTTACCATTCTGGCTGGGTCCGACAGCGGGCCGTTCAACTCCTATGTGTACCCTGGGGCTTCGCTGCAGCAGGAGGTGCTGCTGCTGGCGCAGGCTGGCCTCACGCCCGCCCAGGCCCTGCGGGCGGCCACCATCAACGGCGCCCGGTTTATGGGGGCCGCGGGCCGCAGCGGCAGCATCGCCGCCGGCAAAGACGCCGACCTGCTGCTGCTCAGCGCCAACCCCCTGGCCGACATTAACAACATCAAAAAGATTGAGGCCGTGGTGTCGCGCGGCCGGGTGTATAACCGCCGGGATTTAAGGGAGCTGGTGGAAACGGTGCGGAATAAGTAGTAAAAAAGTAGCCTGCCGACAGTAAGTGTCAGCAGGCTAGCAGGCCAGGCACAGGGAAAGATGTTTCATGCGTGTGAAAGAGAAAGAGTAAAAGGTTAGAGTTTGCGGTCAAAGCGGCCGTCGGTGACGCGGATGGAATCGCAGCCGGGCTTGTAGAGCGTGAAGGAGAACGTGCCGGAGACGATGCCCGCCTGTAGGTCGAGCCTGGTGATGTTCAACTGGCCCCGCCGGTAGGTTGTGGTTCTATCGTCGTTACTCCAATAGCATCTGGTGCGCTGATTTTCAAATGATGCCTGGGTACGCTGGGAGTCAATAAAATTGAATAGGCCGGGCCCTGTTAGTTGATTAGCGAAGAGTATCATGTATTCATAGTCATTAGCGCCGGTTCCCGTATATCGGTAAGCGCGGACATCTAATACCCCCCCTCCTGCTGGAGCTGTGTCATATGCAACACTGTAATTTGAGAACCCATTATTGCCTTTGGGCGTCCAGGGCTGGCCGTTGACAAGGCAGCCGAAGGTGTTGGCCCCGGTCTGCGTGGCCGGCGGCAGCCGGTCGACCGGGTCAGGGTCGTCTTTGCCACAGGCGCTGAACAGCGCGGCAGCGGCGGTGAGAAAAAGTAGCAGCTTGTTCATAGCAGGCAAAGGAGTTAGAGCTTGCGGTCAAAGCGGCCATCGGTGACGCGGATGGAGTCACAGCCGGGTTTGTAGAGCGTGAAGGAGAATGTGCCGGAGACGATGCCCGCTTGTAAGTCCAGGCGGGTGATGGTGAGCTGGCCCCGCCGGTAGGTTGTAGTGCTGTCTCGACTGCGCCAATCACAATTGGTTCTTTGGTCTGCAAACCCAGCAATTGCTGTTTGAGTATTCAAAAAAGAATAGGTTCCGGGACCGTTCATCTGCTTAGTCCATAAGGACAAGAATTGTAAATCATTTGTACCTGAGCCATAGATGCGATAAGTAGCAATTTCCAACAAACCTCCATCGGGAAACACGTCATAGGAGACGGTATAATTGGGGTAGCTGATATTTCCTCTAGGCCCCCAAGGTTTTCCGTTGACAAGACAGCCGAAGGTGTTGGCCCCGGTCTGCGTGGCGGGTGGTAGCTGGTCGACCGGGTCAGGGTCGTCTTTGCCACAGGCGCTGAACAGCGCGGCAGCGGCGGTGAGAAAAAGTAGCAGCTTGTTCATAGCAGGCAAAGGAGTTAGAGCTTGCGGTCAAAGCGGCCATCGGTGACGCGGATGGAGTCACAGCCGGGTTTGTAGAGCGTGAAGGAGAATGTGCCGGAGACGATACCTGCTTGCAGGTCAAGCCGGGTGATGGTGAACTGGCCCCTACAGAAAGTACCAGCATCGATTGAATGAGCTTCACAGCCATTCATCCTATCAACTACACTTGCTCCGTGCCTTCCACGAGGCAGGATTTTGCAAACTCCGGTATGCCTCAAGCTGTCTGAGTAGATTCCTACTATTTGGTAATCATTGGTGCCCTTCCCAACGTAGCGATAAGCGCCGACATTTAATGTTCCATAACGGTAGGCTGGGTCGTAAGACACTGTGTAGTTTGATGTCCCGTTATTGCCTTTGGGCGTCCAAGGCTGTCCATTGACAAGGCAGCCAAAGGTGTTGGCCCCGGTCTGCGTGGCCGGCGGCAGCTGGTCAACCGGGTCAGGGTCATCTTTGCCACAGGCGCTGAACAGCGCGGCAGCGGCGGTGAGAAAAAGTAGCAGCTTGTTCATAGCAGGCAAAGGAGTTAGAGCTTGCGGTCAAAGCGGCCCTCGGTGACGCGGATGGAATCGCAGCCGGGCTTGTACATCGTAAAGGCGAAAGTTCCAGACACAACTCCAGCTTGGAGGTCGAGGCGTGTAATAGTGAGTTGCCCCCGTCGGTAGGTTGTGGTGCTATCTCGACTGCGCCAAACACAATTCCTTCTTTGCTCATTAAAGCGAGCTATCGAATTTTGTGTGTTTTGAAATGAGCGAGTGCCGATGCCATGCAATTCCTTAGTCCATAGTGAAAGACTTTGGAAATCATCGGGGCCTGTGCCATAAATGCGATAGGCGACGATTTCTAGCAACCCTCCATCAGGGAAAATATCATAGGACACCGTGTAATTCGATGTACCATTATTGCCTCTAGGCGTCCAGGGCTGGCCGTTGACAAGACAGCCGAAGGTGTTGGCCCCCGTCTGCGTGGCCGGCGGCAGCTGGTCGACCGGGTCAGGGTCCTCTTTGCCACAGGCGCTGAGCAACACGACGGAAAGGGCGAGGCAGTAGTAAGCGTGTTTCATCGTTGGCCCTGCGGTTGTAAAGGCGGGGTGCGACAAACATCCGGGTATCGCCTGCCCCTGGCAAGCGCATAGATGCCGATAGAGGACATTTACCAGGACCTGGTGCTGTGGCCATAGGCCCCTGTATATGCCTTCGGGCGGCTATTTCTGCCTTTTGAAGTGTTCGGAAAAGGACTTTTCAGCTTCCGCTTGGGCAGGGGGCTGCCAGGCCAGCGGCGGATGTTGCATGGCAAGGGGCCGGCATCTGCTTGCTGGCCTGCTATTCCCTGGCCACTGTGGTTCCAGACCGCTCCCTGGTGGTTCGACACCACTCCGTAGTGGTTCTAGGCCACTCGCTAGTGGTGGTATACCACTCTGCAGTGGTTGCCTGCTACTCGCAAGTGGTTCCGCAGCACTCCATAGTGGCTCCCGACCACCCGCGAGTGGTTCCCGACCACTCGCTAGTGGTGCGCAACCACTACGGCGCGGTTGCGCACCACTACGGGCTGGGGCTAGCTGGCCGGGGAGGGGGCTTTGGCGGCTTTGCGGTAGCCGTAGCGCTTGCGCATCTGCTGGCGGGCGGCCTGAATGGCTTCGGTTTCGCCGTTGTCCTTGCGCATGTCTTCGTAGAGGTCGTCGGCCGTCACCATGATGTCGGCCCCTACTACCCGGAAGGTATCTTCCAGCTTCTGGCTGAGGGGGGCCAGCCTGGCGCGCACGCGGCGCAGCTGGGCGTGCAGGTCCAAGTCTTTCTCGAACTCGGCCAGGTCGAAGGAGCGGCGGGTGAAGGCAGTGCTGGCGCGCACGGCATCGAGGCCGGCCTGGGCGTAGGGAATGCCGTCGAAGCCCAGGTGGCGCAGGCCGCGGCTTTCTTCGGGGCTGAGAGTGAGCAGGAAGGGCAGCTGGCCCTCGATGGTGTCGAGGGCTTCGAGGATTTTGTCGACGGCGGTGTTGGGCAGCGCGGCCGAGATGCGGTTACCTTTCTTCATAGGTAGGGGTAAAAATGAGTTGATGCCCCCGGTGCAGGCCGACCATCGGCGCTGTCGGGTAGCGCCGCAAAAGTGCCGGGGGCCCGCCCCGGGAAAAAAGGAAAAAAGGCGCGTGAATGTGACATCAGCCCACGGCAAAACCCACCCGTAATTGTCCAACACTTCTGGATAATACCCTATTCATTTAGGCGAATTAACCGGCCAACCTGCAGCAACTCCCCGTTAGGGCGCTGCCAGCCCTGTTTTGGCCTCCGCCGAGCTTGCGCAGCAAGGCGCGAATTTGTGATAGTGAGCCGTAGCATGGCCCGGCACGTGGTAGAGACGCCATCCTTGGCGTTTCCCGTCAGAACGATGCTGTTGTTCTATCGGCGCGGTCCCGGAGACGCGAGGGGTCGCGTCTCTACATCGTCCGGGTAAAGCAAAACACTTCGTCAGGAGTATCATTCTTTGGAAGGGCTAATGGTATCACGAATCGCAGTGGTGAAAGGCCGCCTGGAGCAATCCTTCAGAAACCGTGTGATGTAGTGGTACCACGAACCCCTTCGGGGAATTCGTGGCACCACGGCTGGCAGGGGGCTGAAGTAGGGTTCCCGGCCCTGCCGTACCTTCGGGGCACCTTATTGTCTCTTCTAGAATTGCCCCGAATGGCTGCTGTTGCTTCTGCTTCTTCTGTTTCGCCCGCGCCGCTGTGGCAGCGGGCCGTGCCGCACGTGCTGGCCGTGCTGTTTTTCGTGCTGCTGGCCTGCGTGTACTTCTCCCCCATCGTGTTCGACGGCAAGACCCTGGCCCAGCACGACATCACCCAGTTTCAGGGTGGGGCCCACGAGGCCCAGGAGTACGCTAAGGCCACCGGCCAGGAGGCGCTGTGGACCAACTCCATGTTCTCGGGCATGCCCACTTACCTGATTAGCCTGCACTTCCCCGGCGACTGGTCGGTGTACCTGCAAAAGGCCATGACCCTGGGCCTGCCCGCCGTGGTAGCCAACCTGTTTCTGGCCTTGCTCTGCGGCTACATCCTGCTGGTGGCGCTGGGCCTGCGGCCACTGGTGGCGGTGGCCGGTGCCATTGCCCTGGGCTTTTCGAGCTACAACCTGGCCATTCTGGCCGCGGGCCACAACACCAAGAGCCTGGCCATTGCCTACGCCCCGCTGGTGCTGGGCGGCCTGCTGGTAACCTACCGGCGCGACAAGTGGCTGGGTGCGGCCCTGTTTACCGTGGGCCTGGCCCTGAACGTGCGCGCCAACCACCTGCAGATAACCTACTACCTGCTGCTGCTGGTGGCCATCTTCGGCATCATCGAGCTGGTGGGCGCTGCCAAAGCCGGCCGCCTGCCGGAGTTTGCCAAGCGCACGGCCCTGCTGGCATTGGGTGCGGTGCTGGCCGTGGGCGTGAGCTTCGGCCGCCTCTACACCACCTACGAGTACACCAAGCACAGCATCCGCGGCGGACAGGAGCTGAAAACGGCCGCCGCCGGCCAGGCCGGCGCCAAGCCCGAGGAAGGCACGGGCGTCGACCGCGACTACGCTTTCCAGTACAGTTACGGGGTGGGCGAAACCATTACCCTGCTGCTGCCCAACTTCTACGGCGGGGCCAGCTCCATGCCCCTGGGCACTGACTCCAACCTGGCCCAGGCCGGCCTGCCAACCGAGTACCTGAGCGCCATGCCCACCTACTGGGGGCAGC
Source organism: Hymenobacter saemangeumensis (assembly GCF_039541835.1). Lineage (NCBI taxonomy): Bacteria > Pseudomonadati > Bacteroidota > Cytophagia > Cytophagales > Hymenobacteraceae > Hymenobacter > Hymenobacter saemangeumensis. Next base: position 484,737 of record NZ_BAABGZ010000013.1, on the reverse strand, counting down.
AGAGCTACACGGCCGGGCCGGTGTACATGGGCGCCATCGTGTGCTTCCTGTTTGTGCTGGGCCTGTTTGTGGTGGAGAAGCGCACCCGCTACTGGCTGCTGGCTGGCACCATCCTGAGCATCCTGCTAGCCTGGGGCAAGAACTTCGAGACCTTCAACTACCTGGTGTTCGACCTGGTGCCGGGCTATAACAAGTTCCGCGCCGTGAGCATGGCCCTGGTAATTGCCCAGCTGGCCATGCCCATTCTGGGGGCGCTGGCCTTGAGCCGCGTATTTGGGGTGGGAATTAAAAATGAAAAATTAAAAATTAAAAATGGTGTCGTTCAACCGGAGCAACCGGCACCCGACAACCAATTTTTAATTTTTAATTCTGAATTTTTAATTAAAAAAGTACTCTACGCCGGCGCCATCACGGCCGGGCTGTGTCTGCTGGCCTGGCTGGCCAGCTTCAGCCTGGACTTTGCCGCGCCCATTGACGGGGAGCTGCAGAAGCAGGGCTTCACGCCCCAGCTGCTGGGTGCCCTGCGCGCCGACCGCGCCGACCTGCTGCGCAACGACGTGTGGCGCAGCCTGCTCTTCATCGGCGCGGCCCTGGGCGTGCTCTACTTCTACCTCAAGGGCAAGCTGCAGCTGCTGCCCGCCGCCGCTATTATGGTGGTGCTGATGCTGGTGGATTTGTGGGGCGTGGACAAGCGCTACCTCAGCGAGAAGAACTTCCAGCGCGAAACCATTGCCGCCACCTTCCAGCCCTCGCCCGCCGACCAGATGATTCTGCAGGACAAGGACCTGAGCTACCGGGTGCTCAACATTCAGAACCCCTTCAACGAAGCCCAGACCTCCTATTTCCACAAGAGCATCGGCGGCTACCACGGGGCCAAGCTGCGCCGCTACCAGGACTTGATTGAGCGCCAGATTTCCACCAACAACGCCCAGGTGCTGAACATGCTCAACATGCGCTACCTCATCACCGGCGACCAGAAGCAGCCCGTGCAGCGCAACCCCGAAGCTCTGGGCAATGCCTGGTTTGTGAGCGAGGTGAAAACCGTGAACAGCCCCGACGCCGAGATGGCCGCTCTCGACAAGCTGACGCCCGCCATCACGGCCGTGGTGGATAACCAGAAGTTCCCCGGTGTGAAGGAGGCTACGTACGACCCGCAGGGCAACACCATCGCCCTCACCGACTATAGCCCCAACGCCCTGAAGTACCGCTACAACGCCGCCCGCGACGGCTTTGTGGTGTTCTCCGAAATTTTCTACGCCGACGGCTGGAACGCCTTTATCGACGGCAAGCCCGTGCCCCACGTGCGCGCCAACTACGTGCTGCGCGCCATCCCCGTACCGGCCGGCGCCCACAGCATCGAGTTCCGCTTCGAGCCCAAGTCCTACGCCATCGGCAACAGCGTGTCGCTGGCCTCCAGCATCGCCCTGCTGCTGGTGATGGGCGGCGCCATTTTCTATGCGCTGCGGCGGAAGGGGGATGAGCGGACGCTGGTGGCGGCATAGCCGAGTTCCGCGTAACCCCACCCCCGGCCCCTCCCCAAAAGGGAGGGGAGCCGGTTCCTGTTATGTTTCATTGACCCGTTTAAAGTGAAGAGTCGAAATGCAATACGCCTTTTAACTCTTCACTTTTAACTTTTAACTGCTCCTCAACCCTCAGGCTCCCCTCCCCTGGTGGGGAGGGGCCGGGGGTGGGGTTACGCGGCGCCAGAATTTACCTATGTCCCCCTACCTCCAGGAGTTAGCCGAGCCCGCTGCCCAGACCCAAGGCGTGCGCCTGCTGCTCTGGCGCGACGACCTGGCCCACCCCGAGCTGCCCGGCAACAAGGCCCGCAAGCTGAAGTATAACCTGGCCGCCGCCCGCGAGCAGGGGCACACCACCTTGCTCACCTTCGGCGGAGCCTACTCCAACCACATTGCCGCCGTGGCCACTGCCGGCCGCCTGTACGGCCTGCGCAGTATAGGCCTGATTCGCGGGGATGAAACGCGGCCCCTCAACCCCACCCTGGCGCAGGCCCAGGCCGACGGCATGGCCCTGCACTACCTGGACCGCAGCAGCTACCGCCGGCGCCAGGAGCCCGCTTTTCTACAGGAGGTAATGGCCCGCTTCGGCCCCGCCTACCTGCTGCCCGAGGGCGGCACCAACGCCCTGGCCCTGCCCGGCTGCGCTGAGCTGGTGGCGGAAATCCGCGAGCAGGTGGCATTTGATGCGCTGGCTGTGGCCGTGGGCACCGGCGGCACCCTGGCCGGCCTGCTCACCGGCCTGCGCAAGCCAGAGCAGGCCCTGGGCATTGCGGCCCTTAAGGACGGCGGCTTCCTGCGAGCCGAAGTAGACGCCCTTACCCAGCAGGCTTGTGGGCAAACCTTCACCAACTACAGCCTGCAGACAGATTATCACCTCGGCGGCTACGCCAGCTATTCGGCAGATTTGCTGGCCTTTATCGAGCAGTTTCGGCAGCGGCACAGCATTTTGCTCGACCCGATTTATACCGGCAAGCTGCTGTACGGCGTGCTCGATTTGATTAGGAAAGAGCACTTCGCCCGGGGCAGCACCGTGGTGGCCATCCACACCGGCGGGCTGCAGGCCTGGGCTGGCTGGAACGCCCGTTTTGCCGCCAGAGAGCAGGAAACCAGAACGAAACTCCCCTCCTCAGACGAGGAGGGGACGTCAAGCCGCCAGGCTTGACTGGGGTGGTTGACGTCGTCTGAACGAAAACAGAACGAAACCCGAACAAAGCCCAAGAATAGTTCTGGCACAAGCCGTTCTACCGGCGCGGACGCCCTGACCACCCCCGTTCCAGCCTGCGGCTGAAACATCCCCTCCTTGGTAAGGAGGGGAGCTTTATGCTTAGCCTTCCTTTCCCTGCAGGCTGGCCATTAGCTTCAGCGAGGCCAGCACAAACACTACCGACAGCACCGGAGCCAGAAAGCGCACGTCCCAGTCATCGACAGTGAGCATGACAATGGCCGCCTGCAGCAGGAACACGCCGGCCAGAAACATCCGCGCCGGGCGCCAGATACTACGAAGGCGCGTAGCCCGCGCCGCCAGCCAGTAGGCCGGCCACAGCACCAGCACGCCCAGCGCGCGGTGGGCCAGGGAGTAGTGCGGCTTGAGGTAGCTGATAAACACGAACAGCTTGCCCAGCATGAGCTTGCCCAGGTACACCGGGTTGTGAGCCGCGAAATACAGCACCCGCACCACCGGGCCGGTGCCGGGCGGCGGCATGTCCAGCGGGGTAGCCGCCTGCACCTTCCACAGCTCGGAGCGGAATATCAGCTCGCCGCGCTGGTAGGTGTCCATGAGGTAGTAGGTTTCCAGCTGGTGGTTGAGGGCCTGCCAGAGCAGGGGCGCGGCCAGCACCAGCAGGAGCAGCGCGGCCCGCCAGGCCCGGCGGTTGCGCTGCCGGCGCAGGGCGTCGAGGCCGGCCAGGCCAGCAGCCAGCCCCACCAGGAAGCCGTTGGGCCGGGCCAGGGCCGTGAGCAGCAGCAACAGCAGCAGCAGAGCCCAGTCGCGCCCGCTGCCCCGTCGCATGCGGGTAAAGGCCCAGAACGACAACGCCACCAGGCTGATAAACAAGGATTCGGTGAGCAGGAAGACGTTGAACACCTGAATGTCGGGCCAGGCAATGAACAGCAGGGTAGCCAGCGCGGCAGCTCCCGGCCGGCCGGGCGTGAGCCGCCGCACGCCGGCGTACAGCGCCCGGGTGGCCAGGCCTGCTATGGCCATCTGCCCCGCCACGATGCCCCACCAGCCCAGGCCCAGCTTCAGCCACAGGCTCTGGAACAGCGGGTAGAGCACGTAGCGCAGGTTGTGGCCGGGCTCGAAGTAGCCGCGCTCGGCAATGCCGGCGGCATATTGCAGGTAGCGGGCGCTGTCGTTGGCGAAGTGCGGCCCCTGCTGCCGCCACAGAAACCAGGCCTGCGCCAGCACCCACAGTCCAGCTAAAAAGTAGCCGTGCCGCGGCCATAGTTGGCGGGCGAACGTAGGAATGGATGGGGGCCAGTGCATGCGGCTGCAAAGCTAGCCCGCCCCGTACCTTGCCACGCCTATGAACCTTGCCCGCCTTATCCGCCGCCTGCTGCCACTGCTCTTCCTGCTGGGACTGGGCTGGTTTCTGTGGCGCAAAATCGGCTCCACCCTCAGCAGCATCAACCCGCTGGCCGGCGAGCCGCAGGTAACCGTAACCCACAACACGGTGCTCACCCAGGTGGAAAGCCTGGGCCGCCTGGAGCTGGTGCGCTACCGCTTCAAGGACGTGGTGGAGTACAAGCGCCGCGCCTACCGCTTCCTGCCCGAGTCCAAGGCCGCGCTCATCGTGGGCGGCCAGGCCATCGGCTGCCTCGACCTGCGCAAGCTGCGCCCCCAGGACGTGGTGCTGGAAGGCGACACCCTCGTCCGCGTCTTCCTGCCTCCACCCGAGCTGTGCACCTTCCAGATTGACCACAGCCAAAGCCGCGTCTTCAGCACCGAGAACGGCCTGCTGCAAGATGCCAAGCTGGTGGATGAAGGCTACCGCTACGCCGAAGCCCAGGTGCGCCGCGCTGCCCTGCAATCGGGCATCCTGGCCCAGACCCAGCGCAACGCCGAGCAAATCCTGGCTCCCATGCTGCGTACCCTCACGGGGCGGCAGGTGGTGCTGGCCCAGCGCATGGAGGGGCCAACTCAGGCGCCGAAGCGGTAGTAGACAAACCCAGGAAAACAAGAACGTCATGCTGAGCAAAAAAGAACGTCATGCTGAGCTTGTCGAAGCATCTTGTCCGCGGCAGTAATTCCCTCTCGATTGGGTTTACTCTCGTGGTAGAGATGCTTCGCTCCGCTCAGCATGACGTTCTTTTTCTTTCCTGTCGCACTTCCTACTCCTCGTCCTCCCCCGCCTGACCCAGCTCATCCAGGGCCATTTTAATCAAGTCCTGCTCGTAGCCTTTGCCGGTCAGGAACACCGAAATCTTCTGGCGGCGGGCCCTGGGGTTTTTCTCTTTTTCCTGGCGGTCTTTCTTTTCCAGTAGGTCGAGCAGGTTCTGGTAGTACTCATCGCCGTCAATCTCCTTCATGCCGGCTTTGATGCAGAACTCGCTGATGCCTTTCTGCTTCAGCTCCTGCACGATGCGGCGGCGGCCCCACTTCTTGTGGCGGTAGTGCCCGCGCACAAAGGCCTTGGCAAACCGCTCCTCGTCCAGCAGCTTCTCGCGGCTGAGGCGGATGATGATTTCGCCGGCTTCGTCTTCGTCCAGGCCATACGACTTCAGCTTCTGCTCTACCTCCTTCTGGGTCCGCTCCTGGTAGGCACAGAAAGCCGCAATCTTCTGCAGGGCCTCGCCGGGCGTGTACTGCTTGGGGGTTTTATCAGACTTAAACATTTCGAAGGTGAATGAGCAATTATCGCTGAGTAATAAACAATGTTTCGGCCACTTCGTTACCCCTGCCGGGAGCGGCGGCCCAACATTTATGCTGAAATTTCAGCCAGTTCTCCTTCACGCCCGCTTGCCTGCGCTTACTTGAAAGTTGACCTCACGCCCGGTATTCGCCAGATGCTGCTGAGCACGCTGCTCTTCGCAGCCATGAATGCCTGCGTGAAGCAGCTGGCCCACCTGCCGGCCATGGAAATCATCTTTTTCCGGTCCATCTTTTCCATCGTGGCCAGCTATGTCTCGCTGCGGCAGCAGGGCGTGGCGCCGTTTGGGCACAACTACCGCCTGCTCATCAGCCGGGGCAGCACCGGAGCCATTGCCCTGATGTGCTACTTTTTGTCTTTGCAGCACCTGCCGCTGGCCACCGCCGTCACGGTGCAGTACCTGGCGCCCATCTTCACCGCCGTGCTGGGCATCTGGCTGGTACGGGAGGCGGTGCGCCCCTGGCAGTGGCTGTTTTTTGGGTTGAGCTTTGGCGGCGTGCTGCTGGTGCAGCAGGGCAGCCCGGCGGTAGGCCGGTTAGCAAGCCTGCCGCCTTCCTCGGGGCTGCTGTATCTGGCCATCGGCGTACTGGGGGCCTTTGTATCGGGACTAAGCTACAACGCCATCCGGCGGCTGCGGGGGCGCGAGCACCCCCTGGTTATTGTCTTTTACTTCCCTTTGATTTCGCTGCCGCTGTCGGCCGTGGCCTGCCTGTTCAGCTGGCACTGGCCCCAGGGCTGGGACTGGCTGTGGCTGCTGGGCTGCGGCATATTCACCCAGGGTGCCCAGCTCACCATGACGCGGGCCTATCAGCTGGAGCGCCTGAGCCGGGTGGCGCCGCTCAACTACCTGGGCATGTTTTATGCCCTGGGGCTGGGGTATCTGTTCTTTGCCGAAGCCTTCGGGCTGCTGGCTTACCTGGGCATGGCGCTGGTGCTGCTGGGCGTAGGCCTCAACGCCTGGTACACCAACCGGCTAGACCAGCGGGCAGCCACGGTCCCGCCGGCCGAAGAGGTGGTGGCCTGAGCTACACTGCCATTCCCCGTCAGTAAGCAACCTTTACATTGCTCGTTGCATCAGTCGCCGGGCTGCCTTTACTTTTCCGCTAGCGGCCACCACTCTTCAGCTTATGCCCTTGTCCCTGTTACGCCTGGCTCCGTTACTTTTTCTGCTCAGCCTGTTACCGTTTTCCAGCCAGGCCGGCATCATCAAGGGAACCGTGCGTGGGGCTAACAGCGAAGGGCTGGCCTTTGCCAACGTGGCCGTGCGCGGCAGCGCCACCAGCACCGGCTCCAACGAGCAGGGCCAGTACCAGCTGCGTCTGCCGGCCGGCCGCTACGAGCTGGTGTTTCAGTACGTGGGCTACCGGCCCCAGCTGGAAGCCGTGCGCGTGCTGGGCGGCGACTCCACCACCACGCTCAACGTGAGCCTGCAGCCCGAGGCCTACAACCTGGGCGAGGTGCTGGTGCGCTCCTCCGACCGCGACCCGGCCTACGCCATCATTCAGCAGGCCCAGCAGTGGCGCGCCTACCACAAGCGCGAAGTGGCGGCTTTCCGGGCCCGCATCTACATCAAAAGCCTGGCCCGCCTCACCGACACGCCCAGCAAGATTCTGGGCCTGTTCAAGGCCGGCCCCGACCTGAAGCCGGGCATCTTCTACCTCTCCGAGTCTTTGTCCGACATCTCCTTCACCCAGCCCGACGTGGTGAAGGAGCGCATGATATCGAGCCGGGTGAGCGGCGACGCCAAGGGCATCAGCTTCAACCGGGCCAGCGCCGGGCGCAACCTGATTTTCTACAACAATGTGCTCAAGAGCGGCTTCTCGGAGCGCGGCTTCGTGTCGCCCATTGCCTCCAACGCCATGCTTTTCTACCGGTACGAGCTGGTGGGCAGCACCCGGCAGGACGGCGAGCTGGTGCACAAAATCCGGGTGGTGCCGCGGCGGCGCAGCGACCCCGTGTTTTCGGGCTTTATCTATATCGTGGACGGCTCCTGGCGCATTCACTCCGTAGACCTGGGCCTGGACAAGAACGCCCAGCTCGACTACCTCGACGAGCTGCACATCTCCCAGATTTACGCCCCTGCTCCCGGCCAGCCGCACGTGTGGCTGATACAGTCGCAGAAGCTCACCCTGAGCTTTTCCGCTCTGGGCTTTAAAGGCTCGGGTTACCTTACGGCCGCGTTTACGAACTACGCGAACGTAGTGCCCACCTACCCCACTCCGCCCGAGCCTAAGGCGGCCCCCGTGGTGGCCGAGGCCAAGGAAGATGCGCCCGTGGCTCAGGAAACCGCGGCCCAAATCCGCAAGCGCAAGCCCGACCTGAGCGGGCTCAACAAGCAGGTGCGCAAGCAGGTGAAAAAGGCCGTGCGCGACTCGGTGAAGAACGACCCGTTTGCCCGCATGCCCAAAGGTCAGATTCAGCTGGTGGAAAAAGGCGTGAACGAGCGGGACTCGGCCTACTGGAACGAGGTGCGCCCCATCCCGCTCACCGAGGAGGAGCAGAAAGACTACCACGTGAAGGACAGCACCGAGGTGCTGCGCAACTCCCGCCCCTACCAGGACTCGCTCGACCGCATCCGCAACCAGTTTGAGCCCATCAAGCTGCTGGTGGGCGGCTACACCCGCAGCAACACCTTCCGCAAGCGCAGCGCCACCATCCTGCCCATTGCCCAGATTGTGCAGTACAACACCGTGGAAGGCGTGGTGGTAAATGCCCAGGCGGTGCTGACCCAGCGTACCGAAGACCGCCGCTTTTTCTCCCTCACGCCCACCCTGCGCTACGGCTTCAGCAGCCAGGAGCTCAACCCCAGCCTGGCCTTCAACTGGCAGCTGCACCCCCAGAAGCTCAAGCAGCTCAGCCTGGTAGCGGGCCGCACCGTCGAGAACTTCGACCGCAACTCCCAGCTCACGCCGGCCATTAACACGCTCTACACGCTGTACGTGAACCAGAACTTCGCCAAGCTTTACCGCCGCGACGGCATGGAGCTGAGCTACCTCACCGAGCCGGTAAATGGCCTGAACCTGCGCGGCTTCCTGGGCTTTGCCGACCGGGTGGAGCTGCGGAATAGCACCACCGACCTCATCTACGACGTGAAAGGGCGGCCCTTCACCTCCAACCGGCCCGTCAGTGCCGAGCTGCCCAACACCGGCTTTGGCGTGAGCCGGGCCCTCACCGTGGGTTTGTACATCGACTACAAGCCCGGGCAGAAGTTCATCACCCGGCCCAACGGCAAGTATAACCTGGGCTCCAAGTGGCCCACCTTCAACGTGCAGGGCCGGCACGGCATCCGGGGCGTGCTCGGGGCCGACGTGCGCTACACGCTTTTGCAAGCCGGGCTGCGCCACAGCGTGAAGCTGGGCCTGCTGGGCACCAGCAACTACCGCGTGGCTGTGGGCGGCTTCGTGGGGGCCCAGGAAGGCATGACGTTTATCGACTACCGCCACTTCTCGGGCAACCGCACCGTGCTGACGGGTAACTTCAGCGAGTTTCAGCTACTCGACTACTACCGCTACAGCACCAACAGCTCGTACCTGGAAGCCCACTACGACCACCATTTCAACGGCTTCATCCTCAACAAATTCCCCGTCATACGCCGCCTGAAATGGCAGGAAGTGGCTTCGCTGAACTACCTGCGCACCCCCACCGCCGGCCATTACCTGGAGCTCGGCGCCGGCATCGAGCACATCTTTAAAGTCATCCGCGTCGACTTCTACACCGCCCTGCAAAGCGGCGAAAAGCTGGGTACCGGCTTTCGGCTGGGGTATGGGTTTTAGGGCTTAGGGATTAGGGATTAGAAGCTAGTAACTAAGTTTCAGTACCTAATACCTAATGCCTAATGCCTAATACCTAATACCTAATACCTACTTCACTTCCTCAAAGTCGACGTACTCGCCGCCCTTGAATTCGGTGGGCTTGTCCTGGCCCGGCTGCGGGGGGACGTAGTCGACGCGCACCTGCCCGTGGGCGGGTGGCGGGCCCGGCTGAGGCTGGGGCTGAGGCGGCACCACAAAGCCGCCGTTACGCATCTGCTTGCGCACAAAGGCCTGCAGGGCCCAGCGCATCACGATGGGCAGTACGTAGCGAACCAGGAAAAATATGATGAGGAGGGCGAGCCAGAAACGCATAGTCGAGGGGGTGGAAATGCCGCCGCAAGGTACGACAGCTATAAATGACGGACTTCGCAGCAACATACTTTAGCCGCCCCCGGTGCCCCGGTTACAGCACGCCCTGCCGCCGCCGGCCAGTTGCTTTCCTCTCCCTGGGCTGACTACCGCTGCGCCCGGGCCACAATTCCGGCCACCAGGCCGCCCACCGTGTACCAGGCCACGGTCATGAGCTGCGTTTGGGGCGTGCGGTTGCTGGGAGCCTCCCCCAGCCCCAGGGGGCCGGGGAGCAGCACGCCGCCCACGCCGGCTGCCAACCCCAGGGCTACCCCGCGTGCCACGGCATTGCGGCCGCTGCCCACCAGGCTGTAGTACAGTCCGTTCGATACAATATCGCCGGCCATGGTCAGGCCAAACAGCGTGTCGTCGTCGGGCTGCGGGGCCTCGGCCCGGGCCAGTATCTTACGCAGGGCGCGCATGCCCAGCACGTCCATGCGGGGCGCATCGGCGGGGCGCAGGCGGCGTGCGGTTTCGTGCAGGGCGGTGAGGGCTACGGCGCCGGCCAGGCCAGCGGTCAGGGAAGGCAGGAGTTTCATAGGAAAAGCAGAAAGGACAGAGGTAAAACGCAGCCCCTGCGGCATGGTTGCTAAATTTTTCCGGGCCGCAGGTTGCGTTGCTTTCCACCGCCTTGCTATCTTTGTCATCCCGGGCCGGAATTGCCGGCCGGGAAATCAGCCTTCTTAGCTCAGTTGGTAGAGCAGCTCATTCGTAATGAGCAGGTCGCAGGTTCGAGTCCCGTAGAAGGCTCCACAAGTACAGCAAGCCCCGAAGTCGCTTTCTTTCCGGAAAGCAGCTTCGGGGCTTCTGCTTGTAAACGCCATCAGCTGGCAGCGCTGCCTACCTTTGGGGCCATAAAACCTGCTTCACCTGGCAATGCCCACGGAAGCATAGCTCCTCCCTCACCCATGCCTGCCTTTTCTGCGCCGCCCGCTGATGCTACCAAGAAGTGCCCGCACTGCGGGCAATGGACCCGCTGGCAACAGCAGCCCACCGACCGGTGCGAGCACTGCGGGCAGGTGCTGGAGCCTTACCGGGCTGCCAGCGACGAGGAGCGCCGGAAGCTGGAAGAGAAGCAGGACTACAACCCCATTCTCATCGAAATACAGCCCGACGACAGCGCCGTCGTCCGGTTTTTTAAGCACATCATCCGGGGTGGGCAAATGGCGTTTGCCGCGCTGGTGGCCTTTGTGGTATGGCTGGTGACCGTGATAGCCGGCTAAGCTGGCCCCGGGAGCTGCGCCACCCGCTGTTCCTGGGGGGCGCAGTGCTCTACGGGCTGCTGTTGCTCAACCGGCGCGTGCTGCACTATTACGTCCCGCCGCTGGTCAGGTCCTACCTGGCCGATGTGCTGGCCCTGCCGCTGATACTGTCGCTGGCCCTGGCCTTTATGCGCCGTGTTTACTTTCGCGATGCCCGCTTCTGCCTGCCCCTGAGCTGGGTGGCCAGCACCGGGCTGGTCCTGGCAGTGTGGTTTGAGGGGGTACTGCCGTGGTGGCGCCCGGGCACAACCACTGCCGACCCCTGGGATGCCGTGGCTTATGCGCTGGGTGGCCTGCTGTTCTGGCGCTGGCTAAACCAGCCGGCCTGAAGACTACATGAGGCCTAGCCGCAAGAGCGCAAAAAAGCCCCGCTTCCAGTAGAAGCGGGGCCTTTCCTGTGCTTAGCCCGAAGGCCAGGCGCTATTCAATGCTGCGGTAGTCGTCGCCCGAGCGGTAGCTGTCGGCCGAACGGCTGCTGCTGCCGCTCTGCGAGCTGCGGCTGCCTTCCGAAGTGCGGCTGCCGTAGTCGCTCGACGAGGCGCCGCCGTAGCTAGAGCCAGAGCCACTGGTGCGGCTGCGGTCGCTGCCCTGGTTGGTGCTGTTCTCAAACGAAGGCGAGGTGCTGCGGCCCGTAGCCGAGCTGCGGCGGCTGCTTTCCGGCGACTGGTAGCCATAGCCCGACTTGCGGCCGTAGCTGCTGCTGCCCTGGCGGCCATACACCGAAGGCGACGACTGCTCCGACTTGCCTTTGCGCAAAGCCAGCCAGCCCAGGCCAGCGGCCAGAATGGCGCCGCCTACCACTTTCTGCGTGGTGCTGAGGCTGCCAACGCGCGAGGCGGCACGGGAGCTCCAGTCTTTTACGTTCTGCGGCAGCTGGTTTACGCTGTCGAGCACGTGGGTGTCTTCAATCCATTTTTTGCTGCTTTCCAGGGCCGTGTTCAGGAAGTTGCCTTCGCTTTGCTGGTCTTCCTGGCCGCCTTGCTGACGGTCGGAGCCGCCCTGGGCGCCGGCGCTGCTGCGGGCCGAAGCGCCGCTGGTACCCTGGCCGCTGGCCGAAGCCGTTTTACGCTGCGAGCCGGTGGTAGAACCGGGAGTGCCGGCCGTAGCCTGGCCGGTAGTACTCGAGCTGGTAGTGGCGTTTTCTACGCGGATGTCGGAACCGGACATGGGCGTGCCGGACTGGTTTTGTTGATTATCCATGATGTGGAAAGGAATGAAGGTGGAAAGGAAAGGTAATGCCTGCGCAATGGGTAGGCTGCGCCGCCTTGTATTCGTAATTACCCCCGCGGTTGTTGCATTAAGCCAATATTATTTAGGCCGTCATGCTTAGCCAAGCGGGCACCAGAGCCTGACCTTCTTAATTCAGGACTTATGCGGTGTTGCTTCCTCTATTATGTTTCCCGCAATGTTCGCAGTGAAAAGCGCGCAGTGGACGAAGTGTTATTCTATCAATTTGAATAACCACTGCGTCCACTGCGTGAGACAGGTGCTGCAACAAAGTGGGTAAGTGCTGTTATGAACTCAAGCAGCTTTTAAAACCCGGTCTTTGAACCCAGGTCTTCAGACCTAATCATTGTTGCGCTCCTCCATTACGCGGCGGGCTTCTTCCCGCGCTTCTACCTCATACCGGTTGTTGAAATAGCCCACCCGGGCCGACTCCACGAGGTACTTCCAGAGGAAGGGGAAAAACCCATGCTCCCGGAACTGCCGGATGTGCACTCGTTCGTGCGCCAGCCACTCTGCGTCGGCTAGAAACTCCTGGCGGCTGGCCCCGCTCAGGTGCACGGTGCGGCCGATGACCATGGCTACCCGGCGGGTGCCGAGTACCACCCGGGCAATGCGGGCAAGGGGAGAATGCGTCCAGGTACGAGGGGCTTCCATAATAGCAATACTAGCACAAATTAAGGCGGCGCTTTTACGCATCGCCCTGGGGGGTGGTTGCAAGACAAAAGGAGATTTTACGCCTTTTTCCTTGTAAATATTAAAGAAGTTTAGCCTTTTTCTGACTAAAAGTGCAGGACTTTTAAAAAGTATGGTCTAGCTTTACCCAACGACTGCAGCTATAGCCTGCTAAAAAAGGTCGGTTTAACTTCATTTTTTCACCTTTTCCCAAGCTGCTCGCAGCCTCGCCTATCGCAGAAGAAATAGTACCCCGGCTCTTCCTCCTCACACCTGGAAACCGGATTTCTGCCCCTAACGACGGACAATGAAAAACAGCCTCCTGTATTGCCTCGCCGCTGCCTCGCTGGCCCTCTCCTTCTTCTTCGAACGCCCCGCCGATGCTTCGGCTATGGTTCGCGCCACTGCGGCGCCGGCCGTGGCCGAAGCATCGCTGTTTTCCGCGTTGCTCAACGAAGGTGAGCCGGGCTCTTCGCCCGCCAGCACCCCGGTTAATCCCGCCACTGCCGCCGCCCGCGACTCGCTCACCTACCACTACTACGCCCAAACCCTGGGCCTGCAGCTCGACTACGACGAGAACAAGGAGCTGCTGCGCTCCGTGACCGACTGGGTAGGCACGCCCTACAGCTACGGCAGCAACTCCCGCCGTGGCACCGACTGCTCGGGCTTTGTGACCCGGGTGTTTCAGGAGGTGTACGGCATCACGCTCAAGCGCAGCTCGCGCTCGATGTTCACCACCACCAAGCGGGTGCCTAAAGGCGAGATGCACACCGGCGACCTGGTGTTCTTCCGCCGCGGCAAAGGCCCCATCTACCACGTGGGCATTTACCTGAAAGACGGCAAGTTTGCCCACTCCGCCACCAACGGCGGCGTAATGGTAAGCTCGCTGCGCCAGGGCTACTACCGCAGCCACTTCTATGCCGCCGGCCGCGTAGTGGCTGCCGAGCAGGCCAACGACAGCGAAGAATAATTTTCCGCCCCCTCGCGTAATAAAGGCGCCCGGCTTTCGTAGCCGGGCGCCTTTTTTGGGTTGATGCAGAGAATGAGCCCTCAGGACAGGCGTAGGGAGGAGCGAGGCCAACTCCCTGCGTGCAAGCCCCCTGCCGCTAATACGCGGCAGTAGCCTCTCACTCCTTATATAAAGGAAAACACCCGGCCGCCAATACCGTAGAAGAGCCCACGGGCCGCTGGTCCTTCCACTACTACTCTTTCACTTCATTTCTCTTTACCGAACATGGAATCCAGTCAACTTGAAACGCAGCTCGAGAAAATTATGCCCGAGGACCTGGCGCGCACCTTCGAGAGCGCCTACCACGTGCTGCAGGGCAACCATGACCACATGGACGACCTGCTGCGCCACGGGGGCGTGCTGCTGCGCAAAGCCGCCCAGCGGCTCTCCCCCACCCAGATGGTAGTTGGCATTGCCGCCATTGCCGCCGTGGCCGTGGTTCTCATCAACCGCTCGATGGACGACGATGAGGGCGAAGCCCAGGATGTAAGCACCAAAGACCGTCCGAAGCTCAACCAGGGCCAGGCCCGGGGCGACCAGGGCAAGGACAAGGATAAAAAAGACGCCAAGTAGGCTTGCGCACTTCTACAAAAAAGCGGCCCCTGGAGGGGCCGCTTTTTTTGTGGCTTGCTCCTGCCCGGGCAAGGGCGGGCGGCAGGGCTAGTGCATCTCCACACCTATGGGCACCACGAGGCGCACCGCTACGGGGCGGCCGCGCTGGCTGCCGGGCACGAAGCGCGGCAGGCGCAGCGCCGCCGACAGCACGGCCTCATCGAATTCGGGGCTGATGCTTTTCACCATGGCGGGGCGGGTTACGCGCCCGTCGGGCTCCACCACGAAGCTCAGCTGCCCCTGCCCGGCCAGGGCCCGCTCGGGGTATTCGATGCGCTCCTGCAGCGCGGCCACAATGGCCTCGGTACTGCCTCCCCCTGGCAGCTCGGGCATTTTTTCTACCCGGCTGTAAATCTGGTTTTCGGGCACGGGCTCGGCTACGCCCGCCGGCGGGGGCGGGGGCTGAAACCACACGTTGACGGCCTGGTACATGGCCACGGGCTGGTCGTCGTAGCCCAGGGCGGGCGTCCAGCGGGGCATGCTGCGCACCAGCCGCAAGGCCTCATCGTCGCAGCTGGGGCAGAGCGAGCTCACCACTTCCGTGGCCCCAATCTGCCCATCGGCGCGCAGCACGAAGCGCACCGTGGTGCGGCCGCGCAGGTCGCGGGTCTTCACTTCGTTGGGCGTTTGCAGGTTTTTCTTGATGTAGGCTTCCAGGGCGGCGTCGCCCCCGGGAAACTGGGCCACGCGGCTCACCTCATTGCTCTGGAATACGTGGCGGGGAGAGTAGAACACCACCGGCACGGTAAGCAGCACGGCTACGGGTACGCCGTTGTAGCGGCCGGGCACGAGGCGGGGCAGGCGCTTTACGGCCGCCAGTGCGGCGGCGTCGCAGGCCGGGCTCAGGCTTTGCACCACGGCCGCCTGCCGGGCCACACCGCTCACGCCAATCACCATGCGCACAAACACGCGGCCTTCTACCCGGCCTTCGCGCACCTCGGCCGGCAGCTGCAGCTGGCGCTGAATGGTTTTCACCAAAGCCAGGTTGCCGCCCCCGCCAGGCAGCGCCGGCATCTGCTCCACGTAGCTGAACACGCGGGAGGTATCGGCCGGGTACTGGCTGTAGTACTGGGCAAGGGCAGGCTGGGCAAGCCAGGCCAGGAGCAGCGGCAGCCACAGGGCCCGGAGCGGGAACGGGAGCAAGGCGCGGGTTTTCATGCCGCAAATTTATTATCGGCCGCCGCTAGCGCGCCAGCTAGGGCTTCAACGCCAAGGCGCTGGGCACGCGCGGGTGTTTCTCGGCCGCCGAGCGCAGAAACACCAGCTCGTGCAGCTGCCCGGTGCGCCAGGTTTCCAGCATCTCGTCGTAGTAGGGCGAGCCGGGGTTGCCGCTTTGCCCGCCGGGGTACACGCCATAGCCCTGCACCTGCGGGCCCAGCGAGACCACCATGCGCCAGGAGGGGCCGTTGCGCTCGGAGGTGGCGTTCACGATGCCGGCCCCGCCGCCGCAGTCCACGTCCATGCGGCCAAAGCCGGGGAGCCGGGCCAGGTGCATGATGTCGGTGCTTTTCTGGCTGCCCCAGCGCCATTTGGAGCTGAAGGGCCCAAACTTGCGGGTGAGCGAGTCGGTGGCAAACTTCAGGCTGAGACGGGCCAGCTCGGGCAGGGTTTCGCGGTGCCCGGGGGTGCGGCGGTCGTCAATCCAGCGGCTGCTGTCTTCTTTCAGAATCAGGTTGTTGGTGCGGTCGCGGGCCGGGTAGCGCATTTCGCGCCCGGTGGCTTTCAGGCCGAAGTCGTCGTCCCAGATTCGCTTTACCAGGTCGCTGTACCACAAATCGAAGATGCTGGGTGCAATGGCATCGGCGTCGTACTGGTAGTTCCAGCTGCTCAGCTCTTTGCCCACCAGCCCATCGACAAGCCCGGAAGCGGATTCGCGGTTTGCAGCGCCGCCAGCCGCGGCCTTCCCTACTTGAGCCAGCGCGGGCTTCTGGCCTTGCGCCATCGTCACCAAAGCCAGCATGCGGGGCAGCATGAGCTGGGCGTTGAGGTTGAGGTTGTCGTTCTGCAGCAGGCGCAGGGAGTCGGGTGTGACGTGCGTCATCTGGTCGAGCCGCTGGTTGATGCGGTGCCCGCGCTCGTAGCTGGCGTAAATCCAGTTGAGGTAGTAGGGGTAGTCGGGGCCGGCCGAAAACTGGTTGGCTGAGCTCACGAAGCCCCGGGCGGGATTTTTCACGTGCGGGTTGTGCGCCGCCGGAATCCAGCCCTGCCAGTCGTAGGCCGGGTCGCTGCCGTCGAGAATGAACTTGCCCTGGTCGCGCCACTTCAGCGGGAAACGGCCGTTGGGCCAGATGGCAATGTCACGGTCGTTGCTGGCGAAGATGAAGTTCTGGGCCGGCGCGCCATAATAAGGCAGGGCCGCGGCGTAGTCCTGGTAGCTGCGGGCCCGGTTGAGCAGGTAGAAGGCCTTTACCTCGTTGGCGCCGTCGTGGGCCGTCCAGCGCATGGCGTGGGCGATGGGCGTCTGGGTGTTGAAAGGCTTCTCGGCGCGGTCGTACACCACGGGCCCGTGGTGGGTATATAATATGGTATCGAGGCGGTCGGGCCGGCCCCGCACCCGGATGCGCTCCACCACGCGGCGCAGCGGCTTCCAGCGGCCGTCGTGCCAGTACTCCCGCCGCGTATTGTCCTTAAACTTCAGCTCGTACCAGTCCATCACGTCGGCGGCCACGTTGGTTACGCCCCAGGCCACGCTTTCGTTGAAGCCGATGATGACCGAGGGCGCCCCCGGAATGGTCACGCCGTACACGTTCACGCCCGGCGCGCTAAGCTGCACCTGGTACCAGATGCTGGGCAGGTTCAGCTGCAGGTGGGGGTCGTTGGCCAGCAGCGGGTAGCCCGAGGCCGACTTCACCCCGCTTACGGCAAAGTTGTTGGACCCCAGCTCGGCATCGGGCTCGGTTTCGAGCACCTTGGCTGAGTACGCGGCAGTGAACGAAGGCGGCGTGGGGGGCGCCGGCAGGGGCTTGAAGTCGAGCGGCGTGCCCACGGGCACGATGGGGTCTTCGCGGCTGGGGTAGTCCGGGAACAGGTCCTTCACCACGGCCGCGCCGTACTTACCCAGGATGTTGCTCATGCGCAGGTCGTCGCTGCGCCCGCTCAAGTCCCAGGCCATAAGCTGCAGCAGCAGGGCGCACTTGAGGGGCTTCCAGGGCTCGGGGCGGTAGTCGAGCAGCTTGTACTCGAAAGGCAGGGTAGCGGGCGTAAGCTGGTTGATGTAGGCGTTTACGCCCTGGGAGTAGGCCTCCAGCACTCCCCGCGTGGCGGGGTCAGCCTGCATGGAGCGCAGCGAGTTGGCAGCGCCAAGGGGCAGGCCCATGCGGCGCTGAAACCGGTCGTACTCCAGGGCTTTGTCGCCTACAATCTCGGAGATGCGGCCGGCGGCTACGTGGGTCTGGAACTCCATCTGCCAGAGGCGGTCACGCGCGGTGAGGTAGCCCTGGGCGAAGTAGAGGTCGTGGTCGTTCTGGGCAAATACGTGGGGCACGCGGTGGTCGTCGAAGCGCACCGTCACGGGCTGCTGCAAGCCCGGCAGCTGCAGGCTTTCCTCGGCCGAAGCCGGGCTAACCGGCTCGGCATTGCGCCAGAAGCCGCGGTAAGGGCTCAGCAGCTTGCCAAAAGGAGGAGCGTCGCCGTGCTTGGTGTTCAGGGCCCAGGTCAGCGTGATGCTGAGGGCCAGCAGGAGCAAAGCTTTTATCCAGGAAAACATAGGCGCTACATCAAAGGCTGTTCGGCCTTAAATGTAGCGCAAAACGGCTAGCAGAAAGCGTGTTTCTGCTCAATAACTAAGGTATATCTGGTAGCCGGGGCTCCGGGAGCAACGAAAGACCTGACGCTAAGCAGGGCTTTATAGCAGTTTCGTGGTGGGTGTAGCGTGGACTCTGCGAGTCCGCGCGGTTGAACGTTCATTCGCGCGGACTCGCAGAGTCCACGCTACATATCCCTGACTCCGAAACCACGTTAAGTGCCGGGGATTTCGCGCACCAGGCCTCCTACGCCGTACACGCGCAGCCGTTTTCGCAGGGCTTCGGCCTCGGGGCGGCTGGCGAAGCTGCCCACCAGCACCCGGTTCAGCACACGGCCGTCGATGGTTTCCTGGCTCAGGTTTACGTCCAGCTTGTCGTCGAGCGACTCAATCCTGGCGAGCATGGCCTGGGCGTTGGCGGGGTCGGCAAAGGTGCCGGCCTGTACAATGAAGGTGGAAGCAACTGGCACAATCAGGGTGCCGGTTTTAGCAGGGGCTGCTACTGCGGGGCTGGGGGTGGGCTTGCTGGCCGTGGCGGCTGCGGCGGGCTCATCTTCAGCCGGAATGGTGTAGGTAGCGAAAGCGGCTTCGGGCTCGGGGTCGGCAGCCTGCAGCTGGGCCAGGTCGTCGGGCGCATCGGTGGGGCCCAGCGGGGTAGCTTCGGGCACTACCTCCGCAACAATGGTGATGGCACCCAGCCGGACGATGTCGAGGGGACGGGCGGCTACTTCGGCCAGGTCCAGAATGCGCTGGTGGCGGAAGGGGCCGCGGTCGGATACCCGCACCACCACGGCTTTGCCCGTGCGCGGGTTGGTTACCCGCAGCCGGGTGCCAAACGGCAGGGTGCGGTGCGCGCAGGTGTACTTAAAGCGGTTGAACCGCTCGCCGTTTGTAGTCCGGCGCCCCTGAAACTCACGGCCATACCACGAAGCCCGGCCACGCAGCACCGTTTTTACGGCACCTTTGGCAGCAGCAGATTTTACATTGCTGGGCTTGCCGGCCCGGGCAGGGGCAGCGAGGAAAGTCAACAGCAGAAATAGAAAAGTGGAAAGGACGGAAGTTGAGAAGCGACGAAATACAATCATGCGTAATGGGAGATGGTAAGCGAATCAAAATTACCGGCTCCCTTCCGGGCAAACCCAAAATGTCAAGGACTGCCTCTGTTCGAGACAGCCAAAAATTATCCTTTTTCAAGAAAACTTGCATTTAATTAATTCGCCATCCTCTCGGTTAACCTTTGCCCTGGTGCACGCTGAAGATATATTTTACCGAAATGGCTGTTGGCTATTGCGGGATTCGCAAAATAAGATTATGCGACGGATACAAAATTTTGGCATTGGGAACTCAACCTTGCCGAAAGGCTGGTTGCAAAACCGGGGTTTCTTTTGTAATGCTTAAAGCAGAACTTTAACCGACCCGTTTAGGTCCGGGGGCTGTAATTTCGTACATGGATTTTGGCCGTTTGCCCGACTTGCGCTACGTTGATTTTGGCCTCCCGCCCGACCACCCCGAAACGGCCCGGGTGCTGGCTCAGGCCCGCCCCTCGCAGCCTGCCCCTCCCCTGCTGCACGTGGGCTGTCCCATCTGGACTAACAAGGAATGGGTGGGCAGCTACTTCCCGGCCGGCATCAAAGAGCCCGACTATCTGCATTATTACGCTCAGCAGTTCAATAGCTTAGAGCTGAACACGACGCACTACCGCATTCCTGACGCGCCCACGGTGCGGCGCTGGCGGGCCGCAGTGGGACCGGACTTTAAGTTCTGCCCCAAGCTGCCGCGCAGCATCAGCCACGAGCGGGAGCTGTTTCAGGCCGACGACCTGGTAACGACTTTCAGCCGGGCCATTGAGGAGCTGCAGGACAACCTGGGCTGGGCTTTTCTGCAGCTGCCGCCGCACTTCGGGCCCGAGCACCTGCCGCGGCTGGAGCGCTTCCTGCTCGACTTTCCCGCCTCGGTGCCGCTGGCCGTGGAGCTGCGCCACCCCCGCTGGTTTGCCGACAAGGGCCTGAGCGACGCCGTGTATGCCACGCTGGAAGCCCTGAACAAAACCCTGGTGATAACCGACGTGGCCGGCCGGCGCGACGTGCTGCCCATGCGCCTGACCACGCCGGTGGCTTTCATTCGCTTCAACGGCCACGGCCTGCACTCCACCGACTACCAGCGGGCCGATGCCTGGGCCCAGCGCCTGGCCCAGTGGGTGGCCCAGGGCCTGCACCACATCTACATTTTCATTCACCAGAAAGACGTGCGCCACGCCCCGGTATGGACTACCCATTTCCTAAACCGCATGCGCGAGCTCACGGGCATTAAGGTGGCGCCGCCGTTTATCATCCCCCAGGTGGTGCAGGGGAATTTGTTTGGGTAGGCAGTGAGCAGTGAGCAGTGAGCAGTGAGCAGTGAGCAGTGAGCAGAAAATAACGTGTCATTGCGAACGCAGTGAAGCAACCGAAGGTCGGCGTAGCCAATCCGTCCTCTGGCGCTCATAAACCAGGTAGCCCCGGACCTAAAAAGCCCCAATGCCATTGCTGGCATTGGGGCTTTTCACATTACATGGCCAGTCGCTTGGAGAGGACGGGTTGCTTCACTACGTTCGCAATGACAGAGGCCGCATGCCTCTCCCCTACAGCTACAGGAGTGGCTGAAGCACCTGCCAGACGTTTTCGGCCAGCACTTTCTGGCCGGCGGCGTTGGGGTGCACGCCGTCGGGCAGGTTGAGGTCGCGGCGGCCGAGCACGCCTTGCAGGAGGAAGGGCACGAAGGCCACGCTGTTTTTCTCAGCCAGGGTGCGGAACAGGGCTTTGAACTCGGTGGCGTAGTGGCCCAGCTTGTGCAGGCCCAGCGGGCCCAGGTCGAAGGGAAACTCCAGGCCGGCCAGCACCAGCTGGGCCTGGGGAAACTGGCGCTTCACCTCCGTGATGATGTACTGCAGGTTGTGAGTGGTTTCGCGCACGGGAATACCGCGCAGGCCGTCGTTGGCGCCCAGGGCCAGCACAAACACGTCGACGGGCTGCCGGGCCAGCACGGCCGCCAGCCGCTGCCGCCCGCCGGCGCTGGTTTCGCCGCTGATGCCGTAGTTGAATGCTTTATAAGGAAGCTGCCGCTCGTCGATGCGCTGCTGAATAAGGGCCGGAAAGCTCTCGCTGGCCCGCAGGCCATAGCCCGCGGTAAGGCTGTCGCCGAAGAAAATGATGTTTTTCATGCTTCAGTAGAACAGCGCCGCACTGCCAATGGTGCCGGATACTAATAATTAGAGGTTCATGATTAACGCCGTTCTGATGGGCTGGAACGAGCATTAATCATTAACCTCTATTCATTAGTCCATTACTTCCAGCACGGTGCGGAACGACATGTACTTACCGGCAAAGCGGGCTTCCATGGAGGCGCGCAGCTCGGGGGCACAGAGGTTCTGGTATTGTTCCAGCTGGTCGAGGCTGAGGCAGTAGTACTGGGCGGCGTAGGTAATGCCGTCGTCTTCCTCATTCAGCAGGCGGCAGAGCTGGCTTTTCAGGAAAAAGCCGGTTTCCATCACCTCGGGCATGTGGGTTTCGCGCATAAACTCCAGCCACTCATCGGCTACTTCGGGGTCGATGCTGCTGGTTACGTTGTAGAGTATCATATCCTTGGTTGTCAGTTGTTGGTTGTCAGCTGCCAGTATCGTTCCGGATGCAATTGTTAGAACGACCTGACAACTGACAACCAACAACTGACAACTATAAAATCATACCCGCAGCGGGTCAAACTGAAAGTCGTTAATACGGCTTTGGATGTCCTTGGGGCTGAGTTTTTCGCGGGCTGCGGCCTGGGCCAGGGCCGGCAGCTCGGCATCGCCGGCCAGGCGCAGACTGATGATTTGCTTGAGCGTGAGCTGATTCTCGAGGGTAGCGAAGCGCTGGCCGGTGAGCTCAAAATAGCGCTGCCGCACCTCCAGCCGGATAATACGGTCCTGCAGGCCCAGGGCGTAGTGCTGGCGCAGGGCATAAAGCGCCAGAAACACGACGATGCCCAGCACCATGGCCGTAAACCACAGGCGCGAGATATCGGAGTCGTCGCCGGCCACCTCCACGTAGCGCCGAATGGCATAGCCCATGATAATCAGGCCGGCGGGCAGGAGCACGAAGTGGTGCAGGGGGTAGAATTTCGCAGGGTTTTTGGTGGCCATGGGTTGTTTGATGTGCTGATTTTTGATGGGTTAATGTGCTGATTTTTGGTAGGCTGATGCTCTGTAGAGGATTTGCTGATGCAATGGCGACTCGACGCATCCACTTTAGAGCTAGACGAGAACAGAAAGGATTTATTTGACTTGTCAGAATTGAATGGCGCCAGTATTGTTGCCGCCTCGAAACATCAGCACATCAAAAAATCAACCCATTAATAAATCATTCTTCCACGTAATCCAGGTCTTTGCCATAGCTCTCGGGCAGGGTGCTCACGGCCCAGAAGGCAACCAGCAGCGACAAGGCCCCGAGCAGGGCCGCCCCGTTTACCAGGCCCAGGCGAGGCTGGGCGGCTGGGCCGGAAAAGAACTGAAACAGCGGCACCAGCAGCAGCACCGAGCCCCGGGCGAAGTTGGGCGCCGTGGTGGCCACCGTGGCCCGCAGGTTGGTACCGAACTGCTCGGCGGCCACGGTGACGAACAAAGCCCAGAAGCCTACCGACACGCCCAGTCCGAAGCACACCATATAATAGGTGTTGGGCGTGCTGCCCTTGATACCGTAGAGGTACACGCCCACCATGGCGGCGCAGAAGCCCAGGAAAAACTTCAGGGCGCGGTTGCGGCTGTGCCACACCTGGCTGAGGGCCCCGCTGGCAAAGTCGCCGAACACCAGCCCGAAGTAGCTCCAGAACACGGCCAGCCCGGCCGTGACTTCGCCCGTAAGGCCCAGCGCCCGGCCAAACTCCGGCGCCAGGGTGATGAGAATGCCAATTACAAACCAGAGCGGCACCCCAATGAGCAGGCAGCGCACATAGCGGCTCAGGCGCGGGCCGTAAGTGAAGAGGCTGAAAAAGTCGCCGCGCTTTACTTCCGACTGGGCCTGTACCTGCTGGAACATGCCCGACTCCATGACGCTAACGCGCAGCAGCAGCAAGGCCAGGCCCAGGCCACCACCCACAAAGTAGGCATTGCGCCAGCCCAGCTTCTCCCCTACCCAGTACGCCAACAGGGCCCCGCTCACGCCTACGGTGGCTACTATCATGGTGCCGTAGCCGCGCTTTTCCTTGGGCAGGCTCTCGCTGACCAGGGTGATGCCCGCGCCCAGCTCCCCGGCCAGGCCGACGCCTGCGATGAGGCGCAGCCAGGCATACTGGTCGATGGTTTGCACGAAGCCATTGGCGATGTTGGCCAGGGAGTACAGCAGAATGGAGCCAAACAGCACCGAGAGCCGGCCCCGCCGGTCGCCGAGTATGCCCCAGAGAATGCCGCCCAGCAGCATGCCGCCCATCTGCATGTTAATCAGGAACAAACCCTGGCTGGTCACCTGGTCAGGTGCGGTAACCCCGAGGTCAGCCAGACTTTTTACCCGCACGATACTGAAGAGAATCAGGTCGTAGATATCGACGAAGTAGCCCAGGGCGGCCACGATGACAACGGCGGAGAACAGGCCCGTGGTTTGGGCGGGGGAAGAGCTGGATTTTGGGGACTGCACGGAATTGGCGGCGTTTGGAGGCCCGAAATGTACAGGAGTAGCGCCGAATTCCATTCCGCGCCGAGCTGGCAGTAGTACGAAATTCTATTCCGCAGGAGGCTGGGGTGGGCCGCTCTACGGCGCGGAATGGAATTCCACGTTACCAGGGCAGCCGGGGCCGTCTTCTACCTGCACGGTGGTGTGGTGGATGTGAAATTCCTTTAGCAAAGCCTGGGAAAGCTGGCTTAGCCAGGCCGCATCGGCCCCGCCGGGCCGCACGAGGTGAACCGTGAGGGCAGTATCGTGGCCGTCGGAGCTGAGGCTCCACACGTGCAGGTTGTGTACGGACTGCACCCGGGGCTGGCGCAGCAGGAAAGCCCGCACGGCGCTCAGGTCAATGCTGTCGGGCACGGCGTTCAGGCCCAGGCGCACGGTGTCGCGCAGCAGGCCCCAGGAGCCCATGGCAATGACGGCCAGCAGGACAAGCGCCAGCACCGGGTCGAGCCAGGCCCAGCCCGTGAGCAGCGTGAGGCCCCCGCCCACTACCACGCCCACGCTCACCAGCGCGTCGGTGAGCATGTGCAGGTAGGCGCCGCGTACGTTCACATCGTCTTTCTGCCCGCGCCGGAACAGCCAGGCCGTAAAGCCGTTGATGAGCACGCCCAGGCCGGCCAGCCCCATTACCAGGCGGCCATTCACGGGCTGGGGGTGCAGGAAGTGGTCGGCGGTTTCCCAGAGAATAAAGCCCAGGGCCGCATACAGCAGCGCCGCATTGAGCAGCGCCGCCTGAATGGTAGCTCCGCGAAAGCCAAAGGTGAAGTTCTTGGTAGCGGGCCGCCCCGCAAGCCAGGCTGCACCCCAGGCCAGGGCCAGGCTCAGCACGTCGCTCAGGTTGTGGGCGGCATCGGAGAGCAGGGCCGCCGAGTTGGCCCAGAGCCCGCCCAGGGTTTCGGCCACCACAAACAGCACGTTCAGCGCAATGCCCGTGGCAAAGGCCGCGCTGAACCGCCCCCCGGCCGGCGGGCTGGCGTGGTGATGGTGGGCATGGTCGGGGTGATGGTGCTGGGCCATGCAGTGGGAGTTGATGACGCAAAGCTAGCCCGGGCCACAGCCCGGGGCTTGCAGATACGGCAAACGGCAGCGGCACAGCCAGGTGTTCGGGCCGTCCACTTATTCCGCCGGGCTAAAACCGGCCTGCCAGGACGCGCCGCCGGATGCTGCAGTAGTCTTCTCTTTCTTCTTCGGACAAGCAGGCGCTGGTAATGAGGCTATCCCGTGCCGCCGCAAACCGCGCTTTAAGTCCGGCATTCTGCTTATCGAACTGAAAGGCCTGCAGCGCTTCGGCATAAGCCAGCTGCAAAGGCTGGCATTGCAGGTTGCGCCCAAAGGTGCTGCGCGGGTCGTTGGCCAGCATAAGGAAGTTGTCGGGCAGCCCGGCCAGGTAGCGCACTGTAAGTTTCTGCCCGATTATCGCACCGCGCCAGGTGGTTCCAGCCCTCCCCGGCCCCGTACACGTCGGCCAACTGGTCGTCGAAGGAAGGTTCCCTACTGTAGTAGGCCCTAATCCCTGCCCACCATGCTCTGTGCCCCTTGGCAGTCAATGAGGTAAACGTAAGGATGCGGCTGCTGTTCTGGCTCGCATTCAATCAAGCCAGCAGGACCTTCCCTTTTAAGCGGTTTAGGAAGGCGTTAGCAGGTCATGCTGAACAGCTTCATTAGCTGCTACTTCAACTCCCCTGCGCCTGCCGGAAAACAAAACGCCGGGCCCGGCATTACCCCGGCCCGACGCTTAAGCACAGGCATAGCCCTGCTAAGCCGCGCTCACGCAGCTGCGCAGTATCAGCTCATTGTTCAGGGCGGCGGCGGCCCGGGCGCCACTGGCGGCAGCATGAATTACCTGCTGCAACGGCCCGGTCATGTCGCCCACCGCATACACGTTGGGCACGCTGGTCAGGCCGGTTTCGTCTACCTGCACATACACGCCATCGGAAGTAAGGGCACAGCCCAGCTGGGTGGCCAGGTCGGTGCGCTGCCGCTGGGCGGGGCGCATAAACACGGCATCGACGGGCAGGCGGCTGCCATCGGAGAAAATAATAGCCCGCAGGCATTTCGCCGTGCCATCAAAGGCTTTCACGCGGGCCTCCCTGATTGCTACGCCGAGGCTGTTGAGGTGGGCCAGCTGGCCCGGGGTGAGCCCGGCCGGCCCATCGGTGCACAGCTGCAGGGTAGGGCTCCACTGCTGCAGCAGCACGGCCAGGTGGTAGCCGGCTTCCCCCCGGCCGTACACAGCCACCCGGCTATGGCGGGTTTCCCAGCCGTGGCAGTAGGGGCAATGGTATACGCCGCGCCCCCACAGCTCTTTCAGCCCACTGATGCCAGGCAGCACGTCGGTGACGCCGGTAGCCAGCAGCAGGGCGGGAGCCGTCACCACTTCGCCCTTGCTCAGAGTCAGGGCAAAGCCTTCGGCAGTGGTTTTCACCCGGCGGGCTTCAGCGGCTACCACTTCCACGTTATAGGGCTGCAGCTGCTCGCGCCCAATACGCAGCAGGCCCTGGGGCGGGGCACCGTCGCGGGTGAAAAAGCTATGGGAATGAAAGGCCGGCGCATTGCGCGAAGGCCCGCCATCGAGCACCAGTACGCGGCGCCGGGCCCGGCCCAGCACCAGCGCCGCGCTCAGGCCGGCGTTGCTGGCCCCCACAATGGCCATGTCATAAGCAGAAAAAGAAGGCATCAGAAAGTTTGTTTGATAGAAGCAGACACAATGGCCTACCTCCTGGACTATTCATCCGGAGAAAGGGTTGTTTCGGCAGGAAATGAGTTTTGTCGAACCACCCAAGCCAGGTAGCCGGAAAACAGCGGGCTTCCGTAAACACGCCGCGCTACTCTCCGGCTACCCTGGCCTAAGCTACTGGCCTACTGCACCGTTACCGGGAAGTTTACCTGCAGCTCGCTGCCTTCGAGGTTAGTAGTGGCATTCTTGGTACCGGGCTGGTGGTACAGCACGATGCGCAGGCTGCCGCTGCCGGCGGCATTCGCCCGCAGCGTGGTTTGCAGGCCCAGCTCGCGGTTGTTGCCGTCGCGGTCGGTGCGCGCAATGGTGAGCAGGGCCGCGGGGGTCGTCGTGTAGCCTATCAGGTGGTCGTTGGCTTCCTGTCGTACTTCGTCGCTGATGTTGACCGCCGGATTCTTGGTCTCATCCAGGAAGGTGAGCGTGCCGGTGTAAGACGTATTGGCGGCCAGCGTCAGCGGGGTGATGGTAGGAGCAGCGCCGCCATCCCCGTCCAGGTCGCGGAAGGTGGCCCGTACCGTGGTACCGCCACCAACCGGCGTCAGCACATATTCTGCGGTCGTAATCAGCTCTTTGTCGCCATTGTCTGGCTCAGGGTCTTTCTTGCTGCAGCCAGACAGCAGAACGAGCGGAGCGGCCAGCATTACGAAGAGAAGGTGGCGGAAAGAATTGGTTTTCATGAGAAAAATGAGTTAGGTTTTTTTGAAATGAGTTGAGAATATGTGTTCATTGTAGAAAAGCTGACCTATCGTGACGCGGCCCCGAAGGCCAGCGGCACCCGCAGGCGCAGCGTGATGTTGCGCCCCATCTCGTCGGTGAAGTAGCGGTAGCGGTTGAGGTAGTCGCGGTAGCGCTGGTCGAGCAGGTTGCTGCCCGTCAGGCTAATGGTAAGGGGCAGGCGGCCCAGCTGCAGCGTGGCCCCTACCTCGGCGCCAAGCAGGACATAGCCCGCAGGCGCCGTGGTGAAATCGTACACCTCGGAGGGTGTGCGGGTCTGCCGACGCACCCCCAGCCCGCTGAGCTGGGCGTAGCGCTGGCGCAGGCGGCCCGGCGTGGCCGTGCGGTTGGGCCAGCTCCGGCGCAGGCTCAGCTCTAGGCGGTCGGCGGGCCCGAAAATGAGGTAGTCGCGCTGGTCGTGGTTGTAAGCCACCACCACGGCCGCTTTGCCGGCCAGCTGCCAGCCCTGGGCCAGGTCGTAGGTTCCGGCAGCATCGAAGCCGGTGAACGAGGCGTCGCTTTGGTCGAAGCGGAAGCTGGGAAACACGCCCCGAATGGTGACGGGCGGCGGCATGGGCAGCTGGTAGATATAGCCCGAAATGCGGGTGTGGTAGAGGGTGACTTCGCCGTTCAGCCGGCGGTAGCCGTGCCAGGTAGCCGTCAGGCCAGTGTTGTAGGCCGTTTCGGGCTGTAGGCTGCGGCGGGGTGCGCCGGCCGGCAGGAAATCGTTCTGCAGGTCGAAGCCTTCCTCGTACTGGGCGTTGTGCACGCCCTGGCTGTAACGCTCGTTGGGAGCCGGCGCCCGGCGGGTCAGGCCCAGGTCGCTACGCAGCGTGAGGTGGGGGCCAGCTTCAAAGGAAGTGCCCAGGCTGGCGGCCGGCGTGACGTAGGTGAAGGCCGTCCGCTCCACATAGTAGCCGGCGCCGTTGCCCCGGCCCCGGCGCACCTGCAGGTGGCGGTAGTCGGCCCGCAGGCCGGCTTCCAGCTGCCAGCGGCGGCCGTGCCAGTGCTCGATGAGGAAGGCACCACCCACCACATTGGTGTAGAAGGGCACAAAGTAGCGGAAAGCGTAGGTGTTGTCCTGGTAGGTACCGGCCAGGCCTACGCTGCCCGTAAAATTGCCCAGCGGGCGGTGGTCCAGCAGCAGCTCGGCAGTGGTGGTGCTGTTCTCGTAGCGCAGCTCGGGCAGGTTGCGGGCAGCCAGCGCGTCGTTGTAGGGCCGGTACTTGTCGTATTCTTCCCGCAAGTCCTGCTGCCGGGCCAGGGTGGCCGACAACCGGCCCAGCCCCGTTTTCACAAAGCCACTGAGCTTCAGCAGGTCGTGGGCCACGTACTGGTAGGGCCGGTCGATTTTGTAGCTGAAGTCTGCCGTTTCCCGGGGCCGCGGCCGGGCCACGGCGGCTTCAAAGTCTTCGCGGCTGCCCAGGTGGGCACTCGACAGAATGCCCAGCTTGCTGCCGAAGTGACTAAAGAATGCCTCTACCCCATACCGGTCTTTGTGCCAGCCCAGCGCCGCCGAGTAGTTGAGCTCGGCCTGCCCGGTGTTTTTCTGGTAGTAGTCGGGCGTACGGGTGTTGCCGGCCCGCTTGGCGGTGCCCTGCACCCGCCAGCGCAAGGCCGGCAGGCCCGCCGGGCTGCCCTGCACTGCCGCCGATGCCGCGCCCAGCCCGTTGTTGCTCATCCCCACCAACTGCAGCTCGGCCGAGGTGCCGGCCGAGTCGGGCAGCGGGGCGGGCTCTACCAGCACCACGCCGCCGATGGCATCGGAGCCGTGGCGCACGCTGGCCGCGCCTTTCACCACCGTCAGCTGCGAGGCAATGAAGGGGTCGATTTCGGGCCCGTGCTCCTGG
This sequence comes from Hymenobacter saemangeumensis, assembly GCF_039541835.1. Taxonomy (NCBI): domain Bacteria; kingdom Pseudomonadati; phylum Bacteroidota; class Cytophagia; order Cytophagales; family Hymenobacteraceae; genus Hymenobacter; species Hymenobacter saemangeumensis. Next base: position 455,685 of record NZ_BAABGZ010000013.1, on the reverse strand, counting down.
CCCCACTGCTGGCCTTCCTGGCGCACGCCGTTGTTCAGAATGCTGATGCGGTTGGAGTGCAGGCCGTGAATAACCGGCTTAAACACGTTGGCCCCGGTTTGAATAACCGACACGCCGCTGATTTTCTGCAGGGCCTCGCCCAGGGCCTGCCCGCTGGTCTGGCGCAGGGCCTCGCCGCTAAGGGTGGCCGTGGCCTGGGTGCCGGGCAGGCCGGGCTGGTGCCCGCGCACCACGGCACCCTGCAGTAGCACGGCATCGGAGTGCAGGCGGAAGTTGCGCAGCACGGTGCGACCCGGCAGCAGGCGCACTTCTACTGTTTCGAGGGCATAGCCTACGAAGCGCACCTGCACATGGTACAAGCCGGCTGGTGCCTGCAGCTGGTAATTTCCGCTCAGGTCGGTTTGGGTGGCTTGCTGGGTTTCAACCAGCAAGATGGTGGCGCCAGGCAGCAGCTCACCGGTTTCGTGGTCGCTTACGCGCCCGCTTACCAGCGTTGTACTGCCCGGCTGGCCCGGACTGGACTGGGCCCGCACCGGTAGCGCCAAAGCACCCCAGACGGCCAGCATCAGCAGGCGCCATTGCCACCCCGCAACCGGCCGAGCGGCCAGATATCGGAGAAACATCACTAACAAAAAAGGGGGTTGCCGCGCCGTAATGCGCTAATGGCCAATTACTCCGCAATAAGCAGAGCGTAGTGGCGGACGTGCTGTCCGCAGGGGGCCTCCATGCACAGAAGGCCCTGAAAGGATTCTACCGGTTGCCAGAACGCCGCTTCAGGCTGCTGGCTAGCAGGCTTGGAGCTGGGTTTTCGTGCTCGAATCCTTAGGCGCGAGCCGGCGGGCCACGCAAGGCGGCCGGCCCCGTAGCCACACCCGTAGCGCCCGATACGGCCAGCGCCAATAGCGGCTGGGCATATACTGGAGCCACCCGCGGCCCCGGCACTACCACCGGCGCGCCGGCCTGGTAGGCTACGTTGTAAAACTGCTCTACCGGGCAGTGCTGGTGCTTGACACTGAGCAGGGATTTGCCCTTATGCTTGTAGGCTGGCTCGTGGGCAGCCTCTACCTCGGTGTGCGCGTGGGAGTGCAGCGCCAGCACCCATGCCTCGGGCAGCAGCGTCCGCGTGAGGCAGAGCAGCAGCAAGAGGGCAATATGAGAGCGCAAAGCGTGCATTGAAGTACAAAGATGACACGAATCCTGGAAAGCTTACCAGGCACTGCCACAGCGACGTGTAGCGCGACCAGCGCTTAAAGGTTGCCGAAGATAAGACAAGCGCCGGAAATTCCTGGTTTCAATCAACATAAACTATAAAAAGACATAACCTGCCTTCCTCTCTTTTTTACTTCAGCAAAATGCGCCAGCAGCTATGACAACAGCATCTTCAGAACTCACCTGATGTTCAATATTCAAACTTGATTTATTTAGAAAAAATCTAAACAAGCTTTGAATGGCTCTGCTTCCTGCCGTTACTTTGCACTGTTTATAATCATTCTAAATAAACAATGCGTCTTCTAGCACTCCTTCGTTTTGCCTTGCTGCTAAGCTTGCTGCTGCTCAATCTTGACCTTTATGCCGCCGGAGCTGGCTTTGGCAGCGTGCTTGGCACTGCTCGCATGGCGAATACGCAGCCGGCCGCCTTTGCCAGCATTGCCTTAAAAGCAACCAGCATAGGCAGCACCGCCGACGACCAGGGCCGCTTCCGCCTCGACCGCGTGCCGGCCGGCACTTACACCCTGGTGGTGCAGGCAATGGGGTTTGAGCCCGTGGAGCAGACGGTTACCATTACAGAAGGCCAAACAAGCCGGGTTGAGGTAACGCTGGCCGCCAGTGCCACCAGCCTGCAGGAAGTAACCGTGCTGGCCCGCAGCTACACGGCCTACCAGCGCGACGCCACCAACATTGCCACGCGCTCCGACACGCCCCTGCGCGACATTCCGCAGAGCGTGCAGGTGCTGCCGGCGGCCGTGCTGCGCGACCAGCAGGTGCAGCTGCTGCAGGAAAGCATCAAGAACTTCGCCGGCATCAGTCAGTTTGGCGGCTACAACGACTTCAACATGCGCGGCTTCCGCTCTACCACCGGCAACTTCGCCTACAACGGACAGCGCCTGGGCGGGTCGTCTTATACGCCGCAGCCCACTTACAACCTGGAAAGCGTAGAGGCCATCAAGGGGCCGGCCTCGGTGCTGTACGGCTTTGCGGCGCCCGGCGGCATCATCAACCAGACCACCAGGCTGCCCCAGGCCACGGCCCAGCGCGAAATCCGCCTCACCTACGGCAGCTTCAGCCAGCTGCGCGGGGTGGCCGATGCCACGGGCCCGCTCACGGCCGACGGCCGCTGGCTGTACCGCGTGGTGGCCGGTGCCGAGCGCACCGACCACCAGATGCGCGACTGGAAAACGCGCAACGTCTTCATCAACCCGTCCTTTACCTTCCGTCCCAGCGAGCGTACCGACCTGACACTCACAGCCTCCTACTTCCACCAGAACGAGGACGGGGGCACCTGGTACAACCGCGGCATCATGGCCGTGAAAAACGGAGCCGGCCAATACGACCTAGGCGTGCTGCCCCGCAGCTGGAGCCACCACGATGCCAACGACCGCGGCGCCGACCGCATTGCCAACGTGCAGTTTCTCGGCCGCCACCGCCTGGCCGATAAGCTCAGCGTGAGCGTGCTGGCCCGCTACAGCTACTACCACTCCATTCAGCAGTACCACCACATCAACCGCAACAGCTTTAACGCGACTACCGGCACCATTCGTCGACACTTCCGCGACATCGACAACGTAACCCAGGATGCCTTCGTGAACACCTACCTGACCTGGACGCCCCGCACCGGGCCGGTAGAGCACACCATTCTGGCGGGCATCGACTACGGCCACAGCCAGAACGGCTACGACTACGCCCAGAGCGGCGTCGGCGTGCCCGGCCTCAACATCTTCAACCCGCAGTACGGGCAAACCGACCGCAGCTCTTACCTCGGCGAGCGGTACAACGCCCGCTACGACAACCCCAGCAACTTCCTCGGCGGCTACGTGCAGGACCAGCTCACGCTCACGCCCCAGCTCAAGGCCGTGCTGGGCCTGCGCTACGACACCTACCGCAGCACCAGCCTCGACAAGGACCGCACCGAGCAGGTAAGAAACCCCACGGCGGCCATTGTGCTGCCCCAGGACACCTCGACGGCTTCTGCCTTTGTGCCCCGCGCCGGCCTGGTGTACCAGCCCCTGCCCCAGCTTAGCCTCTACGGTTCCTACAGCCAGAGCTTTCAGCCCCAATACTCCAACCTGGCCCGCAGCGGTGGGCCTTTCGACCCCGAAGTGGGCAAGCAGTGGGAAGTAGGCGCCCGCACCGAGCTGCTGGGCCGCCGCCTGGTGGGCTCGGTAGCCTTCTACCACATCCGCAAGGTCAACATCCTCACTACCGACCCCAGCGACCCCAACGGCGAGCGGCAGATTGCCGGCAACGAGGCCACCAGCAAGGGCGTGGAGCTGTCCTTGACCGGCCGCGTGCTGCCCGGCCTGAACATCATTACCAACTACGCTTACAACGAAGCGAAAATCACCAAGAACGGCAACCCCAGCGAGCCCTATGCCTCGCCCTGGTTTGAGAACGCGCCCAACCATACGGGCAACCTCTGGGCCGTGTACACCCTGCAGCGGGGCCCGCTGCAAGGCCTGGGCTTCGGCGGCGGCGCCTACCACGTAGGCAAGCGCTATAGCTTCGTCGAAGACTTCTCCATCCCGGCCTACACTACCTTCGATGCCGTGCTGAACTATCAAATCAAACGCGCGTCCCTGGCCCTGAACCTCTACAACCTGGCCGACACCCGCTACTACTCCGGCGTGTTCTTCAACGACATCGTGTGGGTAGGCAACGGCCGCTCCTTCCGCCTGACGGCGGGCTATTCGTTTTAGTTGCTGGTTGCCAGTTGTTAGTTGTCAGTTGTTAGTTGTTAGTTTATTGATACTCGGCTGAGTACAGCCTCTAGCCAGCAATTGTCTCCATACCCGCCTGCAGTCAGGAAAACCCGCGCCAGCCCACACTGACAACTGACAACTAATAACTGACAACTAAAAACAGATGGCCCGCTCCACCTTCACCCGCCGCTTGTTTACGCTGCACAGCTGGCTGGGGCTGATTACGGGCCTGCTGCTGCTGGTGGTGAGCCTGAGCGGGGTGCTGCTGCTGTTTGAGCCGGAGCTGGACCATGCCTGGAACCCGCAGCTGCTTTCCGTGAGCGCGCCCCCGGCCGGCCGGCCTTCGCTCGACCGGGTGATGGCGGCGGCGCGGCAGCGGTTTCCACAGCCGGCCCATCTGCGCCTGCGCCGCATTCCCACCTCGCCCACCGCTGCCGTGCAGGTGAGCGTCGACCAGCCCGACCACCGCTGGCTGCTGGCTTACTTCGACCCCTACACGGCCCGCTACCTGGGCCAGCGCGACGCCCGGGCCCACTTCTTTGGCTGGCTGCTGGGCCTGCACTACAGCCTGCTGGCCGGCAAGGGCGGCGAGCTGACAGTGGCCCTGCTCGGCCTAGCCCTGGTGCTGAGCGTGCTAACCGGCGCCGTGGTGTACCGCAAGCACCTGCTGCCGGTGCTGCTGTTCCGGCAGAAAGTGAGCTGGAACAACTGGCGGACGGCATCTTCCGGCCTGCACCGGTTGGTGGGCGTGTGGTCCCTGGCTTTCAACCTGATTATTGCCGGCAGCGGCGTGTGGATGCTGCGCGCTGCCTTTCTGCCCGAAACCTACGCGGCCGAGGAAGCAGAGAAGCCGCTACTAACGCAGCCCAAGGTGGCTGTCTCCCTCGACACGCTGGCAGCCCGGGCCGCCAGCGCCGTGCCCGGCTTCCAGCTCCAGGGCCTGGCCCTGCCCCGCACGGCTTCCGACACCGTGGTGAAAGCCCTGGGCCGGCTCGCCGACCGCCCGCTCTACGGCGACTTCAGCCAGACCATTACGCTGTCGGCCCGCAGCGGCCAGGTGCTGGCCGCTGCCGACGTGCGCCAGGCGGCCCTGGCCGAGCAAACCGAGCTGCTGGCCTTTACCCTGCACTTCGGGCAGTTTGGCGGCCTGCTCGTGAAGCTGCTCTGGAGCCTGGGCGGCCTCTCCCCCGCCCTGCTCAGCCTCACCGGCTTTCTGCTGTGGTGGCGCCGCCACAAAAAGCCCGGCCCCCAGCAAAAGGCACCAAGCACCAAATCCCACAAGCCCCTCCTGGTCAGATAGCCCATTTCCAAAACGACCACTGCGCCTAACCACTGCGCACACTGCGGGAAAGCTAGCAGAACAGCTCCGCCCAACTGCCAGCCTGTCAGCCCGCCCCGGGGTGGAACAAGAGTTGAATAGCCGCTCCGCGAACGACGGCTCGGCAAAACCGGCCAAAAATTCACGTTTCTCTCCGTCACATCATCACTTCATAACCTTAGTATGCAAGAGACCGGCTCTATCTCCATCCACACCGAGAACATCTTCCCCATCATCAAGAAGTTCTTGTACTCCGACCACGAAATCTTCCTGCGGGAGCTGGTTTCGAACGCCGTCGATGCCACCCAGAAGCTCAAAAGCCTGGCCCAGCTCGGCGAGTTCAAGGGCGAGCTGGGCGAGCTGAAGGTGAAGGTGAGCGTGGACAAGGAGGCCCGCACCATCACCATCGCCGACCGCGGCCTGGGCATGACGGCCGAGGAAATCAAGAAGTACATCAACCAGATTGCCTTCTCCGGCGCCACCGAGTTTGTGGAGCAGTACAAGGAGAAGGACGCCGCCACCAAAGACCAGATTATCGGGCAGTTCGGCCTGGGCTTCTACTCGGCCTTCATGGTGGCCGACAACGTGGAAATCTTCTCCAAGAGTTACAAGGAAGGCACCGAAGGCGCCCACTGGGTATGCGACGGCAGCACGGAGTTCACCCTCGAAACCACTGAGAAGGAAGACCGTGGCACCAACGTGGTGCTGCACGTAGCCGCCGACTCCGACGAGTTCCTGGAAGCCAGCCGCCTGCGCGGCATCCTCACCAAGTACTGCAAGTTCCTGCCCATCGAGATTGAGTTCGAGGACACGGTAATAAACCAGACCGCGCCCATCTGGACCAAGCAGCCCAGCGACCTCACCGACGAGGACTACAAGAAGTTCTACCATGAGCTCTACCCCCTGAGCCTGGACGAGCCCCTGTTCTGGATTCACCTGAACGTGGACTACCCCTTCAACCTGACGGGCATCCTGTACTTCCCCAAGGTGAAGGACGAGCTGCAGCTGCAGCGCAACAAGATTCAGCTGTACTCGCGCCAGGTGTTTATCACCGATGAGGTGAAGGACGTGGTGCCCGAGTTCCTCATGCTGCTGCACGGCGTGATTGACTCGCCCGACATCCCGCTGAACGTGAGCCGCAGCTTCCTGCAGGCCGACGCCGCGGTGCGCAAAATCAACACCTACATCACCAAGAAGGTAGCCGACAAGCTCAGCAGCCTGTTCAAGCAGGACCGCGCTGCCTACGAGGAAAAGTGGGGCGACATCGGCCTGTTTGTGAAGTACGGCATGCTGTCGGACGACAAGTTCTACGACAAGGCCAAGGACTTCGCCCTGCTGAAGAACGTGGACGACAAGCTGTTCACCCTCACCGAGTACACCGAGCACGTACAGGCCAACCAGAAGGATAAAAACGACAGCACCGTGGTGCTGTACACCAACGACGCCGAGGCCCAGCATGCCTACGTGGCCGCCGCCCAGGAGCGCGGCTACGACGTGCTGAACCTCGACCAGGTGCTCGACCCGCACTTTGTAGGCCTGCTGGAGCAGAAGCTCGAAAAAACCTCCTTCAAGCGCGTGGATGCCGCCACCGTGGGCCAGCTCATCGAGAAAGAGGAAACTACCGAGAGCGTGCTCAGCGAAGACGACCAGAACAAGCTCACCACCCTGTTCGTGGATGCCATTGCCAACCCCGCCATGCACGTGAAGGTGGCCCCGCTCTCGCCCCAGGATGCGCCGGTGGTCATCACCCAGAACGAGTTCATGCGCCGCATGAAAGACATGCAGCGCACCGGCGGCGGGGGCGGCATGCAGATGTTCGGCGCCTTCCCCGACTCCTTCGACGTGACCGTGAACGCCAACCACCCCGTAGCCCAGAAGGTGCTCAGCGGCGACGACGGCGGCAAGCTCGCCAAGCAGGCCTTCGACCTGGCCCTGCTCGCCCAGGGCCTGCTAAAGGGGGAGGCCCTGACGGCCTTCGTGAAGCGCAGCACGGAGCTGCTGTAGCCCCACCCCCAACCCCTCCCCTGTGGGGGAGGGGAGCCTGATGATTAAAAGAAAAAGGTCTGTTGCTTTCGCAACAGACCTTTTTCTGTAAAAAGCGAGCTTGTTTTAGTCAGAAAGTCGAAGAACGACAGGTTTAGGCTCCCCTCCCCCACAGGGGAGGAGTCGGGGGTGGGGCTACTTCTCGTTCCGCGCCACCACAAACATCCTATCCCCGAACTTGCCGGTCAGCTTGTTCAGGTAATAGGTAGGGTACTGCCCGGCCAGCTTGCCCACCTTCTCCACGATGCTGCCACCCAGGCGGATGTGGGTGGGCGGCTTCACGGGATTGAGCAGGTCTACCACCTCAAAGCCCTGCTTGGCCAGCATGCGGCGGATGGTACTCGGCGTGAATTCGTAGAGGTGGTAGGGTGGGATGTCCATCTTGCGCTGCTTGCCCAGCATGCCGTAGGCGGCGAAGCCCAGGCGCACGGTGGGCAGGTTGAGCGTGGCGGGCAAGGCCAGCACCAGCAGCCCGCCCGGCGCCAGAATGCGGTGGAACTTGGCCAGCGTAGCGGCCGGCGAGAGCAGGTGCTCCAGCACGTCGCCCATGTAGGCCAGGTCGAACTGGTTTTCGTGGAAGTCCTTGGTGGTTTCGATGTTGCCGGTTACCACGGGCAGCTTCAGGGCCTGGCGGGCAAACTCGGCGGCGTGCTCGGATATCTCCAGGCCGTGGGTTTCCCAGCCCAGGCTTTGCAGGCTTTTGAGGGTGTAGCCGGGGCCGCAGCCTACTTCCAGGTAGCGAAACTTACGGCCCGGGTAGTGGGCCTGCATGTAGTCGACAAACTTATCCGGCCGGGGCTTGGTTAAATCCAGCTGTTTGCCTTCGTCGATAAACTTCTTGTCCTGCTGGGTGCGGTCGTAGTTGGGCCGGTCGGTGAAGTACTCCTTGCCGTAGAGGCGTTCGAGCTGCTCAGGAGTGGGCTGGGGGTGCAGAAACATCAGGCTGCAGCTGCGGCACTGGGTGCCCTGCAGCTTCTGGCCCTCAAATTCGTAGTAGAAAGGCAGCTGCTTAAAATCGGTGCTGCCGCATAAGTCACAAGTACGCATACACAAAGTAACAATGCAGAACGCGCCGTGCCGTGTTTCCGCTACTCTACCACCTGAAACCGCTTAAGTAGTAAGCCAAACGACAAGGCCCTCCCTCGGCAGCGCTGAGGCTGGAAGGGCTGGCCTTTTTAATCCTACTACTTAATACTTACCACTCAACACTCTCTATGCTCGATGCCCTTGTAATTGGTGCCGGCCCCGTGGGCCTGGCCTGCGCCCTTGAAATCCAGCGCCGGGGCCTGCGCGTGGTCATTGTAGAGAAAGGGGCCCTGGTGAACTCCATTATCGGCTACCCTACCAACATGGAGTTTTTCTCAACGCCTGAGCTGCTGGAAATCGGCGGCTACCCTTTCCCCACCAGCCAGTACAAGCCCCTGCGCGAAGACGCCCTCGACTACTACCAGCGCGTGGCCCGCGCCGAAAAGCTGGAGCTGCGCCTGCACGAGCGGGTGCTGAGTCTCAGCGGGGAGCAGGGCAGCTTCACGGCAACAACCGGCCTGGGCGAGATTCAAGCCCGCAACGTGGTAGTAGCCACCGGCTTCTACGACCTGCCCAACCTACTTAATGTCCCCGGCGAAGACCTGCCCCACGTCAGTCATTACTATAAGGAGCCGTACCAGCACGCCGCCCAGCCGGTGGTGGTGATTGGCGCCAAAAACTCGGCCGCCAAGGCTGCTTTGCAGCTCACCCGGGCCGGGGCCAGTGTCACGCTGTTGGTGCGCGGCCCCGAAATCAGCCCCAGCGTGAAGTACTGGATTCGGCCCGACCTGCTCAACCGCATTGCCGAAGGCCGCATCACCGCCCACTTCAATGCCTGCGTGACAGCCATTCACCCCGATGCCGTGGACATTACCACACCCAACGGCCCGCTCACTGTGCCCGCCCGCTTCGTGTACGCCCTCACCGGCTACCACCCCGACGAAACCCTGCTCGGCGCCCTGGGCATTGAGCCCGACCCCAACGACGTAGCCCGCGCCCCACTGTTCGACCCCACAACCCAGGAAACAACGCAGCCCGGCGTGTACGTAGCCGGTACCGTGTGCGGCGGCCGGGCCACCAGCCGCTGGTTTATCGAGAACGGCCGCCATCATGCCCAGCTTATTGCCGCGCACCTGGCTCGGTAATACCGCTTGGCTTGCTAAAAGGCGCCGGTCCGACACCTTTTAGCAAGCCAAGCGGCTAATTCACATAATTCACATTGTCTACCACGGTCTGCATGTTTACAGACCGGCTGTAGCGCAGCTGCATCTCGTCGGCCGTCAACCGAACCACTTCATAGGGAATGGTAGACGCCCCCATGTTGGCCGCGCCAATGGTAAGAATGGTTTGGCCTGAGTTGAAATTCCAGGGAGCGGTGAGTACCACCGTTTGCGAATTGCCGCTGCAGGGAAGGGGTCCTTCGGTGCGGGTCATCACCCCATTGGTGCCGAAGCTGTACCGGTCGTCGCGCTGACAGGCCTGGGCAGGCATTTGGTCTACGGGCGAGCCGGAGCCTGTAGTACTCGTCCAGGAGGTCATGCGCCAGGGGTCGGCTGTCAGCAGCTGGGTTTTGGTGTTGGGGGCCGGGCCTTCAGTTTCAGTGTCGCAGGCCACCAGCGTAGCCGTGGCCAGAATGGCGAGTAAGGTAAGCTTTTTCATAACTGAATTAGACGAAAAAGAGAAGAAAAGGTGACGCCTGGGTATTTTGCCGACTACCCGGGCCTTCAAGAAACGCACCAAAGCAAATTTGCTTTTCCACTTATACGCAAAAAAGCGCCCTTTCCACGCAGGAAAGGGCGCTTTTTGTAGTTAAACCCGAAGCCTAGCGTGGGAACTGAACGCCGCGGTATTTGGTGGCATCCACGGTGGGGATGGAAGCATCGTACTTGGCATTGATAGCCTTAATCATCTCATTGGCGATGAAGGCATAGCCGCGGGGCGTGGGGTGCACGCCATCAAGGCTGAACAGGTTTCCGGAGATGAACGCCGCCGAGTTCATTATGGTGTTGTTCATAATACCATTGGCTGCAACCCCACGGAAGAAGGTGTTGGCATCAAAGATTGCCAGGTTGCGGGCATTTGCAGCCGAAATCAGCGCCCGGTTGAAGTCGTTGGTAGCGTTCACTACCGCGGTCTGCTCAACATCGTCAAGCACCAGGGTGCTGGGGAAAGGATTCTGAGTGGTCTGGCCAAAAGCCCGGGTGGTATCAACTCCCATAACCAGCAGGAATGTCGACAGGTTGGGTATCGTGGGCGGCAGCGAAGGCCGGGCCTGCTGGTAGAAGTCGCGCCAGTACTTGCCCGAGGGCCGGCCGTAGAGCCCCAGATAGGGCGAAGCCGTGAGCGTGAGCAGCAGGTTGCCGGCGCCGCTGGCATCGCGGATGCTGGCCAGCGTAGTGTTTACGCGAGTGTTGGGCTGGCCGGGAGCCAACGTTCCCGTGGTGTACACAAAAGGCGCAGCGCTGGGCACGTTGTTGGCCGGCAAAGCCAGGGTAGCCCGGAACGAAGGGCCTGCCGTAGTGAAGAAGGGAATACCCGTCACATCCGGGATGGTGGCTACCACGCCCTTGGCACCACCCGAAATCAGAGCGTCGAGCATCTGATTGTTGTTGGTCGTGAACGTGGCGAGCGGGGTGATGGCGTTGGCGGCTGCACCAGCGGTGGCATAGCCCAGTACGTCGTTGTTGCCCAGCCACGAGGTGAAGAAGGTTGGCTTGATGGACCCCACCGTGGCCTGTACACGCTGCAGGTAAGTCTGGAGGGCCATGGCATCGGGCGTAATCCGCTCAAAATAGGGGTTGCCCTGGGTGCTGCCATAGCCGGCCGTGTTGATATCGGACATCCGAATGCCGGGAATGCCAAGGTTGTTTACCGGCTCGGTGAACTTGGTATAGGGCGCCGAGGTGGGCGTATTGCGGCCAGCCGAGCCTGCTACCGGCGCCGTAATTGGCGAGCTGTTGGAATTGGCCGTGGGTGTTGTAAAGCCGGCCAGGCGCACGTAGCCGCTGCCGCTGGCTTGCGCTTCGGTAAACAGGGGCTGTACGAAAGTACCTCCTCCTACGCGGCTAAACTGCTGGGCCAGAATACTGGGGTAAGAATTCAGCTGGCCCTCGCGGTACAGCCCATTGTCGGAAAAGCCGGCGGTCAGGGAGTTGCCCACGGCAATGTAGCGGCTGAAATCAGCCTGTCCGGCGCTTGACTTCGGGTCATTGGAGAGGTCAGGCTGGCAACCACCCAGTACCAAGCCCAGGAGTGCCAAAAACGGCGCGGAACGTTTGAAATTCTGGTTCATACAAACGAAGTAATAGCGGAGTGAAGCTTGGCCTTAGAAGTTATAGCGCAGCCCGATGCCGGGAATGCTGATGTTGGTGCGGTACGTGCCGGCGGGCCGGTCGGTAGTGCCGTTATTAACCAGGTCCTGCTCAGATTGCGAGCGTTTCTGGATGGCCTGGAACATAAAGGACGCGTCTACCCCGAAGTTTTCGGTGATGTCGTAGCCAATGCCGGCCGTGCCGATGATGCGGTTGCCGTCTGGCGTTTCCGGCGTTACGAACCCGTCCTTCACGGCGGTCATGTCGTAAGCGCCGCCCAGGCGCAGGGCCAGCTTATCGGTGGCCTTGTACTGCCCGCCCACGCGGAACGTGAAGGCATCCTGAAACTCACGCTTCGACTCTGAGAAAGTGCCCCGGCCAACCTGTGCCGGCTGCCCGTCTTTCGTAAAGTCAAAGCGCAGCGACTTATAGGCGCTCCACTGCACCCAGTTCACGTCCACGCCAATGGTCAGCTTTTCGGTAGGCATGATACCGACGCCAAAGTTGACCGAGGCTGCCAGCGGCAGGGTAGCATCAAACTTATTGCCCGCGAAGTTTGCCTGCAGGGCTGGGATGGGGTTAGTAACGGTCACGTCGCCGCCTTCTACGCGGGCATCAATCTTCGAGCGGTAGCTCACGCCCAAGCTCAGCTTGTCAGAAGGCTTGAAGAAAATGCCCGCATTCACACCAAAGCCCATTTTGGTCTTGCCGTCCAGCTCAATCTTGCCTTCGGTTCCTGCTACATCAATGGAGCGCTGCAGGTTAACCGCGCCCCGGGCCAGTATCATCAGGCCCGCGCCTACACTCAGCTTATCCGTAAGGGCATAGCTCGCGGTGGGCTGCACATAAATGGCGCTTAGCGTGATTTCTCTCAGGCTATAGCGGCCCTCCCAGCCCTCGGCGTACCGCAGCGTAGAGCCATAAGGAGTGTACACCGAGATGCCTGCCCGAAACTTCCCCTCTTTGGGGCCAAAGCTGGCGTACAGGTTAAATGGCGTCACAACGGTGTTTTGCAGCTCGCGCTGCTCACCACCCGAAGCCGGGCGGAAAGCCTGGCGGGCAAACGTTGCGCTCACGCCTACTTGCACGCCATTCTGGCGTAGCATGGCCAGGGCGCCGGGGTTCAGAAACTGCGCGGCCTGCTCCATGGAGAGGCCCACGCCTACCCCACCCATGCCAATGCTTTGCTGGCTGGGCAGATACACCTGAAAGCCGCTGGCTGAAGCAGCCGACACGCTGCCAAGCAACGCACCACCCGCAAGGAGTAAAGTTTTAAACGTCATAAGAAGTGTGGAAGAATTAGGTGGGTTTGGTTCCTGGGCTTAAAAGTAGCGGAAATTTTCAAGCGAACTAGTAGGCGTGCCGAATATTTTTTTGCCAGTCCCGCTTCCTGTCGTAACGGTACACGGCAGAAGCCAACCTTACCTTTGCCCTTATGATTCTTCGCGCCGATAACCTCATTAAAAAATACAAAGCCCGCACCGTCGTCAATGATATGTCGGTACGGGTAGAGCAAGGCGAAATCGTAGGCCTGCTCGGGCCCAACGGGGCGGGCAAAACCACCTGCTTCTACATGATGGTGGGCATGGTTAAGCCCAACGCCGGCCGGATTTTCCTCGACGACGAAGAGATTACCTCCATGCCGATTTACCAGCGGGCCCGGCGCGGCGTGGGCTACCTGGCTCAGGAAGCCTCGGTGTTCCGCGACCTGAGCGTGGAAGAGAACATCCTGGCCGTGCTGGAGCTCTCCGACCTGCCCAAGGCCAGTTGGAAAGACAAGGTGGAAGAGCTGCTGAATGAGTTCAGCCTCACCCATGTGCGCAAAAACCTGGGCAAGGTGCTGAGCGGCGGCGAGCGCCGACGCACGGAAATTGCCCGCGCCCTGGCCGTCGACCCCAAGTTTGTGCTGCTCGACGAGCCCTTCGCCGGCGTCGACCCCATTGCCACCGAGGAAATCCAGGGCATTGTGGCCAAGCTCAAGCACCGCAACATTGGGGTGCTCATCACCGACCACGACGTGCAGGCCACCCTGGGTATCGTAGACCGGGCCTACTTGCTCTTTGAGGGCAAGCTGCTGAAAGCCGGCACCGCCGAAGACCTGGCCAGCGACGACACCGTGCGCCGCGTGTACCTGGGCAAGAACTTCGAGCTGAAGCGCAACCGGGGCTAAAGCAGTAGAAGCGAAGGCCTGCAGCGCCCACGGCTATACAATGCTTGCTTTACCGGGTGTAAGGCCCGCGGCCTTGCTGCGGACTTCTCCGTATCCGCTATTTCCGGCTAAACCTACATTTGTGGCATGTTCGACCTGCTCCTTTCCGCCGCCGTACAGGCTGGCAGCCTGCGCCGCCTGGAGCACATTCGCCGTCAACCCATTGAAAACCAGGAGCAGGTATTACGCCAGCTGCTGCGCCACGCCCGCAGCACCGACTGGGGCCAGCGCTACGGCTTTGGCGAAAACATTTCGGCTGCAGCTTTTGCCGAGCGGGTACCGGTAAGCACTTACGAGCAGCTATACCCCGAGCTGGAGCGCGTATTGCGCGGGGAACGCGACGTGCTCTGGCCCGGCCGCCCCCGCTGGTTTGCCAAGTCCAGCGGCACCACCAATGCCCGCAGCAAATACGTACCCGTCACGGCCGAATCCTTGCATCAATGCCACTACCGCGCCGGGCGCGACATGACGGCCCTGGCGACGCACTTCTACCCCCGGGAGCGCCTGCTGGCCGGCAAAACCCTGTCGCTGGGCGGCACCCATGGCCCCAACCCCTTTCGCCCGGCCGAGCCCCGCTCCCGGGCCGGCGACGTTTCGGCCGTTATTATGCAGCAGCTGCCGTGGTGGGCCGAGCAGATGCGCACCCCGCCCCTGGAGCTGGCCCTGCTCGGCGAATGGGAGGAAAAGATTGAGCGCATTGCCCGGCACGTCCTGCAGCAGGATGTACGCACGCTGGCGGGCGTGCCTACCTGGATGATAGTGCTGCTGCGCCGCGTCACGGAGCTGGCCGGTGCCGGCAGCATTTGCGAGGTGTGGCCCCGCTTACGCCTGTTTCTGCACGGTGCCGTAGCCTTTGGCCCCTACCGGGAGCTGTTTCGCCAGCTGATTCCGGATGCCCGCATGCGCTACCTCGAAATTTACAATGCCTCTGAGGGCTACTTTGCCGTGCAGGACCAGCCCGACAGCGAAGACCTGCTCCTGCTCCTCAACCACGGTATTTACTACGAGTTTCTGCCGGCCGAGCAGTGGGACAGCCCCGAACCCCGGCCGCTGCCCCTGTCCGAGGTACAGACGGGCCGGACTTATGCCTTGGTTATCAGTACCAATGCCGGACTGTGGCGCTATCTGGTAGGCGACACCGTGCGCTTTACCTCCCTGGCGCCCTACCGCCTGCGCATTACCGGGCGCACCAAGCACTTCCTCAATGCCTTTGGCGAAGAGCTGGTAATAGAGAATGCCGATGCCGGCATTGCTGCCGCCTGCCAGGCTACCGGGGCCGCCGTGCGCGACTACACAGCGGCCCCGGTGTGGTTTGCCGGAGCAGCCGGCTCGCGGGGCGGCCACGAATGGGCCATCGAGTTTCTCAGCAGCCCCAGCAGCTTAGCCCGGTTTACCGAAGTGCTGGATACTACCCTCCGGCAGCTCAACTCCGACTATGATGCCAAGCGCCACCGCGACCTGGCATTGGCTCCACCCGTAGTTAACTACCTACCGGCCGGCACATTCGAGGCCTGGCTGGCTGGGCAGGGCAAGCTGGGGGGCCAGCATAAAGTACCCCGCCTGCTCAACTCGCGCGAGGTTCTGGAAGCGGTTCTCCACCTGCACAAGTAAGTGGACTAGGCGTCAGTACTCAGCAGAGTACGCCTCTTTTATGGCTGTGTTTATCGGGAAAATTGCACTCTTTGCGGAGCTTTAGGATTTTTTTGACGAAATGTTACGTTGCCTTATCATAATTTTCGTTACTATTACTTTTTGATTACTCTAAAATTCCCACCCAACGCGTTAATTTCTACTTCTCCAGTGGCTTCCGCAACCAAAGTATCCCCGTACAAAAGGCCGTATAGCTCACGCCGCAAGCGCTCCTCACAAATGGGCAGCACCAAGTCCAATGGCAACCATATGCTATTGCGCCTGCTTATTGCGCTGGTTGTAGTCTTGGTGGCTACCATCGTTTTCATTGTCAAATTTACTGGCAATGAAACTGTTCCTTACAACATTGTGCAGTCTATGCAGTAAGCGATAGAAGAGCAGCAGGCATTAGCTGACTGCTCTTCTATCGCTTACTGCTAAAGGCTATTGCTCCGTCAGGCTGTCGAACATGCCACCCAGCATGCCGCCGCTCTCCTTGCGGGCATTGCCGCCGTTGGGTGCCAGCGCCTGGATGAGTTTTTTTACAGGCATCGACTGCAGCCACACGCGGCCCGTGCCGCGCAGGGTTGCCAGCAGCAGGCCTTCGCCGCCAAAAATCATGGACTTGAGTCCCCCGGCTCGGGTAATGTCGAAGTCGATGCCCGGCTCGAAGGCGACCACGCACCCCGTATCTACGCGGAGCAGGCCATTGTTGAGGCGCTTCTCAATGATGGTACCGCCGGCGTGTATAAACGCTTTGCCGTCGCCGGTCAGCTTTTGCAGGATAAACCCTTCGCCCCCAAAAAGGCCGGCGCCAATCCGCTGGTTGAAGTGCAGGCTGATTTTCGTGCCGCGGGCCGCCGCCAGGAAGCCGTCTTTTTGCACGATAAGGCCCGCCGGCAGGTCACGCAGGTCGACCGGAATAATGGTTCCCGGGTAGGGTGCCGAGAAAGCCACCCGGGTTTTGCCATAGCCGCCGCGGTGGGTAAAGTGGGTCATGAACAGCGACTCACCCGTAATCAGGCGGGTGCCGGCCGAGAACAGCTTGCCCATAAAGCCCTGGTCGGGCTCGGAGCCGTCGCCCATCTTGGTTTCAAAGGCAATGCCTTCCTCCATGTATACCATGGCGCCGGCTTCGGCAATCACCGTTTCGTTGGGGTCGAGCTCAACTTCGAGCACCTGAATGTCGCCGCCAAGAATGCGGTAGTCAATTTCGTGGGAGTTCACGGGCAGGAATGGTTATAATGATTCACCGCAAAAGTATGCTTCTGCGGCAGAAACTACCTATTCCTTTGCTTATTCGTCGTCGAGGGGCAGCTCACCCCGGGTAGCGGCTGCTTCGCGGTCGGGCTCGGCCATGTTCTTTTTGACCTTGGCCTCGCGGCTGCTGCGCTTCATAAACTCCTCTTCCGACTCCTCTGGCTCGGGCTCGTGATGCCCGTCCTGAATCGGGAAAGCTGCGTCCTCCTCTTCTTCCGGCGTGGGCTTCTCCCCGAACTGCCCGGCCCGGTCCACCAGCTTCTTATCGCGCACGTGCCGGCCCAGAAACTGGTTTATCTGCTCGATGCTGTAGTTGGACGTGATTTCACCCAGGGGGTTAACGCCGATTTCAAAGCCCTCCAGCTCTTTATGGACGCGCGCCTTCTTGTTGGGGTCGGCAGCTTTTTGTTTTGGTTTGACGGGTTTCTTGGCCATGGCATTAGAAAGTTCGCGGAGCAGCGCTGCCCCATCGCTCTCTACGCGAACCGCCGCGAACAGGTGACAGCAGCGGCAGGTATTTGCCTAGGCCAGCACGGCGCCGGCAATCAGCGCCGCCGCGATAATGGCCACTGAGGGCACCTTTTCCCAGAGCAGCAGCAGGAAAGTAAGCCCTACCAGCAGCGGATTAAGCGGCACGCCATAATAAGGCCCCAGGTGCCAGCCCCCCGGCAGAGCCAGCATGCGGTCGGGCAGGGGGTGATAGAGCAGAAACGTGGCAGCACACACCAGACCAGCGCTTACGGCATTTACGCCTTCCAGCGAGGCCTGCACCACGCGGTACTGCCGCAGCCCGTCCCAGAACCGGATAACAAAAAAGATGAGCAGGGTACCCGGCAGAAAGATGGCCGTAGCGCCCACTACTGCCCCCAGCAGCTGCCCGGGTATGCCCGCGCCGGCCGGGCGCATGGCCAAGGAGCCGATGTAGGCCGCAATGGAAAAATTGGGGCCCGGCATGGCCTGCACCAGGCCCAGGCCCGACAAAAACTCGGTGCTGCTGAGGTAGCGCTTGAACTCTACAAACTCGGCATACAGCAGCGGGGCCAGCACCTGCCCGCCCCCAAACACCAGGGAGCCGTTGCGGTAGAAATTTTCAAACAGACGCACCGGCAGCAGCTTGGTGTAGGAGCCCAGCAGAGCCGCGCCAACCAAGATGCCCAGCCACAGCAGAAAGTTGGCCCACTCCACGCGCAATGGCTTTTTCTCCTGCACAATGGCATGACGCCGGTAGCGCACCGTGGTAACGGCGCCCCCGGCCAGCAGCAGCAAGGGCAGCACCCAGGGCAGCTGGAAAAAGTAAGCCAGCATGGCCGAGGCCACGGTCAGGGCCACCGAGGTTTTGGTATGAATCACCTTTTCGGCGATGCGGTAGGCCGAGAAGGCCACAAAGCCCACGGCCACGGGCTGCACAAACTGCACCAGATGCGCCAGGTGGGCGGGGTTGAGCTGGCTCAGGGTCAGACCGGCTACGGTCATGAGCGTGACGGCCGGCGCGGCCCACACCAGCAGGGTGAGGTAAGCCAGGTTGGGGCCGCCCAGCCGGAAGCCGATAACGGTAATGGTTTGGGTGGAGGTAGGCCCCGGTAGCAGCTGGCACAGGGCCTGCAGCTCCAGCAGCTCAGCCGCCGTGATGTAGCGGCGCTTGTCAACCAGCAGCCGGAACATCATGGCCAGGTGAGCCTGGGGCCCGCCGAAGGCCGTGAAAGCCAGGATGGCCACGTCCTTCAGAAAGATAATGCCCCGCACCTGCCGGGTGCGCTTGCCCGAGCGCCGCGGGGGCGGCGTGAGCGACACTTCAGCCACCAGGGGCGGCGAGGCATGCGGCAGCGGGGGCGAAGTACTCATAAATCAAAACGTCATGCCGAGCCTGCCAAAGCATCTCGCGGGTGGTAGTAACTCAATCGAATGGATTACTGCGGCGGGCAAGATGCTTAGCCTGCGCTCAGCATGACGTTCTGACTTGTTGGTATTCGCTTTATTTCTTCTTCAGGCCCAGCTCAATCAGGCGCTCGTTGAGGAACTCGCCGGCGGTGATGTCGGCTTCCTTCTTGGGGTTGTCGGCCGTTACGCAGTGCTCCAGCGCCGCCAGGCTCATCTCCGAGCGGGGGTGCATAAAGAAGGGAATGCTGAAGCGCGAGGTGTTCATCTTCTCGCGGGGCGGGTTCACCACGCGGTGAATGGTTGACTTGAGCACGCCGTTGGTCAGGCGCTGCAGCATGTCGCCCACGTTCACCACAATCTGGTCGGGCAGGGCCGTGATAGGAATCCACTTGCCATCACGGCGCTTCACCTGCAGGCCATCGGCGCTGGCGCCCATGAGCAAGGTAATCAGGTTGATGTCGCCGTGCTCGGCGGCCCGCACGGCATCCTGCGGCACTTCATCCGGGTTTTCAATGGGGAAGTAGTGAATGGGGCGCAGGATGCTGTTGCCGTGCTTCACCTTGTCGTCGAAGTAGTTCTCGGGCAGGTGCAGGTAGATGGCAATGGCCCGGAGCACGTCCTTGCCGGCATTTTCCAGGGTGCGGTAGGCGCGGAAGGTGCTTTCCTTAAAGGTCGGCACTTCCTCGGGCCAGATGTTGGCCGGGTACTCGTTTTTAATGGGGTCTTCGTCTTCCACTTCCTGGCCTACGTGGAAGAACTCCTTCAGGTCGCCGGTGTTGCGGCCCTTGGCGTGCTCCTTGCCTTTGCTGATGTAGCCGCGCTGGCCAGCCAGCTCCGGGTTTTCATAGCGCTGCTTGGCGTCGTCGGGCAGCTTAAAAAAGGCCTGCACATCGGCGTAAAGCTGGCCGGTCTGCTCGTCGGAAAGGCCGTGGTTCTTAAGGGCGACAAACCCGATGTTCTGGTAGGCTTCGCCAAGCTCTTTCACGAATTTGGCTTTGCGCTCGGGGTCGCCCGAGCGGAAATCAGCAAGGTCAAGGGAGGGGATTTCTTCTAACAGCTGGTCTTCCATACAAAAATTGCGTTTACTTTAGACACGACAGTGCCCGTGGTGGGAATGATGCAAGTTATGCAAAACCCCGCAGCGAGTCACGCTCGTATTGCCCCTAATTTTTCCCGAACACCCGCAATTCATGAAACGCCCTGCCTGGCTGCTGTGCAGCACCGCCCTTGCCCTGACCCTGCTGATGAGCTGCGAATCCAGCCGGTCGGCAGGTGAAGCGGCCAATAGCACGCCCACCAATATTTTGGGTCAAAGCATCGAAAAAAATGGTATCCGCCTGATTCCCTTCGACGACTCGCCCAAATTTCCGGAAGCCCAGCTGCGGCTGAGCACCCCGGCGGCCGGCGCCACCGCCCCCAGCGGGCCCGTAGCCTTCGACTATCAGATTAGCAACTTTGAGCTTACCAAGATGAGCGGCGGCCGGCACATGACCGACATGGCCAACTCCATGAAAGGGCAGCACATCCACAACATTGTGGACAACGAGCCTTACACCGCCCACTACGAAACCAAATTCAGCAAGCCCCTGGCCGATGGGTCGCACGTGGTGCTGTCGTTTCTCTCGCGCTCCTACCACGAAAGCCTCAAGCACCGCAGCGCCTACGACCTGCGGGTGGTGAACGTGGGGAGCACGGCCGCGGCCGCGCCGGCCATCGACCTGACCAAGCCCCACCTG
The DNA here is from genome assembly GCF_039541835.1 of Hymenobacter saemangeumensis. Lineage (NCBI taxonomy): Bacteria > Pseudomonadati > Bacteroidota > Cytophagia > Cytophagales > Hymenobacteraceae > Hymenobacter > Hymenobacter saemangeumensis. The sequence goes on along the minus strand of NZ_BAABGZ010000013.1, from coordinate 435,358 downwards.
TTCTATAGCCGGCCCAAAGACAACTACAGCGGCGCCGACAGCAAGCGTGTGATGCTGGATTTTTATCTGGTTAACACGGTGTTGGAACCCGGTGGCAACAACGTGCGGGCGTCCATCAACGGCACTGAGTTTATCCTCGACAAATGGCTGCCGTATCAGATGGAGGGCCTGCCCGCCGGTGAAAACACCATCAAGCTGGAGCTGATAGACGCCAATGGCAAGCTGCTGCCCGGGCCGTTCAACTCGGTAACGCGCACCTTCACTATTACGCCTTAATACCAAGGCCATATGGCTTTTGCTAACAAGTCCCGTGGCCCAGGCTGCGGGACTTTTTTAATGACGTGCCGGTTTTTACGTACTTGCTTCCTGCACACCTCCGGCTGGAGCCGAGCGTGCTGCTTCCCTCCTTACTTTGCTGCATGCCCGCTACCACTCCCGTCGCCGACTCTACCAACCTGCTCACCCGTGAGCAGGTGCTGCGGGCCCTGCGCCAGATAGACCGCGAGGGGCGGCGCCTGCCGGCCAGCACCGTGTACGAGCTGGTGTACAAAGGCCGCCGCTACCCGCCCCGAGCCGTGGCCGAGCTGGCGTACCGCCTGGCCCGGCGCGACCCCGCAGCCACCTGGCCCCGCCCGGCCGGCAGCCCCACCAACGCGGTGCTGGAGCAGCTCGATTTTACCATCAGCACCAAGCGCCCGGTGCTGATGCCCGGCTCGGCCCACGACGGCGACGAAGCCGCCCGCCAGCAGGCCGAGGAGCTGTACACCGGCAGCGGCCGCGCCACCCCGCCCAGCCCCCGGCTGCCGGCTGCAGCCGCTGTAGCCGAGCCGGCAGAACCATATGCTACGCCCCCACCCTATTCGCGGGCCGACGCGCTGGCGGAGCTTTTCATCGACGAAAGCAGCCTGGATGCCGCCCTGGCCGGCCTGGCCCGCCGCCGCAACCTGCTGCTGCAGGGCCCACCCGGCACGGGCAAAACCTTTCTGGCCCGGCGCCTGGCCTGGCTGCTGCTGGGCAGCCGCGACGAGGGCCGCATCGAGCTGGTGCAGTTTCACCCCAGCTATGGCTACGAAGACTTTATTCTGGGCTTTCGGCCCGACCAGCAGGGCCGCTTTCAGCTGGTGCCCGGCACCTTGCCCCTGCTGGCCCAGCGCGCAATCAACGACCCGGGCCGCCCCCATTTCCTGCTGATTGATGAAGTAAACCGGGGCAATGTGCCGCGCATCTTTGGGGAGCTGCTGCTGCTGCTCGAAGCCGACAAGCGCGGCCCGGCCCACGCCCTGCGCCTGCCTTACGCGCCCCCTGATGCCCCGCGCTTCTACGTTCCCGAAAACCTATACGTCATCGGTACGCTTAACCTCGCCGACCGCTCGCTGAGCCCCCTGGACTATGCCTTGCGGCGGCGCTTTGCCTTCGTGAGCCTGCTGCCGCAGTTTGGGCTGCCCTTTCAGGAGTTTCTGCGCTCCCACCGGGTTCCGGCGCCCCTGGTGGAGCAGCTTTGCGCCCGCATGGCCGCCCTCAACCAAACGATTGCCGACGACCCCGAGCTGGGCCCCGATTTTCAGGTGGGCCACAGCTACTTCTGCCAGCCCCCCACCGATGCCAGCCAAGCCCCGGGCTGGCTGCGCCTGGTTCTGGAGCAGGAAATAGGCCCCCTGCTGGTCGACTACTGGCGCGAGCAGCCCCAGCTGGCTACGGCCCAGCTGCGTAAGCTGCTGGCCTAGCTCCCGGCAGCAAACCGCTTTCCCAGCAAGCAGTAGAGGCCCCTTAGCCCGGTCTCTCATTCCATCCTGCACTCCGCATACGCTGCGGTTACGCCATGATTCCCCTCGCCACGCTGTATTATTTTCTCTGCTATGCCTGGAACCGCCTGCCGGAGCCGGCGCTGCTGCGGGCATCGGAGGCCCGGGCCTTCCACCGCCCCCTGGAGCTACTGGCCCAGGTGCTGCTGCAGGCCACCCGCCGCCGGCTGAAAAACGGCTTGCCTCGGGCTTTCACGCCGCGACAGGAGGAGCTGGCCAGCCTGCGCGGCCGCGTGGAGCTGGCTGCTTCCCTTAGCCAGGGCCTATTGCCCCAGGGCCGGGCCCTGTGCTCTTTCGATGAGCTAAGCACCGACGTACCCCTGCACCACCTGCTGGCCGCTACCCTGGCCCAGCTGGCCCAGGCCACTACGCTGCCAGCGGCCCTGCGCCGTGAGCTTAGTCAGCTACGCCAGCGCTTTCCTTTTCCTTCCACGCCCTCGCTGCGGCCCCAGGCCGAGACTTTTAGCAGGCTGCGCCGGCAGCGCCCGGGTAGTGAGGCGGCCTTTTTGCTGCACATCTGCGAGCTGGTGTGGCAGGTGGCCTTACCCACCCCCACCAAGAGCGGCCGCAGCCGCTTTATCGATTTCCGCCGCGACGAAGCCCTGATGGCCCGCATCTTCGAGCAGTTCGTGCGCAACTTCTACCGCCGGGAGCAGCGCCGCTACCGCGTGTACGCCGAAACCATTGCCTGGCAGGCCGAAGCCCGGGAAGCCCCGGACCTGGCCCTGCTGCCCACCATGCTTACCGACACCACCCTGGAGGCGCCCGACCGCAAAATCATCCTCGACACCAAGTACTACGCTGCCGCGCTGCGCCCCCGCTACGACCGGCAGCGCCTCATTGCGCCGCACCTCTACCAGCTGTATGCCTACCTGCAAAACCAGCGACCCACCCCCGAACAGCGTCTGGAGGGCATTTTGCTTTACCCGGCAGCTACCCAGGCAGTGGACGTACGCTACTCCCTGGGCGGGCACCCGGTGCGGGTAGTCACCCTCGACCTGCATCAGCCCTGGGCTGGCATTGCGGCCAGCTTGCTGGCGCTCATTCAGTAGCCTGGCACTTCATTCACTACTCGAATACCTGGCTCTCAACACCATAAAACAAAAGCCCGGACTTCCATCAGGAAATCCGGGCTTTTGCTTATTCTTCTGCTGACGCTAGGTCAGCATCGAATTACTTAACTTCGGTGGTCGTGGTGGTGGTAGAGCCAGCAGCAGCACCTTCGGTGGTGGTAGCACCAGCGGTGGTGGCAGCACCTTCGGTGGTGGTAGCACCAGCCGTGGTAGCACCTTCAGCACCCATGGCAGCACCAGTGCTGTCGGTAGTGGTGGTGCTCATTTCGGTGTTCTCGGTGGTGGTGGTCTCGGTGGTCGAGGTCTTCGACTCGCAAGAAGTCAGACCAGCAGTCAGGGCCAGGCCCAGGGCAGCAACTTTGAACAGGTTGTTCATTTTAGGGGTAAGTTTGAAATTGGGTTTTAACTAAAAAGCGCCCTTTATCCGGTGTTGGGAAAAAGGTAACCCACCTGAGAAAAATTTTTTTTGAGTGGGTTACAAACGACCCACTTCAGTATTAAAACCAAAGTGAATGAGCAGGGGTAACCTTTCTTCTTCTTTGACTACCGACGACGCGCTGATTGCGGCTATTCATAGCGGCGATGAGCGGGCCCTGGCCCACCTCTACCGCCTGCACTGGCCCATGGTGTCGCACTTCGTGCTGCAGAACAGCGGCTCCGAAGACGACGCCCAGGATGTGTACCAGGAGGGGGTGATGGTGTTTTATGAGAAGGTGCGCGAAGGCTCCCTGGAGCTGAGCTGCCAGATTAAAACCTACCTCTATGCCGTGTGCCGCCGCCTGTGGTTGAAACGCCTGACCAGCAAGAGCCGCTTCGGTGTGCGCCTGCTGGACGATGAGGAGCACGGCCCCTACCTCCACACCGGAGCCGAGGACGACCTTCTGGCCGCCGAAGAGCAGGACCGCCGCTTTGCCACCATGAGCGAGGCGCTGACCCACCTGGGAGAACCCTGCCGCTCGCTTTTAGAAGGATTTTACCTGCTCGACAAATCGATGCAGGATTTAACGGCGGAGTTTGGCTATACCAATGCCGACAACGCCAAAAACCAGAAGTACAAGTGCCTGGTGCGCCTGAAGAAGCTGTTTTTCGCCCATTACAAGGAAGAAGAGACACGCTGAACGCTGCCCGGGAAGATTACCTATGAAGACGGAAGCCGATTACTACGCTCTATTTGAAGCCTACGACCGGGGCGAGCTGGCCGCGCCCGCCCGGGCCGACCTGGAAGCACGCCTGGCCGCCGACCCCGCCCTGGCCCTGCGCTACGCCGACTTTGTGGAGCTCACCAGCACCCTGCGCGCCTTTGGGCAGCGGCAGGCTACCCGCCGTAAGCTGCGCGGCATTCACGCGGCCATGCTGGCCCCCGAAGCGGCCGACGAGCCGCTGGCGGCCTCCGTCGCCTCGCCCCTCACCCGCTCGGTAAACCCCATGCTGCGCATCTCCCGCACCGAGCAGGCCCTGCGCAACTTCTGGAACGGGCACCGCGCCACTATCGGCGTTGCGGCTTCGGTGGCTATACTGGCAGTTTTTGGCTCCCTGCTGGGCGTCGAGATGTGGCGGGCCTCCAAAACCCAACCGTCGATGTACGGCTACACCATACTGCGCCGCGAGGTAGACAAGCTAAAAAATGGCCAGAAGGTTCTTTCGCGCACTATCAACGAGATTGGCGTTCCGGTGCCACCGGTTAACAACGGCAAGTTTAGCGGCACCGGCTTCGCTCTCACAGCCGATGGCTACCTGGTAACCAGCTACCACGTAATTGCCGGGGCCGACTCGGTGATGATTGAAAGCCGGGACCTACAGCGCTACCATGCCGAGCCGGTGTACTCCGACAAATCCCACGACCTGGCCATTCTGCGCATCACCGACAGGAAATTCAACGGCTTCGGGCGGCTGCCTTATACTTTCAAGGCTGGTCAGGCCGACCTGGGTGAGCGGGTATATACTCTGGGCTACCCCCGTGAAGACGTCGTATATGGCGAAGGCTCGCTCAGTGCCCGCTCGGGCTTCCGCGGCGATACTACCTTTTATCAGATTAGCATTCCGGTAAACCCAGGCAACTCGGGCGGGCCGCTGCTCGACGACAAGGGCAACCTGATTGGGGTAGTGAGTGGCCGGCAGAACGACGTGCAAAGCGCCGCCTTTGCCACCAAGTCGTCTTGCCTTATGCGCCTGGTCGATTCGCTGAAGGCGGCCAGCCCGGCGGCTCCTTACCACCTGCCCAAAACCAACCAGCTTACCGGCAACACCCGCCCCCAGCAGCTGAAAAAGCTGCAGGACTATGTATTTGTGGTGAAGGTGTTCGAATAAGCCGTTCCCTGCCTCAGGCATCTTCTATTTTGTTAAAGCCCGTTTTACCACGTAAAACGGGCTTTTTGCTTAAAACTTTGCGCGGGCAAAGTCAGTACTATAGCAGTAAGGTGCTGCTCCTCGCTCCGTCTTCTTCCTAGCAGATGGAAAGCAAGCACCGGCATCTACCAACTGAGTTAATTGACTAGTAGACCATTTAGGTTTTCCTTTGCTTACGTAGTGCTTATTTCTAAGGACTACGCTACCTTCACCCCGCTTCTTTTTTCTTACGCCCGTGCCTCAAAACCCGCAGACCCCGCCCAGTGGCAGTGATGTTGCCAGCTCCGACATATTTAAAAAGTTCTTAGGCAAAGCCGAGGGCTACATCCGCCAGCCGACGCGCATGAAGCAGCTGCTGACCGATGCTTACCACAAAGCCAGCGAGAAGAACGAGGTGGGTACCCTGGCCCATGAAGCCTGGGAAACCCTGCAAACCCTGTTTCGCCTTATCAAAGCCTCCATGTCGGGCGAGTACACCGGCGTACCGGGCACCACCGTGGCCGCCGCCGTCGCCGTGCTTATTTACTTCCTTAGCCCCATCGACCTGATTCCGGACTTCATTCCTGTTCTGGGCCTGCTCGATGATGTAGCGCTGGTCGCCTGGTTTTCTACTACCCTCAAATCGGAGCTCGATAAATTCCATGAGTGGGAAACAACCCGCCCGGCCCTGGTAGCTGCCACCATTGACCACAGCCACAAAGAGGCCGCTGAAAAGGCTGCTGCGGCCATGAGCTCCACTCCCACCTCGGCCACAGTTATGCCAGAGCACCCCGAGCCCGCGCGTGAGTCGGCTAAGAACGCCGGCACAGTCGACCTGCCCGGTAACCCCGCTACGCAGTCGAACACCGACTCGGGCCTGGGCTCGCCGGAAAGCAGCAGCCCACGCCCGGTACACGAGGCCGGCCCCGACGCGACGCCCTCCGATGACACCAACGGCCCCACGGTGCGGGCCTGGGAAGGCAGCCGCAACGGCACCGATGCCAGCAACCTGGACACCGGCGGTAACGTCCGCTAATCGCTCCAAACCTAAAAAAAGCCCCGGCAATTGCATTGCCGGGGCTTTTTCATTCCGTTTCCACACCCTGCCTTATGCGGCTGCGGCGTGGTCGCGCACGTAGCGCACGAAGTCGCCTACTGTGTACAAGGGCACTTCATCGGGAATGGTGATGTGGAAGTTACGCTCCAGCTCCAGGATGATATCCACCACGTCGACGGTGTCGAAGCGCAGGTCGCGGGATAGGCTGGCGGTTTTACGGACGCGGGAAGCCCGAATGGCTTTGCGCTTGCTGATGATGCGGAACACTTGCTGCTCGATGGAAGCAGCGGGGGCGGCGGTAGTGGTGGATACGTACATATTGATTTGCAAAAAAAGGCTGGCTTGGGAGTAGCAGGTTTTCTGTTGGAGGCTGCCTGCCGGGTTTCTAAAAAGCCACTAGCAGGCAGCCGTAACGAACAAGATGCTTAGGCCAGTACAGCCGGCTCGTGGGCCTTCACTTCTTCAGAGTCAGCCTCGGCCTGATTGGTTGCAATGGTGTCGGGATTTTTTCCGGTAATTTTTCCTTTCAGCGTTTCGCTCAGCAGGTACATCACCGGCACCACTACCAGGGTGATAAGCGTGGCAAAGCTCAGGCCGAAAATGATGGTCCAGGCCAGCGGGCCCCAGAACACGACCGACTCGCCGCCGATGAAGAAGTGGGGGTTGCCGGAGGCGAACAGTTCGTAGAAGTCGATGTTCAGGCCAATGGCAAGCGGAATCAGGCCCAGGATGGCCGCCGTGGCCGTGAGGATAACCGGGTTGAGGCGGGTGCGGCCGGCCAGCACGATGGCTTCGCGCAGGGGCATGCCCTGGGAGCGGAGGATGTCGGTGAACTCGACCAGCAGGATGCCGTTCTTCACCACGATGCCGGCCAGGGCGATAATGCCCACGCCCGTCATCACGATGCTGATGTTCATGCCGGTAATGGCCAGGCCGAACAGCACGCCGGCGATGGAGAACAGCACTTCCGACAGAATGATGAGCGGCTTGCTGAACGAGTTGAACTGGGTAACCAGAATGATGAAGATGAGGCCCAGCGAGAGGGCACCGGCCAGGGGCAGGAAGTCGCTGGTTTCTTTCTGATTTTCCTGGGCCCCGCCCATGCGGATGGTGTAGCCGGGCGGCGTGGGAAAGGCTTTCAGCGCCGTCTCGATGTTGGCCACCACGTCGGGGCCGGTGTAGCCGCTGAGTACGTTGGAGGAGATGGTAATCACGCGCTTCACGTCTTTGCGCTTGATGCCGCCGTAGGTGGTGCCGTAGGTGACGTCGGCCACGGCGCTGATGGGCACCTGCCGTACCTGCCCGGTAGCGTCGCGGAAGGTGAGCGGCGCATTCACGATGGCGTCGATGTCGGAGCGGTAGGGCTGGGCGTAGCGCACCTGAATGGGGTACTCGTCATCCGTCGTCTTGAATTTGCTGGCTTCCGAGCCGTAGATGGCCGTGCGCACTTCCATGCCAATCTGGGCGGTGCTGATGCCTTCGCGGTTGGCCCGGGTGCGGTCGATGTTGACGGCAATTTCGGGGTTGCGGTCTTCGAGGTTGGAGCGCAGCTGCTCCACGCCGCCAATCTTGAGGGAGTCGACGTAGCGGGTCACCTTCTTGGAGAGCTTGGCCAGCGTGGGGTAGTCGTCGCCGGCTACTTCAATGGCAATTTCCTTGCCCGTGGGCGGGCCGCTGGCTTCCTGGTCGACCGACACTTCGGTGCCGGGAATGCCCTTCACCACTTCGCGGATTTTGTCCATGTAGGTGCCGGTGGCCGGCCCCTTACGCTCGCTGAGCTCCTTGAAGGCCACGCCCACCTTGCCCAGGTGCGACTGGGCCACGCCCGAGGCGCCTTCCGAGCCGTCGGTAGCGCCCAGGGCCACGTTGGTAATCACCGACTCCACGTCGGGGTTGTTGCGGCCGATAACGCCGTAGATGCGGTTTTCGAGCAGGCGGGTTACCGAGTCGGTCACGGCCACACGGGTGCCTACCGGCATTTTCACGTAGGTGTAGATAAACTTCGGGTCGCCCTTGGGGAAGAAGGCCACTTTGGGATTTCTAACCTTTACTGCCACCCCCGAGAGAACGAACAACACCACCATGCTAATCATCACCAGCGCCGGGTGGCCAATGGCCCAGCGCACCAGGTTGGCGTAGCCATTCTGGAAGCGTGGCAGCGCGCGGGTCTGGAACCAGGCTATCATCCGTACAAACACGAACTTGTTAAGGAAGCACAGCAGGATGATGGTCAGCATCAGGTTGCCGGTGAAGGGCGAGCGGAAGACGTAGCCCAGCACGGCAATAAGCGCGAGTACGCCCATGGCGATGAGGAAGCCGCGGGTCATCTTCGGCTGGTTGTCCTCGGCGTGGTGGTCTTCGCGCTGCATGAAGCTCACGGCGAACACCGGGTTCATGATAAAGGCCACTACGAGCGACGACATCAGGGTGACGATGAGCGTAACGGGCAGGTAGTACATGAACGAGCCCACGATGCCGGGCCAGAACAGCAGCGGCACGAAAGGCGCCACGGTGGTGAGCGTACCGGCCAGCACGGGTACGAATACCTCGCCGGCGGCAAACTTGGCGGCCTTGGCCGTGGTCAGCTTGGGGTGCTCGTGCAGGATGCGGTGGGTGTTTTCGATAACCACAATAGCGTCGTCGACCACAATGCCCAGGGCCAGCAGGAAGGCGAAGAGCACAATCATGTTCAGCGAGAAGCCGAACACGGGGATGATGAGGAAGGCCAGGAACATGGAAATCGGCACCGACAAGCCCACGAACAGGGCGTTGGTGGTGCCCATGAAGAACATCAGAATCAGCGTCACCAGCAGGAAGCCGATGATGATGGTGTTGATAAGGTCGTGCAGCGTGACGCGGGTGTCGTTGGAGGTGTCGCCGGTCACGGTGATGTTCAGCTCCTTGGGCAGCTGCGTTTTGGAGTCGGCAATGATTTTCTTGATTTTGTCGGAGGCGTCAATCAGGTTTTCGCCCTGGCGCTTCACCACATTCAGCGTGATGGCGGTTTTGCCATCGAGGCGAGCGTAGCTTTCCCGGTCTTTGAAGCCGTCCTGGACGGTAGCGATGTCGCCAAGGCGCACGGCGGCGCCGTTCAGGTTTTTCACCTGGATGTTGGCGATATCCGCGGCTTTGCTGTACTGGCCCGCCACGCGCACGGCCCGCTTCTGGTTGCCCACCTCCACGGTGCCGCCCGAGATGGTCACGTTCTCGTAGCCAATGGCCCGCTGAATGTCGCCGAAGCTCAGGCGCGAGGCCCGCAGCTTAATCATGTCCACGTCCACGTTCACCTGGGGCTCCAGGGCGCCCACGATGTCGACGCGGGTGATTTCGGACAGGGCCTCAATCTTGTCCTGGAAGTCGTCGGCGTACTTCTTAAGCTGCACCGCGGGCAGGTTGCCGCTCAGGTTCACGAACATGATGGGCTGCTCGGAAAGGTTGATTTCCTTTACCGAGGGCGGCGAAGGCAGGTCGTTGGGCAGCTCGGTGCCGGCTTTGTCGACGGCGTCCTTAATGAGCTGCTTGGCGTACTGCACATCCACGCCGGAGTTGAACTCTACGTCCAGGATGCAATAGTCCTGGTTGGAGGTGGAATTGATGTGCTTCACCCCGTTCACGCCCTTGATTTGCTTTTCCAGCTGGCGCGTCACCAGGTTTTCAATGTCGGTGGGCGAAGTGCCGGGGTAAATCGTGGCCACGATGATGCGCGGAATCACGATATCCGGAAACTTCTCCTTGCCCAGCTTGATGTAGGCGAATATGCCGGCAATACAGAGTATCACCGTCATAATGTAGATGCTGGTCTTGTTGTTAATGGACCAGCTGGTTGGCCCGAATTCTCTTTCTAAGTCTTGCATGACTTTCTTCTTAATGAAAAAGCGGAAAAGTTGCTTTTAGCCCGGTGTTGCCGGCTAGCTAGCGGCAACGGCTACCATCTGCCCCTCGTTGAGGTTCTGGTAGCCGGCTGAAATCACCTTGTCGTTGGCCGACAAGCCGCTGGTTACTTCCACCTTGCCGTTGTAGGTGTTGCCGGTTTTGATGATGCGCTTCTTGGCCACGGCCTTGCCATCTTCCTGGGCCACTACATACACGTAGCTGTTTTGCTCGTCTTTCTGCACCAGGTCCACCGGAATAACCGTGGCGTTGGGGCGGTTGTAGTTGAGAATGCGCACGGTGGCCACCATGTTGGGGCGCAGGTCGGCCGCTTTGGCTCCTTGCAGGCGCAGCTCCACGGTGAAGGTGCGGCTGGTGGCGTTGATGGCGCGGCTTACCACGCGCACAGTGGCCGGAATTTCTTCGCCGCCCAGGTCGGGAATGGTTACCAGGGCCTTGTCGCCGGCTTTGATGCTGTTGCCATAGGCCTCCGACACATCGGCCAGGATTTTACCACCGGCTCCGCTGGTGAGGCGGGCGATGGGGGCGCCGGGGGCGGTTACCTCGCCCAGCTTGGGCAGCACCTCGTCTACGGTGCCGCTGAAGGGGGCTACTACATTATACAGCTCCCGCTGCCGGTTGAGGGTGGCCAGGTTGCGCTGCAGGGCCTCGTAGTTGTTCTTGGCCTGCAGGTACTGAATTTCGGTGCCGATTTGCTGGTCCCACAGTCCTTTTTGCTTGTCGTACACGGTTTTGGCCAGCTCCATGCGGGTGCGCAGCTCGGCAATGCCGGCTTCGAGGATGGAGGCATCCACGGTGGCCAGCACCTGGCCTTTGCTTACCCGGTCGCCGCGCTGCACGCGCAGACTGGTGAGGGTGCCGGCCGCACGGGAGCTCACTATCGCATTCTGGTCGAAGTCGACGCGGCCCTGCACTTCGAGGTAGCTCTTGAAGCTTTCGGGCTGCACATTCATTACGGAAACCGGGGTAGCCTGCACGGCGGGCGTAGCGGCCGGCCCGGCTTTGGCTTCCAGCTCGGCAATCTTGGCCGCGTTGGCGGCCTGCTCCTGTTTCAGCTTGGCCAGCTCGGCCTTGGGGTCTTTGGCACCGCCGCAGGACGCCAACAGTAGGGCGCTGGCGAAAAAGAGGGCAGCAGAAGGTGTTTTATAGAAACGCATGGGAAGCGAGTTTTTATTTTCGGGTTGGATGAAGCAAGCCCAGGGCTTGCTTCCGCATAAGTGAAAGGCCTGGGGCGGTATGCGGCGCATGGCGCTGCTGCCCGGCTGGCCGTGAATTACTTCTTTACCTGGCTGTAGAGCTGGCCGGTGGCTTTGTCGCGGTCTACCTTGGCCACCAGCACGTCGTAGATGGCGCCGTAGTAGTTGGTCTGGGCCGTGCGCAGCTCGGTTTCGGCGTTGATAACCTCCAGGTTGGAGCCCACGCCGGCGTTGAACTTGATGCGGGTGACGCGGGCCACATCGGCGGCCAGCTCCAGGTTGGCCTTCTGGTTGTCGAGCACATCGAGGGCATTGACGAGGGCGGCGCGACTCTGGGCGTCCTGCATGTCGATGCTCTGGCGCAGGGTTTCGAAGCCTCGCTCAATGGTTTGCTGCTGAATGCGGGACTGCTGCACCAGGTACTTGCGGCGGAAGCCGTCGAACACGGGCACCTGCAGGGTCAGGCCCACGTTGCCGAAGCCAAACCAGTTCTGGTTGGGGAAGCCGTTGGCAGCGCGGGAGTCGGGCCCGCGGAAGGCGAACAGCTCGCCGAACTCCCGGGATGAGCCGTTGAAGCCGTAGGCGCCGGTGAGCAGCAGGCGGGGGTAGGCCCCAGCGCGGCGGTTGCGCAAATCCAGGCCGGCCAGGGCCTGCTGGGTTTCCAGGGTCGAAAACTCGATGCGGTTGTTGTAGTTGATGGCCGCAGCCACCTGCGAGGGTCGGCCGCCGCTGAGGGCCGTCTGCTGGTCCTGGCGGGTTTGTTCGGTGGCATTGCCGGTGCCGGGCGTAGTGGCTGGCTGGCCGGGCAGGGCCGTGGTGCCGTTGGCGCCCCCACCCTGGCTGAAGCTGGCGGCCCCCAGGCTGTTGCGCAGGGCACCGGCATCTACCACGGCGGCGCCCAGCGAGTCGCTCAGCACGATGTTCTGGCTTTGGGGCAGGCCCATCTGAAACTTCAGCAGGGCCAGGCTCAGGTCGGTAAGGCGCTGGGCTTTCTGCTGCTCTACCTTCAGGTTGTTGAGCTGCACGCGCAGGCGGTCCACGTCGAGCTTTTCGGCAAAGCCAGCTTTATATACGGCGCTGGTCTGGCTCAGCACGGTGTCGAGGCGCTGCACGTTGCGGCCCAGCAGGGCCAGGCGCGAGCGGGCCACCAGCGTGCTGTAGTAGGCCTTGCTTACCTGCTCCACCACGTCAATCTCGGCCTGCTGGGTTTGCTTTTTGGCCAGGTCCTCGTACACCTTGGCCGCCTTGAGGCCAATGAGGTAAGAGCCGTCGAAGAGCAGCTGCGACACGCTGGCCGTGGCCGAGCCGGCGTACTGCAGGCCAAAGGCGAAAGGCTGGGGCGGCAGGGCCAGGCTCTGGGTGCCCAGCACTACCCGCTCGCCGGAGTTGGCGTTGTTCAGGTCGCCCGAGGTCAGCACGGTTTGCGTCACGGGGAAGCTTACCAGCGACTTCTGCAGCTTGAAGTTGTCGGCCAGGTTGGCGCTCACGTTCACCTGGGGCAGGCCGATGGAGCGGATTTCGCCCACCCGGGCCCGGGCCGTTTCCTCGCCCAGGCGGGTAGCCAGCAGGCTGGATTTGTTTTTGATGGCATAGTCCACCGCCTGCGACAGGCTCAGGGCCATGGTACCCCCCGTGGGCGGGGCCTGGGGCAGGGCAGCCGGCGTATTCTGGGCAAGCAGCACCCGCGGCGCGGCGCCCAACAGGGCCGCCAGCAGCAGAAGCTTGGGTTGAAACAGCTTTTTCATTTAGGGTAAAAAGGAGAAAGGGGTAAGCAGAAAAGGTGAGAAACGTGGGTGAGGGGTGCGGGAACGAATTATTCTTCTTCAATAACGTGGCGGTATTTATTGATGAGCTTGTGTCCTTTCAGGGTAGCTACTCCCAGCAGAAAATGCTCATCAAACACCCGGCTCACGCGCTGGGGGGCAAACTGGCCGGGCGGGTACACCTCGGGGTTAAACATCAGGTCTATCTGCGCCAGGTGCAGGCGAGCCAGCACTTCCACATCGAGGTCGGGGCGGTACAGGCCCTCGGCCATGCCCCGCTGCAGGTTCTGGGTGAGCTGCTTGAGAATGAAGGTGCTTTTGTGGGTGGCAAACAGCTGCCAGGCTGCCGGGTAGTATTTCTGCAGGTCGAAGAAGATGCCCGGGTGAACGCCGATTACCTGCTGTTCTACCCAGTCGGTGATGTGCACCATCTCATCTACCGCATTGGCCGACTGGCCTACTACCCCCTGGCACTCGCTCTGCACTTTGGCCAGGTGCTGCTCCATGGTGGCCAGTACAATCTGGTCTTTGTTTTCAAACCATTTGTAGAGGGTCTTTTTAGACATGGCCATGCTGGCGGCGATGTCGTCCATGCTCACGCTTTTAATGCCGTTGCGCATAAAAAGCGCGGTAGCGTGGTTAATGATTCGGTCTTTGATTTCCATGATTTGCGGGGCAAAGATACGATGGAAACTTTTTACGTGCCCAAAGTTTCCATTACTTTTTTGTTATCCGATTTCCGGTTCGAATAGTTCCGCGTCCTCTGGGGACGCATAAGCCGGGGCTTTACTTTACCCGTAGATAGATTTTTTGCTTTGTAGCCGGGCCGCGGCCCGGTTGGCGGCCAACGGGCCGGCCCCAATACCTTTGCGGCCCATTCTCTACTTCCATTTCATGAAAATCCGCACCGGCTTCGGCTACGACGTTCATCAGCTGCGCGAGGGCCTGCCGTTCTGGCTCGGCGGCATTCAGGTTCCCCACACCCACGGCGCCCTGGGCCACTCCGACGCCGACGTACTCATTCACGTTATCTGCGATGCCCTTTTGGGGGCCGCCAATCTGCGCGACATCGGCTTTCACTTTCCCGACACCGACCCGCAGTACAAGGGCATCGACTCCAAGCGCCTGCTGGCCGAGGTGATGCGCCTGCTGCGGGCCAAGGGCTACGAGGTGGGCAACATCGACTCCACCATCTGCCTGGAGCGGCCCAAGGTGAACCCACATATTGCCGAGATGCAGCGCGTGCTGGCCGAGGTGATGGACATTCCCGCCGACGACATCTCCATTAAAGCAACCACCACCGAAAAGCTGGGTTTTGTGGGCCGGCAGGAGGGCGTGGCCGCCTACGCCACCGTGCTTATCGTAGCAGCGTAGATTCTTGCCTGATTTATTTTCCAGCGCCTGGTGCATAGTTCAACCCATATGAAAAAATCATTTCTGCTGGCCTTGCTGGCGTTTACCAGCGCCTGCGCCACGGCCCAGACGCCCAGCAAGACCAAAATCAAGGTGAAGAGCAGTGCCAAGCCTGCTGAAACCACCACCGTGCCCGCTACCGCTACCCCACCCACCCGGCAGGCCCCGGTGGATGCCGACTGGAACGCCCACTACGGCGCCCAGGTGACGGCCGAGCGGCTGCGCACCCACCTGGCCGTGCTGGCCTCCGACGAGTACGAGGGCCGCGAAACCGGCGAGAAAGGGCAGCACATGGCGGCCGCCTACATCGCCAGGCAGTTTCAGGAGGCCGGCCTGACCGGCCCGGTGCAAAAGGAAGGCGGCCCCTACCTGCAAACCTTTCAGCTGGAGCACGTGACCTGGGCCGAAGGTGCCAGCCTGAAAGTGGGCGGCACTACTTATAAGTGGATGACCGACTTCTACGGCCTCGGCGATGCGGGCTTTACCAAGGAGACGGAGGTGCAGCCGCTGTTTGTGGGCTACGGCATCGAGCAGGACGGCTACTCCGACTACAAGGGCAAGAGCGTAGCCGGCAAGGACCTGATTATGCTGCTGGGTGAGCCCAGCGATGCCAGCGGCAAGCCCGTGCTGAGCCCCGACGGCAACTCCACCAAGTGGAGCCGCGACTACCGGGCCAAGGCCGACCTGGCCGCGCAGAAAGGCGCCCGCAGCGTGTTTTTTGTGGACTTCAACCCCAACAGCAACTTCGCCAAGCTGGCGGCCCGCCTCGCGCCCTACATCAACCGGCCCAGCATTATGATGGCCGGCGAGCGCAGCGACCGGGCTCCTTCCTTCTTTGTGTCGCCGGCGGTGGGCTACAAGCTGCTGGGTACCAACGAGGGCGCTATTGCGAAGTACACGGCCAAGACGGCCGAGCAAAAGCAGCCCGTGGCGGCATCGTTCAAGGCAAGCAAGCTGCGCATTAAGGCGCCGCGGCAGCGCACGCCCTTCGGCACCGAAAACGTGCTGGGCTACGTGGAAGGCAGCGACAAGAAAGACGAGGTACTGGTGATTTCGGCCCACCACGACCACCTGGGCGTGAAAGACGGCAAGGTGTTCAACGGCGCCGACGACGACGGCTCGGGCACCTCGGCCATTATCAACATTGCCGAAGCCTTTGCCCGCGCCAAAAAGGAAGGCCACGGCCCGCGCCGCAGCCTGCTCTTTCTGAGCGTGACGGGCGAGGAAGAAGGGCTCTACGGGTCTGAATACTACTCCAACCACCCCATCTTCCCGCTGGCCAGCACCGTGGCCGACCTGAACGTGGACATGATAGGCCGCACCGACCCCGAGCACGAAGGCAAGGCCGACTACGTGTACGTTATCGGCTCCGACAAGCTGGCCTCGCAGCTGAAGGTGATAAACGAGGCCCAGAACAAGCAGTACACCCAGCTCGACCTCGACTACCGCTTCGACGACCCCAACGACCCCAACCGCTTCTACTACCGCTCCGACCACTACAACTTTGCTGTGAAGAAAGTACCGGTGGCATTTTACTTCAACGGCGTGCACGCCGACTACCACGAGGAAACCGACGAAGTCGAGAAAATCCAGTTCGACAAGATGGAGAAGCGGGCCCGGCTGGTGTTTCATACCGCCTGGGAGCTGGCCAACCGCGAAGAGCGGATTTTGGTGGACTCCAATAAGCCTTAAGCCACGCTTCACGCAGTGTTTCGCGGTGGTTGACGCAGTGTTCCGCAGTGTCGTTCTGAACAACACTGCGGAACACTGCGTTTTTTTACACTGCGAAACACTGCGTAAAATGATAAAAGCCCAACAGTTTCAGCTCGACGCCGAAACGAAAGCCTTCGACCGCGAGCACCGCCGCAAAATCCGCTTCAACATCGGCAAGTACGATGCGGCCGTGGCCACCGGCATGGGCCACTATGCCAACCACGAGCTGGCCCGCAGCCGCGGCGCCTACCTCAAGGCCAGCGTGCTGGAAAAGCTCGACGAGTACCTGCTGCAGTTTGAGCAGGCTTTTACTGCCCGGGGCGGCCGGGTTATCTGGGCCCGGGATGCCGACGAAGCCCTGGCCGAGATTGGCCAGCTGATGCAGGCCCGGCAGGCCCGCACGGTGGTGAAAGCCAAAAGCATGACCACCGAGGAGATACACCTCAACCAGTACCTGGCCAAGCAGGGAATAGAGTCGGTAGAAACCGACCTGGGCGAGTTTATCGTGCAGCTGAACGGGCAGCGGCCCTACCACATTGTGACGCCGGCCATGCACCTGAGCAAGGCCGACATCAACGACATCTTCGTGAAGCACCTGGGCACGGAAAGCACCGACGACGCCCAGGCCCTGGTGCTGACGGCCCGGCACCTGCTGCGCCACAAGTACACCACGGCCGAGGTGGGCGTGACGGGCGGCAACTTCCTGGTAGCCGAGGCCGGGGCCATCTCCATCACCGAAAACGAAGGCAATGCCCGCCTGTCGGCGGCCTTTCCCAGGCTGCACATTGCCGTGGTGGGCATCGAAAAGGTAATTCCGCGCCTCACCGACCTGGATTTGTTCTGGCCCCTGCTGAGCACCAGCGGCACCGGCCAGCAGGTGACGGTGTACAACACCCTGTACTTCGGCCCCCGCCAGCCCGGCGAGGCCGACGGCCCCGAGGAAATGGTGGTGGTGCTGCTCGACAACGGCCGCACCAACCTGCTGGCCCAGCCCGACAAGCGCGAAGCTCTGCGCTGCATTCGCTGCGGCGCCTGCCTCAACGTGTGCCCGGTGTACAAAAACATTGGCGGGCATACTTACGAAACCACCTACTCCGGGCCCATCGGCTCGGTGATTACGCCCCACCTGAGCGGGCTGCCCGAACACAAGCACCTGAGCTATGCCAGCAGCCTGTGCGGGGCCTGCACCAGCGTGTGCCCGGTGCGTATTAACCTGCACAACCTGCTGCTGCTCAACCGCCAGCAAAGCGTAAATGAAGGCCATGCCCCCGCCGAGGAAAAGCTGGCCATTGGCTTGTGGAAGTGGAGCATGCAGCACCGCTGGGCCCTGGACCTGCTGCCAGGGACGGTAAAAGACTGGAGCCTGCAGCGCCTGCTGGGCCAGGTGGGCTGGAGCAAGCGCCGCGAAAGCCTGCACATAGCACAAAAGTCGTTTCGGGAGCTGTGGCGGGAGAAAGGGCGCCCGGCTAGCCGCGGCTAAAATCCGCTCTATTTCTTGAATCGTAAGTTCGGCCGGTGCACACACCCTTGGGCTTGCCGTGCCCGGGCCGCAACGCCAGCAGGGTTGAATCGGGTTTGCCGTACGCGCCTTCAGGCTGCAAGCCTGCTGCTAGGATTGCCATATACACCCAGCCGACTGTATGGGAATTTGACATGCCGGTGCCGGCAGATAAAGCAGAGCAGCAGTTTTTCTCGCGCACGGCCTTTGCTCGTCGCATCTATATGGTTCAGCGACAAAAGTTTGCTATTGAACGAGTAATTGTAACGCATTGGCCGAAGGTGCATAACTTTTATGTAATGCAAGCGGCCACATGCCGTGATTTGTCAAGTTTATTCTTGAAAATATTATAAATTTCACCTTCCATATAAACCTCTGCTTCTTGCCCAGCGCTTCAGAAAACCCGTTCTTTGCACTTACTTTCTTCACCTACTGCACAATTAATTGTGCAATTCTGCATTAATAGAACCGTTACGAACAAAGCTTCTTCATCGAAATTTCATAGTCCTTTTCCAGCTTTATGATACTGGCGGGAAAGTGATTCATTGTCGCGTCTCACTACCCTTTTTCCATTTTTCTCCATCTCTATTAATAGCAATGAAACAATTTTTACATGTGGGCTCGCGTATGGCGGAGCTCTGCCGCCGAAGTACCTGGCTGCGGCTTCTGAGCTTGGTAATACTGTTGAGCGGGCTGCTTCCTTTCCATAGCCGCGCTTCTAGCGGCATCTTTGAGGGATATGTAGTGTTGAACCCAGGCAGTGGCACTACTTACTACGACCTGAACGGCACCACGCAGAACACCCAGACCATTAACCCGGACTTTAACGGGGGCTTTCTGGGCACCTTTGCTCCAGGGGCAACCCTGGTCTTTCAGGGCGGGCAGCTGAAAACTTTTAAAAACAGCGGGTGCGACGTTATCAATGCCAGAATGCACTACCGGGTGTATCCGGCCGGCCTGCCGGGCGGCAGCTTCACCGCCATCAACCTGCCCTTCGACCAGAACCTGCCGACCCCTGGCGACCAGCAGTGGACCAGCACTTCCTCAACTGCCAACCTGCTGAATGGCCTCGCCGCCGGCGACTATACGGTAGAGGTATATGGCTCGTCAGACTATCAGTTCTGTGGCAACGGCACCAACTACTATAGCGACGGCGGTACCAACTACCGCGCTAGCTTCCGGGTAGCTAATGCCGCGACGACGGTCCTGACGGAAACTTTTGAAGCCGGCAGCAGCTTCACCCTGGTCAATGGCTCGGCAGATAATACCTGGGTGCGGGGCACGGTAGCGGGCGGTGCCAGCAATGCGCTTTACATCTCCAACGACGGGGGCAGCAGCTACGCCTACAGTGGCGCGAACAACGGAAACCGCAGCCAGGTGCATGCTTATACCGATGTGACTGTAGGCGCGGGTCAGACTATCATCAATTTGGCCTTCCAATGGAAGAACATAGGGGAAAACACCTTCGACTACCTGCGGGTATCATATGCCCCTACCACCTTTACCCCCTCGGCAGTAAGCAACGCCAGCCTTGCCGTGGGCACTCCCATCAGCGGCACTGGCACCGGTACGCCGGTTATCCTGGCCGACAACCTGAACGGACAGTCGGCGTTTACCAGCCGTAGCATCGTGCTGCCCTCCAGCCTGGCGGGCAGCACGTTTCGCCTTATTTTCAGCTGGATTAATGATGGCTCGGTGGTTGCCAACCCACCAGCGGCCTTCGACAACGTGACCGTAACAAGCCAGGCTCCCAATCCCATCTGCGGTATTAAGAGCGTAGGGCCCAGCGGCGACTTTGCTTCGCTGACGCAAGCCTTCAGCACCATCAACGCGAATGGCATCTGCGGACCGCTGGTGCTGGAGCTGCTGAGCAGCTACAGCAGCTCCGGGGAAAGCTTCCCGCTTGTGTTCAGCTACGCCGGCACCACCAGCACCAACACCGTGACGGTGCGGCCACGGGCCGGCGCTACCGGCCTCAGCATCAGCAGCACGGCAGCCCAGACCCTGAATATCAGCGGCACCAGCTACTTTATTCTCGACGGCCGGCCGGGTGGCTCGGGCAGCCTCGTGAGTGGCCCGGCTCAGAACACCGACCTGCTCATTGCCAACACCAGCACCTCCGGCAGCCCCCTGGTCTTCAGTAACGATGCCAGCTTTAACACGGTACAGCACTGCCGGGTGCAGGGTGTCGGCACGGCCTCTACGGCAGCCGACATTGCGTTCAGCAGCACAGCTACGGCCGGCAACAGCGACAATATCATCCGCTTTAACACCATCGGCAGCGGGGCCACCACCCCCACCACCCTTATCTACTCAGGCAGCAGCACCAACGCCCGCAATACCATACAGGGCAACGAACTGCAGAACTTCTACAGCAGCAGCGGCGATGCATACGGCATCTTCCTGAGCGCGGCCGGCAGCGGCTGGAGCATTCGCAGCAACAGCCTGTTCTGGACGGCCGCCCGCAATGGCGTAGGCTCCAGCACCCTATACGGCATCAACATCGCCGGGGGCAGCAGCGGCTGCACCATAGAGGACAACTTCATCGGGGGCACAGCGGCCAGTGCCGGCGGCACCCCGATGACCATCTCCGGCTCGCCCGTCAGCTACCGCTTCCGGGGCATTTCGCTGGCCGGCTCGGGCACGGCGGCCAGCATTCAGAACAACACCATTGCCAACTTTGCCTGGCTGTCGAGCAGCGGCGCCACCACGGCGCCCGGTATTTGGACCGGCATGTACCTGCTGAGCAATGCCAATGTGGGCACCGACATCGGCAACACGATTGGCACCAGCAGCGGCGGCGTGGTCGTGACAAGCAGCACCGGAGGCGGCATCAGCTATGGCATCGTCAGCTCGGCTGGCCCATCGGCCCTGCTCATCTCCCAGAACACCATCAGCAACCTGCGGGCAGCGGGCACCACCACCTCGATACCGGTCAGCTTCGCGGGTATTCAGACGGCAGGCAGCAGCAACACTATTTCCCGCAACAGGATTTATGACCTGACGGCTGGCAACAACGGCACGGCAACGGGCATTATCGCCTTTGGTGGCAGCAGCACCGAAATCAGCAACAACCTGATTGGCGACCTGAAGGCACCGACCGCGAGCAACCTGCTGGCGGTGTCGGGCATTACCGTTTCGGGTGGCAGCGCCGTTACCCTGTACTACAACACCATTTACCTGAATGCCAGCAGCAGCGCCGCAACATTTGGTAGCTCAGGCATTTACGCCTCGAGCACCACTACCAGTATTGACCTGCGCAACAACCTGACAGTAAACAACTCGGCCCCGGGTAGCGGCAACGGCCTGAGCGTGGCTCTGCGCCGCGCCAGCACTACGCTGGGAACCTACGCCTCTACTTCTGATACCAACCTGTACTACGCCGGCACCCCGGCAGCCAACCGGCTTATCTACTATGATGGCACGAACAGCGACCAGACCATGGCGGCCTTCAAGACGCGGGTAGCCCCGCGCGAGGCCGGCTCGGTAACGGAGAACGTAGCTTTCGTGAGCACCACTGGCACCGCCGCCGGCTTCCTGCACATCGACCCCAGTGTGCCCACCCTGGTGGAAAGCCGCGGCGCGGCCATTGCCGGCCTAACCGACGACTACGATGCATTGAACACGCGCCCTGCTGGAGGCTACCCGCTGGCCGGCCAAACCAATGGCGGCGGCTCTGCTCCTGACCTGGGTGCTGATGAGGGCAACTTTACGCCCCTGCCTGTGGTGGACGTGGGCATCACGGCGCTGGCAGCACCGGCGGCTAGCCAGGCCTGCTTCACCACCAACGAAACTGTGAGCGTGACGCTGCGCAACTTCGCCAGCACCCCGCTCAACCTTGCCACCAACCCGGTAACGGTGAGCGGCACCATTACGGCGCCGGGCTTTACTACCGTTGCCCTGCCGTCGGTAGTTCTTTCCAGCGGGACGCTTGCCGGCAACGCCTCGCAGACCGTTACCTTCCCCGGCACTTACGACTTGTCGGTCCCGAACACCTACACGTTCAACATTAGCGCAACGGCGACCGGCGACGTAGACCCCACGAACGACGCCCTGCCGGCCGGCAACAACACCCGGGTGGTACAGCCGCTTGCTGCTGGCACCGCTTCGGCCAGCCCGGCCGCGCTGTGCGGTACTGGTAACACCACTACCCTCACCCTGAGCGGCAACTCCGGTGGCAATGTGCAGTGGCAGACCTCGCCCGACAACCTGACGTTTACCGCTATCGGCGGCGCCACCAGCACCAGCTACACTACGCCCCCGCTAAGCCAGACCACCTACTACCGCGCCGTAGTGAGTTGCGGCGCCAACAGCCAGACGTCGAACGTAGTGACAGTAACCGTCAGCGACCCGCAGATTACGGCCGTGAACAGCCCCAGCCGCTGCGGCGCCGGCAGCGTGACCCTGACGGCCACGGCTACGGCCGGCGACACTCCATATTACTACACCACCGCCACCGGCGGTGTGCCCTTTGCCTCGGGCAGTTCGGCTACCGTAACGGTGAGCGCCACCCCAAGCACGCAGACCTACTACGTAGAAGCCCGCACCGGTACGCTGAACGTAGCCGGTGAGCAAAGCAACAGCAGCGCCCCCAGTGGCAGCGTATTCCAGCAGTCCACTTTTACCGACTACCCCCTGGGCTTTAACGTTTTAACGGCTGGCACCCTGACCAGCGTTGACGTGTATCCCTCGGCTGCCGGCACGCTCACCATCCGCCTGTACACCGCCACCAACCCCGGGGCCGGTACGGCCGTGGCGGGCTCCGACCGCACGTTTACCATCACGGCCGGCCAGGTGGGCACCCGCGTAACGCTGCCGCTGTACTACTCGCTGGCAGCGGGTGGCTACAAGCTTAGCAATTTCGCCGGTACCCTGGGTCGCTACTCGACCTATACCGGTACTTACCCCCTCACCAACGGGGCCCTTTCGGTAGTAGGCTCCTACAACTTCTTTACCAGCACGAGCTATAGCAACACCACCTACAACAGCTTCTTCAACCTGGGCTTTGCGCCCGGCAGCAGCGGCTGCGCCTCCACCCCGCGCACGGCCATCAACGTGACCGTGACGCCGGCCCCGGCCCTGCCCCCAGTAAGCTCGGCCCAGACCATTTGCAGCGGCGCCAGCACCAGCATCACCTATTCGGGCTACAGCAACCTGACGGTGAGCCCGACTACCGGCGCTACTGTGAGCGGGCAGACCATCACGTTTAATCCGACCAGCACTACCACTTACACGGTAACCGGCAACGACGGCACCGGCCCCACTGGCTGTTCGGCCACGGCTACCGCCACCATCACGGTGAACCCGGCACCCAACGCCCCCGCGCTGACGCCATCGGCACCGGCCCCCATTTGCGTGGGCACCAGCACCACGGTTACGGCTTCGTCGAACACCGACATGCAAAGCAACCGCCCCATCCTGACTGCCAGCTTCGACACCGGCACGGATGGCTTCACGGCCACCAGCACCGGCTCGCAGGTCAGCTCCGGCTTTACCCGGGTAGCGGCCGGCTATCTGCGGGGTACTGCCAACACCCCTTACAACGGGCCAAGTGGCGCAAGCACCGGCGGCTACTTCATTTCCGACAGCGACAAGTACGGCTCCGGCGCTACGTCGCCCTCCACCCAGACCACGCTGCTGTCGCCGTCCTTCAGCACGGTGAACTATACGGCGGCTACGCTTTCTTTCCAGCACTACTACCGCCGCATCGCGGCCGACGTAGCGGTTATTATCGAATATAGCACCAACGGCAGCACCTGGACCTCGCTGGTCAGCTACACTGCTACTCAGGGCACGGGCTCCGGCACCGAAGCCACCACGGCAGTAGCCCTGCCCGCTGCGGCCCTAGGCCAGAGCAACGTGCAAATCCGGTTCCGCTACCAGACCGACAACGGCTGGTACTGGGCTATTGATAACGTAAGCATTGCCGGCAGCTACAGTGAAGCCCCCACTTTCGCAGTCTCGCCCACGACCGGGGCCACGGTTTCGGGCTCGACCATCACGTTCAATCCCACCACGACGACGACCTATAGCGTAACAGCTCAATATGCGAGCACCGGCTGCACCAGCCCGGTTACCCCCGTTACCATTACGGTAAACCCACGGCCCACTGCAGCCTTCAGCAGTGGCAGCACCTTCACTACCTGCTCGGGCACCAGCACCACGCTTACGGGTACACTGACGGGCACAGCTCCCTTTACCGGCGAGTACACGGTGAACGGCGGCACACCTCAGCCCCTGTCCATTTCGGGCAACACCTTCAGCATCGCCACCGGCACGCTGACGGCCAACTCGACCTTTGCCATATCGGCTTTGAGCGACGCTAACTGCTCGGCGACGACGCTGCCGGCGGCTTCGGCCACCATTACGGTAAACCCGCGGCCTACCTTCACGATTTCCGGTGTAACTCATGTAAACTGCTTTGGCAGCAGCTCGGGCAGCATCACGGTAGCTGCCTCGGGTGGCCTGAGCCCCTACCGCTACTCCAAAGACAACGGCGCAACCTACCAGGTCAGCAACACCTTCACGGGCCTGGCAGCCGGCACCTACCAGATTCTGGTGCGCAGCAACGCCGGCGCCCTCTGTACGGCGGTAGCCAGCCAGTCGGTAACCATTACCCAGCCTACCACCGGGGTGGCGGTAAGCGCCACGCGCACCAACGTGAGCTGCACCAACGCCAACGACGGCAGCATCACCGCCACCGGCTCGATGGGGGCCGGCCCCTACCGCTACAGCATCGACAACGGCAGCACCTTCCTGCCCGGCACGCCCACCGCTACGCCCTACACCTTCACGGGCCTGGACGCGGGCTCCTACACGGTGCTGGTGCTGGATGCCAACGGCTGTACCGCCAGTACGCCCATCACCATTACCACCACCAACCCGCGCCCGACGGCTTCGCTCAGCAACAACGGCCCGCTCTGCGCCGGCAACCCGGCCACGGTAACGGTAAACCTGACCGGCACGGGCCCCTGGAACCTGACCTACACCAACGGCAGCACATCTACCACGGTGTCGGGCATCAGCAGCAGCCCCTATACTATCAACGTGCCGCTGCTGCTGAACACCACTACCTACTCGGTCACCGCGCTCAGCGACGCCTTCTGCACGGGCGCCGGCTCTGGCCTGGGCAGCACCACCATCATGGTGAACACCACCACCACCTGGACCGGCACCGCCAGCAGCGGCGACCCCACCGACTGGTTTAACAGCGACAACTGGACCAACTGCATCCCGACGCGCTTCGTGAATGCCGTAATCCCGAACGGGGCGCTCAACTACCCCGAGCTGCTGACCACGGCCACGGCCGAGGTGAATACCCTGATTGTGAACAACGGCGCCAGCTTCTACCAGGCCGCCGGCCAGCTGCACATCTACGGCAACCTCAACAACAGCGGCTTTCTCGACATTGCCCCGATTGATGGGCTGACCGGCAACCGCGTAGGCCCCACGCTGGCCATTCTGGGCCCCGGCCCGCACATGATTAACGGCCTGGGCGAAGTGCTGCACCTGGCCATTGATACCGGCAGCGGCACCACCTCGCTCAGCCCCAACCTGAGCGTGTACGGCTCGCTGACCATGACCAGCGGCCTGCTGAGCACGGGCAGCAGCACCATTACGCTGCGCGACATCGCCAACGGCCCCTACAGCACGGCGCCGCTGGTGGAAACGGAAACCAGCTACGTGCTGGGCCGCATCTCGGTCATCCGCGACCTGAGCACGGCCGGCGCCTCGGACAGCTTCAATGGCCTGGGCCTGACCCTGACCCCGAACGCCGCCTCTACCACCCTGCCCGGCATCACGCAGGTGACGCGCACGACCGGCACGGTGGTGCTTGGGGTGAACAACAACCAGAGCATTCTGCGCCAGTTCCGCATTATTCCGCAGAACGATGAGGACCTGAACGTGAATATGCTGTTTGGCTACTTCGACCACGAGCGCAACGGCTACGCCGATGCCAACCTGATGCTGTTCAGCCGCGACCTGGCGGCCACCGGGGCTACTCCCTGGATGTATTACCGGGCCTCGCTGGGCACGGCCACGCCGCCCAACGGCACCAATGTGGGCACCGTGGCGATAAACGGCCTGAGCAGCCTGCTGCAGGACTGGACCGTGGGCAGCAGCCTCAGCCCCCTGCCCGTGGAGCTGACCCGCTTCGAGGCCCGCCGCCTGGGCGACGCCGCCGAGCTCAGCTGGGCCACGGCCTCGGAGAAGAACAACCGCGGCTTTGAGGTGCAGGTAAGCGCCAATGGCCGCGACTTCCGCGCCCTGCACTTCCTGGCGTCGGCCTCGCCCAACAGCCTGGCCCCGCGCAGCTACAGCTACTCCGACCGCGAAAGCGGCAAGACCGGCCTGCGCTACTACCGCCTGCGTCAGGTAGACCTCGACGGCACGGCCAGCTTCTCGCCCGTGCGCACCGTGCTCTTCGACCAGCCCCACACCAGCCTGAGCGCGGCCCCCAACCCATTCCGCCAGGAGCTGCAGGTAAGCGTGCAGCTGCCTGCTGCCCAGGCCGCTACCCTTACCCTGACCGACCTGGCCGGCCGCCTGGTGCGCGAGCGGAAAGTGCAGCTGCCGGCGGGCACAACCACACTGCAGCTGCAAGACCTGGGCAGCCTGCCTACCGGCGTGTACCTGTTGCGCCTGCTCCACGCCGGAGCGCCGCAGATGGTGAAGGTGGTAAAGGAATAACCTTATTCCGCCTTTTTGCTCTCCGCCCCGCTGGCCTGTGCCGGTGGGGCGGTTTGCTTTGTGCCGCCCCGCCGCAAGGAGCCCGGCGGGTAGCTGGCCCACAGAGGCTGTATCTTATTCTTTGCTGAATCTTAGCTACTTTTAGCTCTCGTATCGTGCATATTAGCCGCCACCCCTCAGCGCGTCAGATTTGCCTTATTTAACCTTGGTTTTTTCCCATTTAACCACCCATCAATGACAAACCTCTTCTCATCCTGGAAGAACAGGCTAGCCACGGCTGGCCTTCTCTTCGGTTTGCTCTCCCCAGGCCTCGTCGAGGCCCAGGTATCGAGCTACGTCTTTGCCGCCTCCAGCGGCACCTACACGCCGCTGCCAGCCTCGGCCACCCAGGTGCCGGCTATTCTGGCCGACGACGTGATTTCAGGCGCACTGCCCATCGGCTTTCCCTTCGTGTTTGATGGCGTGACCTACACCGAGCTGCGGGCCAGCTCCAACGGCTTTCTGTCGTTTAACCCCGCCGCCGGCTCTAACCTGACCAACAGCCTGGCCACCGCTACCAACGAGCGGCCGCTGATAGCCCCGTTCTGGGACGACCTGGACGGCCGCCCCATGGGGGCCACCGCCTCGGCCAGCTACCAGGTAACCGGCACGGCGCCAAACCGGGTGTTCACCTTTGAGTGGTACAACTGGGAGTGGTTCTACACGGCCAACGTAGCCGTTATCTCCTTCCAGGTAAAGCTCTTCGAAGGCAGCAACCAGATTCGGTTTATCTACCAGCCCGAGGCCAACATGCCCAGCGGCGGCCTCTCGGCCTCCATTGGCATTGCCGGGGGCGGCGCCGCCGGCTGCGCCAGCGACTTCCTGAGCCTGAACAACGCCAGCGCCTCGCCCGTTGCCAGCTCCACCACCGAAACCACCTCGATTAATACCCGCCCGGCCAGCGGCCAGACTTACAGCTTCACGCCCCCGCCCCCGCCCATGGGCACCTGCGCCGCCGTGCGCTGCGCCAACGTGAGCAACATCACCGGCAACTCGGCCCAGCTCAACTTCAGCGGCAGCAGCAACGTGACCAGCTACACCGTAACCTACCAGGCTATGGGGGGCGCCACGCAAACCGTAACCCCGGCCCCGACGGCCTCGCCGGTAAACCTCATGGGCCTGAGTGTAAACACGAGCTATACGGCCACCATCGTGGCCAACTGCGCCAGCGGGGCTTCCACCCCGGTTACGGTTAGCTTCACCACCTCCAACGGCTACTGCGTAACCGGCAGCGGCGGCACGGTGCTGGGCGGCGTGTGCGGCGGCAACAACCTCACCGACATTGCCCTGGTGGGCACTTCGCTGAACGCCACCAACCTCACCTGCAACACCCCCGTAGCCGGCACGGCTTACACCAACTACCCGGCTTCGGGCTCCACCACCACTACCCTGCAGCAGGGCGTTACCTACCCCATCACCGTCAACACCACCGGCAACAGCATTGTGTCAGTGTGGATTGATTACAACCGCAACCTGGTGTTTGAAGCCTCGGAGTGGGTGCAGATTGCCACCACTACCACGGCCGGCACCGCCGTAACGGCCAACATTACGATTCCGACCAACGCCCTGGCCGGCCCTACCGGCATGCGCGTTCGTAGCCGTGCCAGTGGCTCGCCCAACGGCGCCAGCGATGCCTGCACGCAGTTCTTCTCCGGCGAAACCAAGGACTTCACCGTTACCATTGGCCCGCCCCCGGCCTGCCCGGCGCCTACCGGCCTCACGGCTACCAACGTTACTACCACCAGCGCTACCCTGGAATTTACCACCGTGGGCGCCGGCACCTACACCCTCATCTACGGTCCTCAGGGCTTCAACCCGGCCGTAAGCGGCACTACCGTTACGCCGGCCACTTCGCCGGTAAACGTCACCGGCCTGCAGGCCGGCACTACCTACCAGTTCTACGTGCAGCGCGACTGCGGCGCGGCCGGCCCCAGCGTGAACGTGGGCCCCATCAGCTTCACCACGCTGATTGTAAACGACGACCCCTGCGGCGCCACCACCCTGCCCCTGAACCTGACGGGCTGCATGCCCTACGCGACCACGTCGACCGGCTCGACCACGACCACGCCCAACGGCTACACCAACCCCGGCACGGGCTGCGGCATTGCCACGGCTCCGCGCGACGTGTGGTTTAAGTTTACCACGGCCGCCAGCGGCGCCGGTGCTACCGACGTGCGGGTAACCGTAACCGGCGGCGCGGCCAGCGTAGTACAGGCCCTGTCGGCCAACGACTGCATGGGCCCCTTCACGCCCATTCGCTGCAGCGGCACCACGGCTAACGTAGCCGCGCCGGCCCTGGACCTGACCAACCTCAGCCCCAACACCACCTACTACGTGCGCGTGTACAACTACACCGCCGTGGCCCAGTCGGGCAACTTCACCATCTGCGTAACCCCGCTGCCCAGCTGCCCGGCTCCCACCGGCTCCACGGCCATCAACATTACCAAGAACAGCGCAACCCTGAGCTGGATGACCGGTGCCGGCGCCCCCAGCGGCAGCACCTACACCCTCACCTACGGCCCCCCCGGCTTCAACCCCGACCAGGCCGGCACCACCATCCCGAGCGTGAGCGGCAACAGCTTCCAGCTGACGGGCCTGACGCCCCAGACCGACTACTGCTACTACATCCGCCTGAACTGCGGCGGCATCAACGGCAACAGCCAGCGCGTAGGGCCCATCTGCTTCCAAACCCTGCTGGAGAACCCCGCCAACGACGACCCCTGCGGTGCCCAGGCCCTCACCTCGGGCGCAGCGGCTGTGCCCGGCACTACGGTTGGCGCGTCCACCACGCTCATTAGCGGCATCACCCTGCCGGCCTGCTCGCCCGCTTCCAACCCCCGCGACGTGTGGTACACGGTAACCATGCCGGCCGCCACGGTTGGTACCGACTCCCTGATTATCCGCCTCACGGGTGCCGCCGCCGGCATGGTGCGGGTGTACACCTCGCCTGACTGCGCCAGCGGCCCCTTCGCCTCGGTGGCCTGCCAGGCGGCCAGCAGCAGCAACACGGGCTTTGCCGCCCCCATCCGCATCGGCAACCTCCTGCCCGGCACTACCTACTACCTGGCCGTGAGCGGCTACGGCAGCTCCGACACGCCCGGCACCTTCAACATCGGCGTGCAAACCATTTACGTGGGCCCGACCTGTAACGCAGTGACGGCACTGGCCGCCGGCAGCCTGACCCAGACCTCGGCCAGCGTGAGCTTCACGCCCGGCGCCAACAACACGAGCTACACGGTAACCTACGGCCCCACGGGCGGCATGGCCACCACCATCACGGCCACGGCATCGCCCGTAGCGCTCACCGGCCTGCTGGCGGGCACCAACTACACCGTTACCGTAACGCCGCTGTGCTCAAACGGCGGCTCGGCGATGGGCAGCACCATCACCTTCAACACCGTAGCTCCCACCTGCGACCCGGTAACGGCCCTCGCCGTGGGCAGCATCACCAGCAACTCGGCCAGCGTAAGCTTCACGCCGGGTGCGGGCAACACTTCGTACAACGTCTCCATCTCGGCGCCCGGCAACCCCACCACGGTGGTGATGTCGACCTCCTCGCCGGTGGCGCTGACGGGCCTGCAGGCCAGCACCATGTACACCGTTACCGTAACCCCCGTGTGCTCGGCCGGCGGTATGGCCATGGCCACCACGACCACGTTCTCGACGACGGCACCGGTATGTAACCCGGTAACGGCCCTTGCCGTGAGCAACGTTACCAGCGCTTCGGCTACGGTAAGCTTCACGGCCGGCACCGGCAACACCAGCTACACCGTGGCTTACACGGCCACTGGCGGCGGCACCACGGTAGTTACGGCCACCAGCTCGCCGGTAATGCTGTCGGGCCTGACGCCCGGCACGCCCTACACGGTAAGCGTAACGCCGCTGTGCTCGGCGGGTGGTACGGCTACGGCCACCACCACCACCTTCAACACGCCGCTGAAGGCCCGCACCGCGCTGGGCAACGGCGTGGTGGGTGTGTTCCCCAACCCGGCCCATCACAGCTTCACGCTGTCGGTGCCCGCGGTGGGCAGCGCCCGCACGGCAACGGTTGAGATTCTCAACACCCTCGGCCAGCTCATGAGCAAGCAAAGCATTGCCCTGACGGCTACCGGCACCCAAGCTACGGTGGACGTGAGCAGCCTGGCAACGGGCGTGTACCTGGTGCAGGTACGGGCCGGCCAGGACACGGCCATCGTGCGCCTGGTGGTAGAATAAACGTCTCTTCCTTTACTAAAAAAAGCCCCGCCAGCATCTGGCGGGGCTTTTTTGTGCCCATTGGGTACAGGCTGGCGCGGCCAGCTGGTGTAGCAGCAGGCGAATAGCCGGCTGCGCGCAGCTGCCTGCTGCCGGCCTGGTAGCAGCACCTTTCGCCCCACACCGGACAACACCAGTCAACCACCCGTTCTCCGGGCTTCTTTGTGCTTCAGCGGCAATTGCTCCGGGCCCTTGCCCAGGGATATACCTTGATTCGAAAAGTGAACAGTCCCGGAATAAATGTCGAACCCGGCTACCTGCCACCACTTCTCTGCCAGGACTTTTTCCGGTAAGCACTGGGAACCAATTGTGTTTTCCCTTTGCTTAAGGCAACCCGGGCCCACCTTAAAATGAAATTAATGCGTGCTGTGAAATCAGCTTATAATACCCAAACCCCGGGATACACAGGAGGCAGGCCTAGCCTAGCATTTTACTACCCTCCTTTGGGCAGGCTCAAGCTCAAATTGGTGATAAAAAGGCAGTAAACCCCTGACTTCGGACTCTCTACCCCATGCAGTGCCTCGGTTTAGATACTGGCCATCTGCTTGGGATAATGAAAAAAAAGCTTTAACTTTCAGCCCCCTGAAGTACACCCACCCTCCTGTCATCCTTCTTGTGAATGCCCCTCCATTCAATCCATCCTCCACCCCGCACGGTGGCTGCGCAGCCGTGTGCCCAACCACCCTCAATTTGCTTTTACAACCCTAACCCTCACCACATGCACAAACTCTTACTCGCGCGGCATACTCCCCCGCCGCCCATTCCCTCTTCCGGCAAGGCCGTCCGCTGGCTGCGGGCCCTGCCGGTCCTGGCCTTTCTCCTGTTATTAGGGCAAGGACGCGCCTGGGCTCAGGTAACCACCTACTCTTTCTCACAGAGCAGTGGCACCTACACGGCCATCATGGGTACCTCACTGAATGGTAGCACCTTCACGGCTGATGACGTCAACTATACGCTGGCGGCCGGCACCATTCCCTTCACCTTTACCTTCAACGGAACGGGCTACACGGGCCTGACGGTGAACACCAACGGGTACATCACCTTTGGTGCCAATCCCCCCGCTACTAATCTTTACACCCCCATCAGCGCCACCACTGGCTACGCGGGCGCTATCTCCGCATTGGGCTTCGACCAGCAGGGCTTGGCTACCGGGCAGATGACCTACGCCACCGTAGGCACCGCTCCGAACCGGGCCTTTGTTATACAGTGGGCCGACTGGCGCTCGTGGAACTCTACAGGCGAAAACTACAACTACCAGATTCGTCTGAATGAGAACAACACGATTGACATCGTGTATGGGGCCTTCACGGTGGGTGCCACCGCCCGGACGCCGCAAGTAGGCCTGCGCGGCGCTACCAACGCCGACTACAACAACCGCACTTCGACTACGAGCTGGGCCAGCACCACGGCCGGTGGCTCCAATGCTGCCACGGTAACTCTTTCGTCGACGGTATTCCCCGCCTCGGGCCTGACGTACACCTACGCCCAGACTCCCCAGAGCTACGCTTCCAACGCCATTGCCCGCATCAACACCGGCGTGGGGGTAGCGGCTGGCTCCACCAACCAGGCCATTCTGCGCCTCGCCGTTAACACCACGGGAGCGGGCTCTCCGCAGCTGGCGCTGACCGCGCTAACGGCCAATACCAACAACACCACGAACCCGGCCAACATCAGCAACGCTCGTCTGTACTACACCGGCACCTCGGCGTCGTTCTCCACGGCTACGCTGCTTGCAACTGTAGCCAATCCCAGCGGTCAGTACAGCTTTACCGGCTTCACCCAGACGCTGACCTCGGCTTCCACGCACTACTTCTTTATCGCCTACGACATTGCCCCTGGCGCACCGGTGGGCAATGAAGTATCGGGCGACATTGTTTCGTTTGTACTGGGTGGCACTACCCAGCTGGCTGGCACTACAACACCCGCCGCCGGCACCCGCCCCATCGCGGGCTTGCTCGCTGGCAACTACACCATCAATAACGCCATTGCGACGGGCGGCACCAACTTCAACTCCTTCTCGGAGGCCATTACGGCGCTGAACACCGGTTCGCCCACCAGCGCCGTAACGTTTACGGTGGCCGACGGGCAGACTTTCACCGAGCTTCCCGGGGCAGCGCCCCAGAACACGGGCACGCGCACCGGTATGCCGCCGGCTATTCTGGTGACTGGCACGGCCGCAGCCCCCATTGTGTTCCAGCGCAGCAACACGGGTGCTTCGGCTCCCATGCTGCAGGTAACCGGCACGGCCGGCGCGCTCGACGCTGCCATCACGCTGGTGGGCAGCGACTACGTAACCTTCAACGGCATCAACATCTCACAGCCGGCCGGCAACACCTCGCTGGAATACGGCTTTGCCTTCTTCCGGGGCGCCAACAACGACGGCTGCCAGAACAACACCATCCGCAACAGCACCATCACCCTGGACCGGACGGCCAACGTCAACTCGGCGGGCGTATTCTCCTCGGCGGGCGGCATCGACCTGGGCGCTTCGCCCGCTACCACCGCCACGGTAGCCCTGACCTCGGCTACGGCGGCCAGCTCCAACAACCGCTTCTACAACCTGACCATTGCTAACGTTAACCAAGGTATTGTGCTGGCCGGCTTCTCGGCGGCCTTCCCTGACCTGGGCAACGACGTGGGCGGAGCAGGTGCCATGGCGGCTACCACCGGCAACAGCATCACCAACTTCGCCAGCAATGGCATCAACGCCAGCCTCCAGGATGGCGCCCGCTTCAACAATAACACCATCAACAACGCGGGTGGTGCTGCTGCTGCTGCCGCTTTAGCCGGCATCAACATCACCGCGGCCACTACTGGCAACGTAACAGCGCAGTTTAACACCATTACGCTGGCCCAGGCTTCCAGCAACGCTACCTACGGCATTTTCAACAGCAATGCCGGCGCAGCGGCTTCCAGCACGACCATTACCAACAACACGGTTAGCGTGACGGTGAACGTGGCCGGCACGGCTCTGAGCGGCGCCACCTCGGGCATCCACTCGACGGGCGCTAACGGCAGCATCAGCCTCTCCAACAACACGGTGAGCCTGACGGTAGCTGCCACCGGCGCGGTAAACTTTACCGGCGTTACCTACGGCGTGTTCAACAGCGGGGCCTCGGCTACTACGCTGGCCCTGAACAGCAACACGGTAAGCTACGCTACCAGCGCCAGCTCGACGGGCGGCGCGGCTCATACCCTGGGCGGGGTGTACAACACCGGCGCGGCTACCGGCGCGGCTACCATGAACGGCAACAGCTTTGCCTGGAGCCGCAGTGGTGCCGGCACCGGCCCGGCTACGGGCCTGCTGTATGCGCTCTACAACACCGGGATTCATACCGGCGGCATCACCATCAGCAACAACACCTGGGGTACCGCCACGCCAACTACCATTTCTACGGCCGGCAATACCTCCACCGGCTACTTTATCTTCAACAGCAACTCGACGCCCAACGTTACGGTTAGCAACAACACCGTACAGAACCTGGCCCGCCCGGGAACGGGTCCCTTTTACGGCTACTATAACTTCGGCTCGCCGGGCTCGGGCACGCAGACGCTGAGCAACAACACCGTGACGGGCATCGACATCTCGACCGGCTCGAACGGCGTGATTGGCGGCGGCACCGGCACGGGCGCTTTGTATGGCCTGTACACCAACACCAGCACCAACCAGACGCAGGTATTTACCGGTAACATGGTGAACAACCTTACCGCTGGAACCGGCCTCCTCTACGGCATCTTCGCCGCGTCAACCAGCGCTACCTCCACCATCAACAACAACACCATCAGCACCCTGCAAAACTTCGGGGGCACGAGTGTAATGGCCGGCATCTGGGCACCCAGCGGCGCCAGCCAGGTGCAGGGCAACAACGTGAACAACCTGTTCCAGTCGGGCACCGGTGCCACCTACGGCATCTCCACGGCGTCGGCCGGGGTGATTAGCGGCAACACCATCGACCAAATCAACAGCGGCGGCCTCACCGGCACCACGGGCGTATTTGGTCTGCAGGGCACCGGCGCAGCTACCAGCGTAACCGCCAACACCATCACCAACATCACCGGCATGGGCACGAGCCCGGTAACCGGCCTGGCGACGGCGGCCATCGGCAACGTATTCAGCAACGATGTGCGCCTGGTGTACTCGCTGTCGTTCACCAACGGCATGACCACCACGGCCGGCTCCGGCCCGGTATACGGCCTGTTCCTGAACGGCGGCACCGGCACCACCAACGTGTACAGCCACAGCGTCTACGACCTGATGGCCAACACCGGCACGGTGCACGGCATCTACGCCAACAACGGCGCCGGCAACACCCTCAACATTCGCCAGAACAAGGTGTACGGCCTGGGCCTGAGCGGCGCGACCGGCACCATCTACGGTCTGTTTGTGAACGGCGTATCGACAACGGCCGTAGTTAACGCCTTCAACAACCTCATTGGCCTGAATGGCCGCACCGTGACTGACATTGCCGGCACCGGCAGCAACAGCGCCTTCGCCACCGGCGGGGCCAGCGTGGTGAACGGCGTAGGCGTAGGAGGAGCTACGGCTTCTACGGCCAACATCTCCTTCAACACGGTATACCTCGCCAACAGCAGCAGCGCGACCAACTTTGGCAGCTCGGCCCTGTTTGTGACCACGGCTACGCCGATTGTAAACCTGCGCAGCAACATCTTCTACAACACCATGGCACCGGCGGGCACCGGCATCCGCATTGCCTACCGCCGCAGCGCTGCGCCCACCAACACCAACGCACCGGCAGCAACCAACAACGGCAACCTGTACTATGCCGCTACGCCGAGCGCCAGCAACCTGCTCTACGGCGAAGGCACTGCCACGGTAGCCAACGGCCAGCAGACCCTGGCGGCCATGCGCAGCTATTTCTCCGGCACTTCCGGCGGTGAGCAGACTTCCAAGTCCGACGTGGTGGTGTTCGTCAACACCTCGGATGGCAGCCTCGGCAACTACCTGCACATTGACACGACGGCTCCCACCCAGGTGGAAAGCGGCGGCGTGACAGTAGCCGGCATCACGACCGACTACGACAACGATACCCGCAACGCCTCGACGCCGGACATTGGGGCCGACGAAGGCAACTTCGTGCCCAAAGACGTAACGGCGCCCAACATTACCTATACGGTGCTGGGCAACACGGCTAATACGACTTCCCGCACGCTGGTGGTGAACATCACCGATGCCAGCAACGTGGCCAGCGGCCCCAACGCTCCCCGCCTGTACTTCCGCAAAGGCACCATGGGCGCCTTCCAGTTTGTCAACGCCTCGTCGTTTACCTCCACCTCGACGCCGGCCGACAACAACGGCAACTACACCTTCACCTTCAACTACGCCCTCGTGGGCGGCGTAACGGCCGGGGATGTGGTGCAGTACTACGTAGCTGCTCAGGACAACGTGACGCCCGTGGCTAACGGAGGCTCCAACCCCGCTGGCAGCGTGAGCATCAACCCGCCCGGCGCCGTGTTCACGGGCACGCCTAACTCCTTCACCATCCTGCCCACGCTGGCCGGCAACTACTACGTGGGCACTACGATGGGCCCGTACGGCACGCCTGCCTACGCCACGCTGACGGCTGCCGCCGCGGCCTATAACATGGCTGGCATGGGCGGTGCCGTAAACTTCATTCTGGTAGACGGCACCTACACGGGTGAAACCTACCCCATCACGTTCAATAACAACGGGGACGCCAGCTCTACCAATGTGCTGACCATTAAGCCTTATACCGGAATCACACCGGTATTTACCAACACGACGGCCTCTTCTTCCATCGTGCTGAACGGCTCCCGCTTCATCGTCCTGGACGGCTCAAACACGGCTGGCGGTACTACCCGCGACTGGACGCTGGCCATCACCAACACCGGCGCTACCTCGCCGATTGTGATGGTGCAGTCGGGCGCTATTGCGGCCGCCAACAACGTGGTGCGCCATATGAACCTCACCGGTCAGGCAGCCACTTCCACGCGTTGGGGCATCCGCATGCTGAACTCGGCCACCACCGGTGCCAGCAACAACAGCTTCATCAACAACGCCATCACCCGGGTGCAGGAAGGCATTGCCATCAACGGCAACTCCGACACGGTACGGGATACGGGCACGCTTATCAGCAACAACCAGGTAGGCTCTGCCACGGTTGCCTTCGGCGGTGCCACTGCCATTGGCATCTCGG
Source organism: Hymenobacter saemangeumensis (assembly GCF_039541835.1). Taxonomy (NCBI): domain Bacteria; kingdom Pseudomonadati; phylum Bacteroidota; class Cytophagia; order Cytophagales; family Hymenobacteraceae; genus Hymenobacter; species Hymenobacter saemangeumensis. The sequence continues at coordinate 398,467 of NZ_BAABGZ010000013.1, read as the reverse complement.
CTACCAACCAGACGGGCATCACCATTACGGGCAACACCGTGCGCAATGCCAACGTGACGGTTGCGACGCTCATCGGCATCGACCTGAACAGCAACGTCGGCACCGCCACCGTACGCTTCAACACCGTGCGTGACCTGATTACCTCGGGTGGCTCTAGCTCAAGCTCGCCGCTGGCCGGCATTCGCCTCAACACCAACACCACCGGTGCCGTGGTAGATGCCAACACTGTCTTCAACATCAAGACGACGAGCACCGGCGGCTGGGGTGGCTACGGCATCTACGTAAACACCGCCACTGCCAGCACCAACAACCGGATTTCGAACAACGTCATCACCGACGTGAACGGCAGCAACTGGAGCAGCTTTACCGGCAGCTCCTCGGCCGGCATCTATCTGAACTCCACGCAGAGCGGCATCAGCATCGTGTTCAACACGGTGAACATGTTTGGTAACTCCTCATCATCCAGCTCGGCAACCATTACGGCAGCCCTGGCTGTGGAATCCGGCTCGACCGGCCTGACGGTAGTGAACAACATCCTGGCCAACGGCATTGTGCACTCGACTGCCGGCGCCCTGCCCTTCTCGCTGTACAGCAGCGCCCCGGCTTCGGCTTACACGCTGATTAACAAGAACGACTACTTCTCCTACGGCAGCCAGGCCCCGGCTTCGGGGGTGCAGGTACGCATTGGTGGCACCAACCACACCACGCTGACTGACGTGCGCGCCGCTACCGGCCAAGACGTCGGCTCGGTGAGCGTAGACCCCAGCTTCTCGCAGCCCAACTCGGCACCGTACGACCTGACGCCGTCGGCGCTGGCCCTCAACAACACGGCTCAGACCGGCACCGGCGTGACCACGGACTACAGCGGCGCCCCCCGCAGCGCTACCCCCGACTTTGGTGCTATTGAGTTTGCGCCCCTGCTGATTGACGTACGCCCGACGGTGCTGGTGAACCCCGCTACCACGGGCTGCTACAGCAGCACCCAGAGCATTACGGTACGCCTGAACAACAACGCCTTGGGTACGCACGACTTTACCGAGAACCCCACCACCATTACGGTGACGGTGACCTTGCCGAACATGACCACGCAGACGCTGACCACCACCGTAAGCAGCAATGCCGGCAACCCCGGCGGCACGCCGCTGGCCAGCACCGGCAGCGTGGACATCGTCCTGCCCGGCTCGTTCAACATGAGTGCTTCCGGCACGTACTCGTTTGCCATCGCGACGGAGACCCTGGACGACCAGAACACGAACAACGACAACCTGACCGTAACCCGTACGGTTGGTCCGCAGGCTACCTTGCCGCAGGCTGTCAACTTCACGGGCTATACCGGCACCGATGCTAACCTGAGCACCTTGTTCCCGGGCTGGCGCGAAGCTACTGGCCTGGTAACGCCGGTACTGGGCGAGTCGACTATAACGTCTCGCAACTATGCCAACGACGCGGCCAGCCCCAACGGCACCTCGGCATCGCTTAATATCTGGTCGAGCACCGTTAACCAGGGTCACTGGATTGTCAGCCCCCGCCTGACCGGCATCACGGCTACTTCCATCCTGACGTATGACGTAGCGCACACTGCCTTCTCGGGCACTGCGGCGGGCACGCTCGACAGCGATGACCTGGTGCAGGTGCGCATTTCGACCGACTGCGGCCAGACCTTCACGGCCCTGCGCACCTACAACGCCGCCAACCAGATTGCCGGCGCTGGCCAGACGGAAACGGTTAGCCTGAGCGCCTACGCCGGCCAGCAGATTATTCTGGGCTTCTTTATCTCGGAAGGTGCCACGGCTACGGACGACACCAACGTGTACTTCGACAACATCGACGTCCGGGTTCCCACGACGGTCGACCTGTCGGCTACCGGCCTGTTCGCTCCCGCCAGCACGGCTACCTGCTACGCCAACGCCGAAACGGTAACGGCCATTGTGACGAATGCCTCGAACACGACGGCCCTGAACTTCGCCACCACGCCCGCCACCGTAACCGTAACGGTAACGCTGCCGAACATGACCACGCAGACCCTCACCGCCACGGTGAACACGGGCACCCTGGCCCCCAGCGCCAGCCAGAACGTGGTACTGCCCGGCACGCTGAACATGTCGGCCCTGGGTACTTACTCCTTCGCTGTTTCGGCCACCGTAACCGGCGACCAGAACACGGCCAACGACCTGCTGACTCCCAGCCCCACCCGCACGGTGGTGGCCCCGACGGCCGGCGCTGTTTCGCCCACCACGCAGAACATCTGCAACAACACGTCGGCGACCCTCGCAGTAGATGGAACGGCCAACGGCACCATTCAGTGGCAGGTTTCCACAACCAGCGCTACTACGGGCTTCTCCGATGTAGCCGGCGCTAACAGCGCCAGCTTCACCACGGCGGCTCTGAGCCCTGGCACCTACTACTTCCGTGCCCAGGTACGCTGCGGTACGCGCACGGCTACTTCGACCAACGTCGGAACCGTGATTGTTGAGAACCCGACACTGGCCAGCGCCCCCACCACCAACCCCGCCAGCGGCACGGTGTGCGAAGGCAACACGGTAACCATCTCGGCTACCAAGCAGGCCTCCCAGACCGGCGTGCGCTTCTACAACGTGGCAACAGGCGGCACTCCCCTCACGGGCGTCACCAACGTGGGCAACACGTACAGCTACACCACGCCGATACTGATGGCGGGCAGCCCCACCTACTACGTAGCCGCCGTAAGCGGCAGCGCAGAAACTGTTGGCCGTAGCGCTCCTGCCGCGACTTCCAACATCTCAGCATCAAACTACGGCTTGGTATTCAACGCCCAGTCAGCATTCACGCTCACCTCTGTTGATATATATCCAGCAGCGGCAGCCGGCACGGTGACCATTCAGGTCCAGGATAACACGGGAACTTTGATTCCTGGCCTGAGCGGCACGTACAGCTACCCGGCCGGTGCAGGTACCACTCCTTACACCGTGAATCTTGGCTACAACGTTCCGGCTGGTACCGGCCTGCGACTGATTGCAACCACCAGTACTACTGCGCTGGTTCGTGAGTCGGCAATAGGTGGCTACCCTTACAATTCGCCCAGCGGCAATGTGAGCATAACCAGCGGCTATATCAGCGGCACTACCACTACGTACTACTACTTCTACAACTGGCAGATTGGTGCCCAGTGCGAAGGCACCCGCACGGCAGTACCGCTGACGGTAACGCCGGCACCGGCTTTCAGCATCAGCCCCTCCATGCCGCAAACGGTGTGCGCCGGCCAGAGCGTGAACGTAACCGGCACGTTTAACCCGGCCGACTACAACACGTTCACCTACACGGCCAACACTTCGGCCGCTGTAGCCGGCATCAGCCAGGCCAGCACCAGCTCGCCTACGGCTACCCTGACGCCCACTGCCACGACGACCTATACCGTTACGGCCAGCAACAGCATGTCGGGCCCGGGCGGCTGCCAGGCAATTCGGACGCTCACGATTAACGTGAACCCGGTGTCTGTTGTAACACTGACAGCTTCTCCAGCTACGACCTGCGTCAATAGCTCGACCCAACTGACTGCTGCCAATGCCGCCGATATTGCGGCCCTGAAGATTACAGAGTTTGCCGCCTTTGCTCAAGGAGGAACTGGCCAGACGCCTACATACCCAAGCTATGTTGGCTCCAGTGAAGACCTGCTTGAAATCAGCAATACAGCCGGCTATGCAATTAACGCAGGGGGTCTGGTGGTAGAAGCCTACCAGGGCACCGCTCTGGACCGGACCTTCACCATCCCGGCCGGCACCATGATTCCGGCTGCAAGCGTTATGGTTATTAAGTTGGGCACCGGTACCGACAGCCCAGCCGACCGCTACTTTAACACTGGCGGGGCCAATGATGCCTTCTTCTCGTCTACTGCCGCGGGCTTCGTGCTCAAGACCAGCACGGGCGCAGTAGTTGATGCCGTAGCGATGAACAGCTATACCTTCCCGGCAGCTTCAGGAGTTTCAGCCAGTGACTTCACCGGCAACATCCCTAGCTCCAGCGGTTTTGCCGGTATCATCCGGACCAACCCTGCGGACACCAACGCTGCCTCAGACTTCAGCGTGTCTAGTGCAACACTTACCCAATCCATCGGCACCTACAACGGTGGCTATACCTCGGGGAGTGCGGGCTTTACCTATAGCTACAGCTCGCCCAACGGCGGTACGTTCTCCAACGCCACGGCCCAGAACCCCACGTTCTCGGCTACCACGGCGGGCTCTTACCCAATTACGGTGACGACCACCAACTCCGCTACGGGCTGCCAGAGCACGGCTTCGTTTACCGTGACGGTGACGAACGTAACGACCTGGACCGGCGCCGCCAGCACCGGCAGCACCACTAACTGGTTTAACGCCGGCAACTGGACCAACTGCGTGCCCGATGCTAACATCAGCGCTATCATCCCGACCGGCCTGACCAACTACCCCAACCTGACCACCGGCATGGCAGTAGCCAACAACCTGACGGTGCAGGGCACGGGGGTGGTGAACATCTCGAACGCCGCCGCTACCCTGGACCTGAAAGGCAACCTGACCACGGCGGGCATGAGCTCGATTAACGCCACGGCCGGCACCATGACCTTCACGGGCACGGCTGCCCAGAGCATCGGCTCCGGCCAGTTCTTCAACGTGGTGCTCAATAGTGCTGCAACCGACCTGCTGGGTGGCGACATCCGCGTAGCCGGTAACTTCGATCTGACCAACGGCATGCTGAACAGCAACGGCTTTGAGCTGCGCATGAACAGCACCAGCGGCAGCTTCATCGGCACCAGCACCACGCACTATGTGGTAATCACCGGCGCCGGCCGCGTGCGCTTCGACAACGTAGGCAGCGGTGGCCGCGCCAGCGTAACCTTCCCCATTGGTACGACGACCTTCAACCCGGCTACGCTCACCAACACGGGCACGCTGGACTTCTTCACGGCCGGTGTTGCAACCGGCATCAGCCGCCAGGGCAACGCCGTTACCAACAACGTGGTGAACCGGACCTGGAGCATCAGCGAAGGGGTAGCCGGCGGCTCGGTATCGGCTCTGACTCTGCAGTGGAACACGGCCGACGAGATGACGGGCTTCAACCGCGGCAACGCCGCTGTGGTGCAGTACCTGAACAACGCCTGGAATGCTCAGTGCTACGTATGCTACGGCCCGGCCAGCGGCAGCAACCCCTTCACGCTCCTGCGCTCGGGCCTGACCAGCTTCGGCAACTTCGGCGTGCAGGATGCGACCATGCCGCTGCCCGTGGAGCTGAGCCGCTTCACCGCCCAGCGCGAAGGCAAGGATGCCCTGCTCGACTGGGCTACAGCTTCGGAGAAGAACAACCTGGGCTTCGACGTACAGGTGAGCACCGACGGCCGCAGCTTCCGCAGCCTGGGCTTTGTGGCCAGCGCTACGGCCAACAGCACCGCTCCGCGCAGCTACCGCTTCCTCGACACCGAGAAGAACAAAGCCGGCGTACGCTACTACCGCCTGCGCCAGGTGGATACGGATGGCACCGCTAGCTTCTCCATGGTGCGCACCGTGGCCTTCGACGGCAGCCTGAGCCTGGCCGCCGGCCTGACGGCTTCGCCCAACCCCTTCACGTCGGAGCTGACGCTGACGGTAACGGCCACCAAGGCCGATGCCGCTGCCCAGCTCACCGTGACGGACGCAGCCGGCCGTGTGGTGCTCGAGCGCAAGCTGAGCATCGAAGCTGGCACGAATGAAGTGTCGCTGCCAGGCCTCGACAACCTGCCCGACGGTATGTACCTGCTGCACCTGCCCCTCGACGGCCAGCTGCAGCACGTGAAAGTGGTGAAAAAGTAAGCTGACCCACTTCCAGCAAAAAAGCCCCCCGGTGTGAGCCGGGGGGCTTTTTTTGTGGCCAGGTGAAGCGTTGCCGTCTGCTGGGTGCTGGTTTGTTAATTCCGCACGCCTGCCTCCAGGCTTATGAGCCTCAAAGCCTTTGGCAAGGTCTTATGACCAGTCGCTACACCTCCTCGTCGGGCAGGATGTTGACGTCCTGCACCAGCACCAGCTTCTCAATCTCGCGGCCCCGGGGCGTGTTGGCCAGGCCGCCGAGGGCGGTTTCCTTGTAGCGGGTTTCCATGCTCTGCCCTACCTCGCCCAGGGCCGCCACGCACTGGTCGACGGGAATAACCGGGTCGACGCCCGCAATGGCAATCTGGGCCGAGCTGAAGGCAATGGCTGCCGCAGAGGCATTGCGCACCACGCAGGGCACTTCCACCAGCCCGGCCACGGGGTCGCACACCAGGCCCAGCATGCACTGTATGGTGATGGCCACGGCCGCAAACACCTGCTCGACGGAGCCCCCCAGGCAGTACACAATGGCCCCGCTGCCCATGGCCGCCGCCGAACCGGTCTCGGCCTGGCAGCCGCCCACAGCTCCGGCCAGGGAGGCGTTCTGCTCGATGATGAGAGCCACACCCGCCGCGACCAGCAGGCCTTCCAGAATGCTGCGGTCGTCGAGCTTGTGCAAGTCCTGAATGGTCACCAGCACGCCCGGCAGAATGCCCGAGGCGCCGGCCGTGGGGGCGGCCACTACCCGGCCCATGCAGGAGTTTACTTCTTTGGCTCCCAGCGCCCGGGTGATGAGCTGCTTGAACTCGGGCGAGAGCACGGTAACGGGGGAGGCGGCAATTTTCTTGGCCCCGTTGTTTATCATGCCCGAGCGGGACGTCATGTCGCCGGTCAGGCCCTCGTGCACGGCGTCGCGCATCACGTCGTAGGCCCGCTGCAGGCCGCTCCAGACTTGCGCTTCGCTGCGGCCTTTCTGCTCGATTTCGTAGGCCAGCACGGGCTGGTACAGGGGCTCGCCGGTGGCCGCGCAGTGGGCCTGCCAGGAGGCAAAATCCGTGAATAAAAGGGACATGGGGATGGGTGGGATTGAAGGAAGAAAGTAGGGTAACGAACGCCAGCCCGCGCAGGTGCCAGCCGGCGGTGGTTCTGTGGCTACGAAGTACGCGCCTAGCCAACAAAAAAGCCGACGCCCATGCGGACGTCGGCTTTGCCTATTAACAAAGGGGCTTAGGAAGCAAACATAGTCAGGAGGCGGTGTAACTTTCTGTTATGCAACCGGCTAACCGCTATTATCACCGCGCAAAAATTTCGGAGGCCAAATTCCGCTATTTGCTGCGCTTGTTTGCGTTGGATTTGACGGCCTCGGACACGGCCCGCCTGACGGGCCTGAGCGTGCGTGCAGTCAACGATTTGTACCTGCGCTTGCGCCGGCGCCTGCAGGCCTGGTGCCCGGTGCCGGCTGGACTCGACGGGGCCGTGGAACTCGACGAGAGCTACTTCGGCCCCCGGCGCGTGCGTGGCAAACGCGGCCGGGGCGCCAGTGGCAAAACCATCGTCTTCGGCCTGTTCAAACGGGGCGGACGGGTGTACACGGAAATTGTCCCGGACTGCTCGAAAAAGACGTTGCAAGCCATTATTCGCGGCAAAATAGACGCAGCAGCCATGGTCAACACCGATGGCTGGCGCGGCTACGACGGGCTGGTCGACGTCGGCTTTGACCGCCACTTCCGCGTCCACCACGGCCAGGACGAGTTTGTCCACGGCGCCTCGCACATCAACGGCATCGAGTCCTTCTGGAGCTTTGCCAAAGCCCGCCTGCAGCAATTCAATGGCGTGCCTAAACACACGTTTCTGCTGCACCTGAAAGAAACCGAATTCCGCTTTAATCATCGCCAAGAGGACCTCTACAAATTGCTCCTTAAATTACTCCGACAACTGCCCCTTTGAGCCTGTTTGCTTCCTAAGCCCCTAACAAAATGGCGTTACTCCACTACCAGACGCAGGGTCTGGCTGCGAACACCGGCGCTCAGGCGCAGCAGGTACACGCCGGCTGCCGGGGCAGTGCCGCCCCCCGTTGGTGAACGACTCGCGGAGGATGCGCGCCGGCATGTTGCCCGCATTAAAGCGGGAATTGGTGGTGCGAGAGGTGTGTATCCAGACTCCGGTCCGGCACACCTGCTCCAGCACCGTCACCTGCTGAAAAACGGTTGCTGCCGCTGGTCGGAAAGCCCTAGCCACCACTAAGGGCAGGCCGTCAAGCCGGCTACGGTCGAGAAGCTGGGCCGAAGCCGCGGCACAAGTCAGGGCCGCAGCCAGGGACAGAAGTAAGCGGTGTTTCATAAAATGAAAACTCCAGCCGATGTAGTTCGGCTGGAGCTCAAAATCAAGCAACTATAAAGCGTGAAAATGTATTCCGCGCGGCTTACACCGCCTCCCCCTCCCCCACCAGCTTAATGCTGGCCGAGTTGATACACAGCCGCAGTCCGCTGGGCGGGGGGCCGTCGGGAAAGACGTGGCCCTGGTGCGCGTCGCACACGTTGCAGAGCACTTCCACGCGGGTCATGCCGTAGCTGGTGTCTTTCTTGTAGCGGATGGCGCTTTCGTCCACCGGCTGGGTGAAGCTGGGCCAGCCGGTGCCGCTCTCAAACTTGGTGCGCGAGTCATAGAGCGGTGTTCCGCAGCACACGCAGGCGTAGAGGCCCGCCTCGTGGGCTTCGCAGTACTCGCCGGTAAAGGCCCGCTCGGTGCCGTGTTCGCGCGTAACATGGTACTGCTGGGGCGTGAGCTGGGCCCGCCACTCGGCTTCGGTTTTCTCCACGCGGCGGGGCGGGGCGGGGCTGCCATGGTTGGCCAGGCGAATAACGTCGTTCCAGGTTTGCATATGATGAGGTGATGAGGTGATGAGGTGATGAGGTGATGAGGTGTAAACGCTGCTGTAGGCTATGGGTTTGCACTGCCCGGCATTTTACGACGAAGCGGTTATCCGCCGTCCGCCCGTTCTTTGTACCCTCAAAAAATACCCTACGCTGTTCTTCATTCTTTTTCCCGCTATGAAAATCCTTACCGCTGCCCAAATCCGCCAGCTCGACTACGCCACCGTTTCCGAGCAGGGCCTGTCCTCGGTCGAGCTCATGGAGCGGGCGGCCACGGCCTTCACCAAATGGCTGCGCCGCCGCTGGAGCACCAGCCAGGTGCCAGAAGTGCTGGTGCTGGCCGGCCCCGGCAACAACGGCGGCGACGGCCTGGCCATTGCCCGTCTGCTGTACCAGGACGGCTACCCTGTGCGGGTAGGCCTGCTGCCCGCCGCCAGCTACTCGGCCGACTACCTGCACAACCGCGCCCACCTGCCGAAAGGCGTACCCGTGCATGAGATTGGGGCCACTCCCCTGGAGCTAAAGCCCAATGGGCTGGTCGTTGATGCCTTGTTCGGCACCGGCCTCTCGCGCCCGCTGGCCGAGGAGGCGGCCGCCGTGGTGGCCCAGCTCAACGAGGCCCGGGCCCGGGTGGTGGCGGTAGACCTGCCCTCGGGCCTGCTGGCCGACTCCCCGCAGCCGGCCGACAGCCCCATTGTGCAGGCCAGCTACACCGTTAGCTTTGGCTTGCCCAAGCTGGCCTTTTTCCTGCCCCAGCATGCGGCCTTCGTGGGCGAGTGGCACGTGGAGGACATCGGCTTGAGCGCAGCATTTATTGCCGACGCGGAAGCGTCCTGGTTTTTCACCGATGCCTCTGCCGCGCAGGGCCTGCTGCCGGCCCGCCCCCCGTATGCCCATAAAGGCACCTTTGGCCATGCCCTGCTGCTGGCGGGCAGCCGGGGTAAAATCGGGGCTGCCCTGCTAGCTACCCAGGCCTGCCTGCGGACCGGCGTGGGCCTGCTCACGGTGCGGGTACCCGGCTGCGGCTACGAGATTCTGCAAACTGCGGCCCCCGAGGCCATGTGCCTGGCCGATGCCCACCCCGACTACCTGAGCGAGCTGCCGGACCTGTCGCCTTACCAGGCCGTGGGCATGGGCCCGGGGCTGGGCCAGCAGCCGGCCAGCCGCGGCGTACTGCAGCAGCTGCTGGAAGAGGCTGCCAATACCAGTGGTCAGCCCCTGCCCCTGGTGCTCGACGCCGATGCCCTTAACCTGCTGGGGCAGCACCGTGAGCTGCTGGCCCAGCTGCCGCCCGATACGGTGCTTACCCCTCACCCCAAGGAGTTTGAGCGCCTCACCGAGCGCGCCCGCGACGACTACCACCGCCTTGAGCTGCTGCAGGCCTTCGCCCGGGAGCACCGCTGCTACGTGGTGCTGAAGGGTGCTTACAGCTGCCTGGCTACCCCCCAGGGCGAGCTGCACTTCAACTGCACCGGCAACCCCGGCATGGCCACCGGCGGCAGCGGCGACGTGCTCACCGGCCTGCTCACCGCCCTGCGCGCCGATGTCCGCCTCACGGCGTTTGCCGCTGTGCAGCTGGGTGTGTATGCCCACGGCCGCGCCGGCGACCTGGCAGCCCAGGAAAGCGGCGAGCCCGGCCTCATTGCCAGCGACATCATCCGCTACATCGGCCCGGCTCTCCGGGAGCTGACGGCCGCCCGCGAGTTTTAGCGCGGCCTGGTAGCCGACAGCCAGTCGTAGAGCAGAATTCCGCTCAGCCCGCCGCGCAACGGCAGTGCTGGCAAAGCGGCGGAGTACAAGGCCGCGCTACACCAGGAAGTAGGCAGCAGCCTGCACCAGCAGCACGCCATCGGTGAGCAGGGCGAAGTAGTAGTCGCCCTGCTCCTCCTCGGCGCCCCAGATAACCGCGGCGGCCAACATAGCCGGCAGCAGCACAGCCAGGGGTGCGGCGCCACGGGCCAGCCCCAGGGTGGCCGCTATGGACAGAAAAAACCAGCCCAGGCGCTTGGCGCCGGCCACGCCCAGCACGCCGGGGAAGGTATAGATGCCCGCCCGGCGGTCGCGGCTGTAGTCGCGGATGTCGAACACCAGGGCCAGGGCCAGCACCAGGAAAAACCGCTGCCCCAGCAGGCCGGCGGCTTCGCTCAGGGGGCGCAGCCCGGCCAGGGCCGGCAGCCCCACCGTAACCAGCGACCACACCCCGGCGATGAGAAAGACCTTCAGCAAGGGCACTTCGCGCAGGGCCCGGCGGCGGCCGCGCCACTTCAGCAGAGGCCAGGAATAAAGCAAGGCCAGCGCCGCCAGGGGCAGCACCTTGGGCAGGTAGCGCCCCCAGTCGTCGCGCCAGAACAAGTACCCGGCCACCACAGCGGCGGCGCCGGCCAGCAGGGCTAAGCCCCGCCGGTGCCCCTGCTGCCAGGCCTTGCGGGCCGAGTTTCCCGCCGGCTGCTGGTGCTTGAAGGGCAGGGCCGCATCCAGATTGTACACCAGCAGGGTAGCGGCGAACACCATCAGCACCAGCCGCTGCCCACCCGCTCCTATAGACGGCCACAGCTGCAGGGTAGCAGCCGTTTGAGCCGCTGCTGCCACTGCCAGCCAGGTGCTGCTATACAGCAGGGCATCAACTCCCCGCAGCCACCAAGGGCGGTCAGGCGGGAAATCAACTGGAGGCGACAGAGCAGGCATCGCCGAAATTTAAGGCTTCAGGGGTTTATGTGCTGATTAATTGATGTGCTGATGTGCTGTGGAGGCAAAACAGCACATCAGCACATCAATTAATCAGCACATCAAAAATCATCATTCATTCATCGCCCGGTTTCACTGTGTGCGGCGTCTACTGGCTTGGACTCGGGGGAGCCTTGCTGGCGCAGGAAGATGCTGAGGCCTACAATGCTGAGAATGCTCAGGAACTCGCTCTGCCAGTTTTGCAGCGACTCGAACCAGAAGCGGCTGGTGCCCATGTACTCCCAGATGCCAACGGCTGCCTTGCCGTGCTGCACCTGCTCCAGGCTGTACACTTCGGCCCCGCCTTTGGCATGCAGCCAGAGCGACACGAAGAACAAGCCGAAAAAGGCCAGGCTCAGCGAATGTTTGTACAGGGCCAGGGCCAGGCCGCCTACCCGCACGGGCCAGGGCGCATCCTTTTTATGGGGCCGCGGCTTGTCGTCCACTTCCTCGGGCTCGTACAGCTTCTTGGACTCGGCCGAGCCTTTCTGTCGCAGCCAGACGGTGAGCAGCACGTACAGGCCCATCTGCAGAAACTCACTTTCCCAGTTTTCGAACGTAGCCTCAATGAAGTGGCCGGAACCAAAGTATTCGCGCGCCGAAAGCTCGGCGAGGCCCATTTCTTTGAGCTCGTCGTTGTAGTCGTGCCTGCCCGTGACGAACTGCCCGGCCAGCGTGCCGACAATCAGAATAAATACCACCAGCGACAAGCTGTTTTCATACAAAAACCGCAGCAGCGCCGACTTGGGACGGGAAATGGCCATGCCGCCTTCTACGATTTCGCTCTTAATTGGGTGCAGCGGCCGGGCCCGGGCAGCAGCAAGAAGCGCCGCCCCGGTGCCGCCCAAAACCGCGTGGGCTTCGGCCGGCACCGGGGCGGCGCCATTCCCCCGCGAGACGGGCTTACTTCAGCTGCAGCGGAGCGGGCTGGCTTCGCTTGTCCTGGAAGGTTTCCTGGTAGAGCTTGATGCTGGCGTCGATGATGTTGTAGGCATCCTCCCGGCCCATGAAGCGCTCCACTACCACCTGCTTGTTTTCCAGGGCCTTGTAGTCTTCGAAGAAACGGCGCATCTCCAGCAGCATGTGGGGCGGCAGGGCGCTGATGTCGTTGTAGTGGTTTACCGACACGTCGTGGGCGGCCACGGCAATGATTTTGTCGTCTTCCTCGTCCTGGTCCACCATCTGCATCACGCCAATCACCTTGGCCTCGATGATGCACATGTGGGGCACATCCACCGAGCACAGCACGAGAATGTCGAGCGGGTCGTGGTCGTCGCAGTAGGTCTGCGGAATAAAGCCGTAGGCAGCGGGGTAATGCACGGCCGAGAACAGCACGCGGTCGAGCTTGAGCAGGCCACTGTCTTTGTCGAGCTCGTACTTGCCCTTGCTGCCTTTGGGAATTTCGATGATGGCCTGCACAATGGCAGGGTTCTGGTCGCCGCGCGACACGTCGTGCCAGGGATTGAAATGGTTGTTCATTGGGTAATGAATTGATTTTTTAATGTGCTGATGTGCTGATGAAATGTTTAGCGGAGGTAGAGGCAATGCTGTATAAAAAGCCTATGTTTATGCCGCCTCTTCACCTATTCTACCATGGTAATGACTGAATCCGATAACTTGATTGTCAGACTGACATTTGAGTTTTCATTATTAATAATGGCATACACTGAGCGCCTGGAAACGCAGCGGCGCTACGTAATGGCTAAACAGCTAATGCGAAGTGGAACGTCAATTGGAGCTAATGTGCGCGAGGCGCAGAGTGCCGAAAGCCGGGCAGATTTTATTCATAAATGCAAAATTGCCGCAAAAGAAGCCGAGGAAACCGATTATTGGCTGATGCTGTGCCAGTGCGCACCTGGCTATGAAGACCCCACGGAGCTGCTTTCCCGCCTGCTGATTATTCGCAAGATTCTGTCGAAGATTATTTCATCGACCCGCAAGCCCTTGGCATAGGTATAGGTAGAGAAACCAGCCCAGCGGTTAATTAGCACATCAGCACATTATTCAATTAGCACATCAACGCAGCACTTCCTGCAAGGGCTGCCCGCTGCAGCCGTTGGGCTCCTGAATGTGCAGCCAGCGGGCCAGGGTGGGCGCGATGTCCACGATGCGGGCGGGGGCTACCGACTGGCCCTTGGGCACGTGCCAGCCCCAGAACAGCAGGGGCACGTGGGTGTCGTAGGTGCCGGCCGTGCCGTGGGTGGTGCCTTTCAGCACGGGATAGGTGTAAGCCTCCAGCCAGCCGGGGGTGAGCATGGCCAGCACGTCGCCGGAGCGGCTCGGGTTGTAGCCGTTTTCCTGAAACATGCCCGGGCCCTGCTGCCAGTGGGTGCGCTGCAGGTCGGTGGCGGTAGTGGTTTGCGCAATGCCGGGCAGCTTGAGCAGGGTGGCCGCCACCTCGGCCTGCACCTGGGCCAGGTTAAGCCCTTTTTGGGCCAGCAGCGGGCGGTTGAGGTACACCTGCTGGTTGTCGAGCTCCGACACCCACTTGCCGGCGCCGTAGCGGCGCACCAGTGCTTTTTCCACCGAGTCGCGCATCAGGGCTACGCTGACGCCGCCGGCCGGCAGGCGGTGCTCTTTCAGGAAGTTAACCGAGTGCGCCGCACCGTGGTCGGCAGTCAGAAACACCAGGGCCTGGCCTTTGCCCACGGTTTTTTCAATCTCGCGCAGCAGGCGGGCCACATCGCGGTCGAGGCGCAGGTAGGTGTCTTCGGTTTCAATGGCGTTGGCCCCGAACTGGTGGCCGATGTAGTCGGTGCAGGAAAAGCTCACGGCCAGCATGTCGGTGATGCCGGGGCGCTGGCCCAGCTGCTCGGCGCGCAGGGCTTCGAGGGCAAAGTCGGTGGTGAGGGAGTTGCCGAAGGGCGTCCAGCGAATCAGGTCGAGGTTGCGCGGCGAGGCTTTGGGCACGGTTTCGCCGGCCGCCTGCAGGTTGGCTTTCACCGCCGGCGTGGGCGCGGCGCTGAGCCGGGGCAGGTCGTGGGGAAATACGGGCTTGTCTTCGCCCTTAAAGGCGCCTTCCCAGGCCGCATCATCGGGGGTGCTTTCGGTGTACTGGCCGATGGGCAGCAGGGTCTGCCAGGGCTGGTCGAGGTAAGCCGCCGCCCGGTTCTGGGCATTGAACTTACTTACCCAGTCGGGCAGCTGCGTCATGTAAAATGTACTGCTTATGAAGGCTCCGTTGCTGCCATCATACCAGTAGGCGGCATTGGCCGAGTGCCCGGCCGGCAGAATGCTGCCCCGGTCCTTGATGCACACGCCCACCACCTTGCTCTGGAAGTTGGTGGCCAGGCGCAGCTCGTCGCCAATGGTAGTGGTGAGCATGTGGCGCGGCGACTGCTGCCCGGCCGCAGCCGAGCCGCCTACCGGCTGCACGGTTTTATCCTCGGTGACGTAGGTGCCGCGGCCTTCCTCGCGCACCCACCAGTTGTTGCCGATAATGCCATGCGTGGAAGGCGTGGTGCCCGTGTAGATGCTGGCATGGCCCGGCCCGGTGTAGGTGGGCACGTAGTTGTAGTGGGTGCTTTCGTAGCTGAAGCCTTCGCGCAGCAGGCGCTTAAATCCATCCGAGCCGTACTTGTCCCAGTAGCGGTAGAGGTAGTCGTAACGCATCTGGTCGACCACAATGCCCACCACCAGCTTGGGGCGGGGCAGGGGCTTGGCCGCTTTCTGGGCAAAGGCAGGAGCCGTCAGCAAGGCAGCCGCGAGGGCTAGGGCAACTTCTTTTCTCAAGGCAAATAAATTGGGCCAGGCTCCAGCCCGGCATATCAGGAAATGGCAAAGCTGCCATCCAACGTCTTCATACGGCACAATACGGGCGCACAGCTGGAGCAGCGCGGCACTCTCCGGCCGCAAAGATACCGCGCAGCGCGCCTCCTCCCCCATCCGGCCAGCCGCCGCCGATGAAGTTGCGTATGCCAGCAGGTTACGTTTCTGGTTCCTGGTTCCTTGTTTCTTATTCCTACCCCCTGGTTGATGGTTAAGAACAGCTAATTTTTAATTCATAATTTTTAATTCCCCTTGAAGCCTGCTCTCATTTTTGACATGGACGGCGTGCTCATCGACAACACGCCCTACCAGGCCCGCGCCTTTCAGCTGCTCTTTCGCGACCTGGGCCTGACCACCAATGCCCGGCGCCTGCTGGCCCGGCTCAACGGCATGCCAGCCACCAACATCCTGAAGACGGTGTTCCGTAATCCCGTGCCTGAAAAGCAGCTCAAAGAGTACGCCAGCCAGCGGGAGTTTCTGTACCGCACCCTGTACTGGACCAAGCGGCGGGAGATGCCCGGCCTGCGCCCGTTCCTGGAAGCAGCCCGGCAGGCAGGCTTTAAAATCGGGCTGGGCACCGGCTCGGCCCCCGAAACCATCGGCTACATCATCGACCACCTCGACCTGCGCCGCTACTTCGATGCCGTAGTGGGCAAAGCCGACGTGGAACGCGGCAAGCCCCATGCCGATACCTTCACCGCAGTAGCCGCCAAGCTGCGCGTGCCGCCGGAGCAGTGCGTCGTCTTCGAGGATGCTGTTCTGGGTGAGCAGGCTGCCTACAAGGCCGGCATGCGCGTGGTGGCCGTGGCATCTTCCCTTAAAGCCAAAGATTTTCAGGCCCCGATGGCCGTTATCAAGGACTTCACGGAGCTGACACCCGAGCGCCTGCTGGAGCTGCTGCAGTCCCAGCCCACCGCGCCCAAGCCCGACAAGCAGCGTGCCCAGCGCAACTACATGAAGCTGTAGCCAGGCAGCGGCTGGCGGCTGGCTTACTCATCATAAGCCTGACACAAAAAAAGGCCCGGTGCGAATGCACCGGGCCTTTTTAGCTTACAAGGCAAGCCTTATTCCACTACCACGCGCTGGGTGAGGACGTCGGTGCCGGCCTGCAGGCGCAGCACGTACACGCCGGCGGCCAGGGCCTGGGTGTCGAACTCACTGGTAGCACCAGCCGCCGTCAGGGCGATGGTGCGCGAGGCTACCACCTGGCCCAGGGCGTTGAGCAGGGTGGCCTGCACGTGCTGCTGGCCCGCTACCGGGGGCAGCAGCACCGCGAAGCGGCCCGCGGCCGGGTTGGGGTACACGCTCACCTTGCCGGCCAGCAGGGCCGACTGGGCGGCCGTCACGCTGGCGCCCCGGAACACCAGGCTGAAGCGCGTGGTGCTGGTGCCGGCCAGGGTGAAGGCGTAGCGCGAGCCGGCGCTGAGCAGCAGCTGGGTGCCGGTCTGCGCGTCGCGCAGGTACACCGTGCCGGTGCCGAAGTTCGCCAGCGTGGCGGCTTCAAAGGCGAAGGCGCCGGCCTGGGGTACGCGCAGGGCCAGGGGCACGATGACTTCCGTGCCGGCTACCGGGGCCAGGCCGTTAATAGCCAGCTCCACGTTACCGGCCAGCGAAGCCAGGTTCCAGCCCGAGGGGTTGGCCAGCTTCACGGCGTCGGTGGCCGCATCTACACCGGCCGTGGCGGCCGCGTCGAAGTACACAATGGCCTCATCACCCACCTGGCTGCCACCCAGCAGCTGCAGCTTGAGCTGCGGACGGGTATCGGCAGTGCTGCGGCCGAAGCCGGGCTGGGCGCCGAACGAAGTGACACGGTTGGCGTTGGTCAGGTTTACTGCGCCGGGGGTGCCAGCGGCGCTAACCCGCACAAAGTAGCCCTGGCCGGCATTCACCAGCGGCGACTCGCCTACACCGTTTACATAAGTGCGATAGAAGCCGCGGTACTGGCTCGTGGCCGAGTACACGTACATGGCGGCATCCATGCCGGGGCGCTGGGCCGCGGTTACGGTGCTCCAGTCGAGCGGAGCCGGGTAAGGGTTACCCAGCAGGTGCCAGCCCGCCTCGGGGTCGGTGCCGCGGTTGAGGGCGCCCGAGTTCTGGGTGCCGTTGTTGAACGTACCACGCAGGTCAACCAGGGCCGTAGTGGGCACGTTGGCAGTGTAGCCACGGGTGGGCTGCATCACGTCGGTCAGGGCGCTGGGCGAGAACCAGCCTTTATCGAAGCTGCCGTAGGGCGAAGTTACCGTAGCAATGCGGTCCTGGTTGTAGCCAAACACCGTGGGGAAGGGCGACACGTTGCCGGGGTCGGCGGCGGTGTTGTAGGCCGGGTTCACCACGGGGGTATACGTCGGGGCCGTCAGGTCGGCAAACGTGGTGCTCTGCACCGGCGAGCTGTAGTGGCGGTAGCCAACCAGAGCGCCGCTCGTGATGGCACGCTGCAGAACACCGCCGGCGCCGGTTACGGTACCCGTGCTGGTGCTCACAATGAGGGCCGTGCCAGGCGTATCCGACAGCAGAGTCAAAGTGTTGGTAGCCGTCGTCACGATGTTGCCGGCCGCCGTCAGGCGTACTTCGCGCAGCACCGATACCGGCTGGGTCAGCGTCAGGTTGCTGGAGTTGGTCGTCGTCAGGTTCATCACCTGCGCGGGCAGGCCGCTGCCGGTCGACTGCGACGAGGTGGCGTTATACACGTAGCTAGCCAGGGGCGAGTAAGTGCGGGTACCCGTCAGCTGTACGGCACCGGTAGCGCCCGAAGTGGTGATGCCGGAGGTGTTGCAGATGCGCAGCTCGCCGCCGTCGGCCAGCACGAAGTTGCCCGAGCCGTTCAGCGTCTGGCAGTTGGTTACCAGCGTTCCGCCGCTCTGCACCTGCAGGGAGCCAAACACGCTTACCGTGCCGGTGAGGGTTGCCACGCCACCATTAACAATAGTAATGTTGTTGTAGATACCAGCCGGCACGTTCTGAGCGCTGCTTACCGTCAGGTCGGTAGGCTCTGTCACGCAGATAGAGAATGTCTTGTTCGTCGGGTTGGGGCTGTAGGGGTAGTAGCGTACCAGATAGGTTGTGCCGGGCGTCAGCGACGTCAGGGTCAGCGACTCGTTATTTCCACCCACATCGGAGCAACCAATGTTTGCCCCGGCAGCGCAGTTATTCGTGCGCACTTCCATAACGCCGTCGAAGGTACCCGTTACCGAGATGTTGTGCGTTGTGCCGGTAGCTGTGAAGCGGTACCACACGTCCTGAGCAGGAGCTGTCCCAGTAAAGCCATTGCAGAGGATGGGAGCCAGCGACTGAGTAGCCCCATTCACAGTGCCGTTGGTAGCCGTGCAAGTGGTCGACGACATCAGCGTAACTGCGTTGACGCAGTCGTCATTGGCAGGCGGGGGCGCAAGCGTGGAGAAGGTATGGGCCGTGCTGGCTGCGGTGGCGCCGCCCGAGCAGTTGCCGGTTACTACCACGCTGTAGCTGGTGCCGGGCGTCAGGCCGGTCAGGGCAATGGGCGAAGCCGAGCCCGTCACCGTCACGGGGCTGCCCATGGCGGGCGTGGCCGTTACCGAGTAGCTCGTGTTGCCGTTGCCAGCCGTGAAGGTGATGTTGGCCGAAGTCGACGTGATGGTGTTCGAGGACACGGCAGTCGGAGCCGCGCAGGCGGCCGGCATGGTGGCACAGATGTTAAACTGGCCGTTGCTACCGTTGTTGTAGGCCCATACCCGCACAAGCAGGGTGGCGCCGGGCGTCTGCCCGGTTACGGTCACCTGCGAGAAGTTGGTGCCGCCGAAGTCATCGTTGCAGCCCAGCGCAGTCAGCATACCGCAGGTGCCGCTGTACACGCTCAGGCCGGTGTCGGTAAGTGGGCTGCCAGTAGCAGCGCTGGTGGCTACCGTCACCGTACCGCTGGCGGGAACTACCACGGTGTACCATACATCGTTGAAGATTGAGCCGGCGCAGGTGGGGTTGGGGATGGGTGCGGCCGAAGCCGTTGCCCCAAGTGTGGTGCCCACCGTGTTGGTGCAGGTCGTGCTGATGCTCAAGGCTGCAGCCGCGCTGCAGTCGTCGTTAGCCGGCGGGGGGGCCAGGGTAGAGAAGGTATGGGCCGTGCTGGCCGCGGTTGCGCCACCCGAGCAGCTGCCGGTTACTACCACGCTGTAGCTGGTGCTGGGCGTCAGGCCGGTCAGGGCGATGGGCGAAGCTGAGCCCGTCACCGTCACGGCGCTGCCCATGGCAGGCGTAGCCGTTACCGAGTAGCTCGTGTTGCCACTACCGCCCGTGAAGGTAATGTTGGCCGAAGTCGACGTGATGGTGTTCGAGGATACGGCAGTCGGGGCCGAGCAAGCCGGCGGGTTGGTTACGCAGATGGTAAAGGGGCCCTGCGTATCAGACGAGCCGTATCCAGCTATACGCACATAATAGGTGGTGCTGGCCGTCAGGCCGGTCACTGTCAGGGCCGGGGCCACGGTGTTGTTGGTCGAGCCAGCCGAGCAGGCTACCTGCGTGAAGGGTCCTGCGGAGGAAGCCGCCGAGAACACGCGTATCTGGCCGGCAGTGCTGCCGGTTACGGTGATAACCGCCGCCGTGCTGGCCGAGCCGCTGGCGGCCGTCGTGAAGGTGTACCACACGTCTTTAGGGCTGGCCGCGATGGCGCAGTCCGGCGAGGAGCCGTTCACGTAGCCATTGGCCGTGGTGGTGGTAGCGCCAGCGGTGGTGCCGTTAGTAGGCGAACAGGTGGCGGCCATTGTTAGGGCAACAGCGCCCGTGGGGTTGTCGTTTGCCGGGGCAGGCGTGAAAACAGTAAAGTTAACAGTAGCAGCAGGAGCTGTGCCACCTGCTGAACAGTTGCTTACCACGCTCACCGTGTAGGTAGCTCCCGTCGTCAGGCCGGTCAGGTTTAACGGTGAGGCGGTAACGGTATAGGTTGTCGTGGCCGGGTTGGTTGTTACGGTGTAGTTGGTTACCCCCGAGGCAGGAGCAGTGAACGAAAGCGTAGCCGAGTTACCCGTGGTATTGTTGCTGATAGAAAGACTGGTAGGAGCCGCACAGTTTGCTGCCGACAGGAACCGTGTTTCCGTTGGCAGCGAATTTCCAGCTGCGTAGTTGGCGACGATGCTCACGGTATAATCGGTGCTAGCCGTCAGGCCCGTAAGCGAGAACGTGGTAGCCGTGGCATTGGCGAAGGTACCAACCACGGCGTTAGTGCTCGTAAGTCGTACCGTAGCCGTGTAGCCCGTCGGGGCAGTGGACGCAGTAGGAGCTACGTAGGTGATGGTAGCAGAAGTGGCCGCAACGGTAGTGGCCGTAGGCCGGATAACCGGCAGCTGCGCCGTGGTGGATGGCGTGTAGGTGAACGTCAGGCCCGAGGTAGGCAGCACCGCCGACGAGAGCGTAACGCTGGAGGAGGTGGTCATAGCAGCCCCAACATTGGTTCGGAGGAACGAGGTAGTGCTTTGACGGTTATTATAGTCGGCCGTCGACGTGCCCCGCAAGCCAATCTGGGTTCCCGTTGAGCTGGTTGTGTTGGTGATGGTGAAGCTGCCATACACGATGTTAATCGCGCCGGTGGCCGTATTCAGCCGGATTTGGAAATTGAAGTTGTCACCCGACCCAGTAGCGCCAAAGCGCTTAAAGTTACTGTACTGTATTACAAACTCCGAACCTACAGTCTGGGTCCGAATCTCACCCTCGGAGCCGGTCGTCGGATTGCCTTGCAGGTCGCGCCCCAGTGCCGCGATGGCCCCGGCATAGGTGGCAGTGGAAGAGATAGGGCCGTAGTTGCTGGTAGTCGCGGTGGTACCAAACGTTATACTACCATTGGTATTGATGACGATGTTGGTTTGCGAACCCCCCGCAAAAGTGAAGGGAGTAGGCAATGCAACCGCATAGCCAACGTCATCCAGCGAGGTGTCACCGCTGGTAGAATTTCCCGTAACTACGGCCACCTGGGTGCCGCCCGTAATGGGCGTGTAAGTGCCCTGGGTTTGGGTAAAGCCATAGGCGTCGGCCCGGTTTTGTGCCTGCGCCACGCCCATGCTCAGCAGCACGGCCCAGAAGGTGGTCAATAGCCACTGCCAGCGGCTTCTGCCGCCAGACAGTAGGTGGGATGCCCGGCCTTTCGGCATGGGGGGGTGCATCCCAGATTGTATCTGTGTTGTCATGAAAAAGAGGGGAAAAGGGTGATTGAAAAAAAACCGCCAGCGAGGGGATGACGGTGGGTTTGCTGTTTAACTCCTAAAGTTAAGGTCTTTTTAACAATCAATGGGGTGTACCATAAGAAATTGATTAAACACCGAAAAATTCTCGGCCAAGGGAGCATAAAACTAGGTGAATGAAATAAACAGGGCATGAAAAATGGCCTTCCGAAAGCGGAAGGCCATTTCTGCTAATTTGATGAAAGTGCGGCTACTGCACTGCCAGTCGCCGCGTCAGCACCTCCGCCCCAATGCGCAGCTGCAGGGTATATACGCCCTGGGCCAGGCCCTGCAGGTCGAGCTGTAGCTGCGTTCCACCAGCGGGCAGCGGCGCCGTGTGCGTCCGCACCTGCTGGCCCAGGCTGTTCACCAGCGTTGCCTGCACCTGCCGGGCCCCGGCCACGCCCGGCACCTCCACCGTGCACCGCTCCCGGGCCGGGTTGGGGTAGAGGTGCACCGCGGCCGCGAGCGGGGCCGAAGTAGCCAGCGGCGCCGCCGGCCCGAAGCGCAGGCTGAAGCGCCCGGCCAGGGGCTGGGCCGCCTGCTGGGCGCTCAGGCTCACCCGGTAGCCGGCCTGCTGACGCAGCTCTACCTGCTGCCCGGTCTGCGCGTCGTGCAGGTACACTGCCTGACCAGCCGGCCAGTTGCCCAGCTCCGCCAGGCGCAGCACGTAGCTGCCTGCCGCCGGCACGGCCAGCGCCAGTGGTACCAGCGTGGCGCTGCTGAAGCCCGGCAGGCCCGCCACGGCCTGCGCTTGTCCGTCGGCAGCCACCGCGGCCAGGTTCAGCCCGCTGGGGTTGACCAGCTTGGCGGCGTCAAAGCCGGCGTCGGTGCCGGCTGTGGCCCCGGCCTGGGCGTAGAGGTACACGGCATCAACCAGGCCCGTGGGGGCCTGCACTTGCAGCTGCAGCTGCGGGCGCAGGTCGGCCTGCCCGCGGCGGAAGGGCGCCGGCTGGGCAAAGTCGGTGCTGCGCTGGCTGTTGCGGAACGTCAGCTGCCCGCTGGCCTGCCCAGCCGACACGCGCACGAAGAAGCCCTGCCCGGCGGCCACGAGCGGGTTGCCGCTGCCCATGCCGTTGACGTAGCTGCGGTACTGCCCCCCGTACTGGCTCGTGCTCTCAAACACGTACATGGCCGCGTCTAGCCCCGAGCGGTCCGCCGCCGCTACGTCGCTCCAGTTCAGCGGCGACGGGTACGGATTGCCCACCAGATGCCAGCCAGCCTGCGGGTCGGTGCCGCGCGTGAGCGGGCCCGTGCTCACGGTGCCGTTGTTGAAGGTACCCCGGAAGTCAACAATTGCCGAAGCCGGAATATTCACGGTATAGCCCTGGGTAGGCTGCATCACATCGGTGAGGGCACTAGGCGAGAACCAGCCCTTGTCGAAGCTGCTGTACGTCGAGGTTACCGAGGCGATGCGGGTTTCATCGTAGCCAAACACCGTGGGAAAGGGCGTAATCAGGTTGGGCGTAGCCGAGCTGTTATAAGCCGGGTTTACTACCGGGGTAAAGCCGGGCGTGCTCAGGTCGGCCAGCGTGGTGCTTTGCACCGGCGAGCTGTAGTGGCGGTAGCCCGGGCCCGCGTTCAGGCCGGGGTCGATGGCACGCTGCATGATGGCGCCGGGGCCCGTTACGGCACCGGTGCTCAGGTTGGCCACCAGGGCCGTGCCGCCGGGCGTCGACAGCAGGGTGAGCGTGTTGCTGGCGGTGGTCACGATGTTGCCAGCTGCCAGCAGGCGGACTTCCTGGGTCACGGCCACGGGCTGCGACAAAGTCAGGTTGTTGGCGTTGCTGGTCATCAGGCTGCGCACGGTGGCGGGCAGGCCGTTGCCGGTGCTCTGGGCCACGCTGCCCATGTAGAGGTAGCTGGCATCGGGCGAGTAGCTGCGGGTGCCGGTCATCTGCACATCGCCAACGGTGGCAGTAGCCGTGATGCCGGCCGCGCTGCAAATGCGCAGCTCGGCCCCGGCAGCCAGGGTAAAGCTGCCCGGGCCGCTCAGGGTCTGGCAGTTGGGTGCCAGGCTGCCGCCGCTCTGCACGAGCAGGGTGCCAAACACGCTGGTGGGGCCGGTAAGGGTGGCTACTCCCCCACCCTGCACGGTGATGTTGTTGTAGGAACCGGGCGGCACATTCTGGGGGCTGCTCACCGTCAGGTCGGCGGGCTGGGTAATGCAGATGCTGAAGGTTTTATCCACGGGGTTGGCCACCGAGGGATAATAGCGCAGCAGGTAGGTGGTGCCGGGGTTGAAGGTGGTCAGGGTGAGGGTTTCGTTGTTGCCCGTGACGTCGGAGCAACCCACATTAGTGCCGGCGGCGCAGTCGTCGCTGCGCACCTCCAGCACGCCGTCGAAAGTGCCCGTGATGGCAATGGTATGGGAGCGCACGCTGGCCGTGAAGCGGTACCACACATCCTGGGCCGGGCCTGAGCCGCCAAAGCCGTTGCAGCTGATGCGTGGCAACGACTGCGTAGCGCCGGCCACCGTGCCGGCTACGGGCGAGCAGGAGGCAGCCGACGTCAGGGTAATTGCGTTGGCGCAGTTGTCGTTGGCTGGCGGGGGCGTCAGGGTGCTGAAGGTGTAGGCCGTGCTGCTGGCCGTAGCGCCGCCGCTGCAGCTGCCGGTGACCACCACGCTGTAGCTCATGCCGGAGGCCAGGCCGGTCAGGGCAATGGGTGAGGAAGTACCGGTAGCTGTCACGGCGCTGCCCGAGGTGGGCGTAGCCGTTACCGAGTAGCTCGTGTTGCCGTTGCCGACCGTGAAGGTGATGTTGGCCGATGTCGACGTGATGTTGCTGGCCGCAACCGACGAAGGCGCCGCGCAGGCCGGGGGCTCAACCACGCAGATAGTAAAGCCGCCCGCAGCCGCCGTGGTGGGTGCCGCGCTGGAGTAAGTGAACACGCGCACGTAGTAGGTAGCTCCCACCGTCAGGCCCGAAGCGGTAATGGTTTCGGTGCCGCCCGAGCCGGTGGCATCGGTGCAAGTCCCCAGGGCCGTGCCGGGGCAGGCCCCCGAGCGCAGGCTGAGCACGGCGTCGAAGCCGCTGTTGCCCGTCACGTTGATGATGTGCTGGCCGGTGGTGGCCACGAAGGAGTACCATACGTCGTCGTCGGCGCTGCCATCGCAGGCGTTGGGTACGGCCGAAGCCGTGGCGCCGATGGTGGTGCCCGATACGGGCGTGCAGGACGCCTGGGGCGTCAGGCCGATGGCCCCGCTGCAGTCGTCGTTGGCCGGGGCCGCGTAGGCCGTGGTGAAAGTGGCGGTAGCAGGCGCAGATGAGGCGCCCCCGGCACAGTTGCGCACCACCTGTACGGTGTAGCTGGTGCCCGGCATCAGGCCCGACAGGGTAGCGGGGGAGGTCGTGACGGTCTGGGTGCTGGAAGCCGGCGTGGTGCTGATGGTGTAGCTGTCGCCGCTGACCACGGAAAAGGACACGCTGGCCGAGCTGGTGCTTACGCTCCCCACGCTGATGGATGGCATGGAGCAGGCCGGGGGGGTGAAGGTGAAGGTGAGCCCGGCAGCAGGAATTACGGTAGCGCTCAGGGCCATGCTGGCCGAGCTGTTGGTGCCGGCGCTGCTGGCCGCCCAGCTGCCGCTCGACAAGATGGTACGGTTGTTAAAATCATTGCTGTTGGCGCCCCGCAGGCCCACCTGGGCATTGGTGCTGCCGCTGCCGTCGTACGTGAAGGGCCCATATACCAGGTCAATGGTGTTGCCCAGCTGGTTTAAGCGAATCTGGAAGCTGAAGCTGTCGTTGGCCGGGCCGGGCGAGCTGTTGCCGAAGCGCTGAAAGTTGCTGAACTGCACCACGAAGGTTTGCGCCGACCCGGAGCCCAGCGTTTGGGTGCTGATTTCGCCCAGCGGCGCCGTCTGCCGCCCCTGCAGGTCGCGGCCTAAAGCCGAAATGGCGCCGCTATAGGAAGTAGTCGAGGAAATGGGAACGGTCGTCGTGGAAGCACTACCGAAAGTCAGCGAGCCATTTGAGTTGATAAACAGCGAGCCGTAAGATGCGCCATTGAACACGAAGCTAAAGGGCAGCGTCACGGGAATAGTCGACGAATCCAGGTAGCCATTGCCGGCAGAGGCCGTGGCAACCACCGTGGCCCCCGTCAGGGGTGCGTAACTGCCATTGCTCTGCGTAAAGCTGTAGCCCGACACCTGGGCCTGCGCTAAGCCAACACTCAGCAATACAGCCCATGCACTTAGCAAAAGCTGCTTTCCAAAGCTTATGCCATTGGTCGAGATGCGGGATACCCAGGCTTGTGGCCCGTTGGCACAACTCCCGGCTTGTAATGGTGTAATCATGAAAGTAGAAAATGGTGAAAAGTGGTTATAGCAAGGGCAAAAAAGGGCTGAGAGGCTACAGCTTGAAAAGCCGGCCCCATGCACGAAAGTGCTTTTTCAGCCTCTATCCATTCTTTGGTTATTTCTGAAAAAGAAGCAGTTAAACAAGAAATCATTGCATCTTCATCCGTTTAACGCAAAAAAGGGCTGCCCCGATTCGGGGCAGCCCTTTCACTTGCTTGTGCGTGCGTGCGCTATTCCACTATCAGGCGCCGGGTTACCAGCTCGCTGCCTACCCGCAGCTGCAGGGTGTAGACCCCGCTGGCCAGGCCGTGCAGGTCCAGGCTCAGCTGCGCGCCGGTTGCCGTGAGGGCCGCGGCCTGCGCACGCACCCGCTGGCCCAGGCTATTGAGCAGCGTAGCCTGCACCTGCCGCGCGCCCGCTACGGCCGGCACTTCAATCGTGCAGCGCTCCCGGGCTGGGTTGGGGTAGAGCTGCACGGCCGCGGCCAGGGCCGCTGCTGCGGCCAGCGGGGCCGCCGCCGGCCCGAATCGCAGGCTCCAGCGGCCCGTCAGCTGCGGCCCGGCCTGCGCCGCGCCCAGCACCAGCACCACCTCCGCCTGCGGGCGCAGCTCCTGCTGCTGCCCCGTCTGCGCGTCGTGCAGGTACACGCCCTGCCCGGCCGGCCAGTTGCGCAGCTCCGCCAGGCGCAGCAAGTAGCGTCCGGCCGCCGGTACCTGCAGCGTCACGGGCAGCACCGTGGCGCTGCTGAAGGCCGGCAAGCCTGCCACGGCCTGGGCCTGCCCATCGGCGGCCACCACTGCCAGGTTCAGCCCGCTGGGGTTGGGCAGCTTCGCCGCGTCAAAGCCCGCGTCGGTGCCGGCCGTGGCCCCGGCCTGGGCGTACAGGTACACGGCATCGACCGGGCCACTGGGCGCCTGCACCTGCAGCTGCAGCTGCGGGCGCGCATCGGCGGCCGGGCGGCGCAAAGGCACCTGCTGGCCGTAGCTGGTCAGGCGCTGGCTGTTGCGGAAGCTTAGGCTGCCGCTGGCCTGCCCGGCGCTCACCCGCACGAAGAAGCCCTGCCCGGCCGCCACCAGCGGGCTGCCCCCGCCCACGCCGTTGACGTAGCTGCGGTACTGCCCCGTGTACGGGCCCGTGCTCTCGAACACGTACAGCGAAGCGTCCAGCCCCGCACGGTCCGCGGCGGACACGGCCGACCAATCCAGCGGCGAGGGGTACGGGTTGCCGACCAAGTGCCAGCCCGCCTCGGCGGCGGTAGCCCCGGTGTTGCGGGTCAGGCTCAGCGTGCGGTCGCCGTTGTTAAGGGAGCCCACAAAATCCACTTTCTCCGAAGCGGGGATATTCACGGTGTAGCCACGGCCTACCTGCAGCGCATCGGTTAGCGACAGCGGCGAGGTCCAGCCCTTATCGAAGGCACCCAGGTTATTCGTGGCCGTAGCCAGGCGAGCCTGGTCGTAGCCAAATACCGTGGGAAAGGGCGTCACCTGCCCCGGCAGGGCAGCCGAGTTGTATGCGCTGTTCACGGCCGGGGTAAAGCCCGGCGTTTGCAGGTCGGCTACGGTGGTGCTCTGAACCGGCGAGCTGTAGTGGCGGTAGCCGGGGCCGGGGTTGAGGCTGGGGTTTATGTAGCGCTGCACGGCGGCCGTGCCCAGCAGCACTCCGCCCGAGTTTACCACCAGCGCCGTCCCCGTGGCATCCGACAGCAGGGTGAGCAGGTTGCCCGCGGCCTGCAGGTTGGTATTCAGCACCAGGGTCTGGCGGATGGCCAGGGGCTGGCTCAGCGACACCGTGGGGCCGTCGCTGGCCACGTTCAGGGTGCGTACGCGGGCGGGCAGGCCGGGGCCGGTCACCTGGGCAGCAGCGCCGTCGGTGATGTAGTGGTAGGCGGCATCGTCGCTGTAGCTGCGCGAGCCGCTTACGGCAATGGCGCCGGCACCGGTCAGGGTGAGGCCGGCGGGGTGGCAGATGGAAAGCAGGCCGCCCCCGGCTTCGAGCTGGAAGCTACCCGGCCCTGTTACCGGCCAGCAGGCCAGCGCCAGGCGGCCGCCGTCGGCAATGCGCAGGGTACCGTCCACGCTCAGCGCGCCGGTTAGGGCCAGCACCCCGCTGTTGAGAATGGTTACGTTGTTGAATGCCCCGCCTGGCAGCGACATGGGCGTGCTCACCACCAGGTCGGGCATGGTAACGGTGAAGGTCGCGGCGCTGGTGGCAGTGTCGGCCGGCGTAGTTACGCTGATGGTACCGGTGGTAGCCCCGGCGGGCACCGTCGTGCTGATGCTCGTAGCCGAGCTCACGGTAAACGCGGCGGCCGTGCCGTTGAAGGCTACCGCCGTGGCGCCCGTGAAGCCGCTGCCCGTTATTACCACCGCTGTGCCGGCAGGGCCGGTGGTGGGCGAGAAGCTGGTAATGGCCGGCAGCGGTGCGCAGGAAGCTGTCAGCGTGAAGTTCCCCTGGCTGGTGCTCCAACCCGATACGTAGACCAGGTACTGGGTCCCGCTAATGGAGGTGAAGGTGACGGTGGAAGCATTATTGGCGCAGCCGTCGTCGTCGCCGGTTACGCAGGTGTAGTTGCCGCAGGTGCCGGTAAAGACAAACAGCTTGGAATCGTAGCTGGTCGTGCCCCCGCAGGTAGCCAGCGTAACCGCTGCCCCGGTGCCGGTGAAGCGGTAGAAGACCCCGCCCGCGCCGTCGATGCTGGTGCCGCAGCTGCCCGTGGGGTCGCCGGTGGTGGTGGAGTTCAGCGTAGTGCCCGTCAGGGAGCTGCCGCAGGTGATAACCGGCAGGTTAGCCGCTGTGCACAGGTCGTTGGCGGGCGCCTGTGGGGCGGCTACTACCACGAAATTACTGGTGCTCTGCGCGGTGCCCTGGCTGGAAGTGGCTGAAATGAGGCCAGTAGTAGCTCCGGCAGGTACGGTGGTGGTGATGCTGGTGCCCGACACCACCGTAAACGTAGCGGCCGTGCCGTTGAAGGCCACGCTCGTGACACCGGTGAAGCCGGTGCCCGTCAGCGTTACGGCGGTGCCTACGGGCCCGGTAGTGGGCGTAAAGCTGGTAATGGCCGGCGCCGGCGCGGCGGCACAGTTTAAGGTTAGGGTAAAGGTGCCTTCGCTGCGGTCCCAGCCCGACACGTAAATCAGGTACTGGGTACCCGCTACTGAGGCGAAGCTGACCGAAGAGGCGGTGGTGCCGCAGCCGTCGTCGTCGCCGGTTACGCAGGTGTAGTTGCCGCAGGTACCGGTAAAGACAAACAGCTTGGAGTCGTAGTTGGTGGTGCCCCCGCAGGTTTGCAGGTTCACCTGGGCCCCGGTGCCGGTGAAGCGGTAGAATACCCCGCCCGCGGCGTCCACGCTGGTGCCGCAGCTGCCCGTGGGGTCGCCGCTGCGGGTAGAGCCGATGGTGGTGCCGGTTACTACGCCGCCGCAGCTCAGCACTGGCAGGTTGGGCGCCGTACACAGGTCGTTGGCCGGGGCCACTACCACCGTAAAGTCGGTGGCGCTCTGGCCGGTGCCCGTGGCATTGCTCACCGAGATGGGCCCGGTAACCGCCGCGGCCGGCACCGTCACGGTGATGCTGGTGGCCGAATTAGCCACAAAGCTGCTGGCCGCGACGCCGTTGAAGCGAACGGCCGTGACTCCGGTGAAGTTGGTACCAGTAATCGATACGCTGCTGCCCACCGCGCCATAAGCTGGGGTGAAGCTGGTGATGGTGGGAGCCCCCGGCACGGTCACCACGAAGTCGCTGCTGCTTTGCGCGTTCCCCAGCGGGGTGGTCACGCTGATGCGGCCCGTGCTGGCGGTGGCCGGCACGTTGGCCCAGAGCTCGGTGTCGCTGGCCACGGTGAAGGGCATGGCCGCGACGCCGTTGAAGCGCACGGCCGTGGCCCCGGTGAATCCCACGCCGCGAATAGTTACGGCCGTGGTGGTAACGGGCCCGCTATTGGGCGTGAAGCTGGTAATGGCCAGCGAAGGCGTCACGTTGAAGTTCGTCAGGCTGGTGGCCGTGCCCGCGGGCGTGCGCACCGTAATAACCCCGGTGGTGGCGCTGCTGGGCACGGTAGCCGTTATCTGGGTGGCCGAGTTCACGGTGAACGTGGCGTACACGCCGTTGAACTTCACGTTCAGCGCCCCGGTAAAGCTGGTGCCGGTGATGACGACGGAAGTGCCCACCACGCCGCTGCCCGGCGAGAAGCTGCTGATGTAGGGCAGCACGGTAAACGAGGTGCTGGCCGTGCCGCCCGGGGTGGTAACCGACAGCGTGCCGCTGGTGGCGCCGCTGGGCACCGTAGCCGTTATCTGGGTACCGGAGTTGACGGTAAACACCGCCGTGCTGCCGTTGAAGCTGACGGCGGTGGCGCCGGTGAAGCCCGTGCCGGTGATGACTACCGCGGCGCCGGTGCGCTGCCCGCCCGCAGGCGAGTAGCTGGTAATGATGGGCGCCGGCCCGCTGCCGGTAACGGTGAAGTTGCTGGCGCTGGTGGCCGTGCCGCTCGGGGTGGTTACGACAATAGGGCCCGTGGTGGCCCCGGCCGGCACCACCACGCTCAGCTGCGTGGCCGAGGTGAGGATGCCCGACGTTACTGCGGTCCCGTTAAACGTGACGCGGTAGGTGTTGCTCAGGTTGGTGCCGGTGATGACCACCGTTTGGCCCGGCATGCCGCTGGTGGGCGAAAAGCTGGTGATGGTGGGCGGCCCCTGGCCCAGCCCCACGGCCCGCCAGGCCTGCGCCACCGAAGTCATCTCCGGCGAGCCAAAGCCGTAGAGGTCGGCCGCGGCCTGCAGTGTGGCCGTGCGGGCGGCGCTGTAGTTCGACGAAGGCGTCAGGTACACGCTTTCGGCGCGGTAGGCAATGCGGGCGGCTTTCTGAATGGTGATGCCGCTTACATTATAGCTGGTGCCGAAATCGTTGGAGCCGCTGCCGCCCACGCTCAGCAGGTAAAACCAGAAGTTGAGCACGCCGGAGTTGTAGTGCACGCCGCCGTTGTCGCCGGTGCCGGTGTACCAGCTGGTGCCCAGGTAAGTGTCGGGCTGGCCCTCGGCGTTGGGGTTGCTCATCGAGCGCAGCGAGGGCCGCACCCGGTCGATGTCTTCGCCAATAAGCCAGGTTTGCTTGGTGGGGTCGAGGTGGTGCTCTACGCAGGCCCCCCAGATGTCGGAGAAGCCCTCGTTCAGCGCACCCGACTCATTCTGATAAATCAGGGCCGCCGTGGTCGAGCACACGGCGTGGCCGATTTCGTGGCCGCACACGTCCACCGAGGTCAGGGGCCGGAAGCGGCTGGCGCCGTCGCCGTATATCATTTCGGTGCCGTCCCAGAACGCGTTTTCCACCGCGTTGCCGTAGTGCACGTAGCTCAGCAGCACCGTGCCCCGGTTGTCATAAGAGTCGCGCCCGTGCTGGCTTACCCAGTAGTCCTGGGTGGCCTGGGCGCCGATGTGGGCATCGAGGGCGGCATTGTCGAAGGCGGCGTTGTTGTACTCGGCCGCGGTCCAGTTGTTGTCGTTGTCCACGAAGTCGACCGCCGTTGCAAACGAGGTGCTTCGCAGGCAGTTGAGGGTGGTGACGCCCTTGCCGCGGGTGGTTTCGCGCAGGCGGTAGCCCCCGGCAAAGCCGTCGGTGGTGCTGTTGCGGGGCCCCAGGTAGCGGGTAGCCATGGTGCCGGGCGCATTCACGTGCTTGATGATGGCGTCGCGCAGCAGCAGCTGCCCGGTGCGGGCGTCTACGTACAGCAGGTCGCGGCTCACGGGCTCCTGGGCGTACACGTTAAACTTCCACGCCAGCACCAGCGGCCGGGCCGCGGCGGGCTGGCGGAAGTCGCCCACCAGCACCAGCTCGCCCTTGGGCCGGAAGGTGGCCTGCAGGTCGCCGGTCTGGCGCCGCAGCAGGGCTTCCTCGGCGGCATCTTCCCACTTGTAGCGGCGGGCCCCCACGGCAGCCAGGGCGCGCTGCAGGGCGGCGCTTTCACTCAGGGCGGGCTGCACGCTCAGGCCCGGGGCCGGGCGCTTTACCTCCCCGCTCAAGGACTCAATGCGGCCGCCGCGCTCGTGCACGGTGTACACGCCGTGCTCCACCTTTACGCCCCGGTAGTATTGCTGAAACCGCTCGTGGGTGAAGCCAATGCCATCGGCCTCGCTGCGCAGCGGGCGCATCTGCTCGTCGGGGCCCAGGCCCAGCTGCTGGCGCAGCACCTGCTGCCGCTCGCTGGCGGCGGGCAAGGGCGTGGCCGCGGCCGACAAACGAATCAGGAACGGGGTGCCGTCTTCCGCGAGCTCGGCAGCGGGAGCGGCGCCTGGGCGGCCGGCCGGGGCCTGGGCCAGGGCCAGCCCGGTGGTGCCCAGCGCCAGCACTGCGGCCAGCCCCGCACGGCGGAGCCAGGAGCCGGGCGGGATTAATTGGCGTAAGCTTGTCTTCATAACGCAGAAAAAAGGGTGAAATAAATGGATAAGTGAATCCTGTAAAAGTACAGGCAATTCCTGCCATTCACAAGCCCACCTGCCCGCGCTAAGCACCTGAAATTTTGAGGCTAAGACTGCGGTGCTGCAGCCGGCGCGGAGCTTTGGCGGAGCAGCCTCGGCCGGCACTGGCCGCTAAAGCAAAAAGCCCTCCCCGGAATCCGGGGAGGGCTTTTATGCTTAGAAAAAGCAGGCAGTGCTTATTCTACCGTCAGACGCTTGGTCTGATTGCCGCTCTTCACCAGGTACACCCCAGCGGCTAGGTCGGCGGGCAGGCTCAGGCGAGCTGCGCCGTCGGCATCGGCCTTGGCTTGTACAATGGCACGTCCCAGCGCGTCGTATACTACTACCGGAGCACCAGCCACCGCGCCGATTACCGTCACCGCAGCCTTGGCCGGGTTGGGGTACACTTCCAGCGTCGTCAGGCTACGGCCCAGCTGCACGGTGCGCACAGGCGAGTAGGTGAAGGTGCCGTCGAGGTCGACCTGCTTGAGGCGGTAGTAGAGCGTGTTGGTCTCGCCGGGGTAGTTGGCGTCGGTCAGGGCGTAGTCCGTGGGGCTGTTGCTGTTGCCCTGGGCTACGCGGCTGCCGATGTGCTCGAAGCTGCGGCCGTCGCGGCTGCGCTCCACGTCAAAGTGCGAGCTGTTGCGCTCGGTGGCCGTGCGCCAGTTCAGCTCCACTTTCGTACCCTGCTTCACAGCCGTGAACGTGAGCAGCTCGACCGGCAGCGGGGCCAGCTCGTTGCCCAGCGTCCAGATGGAGAAGCTGGTGATGGCCGGGCGGTACACCGTGTTGGCCGCCGCATCGCGGGTGATGTAGCGCATGGGCGTCCACTGCCCGCCCAGGCCGGCGCCGGACTTGAACAGGGCCAGGTTGGCTTCGGCGATACCGTTGAGCTCGTGCTCGAAGTAGCCGAAGGTCATGTTCACGTTCAGGCCCGTGTTCACCGTGGCCTGGATGTCGAAGTAGCGCTGGATGCTCACCGAGCCGTTCACGCCCGAGACGGCCGTGCCGGTGGTGCGAATCACGCGGGTCGAGCCCGGCAGAGCGGTGGAGCTGGCATCGGGCTGCAGGGTCAGGCCCAGGCCGCCGAAGCTGGTGCTCACACCGGCCGTGTTCAGGTTGCGCGTCATCTCCACGTTGCCAATCACGTAGGCCGTTTCCGACTCCGTGATGGTAGCCACGGGGGCTAGCTGCACCGTGTAGGCGCTGGTCGTCGTCAGGGTGCCGCTGCTCACGGTCAGGGCAGTGTTTACTGCCATGTCGCGGGTCAGGGTCACCGTGCCGGCGGCCTTGTTCACCGTCACGGTGGCGAAGGCCGTGGCCGAGCTGCCACCAGCCGTCTGAGCGGCGCTGCCCACGAAGGCCACCGTGCCGGTCAGGGTCGCGGTGCCGTTGTTGGCCCAGTTGCCGTTCACCTGCAGGGTCGAGCCCGTGTTCATCGTCAGGCTGGCGCCAGCGGCTACCGTCATGTTGTTGACGGGGTAGTTGCCGGCGGGCAGCACAGGGTAGCGGGGCATGCTGGCGGGCACCATGGCGCTGATGGTCGTCGAGGGCAGTACGCCCTGGCTCCAGTTGCGGCAGTCCGTCCAGTCGGTGCTGGCGTTGCCGGTCCAGGTCGTCGTCGTCAGCACCGGCACGCTCACATTTACCGTGGCCGTGGTGGTGCTTACGTTGCCGCTGGCATCCGATACGGTCAGGGTCACCGTCTGGGCACCCGTGCCCAGGGCCGGCAGCATGCCGGGGGCCTGGAAGGCAGTCGCCGTGGTAGTGCCGAAGTTCAGGAGCGTACCCGTGCCGCCCACGGAGCCGCGGTTAGCTACGGTGCTACTGCCAGCGGCCTCGTTGAAGTCGACGTAAGCCAGCAGGCCAGCCGAGTTGCCGGCTACCGCCTTGTCGCGGTAAAGGTTGAGCTCAGCAGCCGTGCGGGCTACGTTCCAGATACGTACTTCATCGATGTTGCCGTTCCAGGGCTGGCCCGGACGGCCACCAATGAGGACAGGGTTAGTGCCATTGGGTATGGAGTTCACGGCGTTGCGGCTGTTCTGCAGCACGCCATCCACATACAGGCGCAGGGTGGCGCCGTCGTAGGTACCGGCCACGTGGTGCCAGTTGCCATCGGCCATGTTGGTGGTGCCGTAGAGCCAGCCGCCGCTGTTGGTCGATACGTTGTTAATCCAGAACGATGCTACGCCGGGCAAGCCGCCGCCGCCGTTCATGGCCAGGTACCAGGAGTTTTCACCCTTGGTGGTGATGTACTTCTCACCGGTGACGGAGGTACGAATCCAGGCTTCCACGGTCAGGGCCGAGGTTACGTTGTAAGCCGCGTTGTGGGGCAGGCTCACGTAGTCGTCCACGCCGTCGAAGGTCAGGGCCGCGCTGGCTGCGCAGTTACCGAAGGCCGAGGTGGAGAGGGCCACGTTGGTCACGGCGCAGTTGTCGGTGCTTCCGTTGTTCACGCTGGCCGCCGATACGTAGGCCCGGCCCGTGGCGTCCACCGTTACGTTCACCGTCTGGGCAATGGCCGTGGGGGCCAGGGCGTCGGTTACGGTTACGTTAGCCGCGGCGCGGGTCGTGTTGTTGCTGGCGTCGGTCACGCTCAGCACCGTCATAGGAGAAGTATAAGCCACGCCCGGGGTTACCCAGGTGGGCGAGCCCACCAGCGTGCCGGCGGCACCGTTGCCGATGAAGTCGGCCGTGGTGCTGCCCGTGCCTTCGCTCATAGCGTAGCGCACTACCAGCCCGGCCAGGGAGGCGGGGTTGGTGCGGGCGGCACTGCTGCTTACTTCGGCATTGGTCAGGCTGCGGCTCCACACGCGCACCTCGTCGATGGCACCGGGGAAGAATTCTCCGCCGCAGGGACCAGGGCAGGTTGAAGCAATGCGCAGGTTGCTGGCGTTCGGCACCGCGTGGCCCGTGGGGTTGTCGGAGCCGATGAGCACGCCGTCGAGGTAGAGGCGGCGGGTGGTACCGTCGAAGCTGGCGGCTACGTGGTGCCAGGCACCTACCAGGCTAGCCGTAGTGGCTCCCAGGTCGTTGGCCCACCAGTAGTGGTGGATGCCGGTGGGGCTCAGGCGTAGGGCGGTCACCTGGTTGGTGGTGCCGTAGTTGCCCCAGCCAATGATGCCGTAGGTACCCATCTGGTTGGGCTTAATCCAGGCCTCAATGGTGTAGGCGCTGTTGCCCACCGGTACCGGCGTGGTGGCCGGCAGGGCTACGTACTGGCCGCTACCGTTGAAGTTCAGGGCCGTGTTCGTGGCCGATGAGGGAACCACATCGGCGCAGGTGAAGGTGCTCGGCGCTATGGCGTAGCTGAGCGTCGAGGCGCAGTTGTCGGTCGAGCCATTGTTTACCTGGGCCGCCGTGATGGTGGCTGTGCCGGCCGCGTTCAGCGAGGCCGTTACGTTCTGGGCAATAACAGTCGGAGCCGTGTTGTCGACCACGGTTACCGTAGCCGTTGCCGTGCTGGTGTTGCCGCTGGGGTCGGTTACGGTCAGGCGTACGGGCTGGGCTCCTACTTCCGAGCAGTCGAAGCTAACCTGGGCAGCGGGCGTACCGGCCCACTGGTAGGTAGCCTGCACGGCCAGGCGCTTCTGAATACCGAAGCAGGGGTCGGTGAAGACGGCGTTGGTAGCCGGAATAACCACGGTACCCGAGTTGCCTACAACGTAGCTGGTTACTACGCTCTGGCTGGAGCTGGCGTGGCAGCTGCCCAGGGTGAAGCTGCCGGGGCTGCCGTTGGGCAGGCCGTAGCTGGCAAACGTCACGGCGGTAAACACCGTGCCGGCGGGAGCCGTCAGGGTCAGGTTGCCGCCCTCCGTTACCACGGCACCTACCGTGCCTGTGCGCTGCACGCCCAGGACGATGGGGCTGCAGTTATCCGTTGAGCCGTTGTTGAGCATGGCTGCTGTTACCGTGGCCGTGCCGCTGGCATCCAGATTGACCGTCAGGTTTTGGGCAACAGCCGTCGGAGCGATGTTGTCGACCACCGTTACTGTAGCCAGTGCCGTGGCGCTGCCGCCGAAGTTATCCGTCACCAGCAAGGTCACGGGGTTGGCTCCTACGTTGGCGCAGGTGAAGGTCACCGAGCTGGCAGCCTGACGCAGGCTCAGGTTATCAACGGCGATGTCGATGTCCGTGCCATTGATTTCCCCGCGGAAGCGGATGGTCTGGCTGGTGGCCGTTGCCGTGAAGCCGAGACTGAAGGCCGTCCAGGTCTGGCCCGGGCTGGGCAGGGCCAGGGCCTGCGTGCCGTTTACATCGATGGCAAATGCCGTCACGCCTACGCTGTTGGTGTAGAAGGTGCGGTAGTCGCCGCGGATGATGTAGGCCGTGCCCGGCGTCAGGCCGGTTACGGTCTGGCTAATGGACGGGTCGGTAGCGACCTGGCCAGCGTCGTTGAGGATGAACATGCCACCGGGGTTGCCACCGGTAGTGCGGTAGCCGCCGTTGCCGTCGATGTTGGCACCCGTCCAGCCAGTAGCGCTGGTATCGAAGCCGCCGTTCGTGAAGCGCTCGGTGAGGTCACCCAGGCTCAGGGTCACCGCGCCGCAGGTCGAGCTGCTGCCGTTGTTAATCTGAGCAGCCGTTACCGTAGCCGAGCCGCTGGCATTCAGGTTTACCGTCAGGTTCTGGGCGATGGCCGTCACCGCGCAGGGCGTGCGGGTAATGGTCACGGTGTAGGTCGTGGCCGTGCCGCCGCCCACCGGGTTCACCACTACCGTGATGGTGTTGGTGCCGGGGTTCAGGGCAATGCTACCCGAGGCCGTGCCGCTGGTTACGGCCGTACCGTTCACCGTAATGACACCGCCCGAGGTCTGGGCATTGGTGGGCGTTACGGTCGTGCTGGTCGTGGTGCCGGGCACCGTCAGCGAGTAGCTCAGGGTAGCCGGGGCAAACACGGGGCTGATAGCACCCGCGCTTACCACGAGGTTGCTCAGGCTGGGGCGTACCGTGAAGGCCCGGGTTACGCTCTGCGAGCAGGGCGTAGTCAGCACAATGTTGCCGTTGTTGGTCGCGCCGGCGGGCACCACGAAGGTGAAGCCGGTGTTGGTCAGGCTCGAGATGGTGGCGGCAGCGCCGTTCACCGTCAGGGCCGTGGCCGCGCTCAGGTTGGTACCGGTTACGGTTACGGTGGTGCCCACCATAGCCGGGTTTGGCGTCGCGTTCGTCAGCGTAGCCGCGGGCGGAGCCGTTACGGTTACCGTAGCCGGCTGGCTTACGGAGTTGCCGTTGCCGTCGGTCAGGGTCACCGTTACCGTGTTGCTGCCCAGCTCGGCGCAGGTGAAGCTGCTCGGAGTTACCGAGGCCGTCACCGTGCCGCAGTTGTCGCTGGCGTTGCCGGCGTACACCTGCGAGGCCAGCAGCGTAGCGGTGCCGTTAGCACCCAGGGCCAGCGTGGCGGGCTGCGTGAAGCTACCGCCGGGTGCCGAGCTGTTCGGCACCAGGATGTAGATGCGCTTCACCGCGTAGGTGCCGGCATTGTTGGTAAACGTCCAGTCGGGGTGCGTGCCCGGGTTGTTGCCGATACCCAGGTCGCTGTTGCCGCCGTTGCCGCCCCAGTTGTTGTAGGCAAACAGGGTCTGGGCTGCCGTCACGTTGTGCACCTGGAACGAGCCGTAGTTGTTGACGTTGTCGTTCCGGTCGCTGTAGTCGTAGAGGGTATTGCTGGCACCGGCTATGCCGGCTACGTTTTCCGGACCATAGTTAAAGCGCCACATCTCCAGGCGGCCCGTACCGACGTTGGTGCCCGTAGCTACGCCGGCGTTGCTGCTGGCAGCCACATTCAGGCCGGTCACGCTCTGGGCCCAGCTCACAGGGTTCTGCGCGGGGTGGGGGAAGCCAAGCTGGGTCAGGGTCGAGGCGAAGTTGTTCATCGACGCCCACACCCACTTGCTTACGCCGCCTTGCTCTACCTCCATGAAGTACGCCACGCGGGCGGGCGTGGGCATGCTCACGCCGGAGTTGTTCACGGCATAAGGCACGCCAGGCAGGCTGTTGAAGTTGGCTGCGTTCGGAATGTTGAGCTGGTAGAGCACGCCGTAGTTGGCGGCTTCGGGCACGTTGCTCAGCGCCAGGGCCGGCGCATTCGGGAGCAGGTTCGTGCTCGGGGCCGTGTTATCCACTACGGTTACCGTGGCCGTGCCGGTGCTGCTGTTGCCAGCGGCGTCGGTCACCGTCAGGGTTACCGTGTTCGGGCCTACGTTGGCGCAGGTGAAGCTGGAAGGCGACACGCTCAGCGTCAGGTTGGCGGCCGGCGTGCAGTTGTCGCTGCTGCCGTTGTTCACCTGGGCACCGGTCACGGTTACCGCACCGCTGGCGTCCAGGCTCACGCTGATGTTCTGCGTTACTACCGTCGGCACCTGCGTGTCGTTCACCGTCACGTTGAAGCTGCAGGTGCTGGAGTTACCCGAGGCATCGGTAGCGGTAAACGTGTTGGTGGTCGTACCTACGGGGAAGGTTGCGCCCGACGCCAGACCAGCTGTCTGGGTGACGGTGATGGAGCTGGGGGCGTAGGTGAAGAACACCCGGCTCAGCTGCCCGCTGGGGTCACCTGAGTACGAGTTCTGCGGGGCCTGCCCGGTGCTGATGGTATTCTGCGTAATCAGGCGGTTGATGGTGACGGGCGTACCGTTAATGGTAATGGTAGCCGAAGCCGAGCTGGCATACGAGTTTACATCGGCGCCGCGCACACCAAGGATACCAATTACCTCACCGGCTGCCACCGGAATGTTCACCGGAATGTTACCGGTCGTGGTGTTGGAGTTGGTGTAATACAGCAGTGCCGTATAGCTGGCCGTGGCCGAGTAATCAGGCGGCGAAGCGGCAAAGCGCATCACCTGGATGCTCTGCGGACCTGTGGAGGCATCAGTAGGCACTTGCAGCCCAGTGATGACAAAGCTGGAAGGCGCCGTGAAGTAGTAGCCACGGGCCAACCCGGAGTACGGATTGTTATAAGCCGGCTGGGTGATGGTCTGGGGAGCACCACCACAGTTGTCGGTAGCGGTCGGAGCCGTATAGGTAACCGGAGCGCCGCAGGTACCGGCCGCCGCTGCCACCGTGATGGGAGCTGGGCAGGTAATTACCGGCGCCTGGGTGTCGTTCACGGTTACAGTAAAAGTACAGGTAGCCGGGGCGCAGCCGTTGGCGGCCGTGAGGGTAACCGTAGTAACACCACCATTGAAGGTAGAACCAGAGCCCGTGCCCGAGCCGCTGCCCGTCGTTGCGCCGCTGAAGGCGTACGTAATGGTAGAAGCAGGTGAGCCCGATGCAGTGGCAGTGTAGCTTACTACGGCCGTGCAGCTACCACTGGCAGCATTGGCCGACTGGTTGCCGGGGCAGGCCGTGAAGGCAGGAGCGGTATTAACGGTGGCGGTTACGGCCGTGCGGGTGCTTTCACAGGAGCCGTTGGCGGCGCTGTTGAGCACACTCACGTAGTAGGTCGTCGTGGCCGAGATACTAGGCGTGGTATAGGTCGAAGCGGTTGCGCCGGCAATGGCCGTACCGCCCGTTGCTACCGTGTACCAGGCATAGGAGCCACCCGTGGGGGCACCGGCCGCGCTCAGCGTTACCGTGCCCGTGCCGCAGCGGCTGGCGCCCGTAGCAGTGGGAGCCGTGGGTACGGTGTTAATCGTGGCGGTAACGGCGGTGCGGGTGCTTTCACAGGAGCCGTTGGCGGCGCTGTTGAGCACGCTCACGTAGTAGGTCGTCGTGGCCGAGAGGCTAGGCGTGGTATAGGTCGAAGCGGTTTGACCGGCAATGGCCGTGCCGCCCGTCGCTACCGTGTACCAGGCGTAGGAGCCGCCCGTGGGGGCACCGGCCGCGCTCAGCGTTACCGTGCCCGTGCCGCAGCGGCTGGCGCTGGTCGTGGTCGGAGCAGCTGCAACCGGATAAACCGTGATGGTTTGCGTAGTCGTGCCCGTGCAGTTGCCGTCATTGGCCGTCACAGTGTAGGTTGTCGTCGTGGTGGGCGAAGCCGTCACCGTGGCGCCGCTGGTCGTGTTCAGGCCCGCGGCCGGGCTCCAGGTATACGTCGTGGCCGCCGGAGTCAGGCGCCAGGCTTCATTGGAAGCCTGCCAGGTGGTGTTGTTGCGGCCTGCAATAGCGAGGCCGGCCGTACCGTCGACATTTTCGTAGCCCTGCACTTTGGTATTGCCCGCGTTGCTCTGGGTGCCAATATGCAGCTCAGCCACGTTGGTGCCCTCAAACAGGATAATCTGGCCGTTGAGAGCGCCATCGTTCGTGATGTGAGGCGTGTTGTAATGCACCACAAAGCGACGATTGGGGGCCACTCCCGTGGTGAAGTACGTTACCTGCCCAGCCGAAATCGGGAACCAGTCGCTCCAGGCCAGGGCAATATAATTGTCCGGGCCACCAGCCGTGGGGATGGGCTGGGGCGTAAACTGAGCAGAGTTGCTGGGCGGGAACTGGATGTTGCCGTTGGTGGAGATGTTGACGCTGGTGTAAGCCGTGCCGCCATACGTGAAGCTGAAGGGCAGCACAACGTTCATCATGGCATCATCACCTACCGGCCCGTTAGTGGCCGTACCCGAAAGCGGAGCGTAGGGGATGGACGTCGCAGACAAAGCGCTGGTGCTGGCCGTCAGGTTCACGGAACCGCCGGGGCAGATAGCGGTGGGGCCGCTAGCTGTGATGCTTACCGTCGGGTTAGAATTCACGATGGCCGCTACGGCAGTGCGCGGCCCTTCGCAGGAGCCCGAAGCAGCCGAGGTTATGGCGCTCACGTAGTAGGTGGTGGTAGCCGAAATGCTGGGCGTGGTGTAGCTGGGCGTGGTAGCCACCGGCGTGCCGCCGCTGGCTGCCGTGTACCAGGCGTAGGAGCCGCCGCTGGGCGCGCCACTAGCTGTCAGCGTTACCGTGCCGGTACCGCAACGGCTGGCGCTGGGAGCCGTCGGAGCCGCCGGGGCCGGCGTCACCGTTACGCTCTGGGTGCAGGTTGCCGTCAGGCCGTTCACGTCGGTCACCGTCCACGTCACCGTGGTGGCGCCGTTGGGGAAGGTGGCCGGAGCGTTGTTGGTGGTCGTAGCCACTGCGCAGTTGTCGGAAACCGTGGGCGTGCCCAGGGCCGGCGTGTTGGAGCAGGAAACCACCGCGGCCGGGCAAGTAATAGTCGGCGCCTGGGTGTCGTTCACCGTTACGTTAAACGTAATGTTGCTGCTGTTGCCCGAGGCGTCGGTGGCGGTGGCCGTTACCGGCGTGGTGCCCACGTTGAAGAACGAGCCCGAAGCCGGGCTGAACGTTACCGTCGGCGCGCCGCAGTTGTCGGTCACGGCCTGGGTGCCGGTCAGCGTCACGTTGGCGCCGCACTGGCCCGTGGTGTTGCTGGCCACTACCGGCGTGCCAATGGAGGCGGTAGCCGAACCCCGCACGAAGATGCGGTGGATGGTGCTTTGGGAGAAGTTGTTCGGATAGTCGTCTACTTCCCAGCGGTTGCCGCCGCCCTGAATGCCCCAGTGGTAGGTGCTGCTGAGCCAGAAGGGGAAGTTGGTCATGGCCAGGTTGCCCTGGTTGGTCCAGAAGTCTACGGCCTGGGCCGGGATGTTGGCCGTGTGGCCGGGCAGGGCCGTGAAGCTGTTGTTGATGCCCTGCGTGTTGCCGGTGCCGGTCCGGAAGTAGCTCAGCGTAGGGGCGTGCGAGGTCTTGAAGTGAATCACGCGGCCGTGCGCCGAGGTCTGGCCATAAAAGCGCAGCTCCTGCGGGTTCAGGCTATTCACCAGGCTCGGGGCAGCGTGGCCCCAGGCAGCAGTGCCGCCTTCATTGGTGCCCAGTCCTGCAGCAGTCTGCAAGGGCAGGCTGGTCGTGCGTACGTTCAGGGCCGGGTTGGTACCGCCCTGGTGTACGTAGTTGAGGATTTCCACCCAGCCGCCGCCGTCGGTGGTCGCATCCACGTAGCCCTGGAAGGTGTTGCCGCTGATGGTAAACCAGTACACACCCGTCGTCGTTACCGTGCGGGCGCAGTTCAGGCTGGTGAAGGGCGAGGCCGAAGTACCCGCACCGCAGGCCGTGAATACCGGTGCCGTGTTGTCGACCACCGTAATGGTAGCCGGGGCCGTGGCGAAGTTGCCATTGGCATCAGTCACCGTCAGGGTCACGTTGTTGGCTCCCACGTTGGCGCAGGTGTAGTTAAGCTGCGTAACCGGGCTGCCGAAGGTGTAGGTAGCCTGCACCGCCAGGCGCTTGGTTATGAACAGGCAGGGGTCGCCAAACACGGCGTTGGTCGCCGGGATGTTGATGGTGCCGCCGTTGCCCAGCAGGTAGCTTTCCACCGCCGACTTGCTGGTGGTGGAGTGGCAGCTGCCGTAGGTGTAACTGCCGGGGCTGCCGTTGGGCAGGCCGTAGCTGGCGAAAGTCACCGCCGTGAAGGTGGCGCCGGCCGGGGCCGTCAGCGACAGCGTGCCGCCTTCGCCCACCATAGCACCCACGGTGCCCTGGGCCTGGAAGCCCAGGCTTACCGGGGCGCAGGTCGAGGAGCTGCCGTTGTTAACGCTGGTCGCGGGCACGCTTACCGTGCCGCTGGCATTCAGGTTCACCGTGATGTTCTGGGCGATGGCCGTTACCACGCAGTTGCGGGTTACGGTTACGACGTAGGCCGTTTGCGTGGTGCCATCCTGGGCCGTTACCAGCACCGTGATGTTGTTGGCCCCGATGCTGAGCGGAATGCTGGCCGAAGCGCTGCCGCTGGTTACCGCCGTGCCGTTTACCGTCACAGTGGCGCCGGCCTGGGTTACAGTCGGCGTTACGGTGGTGCTCGTGCCCGTGGTGGCTACACTATAGGTAGTCGTGGCCGAGGCGAAGGCCGGGCTCAGGGCGCCGGCGCTCAGGGTCAGGTTGCTGAGCGTGGCCACGTTGGACAGGGTGGTCACCGCGATGTTGTCGCGGGCGCCGCCCTGGTTGGCCACCGTGGTTTTGTCGGCCCGCAGGCGGTAGTAGTACTGGGTTCCGGGGGTGCGGCCCGTTACGGCGAAGCTCGCGGTGGGAGCCGCGATGCTGAACGTTGCCAGCCCGGCGGTAAAGGTCGGGTTGGTGGCTACGTCGAGGAAGTAGCTGTTGGCGGTGCCGATGGCCGGCGCAGTCCAGTTAGCGGTAAAGCCGGTGCTGGTGATGGCCGTGGCCGCGGTGGGCGTGGGCAGCACCATGGCGTAGCTTTCCACCCAGTTGGAGGTGCTGCCGGTCAGGGCGAAGTTGTTCAGCGTGCCGGCGTAGGTGCCGCTGCGGTCGTAGAGCGTGGTCAGGCCGGTGTTGTTGCCGCCGGGCGTGCCCTGGTCAAAGTTGAAGTAGGCTACCAGATTGCCGGGCAGGGCCGGGTTGGTGCTCACCATGTCGGCCCGCAGCTGCGCCAGGCTCAGGGCCTGGTTGTAGATGCGCAGCTCATCGATGCTACCGTTGAAGATACCGCTGGGGCGGCCACCGATAAGTACCGGCGAAGTGCCGGTGGCAATGGCACCGGTGGCGGCACGGCTGTTTTCCAGCACACCGTCTACGTACAGGCGCAGGGTTGCGCCGTCATAGGTGCCGGCCACGTGGTGCCAGCGTCCGTC
This sequence comes from Hymenobacter saemangeumensis, assembly GCF_039541835.1. Taxonomy (NCBI): domain Bacteria; kingdom Pseudomonadati; phylum Bacteroidota; class Cytophagia; order Cytophagales; family Hymenobacteraceae; genus Hymenobacter; species Hymenobacter saemangeumensis. The sequence continues at coordinate 354,827 of NZ_BAABGZ010000013.1, read as the reverse complement.
GGTGAGGTTGGTGGTGCCGTAGAGCCAGCCGCCGCCGGGCGATACGTTGTTGAGGAAGAACGAAGCCACGCCGGTCAGGCCGCCTCCGCCGTTCAGGGCCAGGTACCAGGAGCTTTCATTCTTGGTGGTGATGTACTGCTCGGCCCCGGTGGTGAGGGAGGTACGCACCCAGGCCTCCAGGGTGATGGCGCCGGTAATGTTGAACGCGTTGTTGTGGGGAATGCTCACCAGGTCGTTCGTGCCGTCGAATGACAGGGCATTGGCTGGGGCCGTCAGCACCGTGAATGGGCTGCTCGCCGTCTGGCTGCAGGGGTCGGTGGTTACCACCACGTTGCCGCTGGCAGCGGCAGCAGCCGGCACCACGAAGGTAAAGCCGGTGCTGGTAAGGTTGGAGATGGTGGCCGCGGCGCCGTTCACCGTCAGGGCCGTGGCCCCGCTCAGGTTGGTGCCGGTCACCGTTACCGTAGTCCCAACGCTGGTTGTCGACGGGCTCAGGGTGGTAATCGTGGGAGTGGGTGCAATTACACTTACCTGGGCCGTGCCCGTGTTGCTGTTGCCGTTGGCATCGGTTACAGTCAGCGTAACCACAGTGGGAGTGCCCCCCGTGATAGGCGCCGTAGAAGCGACCCAGGCCGTAGCCGTGGCCATGTTCACCAGCGTGCCGGTGCGGCCATTGCCGCTCGCGTCGGTCAGGGTACCCGAGTTGGGGCCATTCTCAAAGTTGTAGTAGGCGAGCAGCCCGTCTTCGTTGCCGGCCAGGGTTACCGTACGGGTCGCCGCAATCTGAGCGGCCGTGCGGGCCGAGTTCCAGATGCGCACCTCATCAATGAGGCCGTTGAAGTTACAGTTGCTGCCATGGGCACCAATCTGAATCAGGCCGCCGGTATAGGCCACGGCAGCGGTGTTGGTTGCTATCAGCGTGCCATTGCGGTAGAGGCGCATGGTGCTGGTCGGCTGGTCGTAGGTTACCGCTACGTGTATCCAGGTGTTGAGCGGGAAAGCGCCGCTTGGGTCCTGCACCGTTCCATAGGCCGTACCATTGCCACCTTGCAGGCTGCTCTGCAGCCACATCTGGTGCTGGTTGTTCGACGACAGGATATTGCGACAGTCGTTAGCGCGGGCAAAAACCCAGGCTTCCTTCGTGTAGGAGCCGCCGGTCAGGATGTTGCCGCCGCCCAGGTTTACGTAGTCGTTCACACCGTCCAGGTCCAGTGCATACTGGTTGGCCGTTGAAGCGGTAGCGTTAGCACAGGTAAAGTTCGAAGGCGACACGCTCAGGGTCAGGTTAGCCGTCGGGGTGCAGTTGTCGCTGCTGCCGTTGTTTACCTGAGCCGCCGTGATGCTGGCCGTACCGGCCGCGCTCAGCTGCACGGTGATGTTCTGCGTTACCACCGTCGGCGCGATGCCGTCGGTTACGGTTACGATGGCCGCGGCGCGGGACGTGTTGCCATTGGCATCGGCCACCGTCAGCACCGTCATCGGCGTCGAGTAGGCCACGCCCGGGGTAAGCCAGGTGGGAGCGTTGAACAGCGTAGCTGCCGTGCCGTTGCCCATGAAGTCGGCCGTGGTGGTGCCACTGCCTTCGCTCATCGCGTAGCGGGCCACCAGACCGGCCAGCGAGGTCGGGTTGGTGCGGGCCGCACTCTGCGTAATCTCAGCCGCCGTCAGCTGGCGGTTCCATACGCGCACTTCATCTACGCGGCCGTTCAGGTACTCGCCGTCCTGGGGCAGCGAGCGGCGACCGATGCGCAGGGTGGTGCCGGTGGTGTTGAAGGGGTTGCCGGCCTGCGACTTGGTAGCTTCCAGCACGCCGTTCACGTACAGGCGCAGCGTGGTGCCATCATAAGTGGCCGCTACGTGGCTCCAGGTACCCACTGGCAGTACAGATACACCCACCTGGTCGTTGAATTCGCCCACATAGTAGAGGCGGCCACCGCTGATGAGAAGGCCCGAGCGCTGGTTGCTAGTAGGCGTGCCGTAGTTGAAGATAACAGCGCCCTGCCCGGCTGTGTTGGGGTTCACCCAAGCCTCAAGGGTACGGGCGGCGTTGCCCAGGGGCAGCAGCGGATTCGTGCCTTCGGCGTACTGGTTAGTGCCGTTGAAGTTCAGTGCCGGGTTGGTGGCATCTGAGGGCGTTACATCGGCGCAGGTGAACGTGCTCGGCGCTACGCTCGTCGTAATGGGCGCACAGGTCGAGCTGCTGCCGTTGTTTACCTGAGCAGCCGTGATGGTAGCCGTACCCGCCGCGTTCAGCGAAGCTGTTACGTTCTGGGCAATGGCCGTCGTGGTGCAGCTTGTGGTGGTGGCAGTGATGGTGCCCGAGAAGGCACCCTGACCGGTCACCGACGTTTTGTCGGCGCGCACGCGGTAGTAGTAGGTGGTGTTGGGCGCCAGGCCGGTGATGCTGCGGCTGGTGGTGCCGCCGGCTACGGTGAAGGGCGAGCCGGCAATAGCCGTGGCGAACGTGGCCGAAGTAGATACGTCGAGCAGGTAGTTCGTCACGATGCCAATCGCTGGAGCCGTCCAGTTGGCCGTGAAACTGTTGCCGGTAACCAATGTGGCCGCCGTGGGCGTGGGCCGTACCATGGCGTAGCTTTCTACCCAGTTCGAAGTAGAGTTGCCGGCCGTCAGGGCGAAGTTGTTGAGCGTGCCCGTATAGTTGTTGGCCCGGTCGTACACAGTAGTCACGCCAGCATTGTTGCCGCTGGCTATACCCTGGTCTAAATCGACATAGAACTGCAGACTGCCCGGAACCGAAGCCGCCGTGCTGGTCATGTCGGCCTGCACGTTGGCAGCCGTCAGCGCCGCGGTGTAGATGCGCACCTCGTCGAGGCGGCCTCCCAGCGCATTGCCGTAGATAGAGGAAAGTCCCAGCATCAGCGACTCGCTGCCGCTGATGGAGCCCAGCGTGCTGGCACCCGTACCATCGGCTACCCCATTTACATAGAGCTGGCAGTTAGACGTAGCTGCCGTCCACACGGCTGCCACGTGCACCCAGCGGTTGGCCGGCAGCGTAATAGCTCCAGCGGCCCGGCGCCAGGTGGCATTGCCCAAGCCATTGGGCCATACCTCGGCGTGCAGGGTGTTGCCATTGATATACAAGTTGTAGTCCCCGGTTTTCCGGATAATGGACTGGGCGGCGCTGCTGCCGTTGTAGTACACCCAGGCTTCCATGGTGAAGTTGCCTGTTCCCAGGCTGTTCACGGCCGGCGTGCTGCTGAACACAACGTTGTCATTTATCCCGTCAAAGGCCAGCGCATTGCCGGGGGCCACCATCGTGGCCGCGCTCTGCGTGTTGGAGAAAGCCCCTTGGTTGGTAACCGAAGTCTTGTCGGCCCGCACGCGGTAGAAGTAGGTCGTGTTGGCCGCCAGGCCGGTGACGGTCTGGCTGGTGCCGCTCACGGTGAAGGGCGAGCCGGCAATGGTTGTGGCAAAGGTGGGAGAAGTCGATACTTCCAGGCGGTAGCCGTTGTCGACCGTGCCGATAACGGGCGCCGTCCAGTTGGCCGTGAAGCTGCTGCCGGTAACGGCCGTGGCGGCCGTGGCCGTGGGCCGTACCATGGCGTAGCTTTCTACCCAGTTGGAGGTAGAGTTGCCGGCCGTCAGGGCAAAGTTGTTCAGCGTGCCGGTGTTGCCATTGGCTTGGTCGTACAGCTCCGTTATGCTCGCGTTGGCGCCACTAGGAACACCCTGGTCGAAATCGTAGTAAGCCAGCAGGCCGGCCGTGGGGAAGGCAGGAATGCTCACCATGTCGCTCTGAATTTGCGCCTGGCTACGAGCCGTGCTCCAGAGGCGTACTTCATCCATGCTCCCGCGCAGGTAGGGGTCCACGCCGTACAGGGAGCGGCCCAGCCAGTTGTTGGCCAGGTTGCCCAGGCTGGCTGCGTTTAGGGTAAGGTTGGCGTTGGTGCCAATAACGACTCCGTTCAGGTAGATGGTACAGGTAGTGGTGCCGTTGCCATTGGGCGACAGCGTTACGGCTACGTGACTCCAGCGCGTGGGCATTACCGCATTGGTAGTTACACGCTGCTCATTGGCACCCCCGGCGGTGGTGATGGCAAAGCCAATGTTTTCGTCGAAACCAGTACCCCAGGCTGTCCGGGGCGTCAGGAACATATAGCTGCCGGCAGAACCGTTCCCAAAGTCGAAGATGCGGGTCCAGTAGCCGTTGTCGGTGTAGTTAACCCAGGCTTCAAATGTGAAGCTGCTGGCCGAGGCCGTCAGGCCGGCAGGCAGGTTTACGTAGTCATTCACCCCGTCAAAAGCCAGGGCATTGCCGGGCGGGGTCATCACCGTCACGCCAATGGCATTCGATGCCGCCCCTTGGTTGGTCACCGACGTTTTGTCGGCGCGCACGCGGTAGTAGTAGGTGGTGTTGGGGGCCAGGCCGGTGATGCTGCGGCTGGTGGTGCCGCCGGCTACGGTGAAGGGCGAGCCGGCAATAGCCGTGGCGAACGTGGCCGAAGTAGATACGTCGAGCAGGTAGTTCGTCACGATGCCAATGGCTGGAGCCGTCCAGTTGGCCGTGAAACCCGTACCCGTATTGCCCGTAGCGGCCGTAGCCGTGGGGCGTACCATGGCGTAGCTTTCTACCCAGTTCGAAGTAGAACCCGTCAGGGCGAAGTTGCTCAGGGTAGCGGCTGTGCCGCCAGCCAGGTCGTACATTGTGGTCAGGCCCGCGTTGTTGCCGCTGGGTATGCCCTGGTCGAAGTTGTAGTGCAGACGCAGGGAAGCCGGTGCAACCGAAGAGGTGCTGAGCATGTCGGTCCGCACGTTGGCGGCCGTCAGCGCTATATTATAGATACGGACCTCGTCGATGCTGCCAGGCCAGTTATAGCCGCCGCCACCGAAGTGGCCAATTCCCAGGGCAGTCGTGGGGCTAGCCGATAAGTTATTGAAAATGGTCGTTTCGGCGGTGCCGTCTACGTAAATCGTGAGCTGGGTGCCGTTGCGTACGCCCGCCAGGTGGTGCCAGCGGTTGTCGTTAATTGAGGTGGTGCCCACGCAGGTGGTGCCCGATACCGACACCGCACCGCGCCCACTGCTAAAGCCCATCCAGTAGTCCTGGCCGCCGCCCAGGCTGCCCAAAGCCACCCGGACGTCCACGGCGGAGCTGCGCACCCAGGCCTCAAAAGTGAAGTTGCCGGTCCCAAACTGCAGAGCCGATGTCATGGGCACGTTCACCAGGTCGTCCACGCCATCGAAGGCCAGGGCGTTGCCCGGGGCGGCCATCACGTTGAAGGTGCCGCTGGTGGCCGTGCCGCCGGCCGTGGTAATGCTTACGTTGCCAGTAGTAGCCGACGTTAGGGGTACACGCACCACCAGGGTGCTGCCGTTATTGCTTATAATGCCAGCCAGGGCGTTGACCCCGTTAATGGTCAGGGCCGTGGGGCTGCTCAGGTTAGTGCCGGTGATGGTAATGCTCTGGCCCAGGCCGCCGGGGTTAACAGCCACGCTCGCAATAGTGGGCAAGGCCAGTGTTGTTACCGTAGTGGTGCCCGAGTTAGCACCCTGACCGGTGACGGTGCTTTTGTCGGCCCGCACGCGGTAGTAGTAGGTGGTAGTTTGTGAAAGGCCGGTGATGGTCTGGCTGGTGCCAAATACGGTGAAGGGCGAGCCGGCAATGGTCGTGGCAAAGGTGGGAGAAGTCGACACTTCCAGGCGGTAGCCGTTGTCGACCGTGCCGATAACGGGCGCCGTCCAGTTGGCCGTGAAGCTGCTGCCGGTAATGGCCGTGGCGGCCGTGGCCGTGGGCCGTACCATGGCGTAGCTTTCTACCCAGTTCGAAGTAGAACCCGTCAGGGCGAAGTTATTGAGCGTACCCGTGGTGTTGTTTACCTGGCTGTAGGCCGTGGTAATGCTGCCATTGCTGCCGCCGGCTATGCCCTGGTCGAAGTCAAAGTACGCGGACAGGCTGCCGGGCAGGGCCGAGCTGGTGCTCACCATGTCGGCCTGTATCTGCGCCTGCGTCAGCGTGGTCGTGTACATGCGCACTTCGTCGTAGCTGCCGTTGAAGAAGCGCTGCGGAGTGCCGCCGCTCAACCAGCCGCCGATGCCGTAGGGAAGCGCGGCAATGGTCTGCGCCGTGGTGTACGTAGCCGACGTATTCAATGCGCCGTTTACATAGATGTTAACCGTGCGGGGGCCAGCCGAGTACACGACGGCTACGTGCGACCAGCGCCCGGTGGGCAGGGCCGACGTCGAAACGATATCCGTGGGATTGTTGCCACTAACGCTAAAGGCCAGGTTGTTGCCGGAAAACTGGCAGTGCATGGCTCCGGTCGGAAAGTTATCCGCCATGATAAACGAGGTCAGCCCGCCGAAGGCCGCGGGGTTCACCCAGCCTTCCAGGGTAAAGTCGCCCGTAGCAGGCATGTTATTCGCAACCCGTACATAGTCGTTCGCCCCGTCGAAAGCCAGGGCATTGCCCGGCGCGGCGGCCACCGTGAAAGTGGAGGTGGCGTAAGTGGTGAAGGCGTTGTTGTTGGGCGGCTGCACCATACCCAGCGACTGTCCATTCACGAGGATATTCAGCGTCTGGTTGAACGAGCTGCCGCCGCAGCAGTTATAGCGCTGCGCTCCCCGCAAACGCACATAGTACGTTCCGGGCGCGAGCGCCAGGGTCTGCTGTATGCTGGCGTACTGCTGTATGAAGCCTACATAGCTCCCGACTGCTCCAGCGCTGGGGGGGTCGAAGCCCCCGACGGGGCCCGCCTGGGAAATGCCGGCGCCATTGTTACCCACAAAGACCCATGAAGCGCCCGTGGGGTTATACCCGTACACCCCATTGGCCAGGGAGTTGAAGGTTTCAAAGCTGGGGTTGGCCACGGCGCCGCTCATCACTACGTTATCGGACGAACGCACGATTTCCACCAAATCCACGAAGGCGGTATTGTCCCCACCACTGGGGTTCATACCCTGGATAACCAAGGTTGGGTTAGCCGCCTGCACGGCCAGCGGTGGTCCTAGTAGTGCCAGTAGCCAGAGCCACAGGCGGGCAGAAAAAAGGACGGAAGGCCTAGTCCTGGTACTACACCTTCGGTTAGTGGATAAAAAGTGTTTCATGCGTTCGGTCAATAAAGGTGATTGAATTACTCCCCGACCAAGGAAGCTAATTCAGGTACATATGAAAAATCTAGCAAAATTACCTCTGTAGCATGCTGCCAGGCTATAGCATGATGATGCTAGCCCCTCCCCCACGGCTCACATGCCCAGCCGGCCCGCCTGGACGGCCGGCATAAACCGCACACATGCGCATGCCTAACACTTGTAGTATTAGGGTTTATTAATGCATCTTTAGCCGCCGGCTTCTACCGGGCAGCTCGTTCGGCACTGGAACAGGCTGTGTTTTCTTCCCAACCACACCCTTATTTACCAGCCACATGGCCGACCGTATCAACGCTACCATTCCGCCCGCCGACCTGGCCCGGGCCCTCGACCACCTGCAGCAGGCCCGCGCCATTCTGGCGGCCCACCTGCAGCCGCTCACGCCCACCGAGCGCAAGACCATTACCAAGATGGGCAACAAAACCATCGGCTTCATGCAGAAGCTGGTGACCTACGCCAGCAACACCCCCGCCTTCGTGCCGGCCTTCGTCGACTTCAACGAGCTGCGCCAGGACGTGGGCGTGGCCACCGCCCTGCAGCCCCTGGAACAAGCCGCCGCCCAGCTCAGCCTCGACCTCAACAGCACCATTCTGGTGGCCGGGGCCGAAGGCATGCTGAGCGCCTCGCCCGTGTACAAAAACATCAAGTTTATGGCCGAGCAGCGCCAGCCCGCCGCCCAGTCGGCCTACACCGACCTGAGCGAGCGGTACCCGGGCCGCCCGGCCAAAAAGAAGGCCGAGCCTACGGTGTAGCCCGCCCAGGCGATAAAAGCAGCGCTGCCCTGCCTTTTAGGAGCTCCGAACGAGTTTTTGCTCGTTCGGAGCTCTTTTTTTCTCGTGCGGAGCGGGTTTAATCTCCTGCCGGAGTACTTTTTAAGTACTTCCGCAGGCCTTTAAATCGCCGGCGAACGAGCTTTTACCGGCCCGGAACGAGAAAAAACCCGTTCCGCACGAGAAAAAGCTCGTTCGGAACGGGTTTTTGGAGTTGGCGAAGCAGCTGTTGCCCGGGCGCCACGAGCTATTTGCCAGGCGCTACGGGCAGCTACTCGTCCGCCGCGACTTATTCGGCCAAGGACGGGGCCGGGGCGCCGGGCACGGCCACCCCGTAGAGGGCCGCCACGGCCGCATCGACCGCCGCTTCCAGGGCGGCAGTGTCGGCGGCCGGGTCCTGGGCTTTGGCATCCAGAATCTGCTGCACCAGGGCCGCAATGGCCGCCTGCTGCTCGGGCGTGGCGGTGGGGATGGGGAGCTGCGTGAGGTACTTGGGCTTGTACTCGAAGAAGGCGTCTTTCAGCTTGGCACCAATCGACTTAAAGTAGAAGTCAGTGGTGCTGGAATTGAGGACACCCAGCAGGAACAGGTCATCCGTTGGGATGATGGTCGTCTTATCGTTTGAATAAAGCCCTTGCGTGTCGTAGGTGTAAGGGGCGCTGGTAGCGAAAGTGGGGATAATGATTTTGGGCTTTTCGAACTCCCTCCAATAGTTAATGTTGTCCTGCACTTCATACCACTTATAAGGCCCTGGCTTTCGACCTGGCCACTCCAAAGCGGCGGTTTTGTCTAAATTCTTGGGCCGGGGTTCAAGTTGAGTCTTAAATCCCTCTAGATACTTCAGCACAGCAGGGTATTTCTCCATATCAATACCTCGCCGGGTAAACAAAAGGTACTTATCAGCCTTAGGCTGCTTGTATCTTTTCACATCCCGACCTGCCAGAAATGGCACTATAATATCTGCTGACCGTTCATCTTCGGCAATAATTTTGGCGCGAGTGGCTGCATCTACTACAAATGCTGCGTTAAATCCCGTCTTAATCCCATAGTAGACTTTCCCGCAAACATATTCTCCCAGCGGTTTACCAGTAGCCTTAAGCTTGGCTAGCATTTCCTTGTCAGGCTCATCGGCCAAGCTCCACACATCCTCCCCTAGCGTGGCTTGGGTTACCGAGCGCACATGGGTAGCCACCATTTCTTCCAGGGAAGGCGGCGGCAGTTGCGGAATGGCAGCAGCGCGGAAGCTGCTATCTGCCGTAGGCTTGCGCTGGTTTATGGTGAGAATGGCCGGGTAGGCTTTCACCAGGGGGAATACATACAGCTCACCAAAGTCCACAAACTCTACCAGCTGGTAATTGTGAAGCCAGCGGCGCAGAGGTGCCCCGTAGCCAAGGCTAAGCCATTTGTTGGGCGCGATGTAAGACAGCTCGCCGCCAGGAGCCAGCAGTTGCAGGCCCAGCTCAATGAAGTATACATACAGGTCAGCATTGCTGTGAAAAGTGGTGAAACGCTGCTTGAAGTGTGGTTTCATGTCTGCATCCTGGCTATCTCCACGGATGTACGGCGGGTTCCCAATCACCACGTCGAAGCCGCGGAAGGTGCCGGCGTCGTCCAGCACTTCGGGGAATTCGAAGCGCCACTCGAAGGCGTCGCGGAAGATGGCGGCCTGCTCGTGGGCTTTGATTTCGGCGTCGAGCTGGTTGGCCAGCAGCTCCAGGCGGCGCACTTCGAAGTAGCGGGCTTCCTCCTGCTTTTTGGTTTCGGGAATCAGGCTCACCTGGGTTTCGAGCACGATGCGCTGGTTGCGGGCCAGGCGCAGCTTTTCGCGCTTGGGGTCGCGCTTGTGCAGCACGGCGGTAAACTGCTCTTTCAGCTGCTGGAAAAAGCCCAGCAGCCGGGTTTTCTCGTCGCGCCCGCGGCTGCGGATGTAGTCGTGTACGGCGGCCTTGTACTCCTTGAGCGAGAACTTGCCCTTCTTGAACACCTCCGACAAGTCGGCGTCGAGGGCAAAGCGGGCCAGCAGGGAGTTGCCGGTTTTCACGTTCAGGTCGAGGTTGGGCAGGGTTTCCAGCTCGCCGAAGCCGGTGTCGGGCTTGTAGTAGGCGTGCTTGAGCAGCTCAATCCAGAGGCGCAGCCGGCAGATGCGCACCGAGTTGGGGTTGAGGTCGACGCCAAACAGGGCGTGCTCCATCAGAGCGCGCTTTTCGCGAAACAGGGCCTGCTGCAGGCGGGTGCGCTCCTTGCCCACGCTGCGCTGCCCGGTGGCGGGGTCGAAGCCGGCCACGCGGTAGGGGGCGGGCTCGCCGTCGGGGTTGGTCACCACCAGCTCGTCGTGCTCCACGTCGAGGGTGTAGGACAGCACGGCCCCTTCCTCGTCCAGAAACAAGCCCAGGCGGCTTTTCAGGGCCAGCAGCTCGTTGAGAGCACTCACCAGGAAGTGGCCCGAGCCCACGGCGGGGTCGAGCACGGTGAGGGTGTTGAAGTGGGCGGCGTAGGCCAGGCGCTGGGGCCGCTTGGCGGGGGCCAGGCGGTCCTGCAGCTCCTCCAGCGAGTCGCAGCCGGCCAGCTCGGCAAAGGCCGGGGCCTGGGCGAAGTGGCGCAGCACGGCCCGGCCCAGGGTTTGGCGGGCCATGTACATGGTCACGAAGCCGGGGGTGTAGAAGGAGCCGTCCTTGTAGCCGTTTATTTTCTCAAACACCAGCCCCAGCACGGCCGCCGAGAGCAGGGGCCGGGCGGGGGCAGCGTCGGGGCGGGGGGCGTCGGCCTCGGCCGGGGCAGTCCCGGCGTGGGTGGTGGTGGGGTCGGTGGCGAAGTCGTAGGCGTCGAGGAAATGCAGCAGGTAGGGCAGCGCGGCCCACTGCGGGGCGGCGGGTGTGCTGGCCTTGGCCGGGGGCGGCGTGGGGGCGCCCTTCTTGCGCAGCACCGAGCCCGGGAAGGGGGCCAGCCCCAGCCCGTCGCGCAGCCCGCTGATGCTCATGGTTTGCCCCTCCAGCAGGCTGGGCTCAAACAGCGAGGAGTTGAGGTAAGGCACCTGCGGAAACTCCAGGGCCACGTCGGGGCTGCGCTCGGCCAGGGGCTGGTTCAGCACCTCGAAGAACAGGGTTTGCACGTCGTCGTACTCGCCCAGGCGCTCGGGGTGCAGAAAGCGGAAGTGGGCGGCCTGGGCGGGGTCGTGGTAGCGCACGAGCTGGCCTTCCAGCAGCTTGAGAAACAGCAGGCGGTTTACCCACATCAGGCACAAAGCCAGGGCTACGCCTTCGAGCTGGGCGTCGGTGCTGCTGCCGTAGGGCTCGCGCTCGGCGCTGGGCAGGTTTAGCAGGCCGTGCCCGGTCTGGAGCTTGCGCAGGGTGTTTTCGAGCAGAGAGCCCGGCTGCCGCTCCCCCACCGGGCAGCGGCCAATGCGGCGCAGGCCGCCCTGCTTGTCTTCCTTCAGCCCCATCAAATACAGCAGCTCGTTGTAGAACTCCTGGTTGAGGGTGTTGGGGTCGCGGCGCAGCGTAAGGGGCTCCTTCAGCAGGTAGGCCGGGTGAAACAGGCGGTAGAGGCTCATCAGCTCGCCGGCTTTGGCGGGCAGGCCGGGGCGCAAATCCACGTAGGCCGCGCGCAGCTCGCCTTCCAGGGCCGCCAGCTTCTTGCCGGCAATGGACTTGTAGAAAAAGTCGGTGTCGGTGCTGGCCTTGCCCCCGGCTTTCCAGTCCTGAAAGGCCCGCACCAGGGCCTTGTCTTTCCAGAACAGGCGGTGGAAGTCCACGGCGTCGAACACGTACCACTCGTAGCCGGTGGTCACAATAAGCCGCTTGAAGTCGTCGGCCCGGTCGTCGCTGCGGTCTTCGAGGTAGTACAGCAGCAGCTGCTGAAAGGCCTTGCGGTTGAGGTCGGTGGGCGCGAGCATCTCAGCGGGGTTTTTGGGCCCCTTCACTTCCAGCACCACCGCCACCGGCGAGGCGGCGGTGTCGCCGAGGTGCAGCACCAGGTCGCGCTTGCCGTGTACGTTGCCGTAGCGGCTGCCGCCCTCGGCCGGCTTGCTCACCGCCCGCAGAAAGTCGAGGATGTGCGTTTCGCCGTGCCGCTCAATCTTGTGGGGGTCGAGGTGGCGCAGCATCTCCGCCAGGTGGCCCCGGAAGTCGGCCAGCTGGGTGGCAGTGGGGCGCAGGCGGCGCAAAGAGGCCGTCGCGGCGTCGGGTAGCAACAGGTGAGGAACGAGCATAGGAGGCAAAGTAAGGCGAATCGCCGCATTGTGGGCCACAAAAAAGCCCACCTCCGGGTAGAGGCGGGCCGGGTCGTCGGGGGGGCCTGTCCCCTACTCCACCAGCAGGCGCTGGCTGAGCGTCTGGCCCCCGGCCTGCACCCGCACCAGGTACAGGCCAGGAACCAGGCCCGCGAGGCTGATTTCGGCTTCCGCAGTGGCTGGGCGCAGGGCCTGGGTCCGGTGGGTGCGGCCCAGGGCATCAACCAACTTCAAGGCAACGGCACCTGGCGGTAGCGCCACCACTACCCGCCCCCGCGCCGGGTTGGGCACCAGCTGCAGGCGGGCCGCTCCCGCCGGCCCGGCAGTGGCCAGGGCCAGGTCCTGCAGCGAAGCGAGGAACCCCACCGGCGCCGTGCCGCCCGCCGCCCCCGCAGACAGGCTGCCAAAGCGGGCCGGTGTCATCACGCGGCCGGCTGCATAAATGACCGGGCCCGCAACGCTAAGGGCCTGCAGCTGGCTCGAAGAGCTGCTGCCCGCCTGCTGGGCCCACACAAACGTGCCGGTATTGCCCGTATCTACCAGCCGCGCCACAAACAGCGGCCCGGCACTTTGCTGCAGCGTGCTGCTGCCAAAGCGCGCCGTAGCGCCCTGAAAGCTGCCGCCCAGGTACAGCCCGCCGCTGCTGGGGCTCATGGCCGCGATATTGTTCTCTCCGCCCGTTTCCAGGGCCCAGCTCACCGTGCAGGCAGTGCCGGCGTCGGTCAGCTTTAGCAGCAGGCCGTCGGGTAAGGCAGTCCCCTGGGGCGTGGGGCGCGGGTTGAGAAGCACCCGGCTGCCGGCGTCTACCTGCACGCTCTCAAACGTGCCGGCTACGTACACGCTGCCGCCACTGGCCACCACCGCCGTGCCCCAATCCGTGCTGGAGCCCCCGCTGCGGAAGGCCCAGGCCCAGCTACCCCCCGTACCGGCGTCGCTGAGCTTGGCTACAAACAAGTCGTGCAGGGGCTGGCTTAGGGCCCAGGGCGGTACGCTCTGCAGGGTGGTGCTGCCAAAGCTGGCCTGCCCGGCAAACCCGCCGGTGAGGTACACGCTGCGGCCTTCTACGGCCAGGGCGGTGGGCCAGCCAACACCGTCGGCCCGCTGGGCCCACTCCACCCGCGGGCCACTGCCAGCCTCGCTGAGCCGGACAACAAACATATCAGTAGCGGCGCTGCCATTGGGCGCCGTGGAGCTGGTAAAAGTGCTGCTGCCGAAGTGGGCCGTGCCCCTGAACACGCCTGCCACGTACAGGGCCGCACCCTGCAGGCCAATGGCCGCACTCTCGCCATAGCTGCTCCCGCCCAGCTGCTGGGCCCAGCTCCAAGCAGCCCCGGAGCCGGCTTGCGTGAGTTTGGCCACAAAGCCGTTGCCAGTAGAGCTGAGCGGCAGCAGGCGGCTGCTGCCAAAGTCAGCAGCCGCACCGCCGAAGCTACCCGACAGGTACAAGCCGGCCGCACTCACAGCCAACCCGGTGGCCCTATCCGGCCCCGTGCCCCCGGCCCGCTGCGCCCATACAAAGCTGGAAGTGGCCGGGCTCCACTTGGCTACGAATACGTCGGTAGCGCCCGCACTGCTCAGCACCGTAGCGCCAAAGCTGGCCGTGCCCGAAAAAGAACCCGCCAGGTACACGTTGCCGCTGGCATCGGTGGCCGTTGCCGCTACCATAGAGCTGCTGCCATCTACCACCTGGGCCATTTGCCAAGCTGGGGCCTGGGCACGGGCACGGACGGCGGTAGCCAGCCCAAGCACGGCTAATACGAAGACCTTTTTCATAGCGCTGGCAAATGGATTCTGCGCAAGGTAAGGCCATTAAGTACCCGTTCAGCATGCCACCCGCAAGGCTACCTCACTTGTGATTGAGTACTTACAGCGGCTTTCAGTTTTTGTACAGGTCAACCCTATGCCTCCCCCTCTCCTTTTCGGAAATGCGGATTAAGCATTTTTTGGGGGCCGGGGGGTGAGGCGACCACCAGAACAAGGCCGTATAGCAACCAGAGAACTGCTCTCAACTCTTTCGCCGTCCGTGTAGGGCGGACTCTGCGAGTCCGCTCTACCGCGCAAAAGCAAAGGCCCGCCTCCTTGCGGAGACGGGCCTCATCACTTCTTTACCTCATCACCTCATTACCGACTAGCCGCCAGCGCTTCGGCGCCGCCCACGATTTCGAGAATCTCGGTCGTGATGGCCGCCTGACGCGTCCGGTTATACGTCAGCTTCAGCGACTTCAGGAGCTCACCGGCGTTGTCGGTGGCTTTGTCCATGGCCGTCATGCGGGCGCCGTGCTCCGAAGCGTTGCTTTCCAGCACGGCCTTGTAGAGCTGCACTTTCAGCGACTGCGGAATCAGGGTGCGCACAATCTCCTCCTTGCTGGGCTCGAAGATGTACTCCACATTCGAAGCTGCCGTGTTCACGGCCGTATCTTCCACCTGCACCAGGGGCAGCAGCTGCTCGGTGCGGATGATTTGCGTGGCTACGTTCTTGAACTCGTTGTACACCATCACCACCTCATCGTACTGCCCGGCCCGGAAGCCGTCCATGGCCATCTCCGCGGCCACGCGCACCGTGTCGAACGACAGCTTGGTGAAGACGTGGGTGAAGTTGCCCTGCACCGGCCCGCGCTTACCGAAGTAGTCGTGGGCCTTCTTGCCAATGGCCATAAACGAGATGTTGGCCGCCGGCAGGCTGGCGTAGCGCTCCTGAATCAGGGCATTCACGCCCTTAAACACGTTGGAGTTGAACGCACCGGCCAGGCCACGGTCGGAGGTGATGGCAATCACCAGCACGCGGCGTACGTCGCGGGCCGTGCCGTAGTCGCTCAGCACGCCTTCGTCGGCATTGCGCGTCAGGTTGGCCAGGATGGTGTTCAGACGCTGGGCGTAAGGACGCATGCGGATGATGTTGTCCTGGGCCCGGCGCAGCTTGGCCGCCGCCACCATCTTCATGGCTTTGGTAATCTGCTGCGTGCTCGTCACCGACTGAATGCGGCTGCGTACTTCTTTTAAGCTTGCCATTGATTAGTTATCAGTTGTTAGTTGTCAGTTGTCAGGCAGCTGTCAGTTGCTAGAACGAGCTAACAACTGACAACTGATAACTGACAACTTAGGAGGCGTAGCTCGCGGCTACGTCCTTGGCTACCTGGCGGATGGCGGTGGTGCCGCTGTCTTCCAGCTTGCCGGCCTTCAGGGCCTTCAGCACTTCGGGGTGACGGGCGTTCAGCACCTGGCCAAACTCCTTCTCGAACTCGCGCACGCGGTTTACCGGTACGGTGTCGAGCAGGCCGTTGGTGGCGGCGTAGATGATGGCCACCTGGTCTTCCACCTTCACGGGCGAGAACTGGGGCTGCTTCAGGATTTCGAGGTTGCGACGGCCGCGCTCGATGGTGAGCTTGGTCGAGGCATCGAGGTCGGAGCCGAACTTGGCGAAGGCTTCCAGCTCGCGGAACTGGGCCTGGTCGAGCTTCAGCGTACCGGCAACCTTCTTCATCGACTTAATCTGGGCGTTGCCACCCACGCGGCTTACCGAGATACCCACGTTGATGGCGGGACGGATACCGGAGTTGAAGAGGTTGGTCTCGAGGAAAATCTGGCCATCCGTAATCGAGATTACGTTGGTCGGGATGTAAGCCGAAACGTCACCGGCCTGCGTCTCGATGATGGGCAGAGCGGTAAGCGAGCCGCCGCCTTTCACGAGGTGCTTGATGCTCTCGGGCAGGTCGTTCATGTTGCGCGCAATCTCATCCGAAGAGTTGATTTTCGCGGCGCGCTCCAGCAGGCGGCTGTGCAGGTAGAATACGTCGCCGGGGTAAGCTTCGCGGCCCGGAGGACGGCGCAGCAGCAGCGACACCTCGCGGTAAGCCACGGCCTGCTTCGACAAGTCGTCGTACACCACCAGGGCCGGGCGGCCCGTGTCGCGGAAGAACTCGCCGATGGCGGCACCCGTGAAGGGGGCGTAGAACTGCAGCGGGGCGGGGTCGGCGGCCGGAGCAGCTACCACCACGGTGTAGTCCATGGCGCCGCCCTTGGTCAGGGCCTGCACAATCTGGGCGATGGTAGAGGCCTTCTGGCCAATAGCCACGTAGATGCAGTACACCGGCTGGCCGGCTTCGTAGAACTCGCGCTGGTTCAGGATGGCGTCGAGGGCCACCGTCGACTTGCCGGTCTGGCGGTCGCCGATGATGAGCTCGCGCTGGCCCCGGCCAATCGGAATCATGGCGTCGATGGCCTTGATACCGGTCTGCATGGGCTCGTTTACGGGCTGGCGGAAGATTACACCGGGGGCCTTACGCTCCAGGGGCATCTCGTACAGCTCGCCGGCAATAGGACCACGGCCGTCGATGGGCTGGCCCAGCGTGTTTACCACGCGGCCCACAATGCCCTCGCCTACCTTGATGGAGGCAATTTTGTTGGTGCGGCGCACGGTGGCACCTTCCCGGATTTCGGAGTAGTCGCCGAGCATTACGGCCCCTACGTTGTCTTCTTCCAGGTTCAGAACGAGGCCTTGCAGCCCGTTTTCAAATTCAATCAGCTCACCCGCCTGGGCTTTGCTCAGTCCGTAGATGCGGGCCACGCCGTCGCCTACTTGCAACACGGTGCCGACTTCTTCCAGCTCGGCTTCGGACTTGAAATTGGACAGTTGCTGCCGCAGGATTGCGGAGACTTCGTCCGGACGTACTTCTGCCATATGTTTGGGGTGATGAGGTAATGGGGTGATGGGGTGATGAGGTTGATGGTACGAGGCCGAATGAGGCCAACCTGCCTCATCACCTCATCACTTCGTCACCTCATCACAGTTTATTTTGATAGGAGTTTTCTTGCAGGGAGATGCGCATCTTGCGGAGGCTTGAGCGCACCGAATCATCAATTTGCTGGTCGCCAATCCGGAGCACAAAGCCCCCGATGAGGCTGGGGTCCACTTTCTCGGTCAGCTCCACGGACGCCAACCCGGTTTGGCGCTTCACCAGTTCCACCATTTCGGCCCGCAGCGCCGGCGTGAGCGGTGTAGCCGACGTCACGGAGGCTTCCTGCATGCCGCGCATCAGGTTGTACTGGGTATGAAACTCGGACGCCACCCACTCAAGGGCGCTTTCCCGGTTGTGCTGGCTTACGATGCCGAGGAACTTCTCCGTCAGGGCCGACACCTTGCCATTGAAAATGGCTTGCAGGATGGCCAGCTTCTTGTCCTGCTTCACAATGGGGTTGCGCAGCAGCAAGCGCAGGTCACGGTTCTCGGTCAGCGTCTTGCTGAACAGGTCCATGTCCTGCTTTACTTCGGCCAGGGTTCCCCGCTCTTGCGCCAAATCCAGCAAGGACTTGGCGTAGCGGGAAGCAGCTCGTTGTTCTGACATAGTATTGGGGTTGTCAGTTGTCGGTTGTCAGTTGTCAGCTCCGGCTAGCATCGTTCTGAAACGACCTGACGACGGACAACTAACAACTGACAACTGATAACCTAATTCAGTTTAACGTCCTTCAAGTACGAATCCACCAGCTGCGTCTGGGCAGCCGGGTCGGCCAGCTCGCGGCGCAGGATGCGCTCGGCGATGTCGAGCGAAAGCTGGGCAGCGGTGTTGCGTACGTCGGCCAGGGCCGCGTTCTTCTCCGTCTGAATGGCTTCGCGCGCCTGGGTAATCATGCGGCTGCCTTCTTCGGTAGCGCGGTTCTTGGCCGTTTCGATGAGCTGTTCGGACATTTTCTGGGCTTCGAGCAGCATGCGGTCGCGCTCGAGACGGGCTTCGGCCATCAGCTTCTCGTTGCCGGCCTTCAGGGCCTGCATCTCCAGCTTGGCTTCGTCGGCCATGCGCAGGGCGGTGTCGATGCTCTCCTCACGCTCCCGCAGGGAGGTCAGGATGGGCTTCCAGGCAAACTTTGCCAGCAGGAACAACACCAGCAGGAAGATAACCAGCTGCCAGAAAATCAGGCCAAACTCGGGGGTTACAATTTGCATGGTTCTTTAATTGATTGTCAGAGAATAGCTACCGGCTTTCAGCCAAGAATACCAGCGCAGGCCTTACGGGCCTGGCTGGCAGCTTCGCTCGGACCAGGGGCCCGGCAGCTAAAAAGGAAAGCAGCCCGCTGCGCCGCACGCCGAAGCGACGCGCAACGGGCTGCCTAATTCCAAACGGCTTCTTACCCTTGGAGCTTGAAGGAAATCAGCAAGCAAACTACCACGGCGAACAGACCCAGACCTTCGATAAGGGCCGCTACAATCAGCATGGCGGTTTGGATACGGCCGGAAGCTTCCGGCTGACGGCCAATGGCTTCCATAGCGCTGCCACCAATGCGGCCAATACCCAGGCCTACGCCCAGAGCAACCAAACCAGCACCGATACCTGCGCCCATTACGGCCAGACCAGCCGAATTCGAAACCTCAGCAACAGCCTGCAACAACAAAGAGAGAAGCATAAAAAAAAAGAGAAGTGGGAAAAAAGAAAAAAACGAAAAGAAACGGCCCGCAACCTGCGTGCCCGGTATTGAAACTTAAGCGGGATTAGTGGCCGTGGGCATGAGCCGGCTCAGCACCGTCGCCGCCCCCAATCTGGTGGTCGGCGTCGTGGTGCTCTTCCACTGCCCCGCCGATGTACATGGCCGTGAGCAGGGTGAAGATGTAGGCCTGCAGAATGGCTACCAGCAGCTCCAGCACGTTGATGAACAAGCCAAAAGCCAGTGAAACGGGCGCGACGGCCGGGCTCTTGAAGATGAAAATCAGGCTGATAAAGCTCAGGATTACAATGTGGCCGGCGGTGATGTTGGCAAACAGACGCACCATCAGCGAGAAGGGCTTTACCACCACACCGATAAGCTCGACCGGAATCATGATGGGCAGCAGGGCCTTGGGCACGCCGGGGGTGGCGAAGATGTGCGCCCAGTAGTTCTTGTTGGAGCTGGCCAGGGTGATGATGAGCGTGAGCACGGCCAGGGTCAGCGTCACGGCAATGTTGCCGGTGAGGTTGGCCGCACCGGGCATCAGGCCCAGCAGGTTGTTGAACCAGATAAAGAAGAACACCGTGAGCAGGTAGGGCATGTACCGCTCGTACTTGGGGCCGATGGACTTCTTGGCCACTTCATCCCGGATGAAGATGATGATGGGCTCAAAGAAAGACTGCACGCCTTTGGGGGCGCGGCCGTGGTTTTTCTTGTAGCCGCGGGCTACGGCCGTGAATACCAGCAGCAGCAGGGCGCTGCTCAGCAGCAGCGAAGCCACGTTTTTGGTGATGGAGAAGTCGTACACCTTGCTGCCGTCGGTGCTCACCAGGTGCTCGTGCTCCAGCTTGAGGCCGTCGTACTCTGCCCCATGCTCTTCGCCGTGCTTGGGAGCCAGCTTCTCGGAGGAGAATACCGACAGGCCTTTGCCAGGGCGGTAGGCCATAATGGGCAGGTAAGAGGTGAAATGGCCGTTATCGGTCGAGAACCAGTGCCACTCGTGGGAGTCGCCGATGTGATGCAAAATCATTTCCCCCGGGCTGAAGGCCTCGGCCTTTTCAGCCTTTCCGCCGTGCTCGCTGGCAAAAACGGGAAGCGTGAGAATGCAAAACAGGACGGCTAGTAAACGCTTCATTAAAAGTCAATTAAAGTTCGAAATCCGGCTAACGTGCTATTTTTCCGGTACTTGCTTTTTCGAAAACGGCCGCAAGTTAGTCAAAATAGCCCAGATTTCAAATCCAGCCGCTAAGAAGTAGAGAATGAAGAAGGCCCCCAGGAAGGTCCAGGTACCCTGCCCCTCAGTGGCTCCACCCCGGTAAAAATGCACCAGCACCAGCCCCAGCGACAGCAACAGGCGCATGACCATGCTGCCGAAATAGGCCAGCATAAAGTTGTCCGGCGAAGCACTAATCAGCCGGGCCGTCATCCAGTAGGTGACCAGGGTAAGCAGGGCCATGTAAGCCAGCGTATAAAAAGCCAGCGGATGCACCAGCAAGCTGCCCCACATAGCCTGTACCCCCGCCAGCATGGCGGCCAGGGCCAGAAAGAAGGCCGCGAACTGAACAATAAAACGGGACATAGGCTGGCCTGGGCTATTCTTTGGTAAGGGAGCGAATAACCTGATAAAGCGCGGCGAACACGCCCAGCAGCATCAGGCCAATGGTAAACCAGGGGGTTTTGGTCTGGTAATGCCGGTCGAGCCACAGCCCCAGCCAGGTGCTCAGACCAATAATGGCCAGCATCTGAAACGCAATGCCCGAGTATTTGGCAAAGGCACGAAGCCGGTCGGAACCGGGAGAGGATTCGGGCTGACGAGGCATATGAAACAGAGAAAGAAACCGGACTGCAAAGCTACGCCACGGGCCGGGGCCGCAAATGCCTTTTGAATACTGTAATTTTACCCCTTCGGCTACGTTTAGCGCCTGGCTCCGGCCAGGTTGGCGAACAAATCGGGCCGTCTCCAACGTTTCGTCCGCTACAGGCTGCCTTCACTTTCCTTTTGGCTTTGACTAAGTATCTGCTGATTTTCCGCTGGCCGGCGCTGCTGGTCCTGCTCTTTGGGCTGGGCATGGCAGGCTGTGCCTCCGATAAAAACCTCGTGGCCCACACGTTCAACAACATCGCGGCCCGCGACAACGCCTACTTCCTGGCCCGCGAGAAGCTGCGCGAAACGGAAGCCAAGCTGTATGCGGCCCGGCAGAACGACTACAACCAGGTGCTGCCGCTCTTCCCGACGCTGGATAGCGCGGCGGTGAAAGCCAACCGGGCCGAGCTGAACGACATCATCAAAAAGGCCTCGCTGCCCATTCAGCACCGCCCGGGCTCCGACTGGACCGACGACGCCTACCTGCTGGTGGGCTGGTCGCGCTACTACCAGATGCAGTACAGCGACGCCGCCCTCACGTTTAAATATGTCAACTCCACCAGCAAGGACAACAATGCCAAGCACGAAGCCCTGATTGGCCTGATGCGCACCTTCGTGGCCCTGCAGGAATACGACAATGCCAAGGCCGTGTCCGACCTGCTCGACAAGGAGTCGGGCCAGGAGAAAAACGCCCGCGAGCTGTTCCTGACCCGGGCCGACTACTACCTCAAAACCGGTGAGCCTGCTAAGGCCATTCCGCAGCTGGAGCGCGCCATCCCCATGATTGAGTTCAAAAACGAACGGTCGCGCACGCGCTACATCCTGGCCCAGCTGTACCAGGAAGCCGGCGAGGATAAAAAGGCGTATGAACAGCTCAACCAGATTCTGGCCCGCAACCCGCCCTACGAGCTGGACTTCTTCGCCAAGCTCATGCTGGGGCAGGTTTCTGACCTGAACCTGCAGGACAAGGCCCGCCTCAACAAGTACTTCGCGGCCCTGCTGAAGGACCCAAAGAACAAGGACTACCGCGACAAAATCTACTACGAGATGGCGCGGCTCAGCTACCGGCAGCAGAACTACCCCGATGCGCTGCAGCTGCTCCGTCAGTCCATCAAAGCCACTACCACCAACCAGAAGCAGAAAGGCTACACCTACCTGCTGGCCGGCCGCATCTACTACGAGAACCTGCAGAAGTACCGCCTGGCGGCGGCTTACTACGACAGCACCGTGCAGGCCATGTCGAAGGAAGCGCCCAACTATGCCGCCATCAAGGAGCGTAGCGACATTCTGCAGGACTTTGCCAAGCAGTACACCATCATCGAAACCCAGGACAGCCTGCAAACGCTGGCCAGGCTGAACAAAGACGAGCTGGACCAGCAGCTCGACGCCTATGCCGAAGCGGAGCTGGCTGCCCGCCGCAAAGAAGCCGAAAAGCAGGCGGCTGCCGAAAAAGCCCGCGCCCGGGAAGAAGAGTTTGCCTCCCGCCGTCCCAACGAGGCACCCAGCGCCTTTGGCGGCAGCACCCGCCCCGACCCCACTGCGTTCGACCCCACGGCTGCCGGCGGCGCCAAATGGTACTTCGACAACCCGGCCACGCTGGGTACGGCCCGGGCCGACTTCATTCGGCGCTGGGGCAACCGCCAGCTGCAGGACAACTGGCGCACGCGCAATACGCCGGCCAGTGCCACTCCTGGCGCTATTGCGGGCGCGGGCGGCGCAGCCGGTGCCCAGCCGGGCGGCGCCCTCTCCGGCCCCGATGCGGCCAAGCAGGACTCACTGGCGAAAGCGGCTGCGGCCAACCCGGAGGCGGAGAAGCAGGCGCTGGTCGCTAAATACCGCCAAGACCTGCCCCTCACGCCCGAGCAGCTGGCGGCTTCCGACAAGCTGATTGAAGCGGCGATGTACGAGCTGGGCGGCATCTACAAAGAGCAGCTCAAGGAAAAGGAAAAGGGCATTGCCACCTACGAGAAGGAAGTGACGCGCTACCCCCGCGGCGAGCACGCGCCGGATGCCTACTACCTGCTGTACCTGTACTACAAAGACAAGCCCGACCCCGCTAAAATGGCCGAGTACGCGGCAGCGCTGCAGCGGGAATTCCCCAAGTCCATCTATGCCAAGCTTATCATCGACCCGCTGTACCGCGAGCACGAGCAGGCCCTGCGCAAGGCCGTAGCAGCCCGCCTCGATTCGGCCTTCACGCTGTACAAAGACCAGGAATTTACCAAAGCCCGGGCCGTACTGGCCCGCACCGAAAAGCAATTTCCCAAGCATGAGCTGACCGATCGGGTAGCCTACCTGAAAACCCTGCTGGTCATTCGGACCCAGCCGCCCATGACGGCCCGGGCTGCGGTAGAGAAGTTCTACAAAGAATACCCCGACAGCCCCCTGGTTCCGCTGGCCCGCGACCTGGCCACCACCTACCGCAAGCAGGAAACCGGGCAGATTACCGGGGCCCTGGCTTCTACCGACAAACCGGTTGTCTCCCAGTTCCGCCCCGGCGAGGTAGACAACCGCTTGCGCATCATGTACTCCGATACGGAGATGACAACGCCAGCTCCCCCGCCGGCCCCGGCCAAGGATGAAGCCCGGCCGCTGGAAACGCTGACTCCCAAAGACCAGGCCCCAGCGCCAGCTGGCTCAGCGGGCCCGGCCCCTGCCCCGTCACGCAATGCCCTGGAGCCAGCGCCGGCCCCGGCGGAACCAGCACCAAGCACGGGCACCATGCCCACGCCTGCGGCTCCCACTGGTGCTACCACGGCGTCGGCACCGGCTGCAGCGCCTACCACAGCGTACACCACTCAGCTTAGCGCGGCGCATGCCGTGGTACTGGTATTCCCCAAAGCGGCTCCGGCCCCTACCGACCTGGCTACGCAGCTGGGAGCCTACAACAACCGCTTTTTCCGGGCCAACAACCTGCAGGTGCAGCCCCAGCCGCTGGGAGCCGAGCAGGACCTGCTGGTGGTGCGGGCCCTGCCAGGAGCTAAGGTGGCCCAGAGCTACGCAACCAAGCTGCGCGGGCCCCAGTCGCCGCTGGCCCGCCTGCGCGGCCAGGGCTACCAAACCCTGGTCATCACCCTCGATAACCTTACCCTGCTGCAAACCACCGGCGACCTCGCCGGCTACCTGACTTATTACCAGGGCGCGTACAAATAATTCAGGCTAACCAGAAAATGAGGAATGAAGAAAGGAATTTGCCAAAAGCAGGTCCTCTCTCCATTCCTCATTCTTCATTACTCCCTGCCTTGCGTTTAGCTGGGTTAGTTTTGCATATTATTCCTGAATTCGTCTGTTATGCCTGAGTATTCTACCACCCGTCGCGCCAAGCCCGACCTGAAGCCTCGCCGGCCGGGCCGGTTCACGGCCTTCACGCGAACCATGTGGCTGCTGTTTGGGGCCGGCGTTCTGGGCCTGGGGCTGTATGTGCTGGCCGTCAGTGCCAACTTTCTGAACCTGTTCGGGCGCATGCCCAACCTCAAAACCCTCGAGAACCCCAAGAGTGAGCTGGCCTCGGAGGTGTACTCGGCCGATGGCGAGCTGCTTGGTAAGTACTTCCGCGAAAACCGCACTCCGGTTGAGTACAAGGACCTGCCGCAAAACCTCGTTGATGCCCTCATTGCCACCGAAGATGTACGCTTCGAACAGCATTCGGGCATCGACTTCCAGAGCCTCTTTGCCATTCCCTACTACCTGCTTTCGGGCCGCAACCGGGGCAGCAGCACCCTCACCCAGCAGGTAGCCAAGGTACTTTTCAAAACCCGCGACAACCTCAACGATGGCCGACTCAACGGCAATGGCAAGCTGGGCCTGCTTATCACCAAAACCAAAGAGTGGATTCTGGCCGTGCGCCTGGAGCGCAACTACACCAAGCGCGAGATTTTGCGCATGTACCTCAACACGGTGGACTTTGGCTCCAATGCCTACGGCGTCAACACGGCTGCCAAAACCTTTTTTAACAAGAGCCCCAAAGACCTTAATACCCTGGAGGCGGCTACCCTGGTAGGCATCGTAAACGCGCCTTCGCGCTTCAGTCCGGCCGTGCACCCCGAACGCTCACGCAAGCGCCGCAACTGGGTGCTGCGCCAGATGCACAAGTATGGCTACATCGATGCCGCCACTATTGCCGATACGGCCAAGCCCATTGCGCTTAAGTATAGCGTCGAGAACCCCAGCAAGGGCCTGGCGCCCTACTTCCGGGCCGAGGTGGTGAAATCGCTGCTGGCCTGGGCCAGGGAAACCGACCACGACCTGTATGCCGACGGCTTAAAAATCTACACCACCATCGACTCGCGCATGCAGCGATATGCCGAATCTGCCCTGGCCGAGCACCTAAAGCTTCAGCAAAAGTGGTTTGCCGCCCACTGGAAAGGCCAGCAGCCCTGGCGCGATGAGAACGGCAAGGTCATCCCCGACTTTCTCAACACTGCCATGCGCCGTACCCAGCGCTACAAGTCGCTGATGAATATCTACGATGGCAACCGCGACTCCGTCAACTTCTACCTGCGCAGGAAGTACCGCATGCCGGTCTTCACCTGGGAAGGTGAAAAGGAGATGCTGATGTCGCCCCTCGATTCGCTGGAGTATTACAAGCGCTACCTGCGGGCGGGCTTCATGGCCATGAACCCGCTTAATGGACAGGTGAAAGCCTGGGTAGGCGGTCCCAGCTTCAGGTTCTTCAAGTTCGACCACGTGCGCCAGGGCAAGCGCCAGCCGGGCTCCACCTTCAAGCCCATTGTGTACGCCGCGGCCATCGACCAGGGCTATTCGCCCTGCTACACCCGCCCCGACGTAGCCACTACCTTCCCCGCCGAAGCCGGCCGCCCGGCCTACACGCCCCAGAACTTCGACGGTGGCTTCAGCGGCAAAACCTACACCTTACGCCAGGCCCTGGCCCGCTCCATGAACTCCATCACCGCCTGGCTGGTGATGAAGCTTACGCCGGAAACCGTCGTCAACTATGCCAAGCGCCTGGGTATTACCTCAGAAATTGACCCGGTGCCGGCCGTCGGCTTCGGCTCATCCGACTGCAGCATCTTCGAGCTGTGCGGCGCCTATGGCACCTTCGTCAACAAGGGCGTCTGGACTTCCCCCATCATGGTTACCCGCATCGAGGACAAAAACGGCAACGTGCTCCGTGAGTTCGTCCCCCGCACCAAGGAAGTGCTTAGTGAAGAAACGGCCTACCTCATGACGCACATGCTGCAGGCCAGCACCACCGAGCGCGGCGGCACCAGCACCATTTTGCACACGGGCTTCAAGTTTCCCTATGAAATAGGCGCTAAAACCGGCACGACGTCGAACTACTCCGACGCCTGGTTTATGGGCATCACCCCCGACCTGGTCTGTGGCATGTGGGTGGGCGGCGAAGACCGCAGCATTCACTTCCGCAACGGCGAATACGGCCAGGGCGCCCGCCTGGCGCTGCCACTCTACGGCATGTTTATGCGCAAGGTGTACGCCGACAAAAGCCTTGACATCAATAAAGGCCCCTTCCCCAAGCCCAGCACGCCCCTAACCATCGAAATCGACTGCTCGAAGTACTACGGCGGCCAGCGCGACACCATTCCCTATAACCAGAAGATGACTCCTGCCGAGATGGACGATTTGAACGACAAGGACATATAGACGCTGACTGCCGCTGATTTTAATGATTCCGCTGATTGTTTCAGCCCTCAGGCTTCAGCAAAAGCCATTTCTCCTTAAAATGACCAGCGACTTTTGCTGGTCATTTTTTGTTACCGGATGGTGTACATTCCGACGATTTTAAACCGGGCTGAGCCTGCAAATAGCCAGCTTTCCTCCCCCGATAAACATAGAACATGTCGTCCGTATCAGCGTAATCACGGCTAATCAGCGACAATCAGCGATTTATGGCAGCCAAACCCGAACTGCAGGCCCAGATAGCCGCCCTTCCGCACAAGCCCGGGGTATACAAGTACTTCGACGACGAGGGCATTATCTACGTGGGCAAGGCCATCGACCTGCGTAAGCGCGTCAGCAGCTACTTCACCAAAAACGACCACAATAAAAAGACTCAGCAGCTGGTCAAAAACATCAGACGCATCGAATTCACCATCGTCGACAGCGAGTCCGATGCCTTCCTGCTCGAGAATAACCTCATCAAGCAGCACCAGCCCAAATACAACATTCTGCTCAAGGACGGCAAGACCTATCCCTACCTCTGCCTGACCAACGAGCGGTACCCACGCCTCATTCCTACGCGCAACAAAATCAACGACGGCTCGCGCTACTACGGCCCTTATGCGAATGGAACGGCGCTAAACGTGCTTTTGGAGCTCATCAGGGCCCTCTACCCGCTTCGGACGTGCAACTACAACCTTTCACCTCAAAACGTGGCAGCGGGCAAGTTTAAGGTATGCCTGGAGTATCACCTTGGCAATTGCAAAGGCCCCTGCGAAGGCCTGGAAGATGAGGCCACCTACAACCAATACATTCAGCAGATTCGCAATATTCTGAACGGCGACCTGCGCGTGCCCAAGCAGTACTTCAAAGAGAAGATGACGGCGGCGGCCCAGGAAATGCAGTACGAGCTGGCGCATCAGTACAAGGTGAAGCTCGATAAGCTGGAGGCTTTTCAGGCCAAGAGCACCATCGTCAATGCCAGCCTGACCAACATCGACGTCTTTGCCATTGCCAGCAACGAGAAAAGCGGCTTTATCACCTACCTCAAGGTGATGAACGGCTCCATCATCCTGACTCAATCGGTGGAAGTTGCAAAAAAGCTGGATGAGGACGACGCAGAGATTCTGGCTCCTTTGGTCATGCAGATGCGGCAGGAGTTCGAAAGCGAATCCCGTGAAATTCTGTCCAATGTTGCCCTGGTGCTGCCACTGCCTGGTGTTGCGGTGACGGTACCACAGATTGGCGACAAGCGCAAGCTGCTGGAGCTGGCCCTGAAAAACGTGCTTTACCTGCGCAAGGAAAAGGAAAGCATGAACGACCGTAGCAAAGACCTCAACGAGGTGCGCATCATGGAAACCATGAAAAAGGACCTGCGCCTTACGGAGCTACCCAAGCACATAGAATGTTTTGACAACTCCAACTTCCAGGGCGACAACCCGGTAGCGGCAATGGTATGCTTTCGCAATGCCAAGCCCAGCAAGAAAGACTACCGCCACTACCACATCAAAACCGTGGTCGGACCAAACGACTTCGACTCCATGTACGAAGTCGTTTCCCGTCGCTACCGCCGCTTGCTCGACGAAGGTGCCAGCCTGCCCCAGTTGGTTATCGTCGACGGCGGTAAGGGCCAGTTAAGCATGGCTGTCAAAGCCCTCAAAGACCTTAATATCTGGGGCCAGATTCCCGTCATCGGCATTGCCAAGCGCCTGGAGGAAATCTACGTGCCCAATGACCCTCTCCCTCTCTACATCGATAAGAAAAGCGAAACCCTGCGCCTCATCCAGCGCATGCGCGATGAAGTTCACCGCTTCGGCATCACCTTCCACCGCTCCCGGCGCGACGCCGCAACACTCAAAACCGAGCTTACCGATGTGAAGGGCCTCGGCCCCGCCACGGCCGAAAAGCTGCTGAATAAGTTTAAGTCCGTCAAAAAGATTCGTGAGCTCAACGAGGCCGAGCTAATCGCTGAAATTGGCCAAGCCAAGACCCGCGTCCTGCAAGCCTACTTCCAAGCACAGATTACCCCCGCTGAGCCTGATACCACCGATTACTCAGGGCAGTAATAGCGGCCCCTACTCCCAGTATACCTCCCCGGCCAGTTGCTTATGATAAAAGGATGTAGGAACTCCAGCACAAGGCTAACACAATAAAAAAGGCCCCAACCGTGCGACGGTTGGGGCCTTTTTTATTGTGTTAATCAGCGTTTTTAGAAAGACCAGAGGTTGTACTCGTACTCCACCAGGTCGGCGGCCGTCTGCTGAGCAGCCAGAATGCCTTCCCGCTCACCGCCGTACACTTCCGACAGACGCGAATCGCCGGGGTTAGACACTTTGGTGATGTAAGAGCTGAACAGCCACAGCTCGAAAGCGTCAGCGAGGTTCTTGTGCTGAGCATCGTTCTGAGCGTTGAACCAGATGGCGTTCTCGGGGTTCGCCCGGAACACTTTCACCAGGTCGCTGTACTTGAAGGTTGCAACAATGGTTTCAATACCCGAAGTATTGGTAGCCAAGGTTGAAGGAACCAGCAAGGAGATGGTCTTGATGTCGTGATACATTCTCGACCGCTTTTTGTCGAAAATCATATCCTCTTTCAATTCCATCGCATACAGGTCCTTGGCCCGGTATTCGTTCAGGGGCGGGGGCGGCGGGGGCGGAGGAGCAACAGCTACCGTTTCGTAGATAGTCTTGCCCTTCTTATCCTTCATCGGCCTGCCGTTCTTGTCCAGCTTGGGCTGACGAACAGTATTGGTAGCCGCAGCTTTCCCTTTAGCTCCTTTAGCGGCACTTTTCTTAGGCGTAGGAGAACCCCAGCCATCGTCGCTGCCGCCGCCTACGTCCTCCTTCGTAAAGCCTGCCTCGATTTCTTCCTTGCTCAGGCTTACTTCAGCATCCTTGTACGACATGCGCTCACTTACTTCCCGGGGGGTATAAGTAGAAGTCAGCGAGTCATTTTTATAGGCCGGAAGTTCACCACGCTTTACTGCTTCGATGATAACCCGGGTTATTTCCTTGTCCTGCGAGAACATAGGCTTGTTCTGCTTTTCGCGCAGGTCAAGTTGCCGCCAGATAGTCTTGCGGAACATCTGGTCGGATTTAGGAATCGGCCGGTGCGAGCCGTTGCTGCTCGCAGTGGTGGCTTGCTCCTGGGCCGAGGCTGTCAGCGACAGTGTAAGGCCAGCCGCGAGAGCGGCAAGGGTGTGAAAGGATTTCATATCGGGCAAAAGCAAATTGGCTTTAAGATAGTTCGCTAACGCGGCTAAGCCGAAAATATTATATCAGCGGAACGTTGAATTGCTTCGAGATATTCACCGTCTCCACGTTGTTCTGGAAGTTCATACGCTGAACCTCTTTCACTTCTACGTAGATACGGTCGCCTTCGCGGTAAGCATTCACGATATCCGTATTGTTGGCCTCCGGGCCGTTGATTACTTTGGTGGGGATGGCCGGGCGCTTACCACGAACCAGCGTTATCTCGTAACGCGACACCCGGTAGCGCGCATCTTCCGGCAGGAAGGTAGCGAAGCCGGCATCGGGAATAGCCTTCAGCACCATGGTGCGGACAGCGGTACCGGGAGTACCCTGCTTCTCATTGGCCTCACGGCCGCCAACAAAGCACTTAATCTCGGGCTTGGGGATGGGGCGAACCTGGAAGGTCTGCGAGCCAATGGCGTTGCCTTCGCTGGCTACATTGAGGGTAACCTCTTTAGAGTTCGGCACGAGCGTCACATCGCCTTTCTGCGCACCGGGGATTACAGAAGCACCCGAAGCCGAGAAGCTGGGCTTGTACTGAGCACCCAGAGCCGGCACCTGCACGCTCAGCTTGTTGCCGCACTTGAAGTACAGCGCCTGTACCGAAGCTGACTGAATCTGCATTACGGGCTTGGTGATGGTGTAAGGCACCTTCACGGTAAAGGTGGTGTCGCGGCCGTTCTGATTGAACTTAATCGTACCAGTCCAGGAAGCCTTGGCATTGCCTTCTTTATCAAAAGCACCAGGACGAGCAGTAAACTCAACCTTGCCTTTGCCCTCCGGGCTAACCGCCAGCGGGCTGCCGTTCAGGGTCATCGACGGACGGATGCTTGAAGCAGAAGCCGTTAGAAACAGCTCTGCTTTGTACTTCGTGCCTGCTGCAACAGTGTTCGACTCGGCGCTGGCGAAAGCCCCGATTTTGTCAAACACAATGGTCTTAGCACCTACTTTCTCGGCCTGCTTGGTCAGTGCTTCAGCTTCCAGCTTCAGGATTTCAGTTTCTTTCTGCGAGATAGTTGCCAGAGCAGCTACCACAGGCGTGTTCTCAAAGTTGAGCTCAGCAAAGTTCTTAGCGCGCTGGTCTTTGGTTACGCGCGGGTCTTCTTTGCCATCGAGAGCCAAGCCTTCTGCATTAGGCACATACTGCTTCATGTAGTCAGCATATTCGGTCAGCTTGGGCTTCATGGTTTTGTATGCAATGCCATCGCGCTTACCGCCTAGCATCGTAATGGCTACCTTATCCTCACCGCTCATGTTTTTCATCTCAGCAGCAGTGTTCTCAGTAGCCTTCAACAGCTGCTGACGTACGTCGCGCAGGTAGGCAACCATCTCCTTAGTCTTGGCACGAATTTCCTCGCTCTGCTTCAACACAGCTTGGTCACGAGCCTGATTCTGGTTCTTTACCACAGCAGCCTGAATACCCTTGATGGTGTGGTCAGCTGCCGTAGAGGTCTTGTCATTGACGCTCAGCAAGCTGTCGTCGATGAATTTAAACTTCAGCAGAATTGCTGAGTTTACTTGAAGCGCCAGAAGAGCGGTAAGCACGAGATACATCATGCCTATCATCTTCTGCCGCGGTGTTTCTTTTCCGCCGGCCATTATCTGGTTCCTATAAGATGGGTGGAATGACTATTAATCTGCCTAATAATTAGGCTGCGGGAGCCCGCATAGCATTCAGCATGTTGCCGTACACGCGGTTGAGCGAAGTCAGGTTACCAGTCAGGTCAGATACCTGCTTCTGGAACTGCTCGGTGTCTTTGCCAGCCTGGGTCATGTTCTCCATGGCTTTGCCGAGCGTGCCGTAGAAGGCATTCATCGACTTCAGGTGCGTGTTAGCATCCTGCAGTTCCATTTCGTACACTGCGTTCAGAGCGCCCAGGTTCTTGGTTACGTTCTGTACCTGCAGGTGGTACTCTTTTGCATCAGTCGTAGCGTTCGACATGGCGGTAATAGCCTCTACCGTGTTAGCATAAGCCTTGTTGATGCCATCGAGCGACTGGGCAGCAGCCCGTACTTTCTTGGTGTACTCGTCGGTTACGTTGGTAGCATCGCCAAGCTGGCTCAGCTGCTGGGTGGTGGTGCTCAGGCGGTTCAGGCCCTGGCCCAGGTTCGAGATTGCCTCGGGAGTAACGTTGGCATTCTTCAGCATGTCATCGAGCTTCATGGTGAGGCCTTTGCCATTGCTTTCAGCTACGGCGCCCGTCGAGGGGTCATATCCTTCGCTCAGCTCGGGATAAACAAGAGACCAGTCGGGGTCTTTGTGGTTGGGCTGGAAGGCACTCAGAAAGAAGATGATGGCTTCAGTACCGAGACCAACGATGAGCATTTCGTCGGCACCCTTCCAGTGTTCGATTTTGAAAAGTGCACCAACAATTACAACGGCTGCACCGATGCCATAGATTTTGGGCATCAGCGTATCATAGAGGAAACTTCCTTTGGCTGCCATGGGGTTTTTAACGATTGAAAGAGGTTGAAGAAGAAGGTGTGAAAGATGAATTGTTGGGTGGTTTCAGAAGAAATTTATCCCGGGATTAGGGTTAGTTGAGTGAGCTGTTGGTGCCCATGCCGATTTGAATCATCGAGCAACGGAAGCCAATGTAGGAGCGGGCCGAGTCCTGGTATTCGAAATTACGGGCGCCGGTTTCCAGGAAGTAAGCAATGTCTTTCCAGGAGCCGCCACGCACTACTTTGCGCGGCTCGTTATCGTCGGGGTTGGTCGGGTTCAAGTCCCATACCACCGGTACCGAAGCTTCCATGTAGGCATCGTCACACCATTCGGAGACGTTGCCGGCCATGTCGTAGAGGCCAAAGTCGTTCGGGAAGAAGGAGCCAACTTCCGAAGTATAGGCAAAGCCGTCGCTGGCGTAATCACCACGTCCTGGCTTGAAGTTTCCGAGCATACAGCCCTTGCTGTTGCGCAGGTAAGGACCGCCCCAGGGGTAAGTAGCCAGGTCGCGGCCACCGCGGGCGGCATATTCCCACTCAGCTTCGGAAGGCAGGCGGAAGTTGGGGTCGGGTGCAATACCAGATTCCTCGTTAGCCGCGTTTTTGAACTTCGTGCGCCAGTTGCAGAAATACTTAGCGGCAAACCAGTCTACACCTACTACCGGGTACTCGTCGAACGCGGGGTGGGTGTAGTAATACTCCAGCAGGGGGTCGCCCATGTGATACGTAAAGTCACGAACCCATACAGTAGTATCAGGATAGAGCTCAGTCATTACATACTCTTCGCCGAGCACGTCGAGAGAGTCCTGCTTAATGGCCTCAATGAACTGACGGTATTCGTTATTGGTAATTTCTGTTTCATCCATGTAGAAGCCGGCGATAGTCACCTGCTTGTTCATGTTTACCATGGAGGCAGAAATGTCCTGGTCGGTCTGACCCATATGGAAGGTACCGCCGGGGCAGGGCACCATGCCAAAGGGAACCTCCTGAGGATTATATATAGGACGGTCTTCTGCACCAATAAGGTCCCCACTGGGGCGCTTGCTAGCACAGCTACCCAATAATGCGCTCGCAAGAGCAAAAATTGATGCTGCTAAAACCTTGTTCATGGGAGTAAATTTTCTTTTTAATTGCCAATGCCACTATAACGCATTCGTATGGGTTGGCAAATCTACACTTTTTTATGTTGTCACGCAATAGCCTAAACCTGAGCAAACAGGCCCAAATACAGGTTTCTTTCGACCAACGCCTTATTCGGCTCGGTGAAACCTTTAAAATATCCGAGAGAGCCTATTTCATCAGGCTCCCTTTTTTGGATTTTTCCGTGACGCAGTTGGGATACGTGGACTAACAGCCTAGAAGCTGTAACGCGGGGTCCGGATAGCAGGGCGGAAGTTAGTAGCCTTGGGCAGGCGGTAGGAGAGCATAATTTCGTGCGAGCTGAGTGCCCGGGCATCCTGGTCGAATGCGATAAAGTCGAAAGCGTAGCCGATACGGATGGCATTGTCCTTAGCAAAGCTTGCACCTAGCAGGCCAGATACAGACTCCTGGTAACGATAGTTGAGGCCGCCCCAGAACCGGTCGTTGAATGTAGCACGAATGCCGCCTTCATAAGAATAGTTCTTGGCGTTGTCAAATTTGCTGCTGCTGCTGAATTTTCCGGGCAATACGGTCTTCACAAGCACCATAGGAGTGATAACAACGGAAGAGGAAGCCTCGATATTGTATCCGGCCGTAATGTAGGCATGGTTTTCCCCCAGGTATTTGGAGGTAACCCCGCCTCTTTCGCTCTGGAAGGCATATTCTGAGCGGAGCAGGTTGTTCATGCTGATGCCACCGTAGAAGGTCGGCGACTCGTACCAGATGCCGGCGCCGGCATCAAACTTCTGGTCGGAGCCGTCCCTGGGTATGTTGGGGTCGTTGGCGTCGATGAATCGGTAGGAGCCTTTGCTCAGGTAAGTGAAAGTACCCTGCAGGCCGATACCAAGCTTACCGGAACCCAACTTAACATGCTGCGAGTAAGACAAGGCCGTATTGGTCATCTTGGACATGCCCACCTGGTCATAATACACAGACAAGCCAACGCCGCCGTTCAAGGCAAGAACTGGTAGGGAAACGTTGAACAAGCCCGTACGCGGCGAGCCGCCCTCATCGAGGGTGCCGCTGTAGTTCAGATACTGGTAACGGCCCAGCAGGTTGATTTCTCCTTGGTCTTTTATACCTGCATAAGCAGGATTCAGATACATCCCGTTGAAACCATAGTGGGTGAACTGGGGTTGTTGCTGGGCTAACGCTGAGCCGGCCGCGGCTGTAAACAGCAGGGTCGCAAGTAACGTTCCTTTCATAAAGGCGGAGGTGATTGGAGGGGGTGGTGGAGAGGGGGGTGGCTGCAAGAATAGCTTCCAAATGTAGTGGAAAATCATTCTCTAAAAAATTCGCCTAACAAAAAGGCGGGAAACCATTTTATGTGGTTTCCCGCCTTTTTGCACTTTCAGACGTTCTGCTTGCCAGATTTTGGAGTTGTTTTCCCTATATCAGGCCCGTGATGCTTTCTGATGTATGCTTCAATTGCACCGGTCATAGAAGGAGCGTTGGGCTGGGGGGCTTCTATGTCCAGAATCAGCCCTGCATCGATAACGGCTTTGGCAGTAGTAGGGCCGAAGGCCGCTATGCGGGTGCCATCTTGGGTAAAATCGGGGAAATTGATAAAGAGCGAGCTGATACCCGATGGGCTGAAGAAGGCGATGCAGTCGTACTTCACCTCGGCCAGGTCAGAAAGGTCGCTGGCAACGGTTCGGTAGATAACGGCCTCCGTAAACTTCAGATTATTGGCCCGCATAAAGACCGGAAGGTCGTCTTTCCGGATGTCGGAGCAGGGGTACAGGAACTTCTCGTTCTTGTGCTTTTTGATGACATCGAAGAGGTCGGCCGCGGTGCGCTCGCCCACAAAAAGCTTGCGTTTGCGCAGCACGATGTACTTCTGCAGGTAATTTGCGGTTTGCTCTGAAATGCAGAAGTACTTCATTTCAGCGGGCATTTCCAGCTTGGCTTCCTGGCAAATCCGGAAAAAGTGGTCTACCGCGTTACGGCTGGTAAAAATGACCGCCGTGTAATCCAGGACGTTGATTTTTTCGCGACGGAAGTCCTTATAGGATACCGGCTGAACCTCAATAAACTCACGGAAGTCCACTTTGATACCGTACTTCTCAGCAATGGTGAAGTAAGGAGAAATGTCGTTGGTGGGCTTGGGTTGGGTAACCAGGATGCTGCTGATGCGCTTGGCATGCCGGCCTGTACCCGGCTTATCTGCACTCTCGGCCATACAGGAAGAAGAAGGTAATGCTAGTTGCGATAGAGAGAGAATGAATGGGCTACTGAAAGCCCACGGTATGGTCGAGCTTGTCAGTACGTAAAAACAATAAGCTTGAGCAAAACCAACAAAGGCAGTACTTCAGTGGCGCAAAGGTAGGCAAATAAATGCAGATTTAGCAGCGAGGCGTGGTGGTGCAGCGTGCTGGCAACACGCAGAACGGAGGCAACGAGAAGGGCTCCGATTACTGCGCTGGCAACCCAGCCTACCGTGTTGGGCAGGGTTGCATTCAGACTAAGGTAGAGCAGCAGCACTGCAGGAAGCAAAAGGCCTGCGAGCAGCGTGGTTCGCAAAAACTCACGGTATTGCACATTAACAAGACTTTGTACATCGAAAATATAGCCTAGCAGCTCTAAGAAAATATACTTGCCAAATACAAATACAACTATTATTACCGCATAGAGCAGCACCCGCGCCACGATGGCTGATTCGGGCACGTTAATGAAGCTTCTCAACAGAGGCAGGTTCTGCAGGTCGGTATGAACGGCCGTCAGCAACAAGGCCAGCGATAGAGAGAAGAGCAGCACCAACAGCAGGTTGAGCAGCGAAAACGCCGGCTTTGTCAGGTAACTCTGCTGGTCGCTGCTATTGCCAAAAAGGTCTTCAATCTGAAAGATACGGGCCATGCCTGACTGGTACGTGGAACGCACGCCACCATAAAGCAGCCCCAGCAGCAGGAGAAAGCCAAGGTAGACGTTTTGTCCTTGGGTGGCCGGCACTTTGGGCTGAGCACGCAGGGCGCTGGCAGTGGAGCGGGCGCTGTTGCTGGCAGCCACACTATTGCCCGAAAACGAGGCCAGTGCAGGCGAACCTTCGGGCTGCCAGACCCCCAGAAGATGATTTCCGGACGGTAGCCCCTGGGGAAGTAGCCGGCTTAAATCGAGCGAATAGGTGGCCGCTGTGCTGGCAGCAAAAATGAGCTGGTTATCAAGAAACAAGCTTAGCCCGGGGCGCGCCGCAAAGGAGATGGGAAAAGGCTGCCCCTGCTGCACCCTTACCCATTGGTAATAGGCATGGGCGGGTTGATGGTAACCCGGCAGGTAGAGAATCAGGCGGTTGCGGGCCACATCGTGCAGCAGCCACTCCTTGGTAAGCCCAACAGGCGGCGCGGGGGGAAGCTGCTGATACTCGCTTGCCTGCACGGGGGCAGGTAACACGCCCCAGACCAACAGGGCCCAGGCAAGCAGGTATAATGTGCGCAGTGAGCCCATCGGAGGCAGGCTGGTTAGTTGCTCTCCGAGGCCAGCATTTGCCGGCGGGAGATGCGGCTCTGGTACACCCCAAAAAAGATGCTTAGCAGGACGGAAAAGCCCAGCAGGGCCCCAATCAGCACCGTGTTGCCGTAAACGGCGAAGCGGATTACGAACAGAATCACCAGTACGTTGAGCAGGCCCAGTAGCAGCACGGTGCTGATTTGCTGGAAGCCCATGGCCAGGATGCGGTGGTGAATGTGGTTTTTATCGGGGGAGAACGGCGACCGGCCGGCCATCATGCGCAGCGTGAATACGCGCAGCGTGTCGAAGAGCGGAACAAAGAGAATGCCCACCGCAACCGAGGGCGAGGCCGAGCCGAAGGGCTGCCCGACGCGCAGGCCCATCTCGATGAACTGAATAGCCAGCACGGATACGATAAAGCCGCAAACCAGCGAGCCGGTGTCGCCCATGAAGATGGGCGCGCGGTGAAAGTTATAGCGCAAAAACCCCAGCATGCCCCCAATCAGGCATACGGAAACGTACACGTAATTGCCAAAGGCGGGGCCGCCGTAGGTGTAGAAGTAGAAGCCAAAGGTGCTGGTGATTATCAGCACGATGGTACCGGCCAAGCCGTCGAGGCCATCGATGAGGTTGATGGCGTTGGTGACGCCTACGATTACGGCCAGCGTGAAAGCGTAGCTGATACCGATTGGCAGGGTGTCGATACCCAGGATACCCTGAAAGCTGGTGATGCGGATATCGGCCATTATCATCACGATGCCCGTAGCGAGCAGCTGGCCCACAAATTTCTTGGCCACCGACATACCCACGAGGTCGTCTTTGAGCCCAACGAAGAACAAGATGATGCAGCCCGCCAGCAGCTGCTGTATGCTGTTGGTTTTATCCAGGGGCGCGAAGATGGTGAGGGCCGACATGAAGCCGGCAAATACGGCTACTCCACCCAGGCGGGGCGTCAGGGACTGGTGCACGGTGCGCCCATTGGGCGTGTCGAGCATATTCTTGAGGTGGGCGATATAGATAATGGAAGGCACCGCAAACAGCGACACCAGAAAGGCCCACATGCCGGACAAGCTTAACTGTATACCTAAATGATTCATAACGATAAACGAGAAGAGGGAATTTGCCGGCAGAAACAGCTGGCAGGAAGCAAGTCGGACTTAGCTGTGCAGGACGCCAACCCGGTCGAGCAGTGAAATGTGGGTGAAATTATCAGGCACGATGGAATCGGGCACGAAGATGAATTTTTTGTCGAAGATTTGACTGCCCCGGTAGTAGCTAACCCAGTACTGGTTGTTGAGCGGCAATAGAGCCGAGTCAAGCGGCTCGACGGAGACGGCGGAGTGGGCCGGCACTTCTTCGAAGAGGTAGCGCAGGGTGGAGGTGCGCACTGGCTCGCCGTCTTCGCGCACCCCGTAGCCATTGGCATTGACAATGACGCTCTGCAGCGGGTAGGGATTGTGGTTGAGTAGGTACACCTCCCACACGGGCAGGCCTTCGGGAGTCAGGGCCCCTTCATCGGGGACGATGGCGATGGAAACGCCTTCAACGGGGTCGAACGAAATGTCTTGCTTCATGG
The DNA here is from genome assembly GCF_039541835.1 of Hymenobacter saemangeumensis. Lineage (NCBI taxonomy): Bacteria > Pseudomonadati > Bacteroidota > Cytophagia > Cytophagales > Hymenobacteraceae > Hymenobacter > Hymenobacter saemangeumensis. The sequence goes on along the minus strand of NZ_BAABGZ010000013.1, from coordinate 316,951 downwards.
CTTGATGCGTTTAGCCCTGGGCACTGTATTCGGCTGGGGCACCCAACTGCTGCAACAGGTGAGGCAGCAGCCGCTCCTGTACCTCGGCTACGGTTACGCCCCGGCCCAGCTCCTGCTCCAGGGAAGTAACTGCCTTGTCGGTGATACCGCAGGGCACGATATGGGCAAAATACCCCAGGTCGGGGCATACGTTGAGGGCAAAGCCGTGCATGGTAACCCAGCGGCTGCACTTCACGCCCATTGCGCAGATTTTGCGCGGGTTGGGGGCCCCCTCCTCCCAGCCGAGCCATACGCCGGTGAGGCCCGCAATGCGGCCGGCATTTAAGCCGTACTCAGCCAGCAGCTGAATAACGGCTTCCTCCAGGGTACGCAGGTACCAGTGAATGTCGGGCCGGAAGTTGTCGAGGTCGAGAATGGGGTAGCCTACCAGCTGCCCGGGCCCGTGGTAGGTGATGTCGCCGCCGCGGTTGATGCGGTGGAACGTAGCGCCGTGGGCTGCCAGGGCCACTTCGTCGAGAAGCAGGTGCTCGGGCTTACCGCTTTTACCCAGGGTGTAGGTGTGCGGATGCTCGCAAAGCAGCAGGTGGTTGGGCGTAGGAAGGGGGGACGCACCGCTGCCTTCCAGCTGCCGGTTGCGCGTTTTAACGGCGACCGTCTCCGCCAGCAGCTGTTCCTGCAGGTCCCAGGTAGGCTCATAGGCTACCTGGCCCAACCGCCGCACGCCAATAGCGGGGTTGGCAGTGCCGGTGGCCGGGCCAGTGGCCTGCGGCACGGCTGCGAGCGCCGGGGCAACACAGGAAGAGTAGTTGTCCATTAGGAAAAGGTTAGGGCCGGTGCGGGCAGCAAAAGGCTGCCAGGGAATCCGTTATGGCTTGGCCGGGGAAGAGCAAGCAGGTACAAAGTTACTAGCAGATGTATGGTTTGGCCCTTGCCCTGGCCTTTGCCCTCTTATTTTGCTTGTCTTCAAGCCTCTTCTCATCAGTGTTATGGCGTATGCGTCCCACGAATTAGGGCAAGCCGGCGAAGCCGCCGCGGCCGACTACCTTGGCGGCTTGGGCTTTGAGCTGTTGGCCCGAAGCTACCGGCACGGCCGGGCTGAGGTAGACCTGGTGATGCGCCAGGGCCAGGAGCTGCTGCTGTTTGTGGAAGTAAAAACCCGCTCTTCGGCTCAGTTCGGGCCGCCGGAGACCTTTGTATCGGCACGGAAGAAGGAGCTGTTCCGGCTGGCGGCTACTCAGCTGCAGGAAGAGCTGGACTGGCGCGGCGACATCCGCTTCGACATCGTGGCCCTCACCCTGCTGGGCTCAGGCTTCCGCATCGAGCACTTTGAGGATGCCTTTTTTTAGTGCCTAGTGCTCGGTGCATAGTATCATTCAACGGCACCCTGAGGCCAGAGCTCAGGCTACTGCCTGGCCCGTTTGGGCTGCACTTTGGGAGCTGCTTTGGGCACCGCGCGGCCCTTGGGCGACTGCTGCTCCTCCGGGAGGCCGCGCTTGTCGAGGTTGGCTTCCTTGTCGTAGATGAGAATGGCGTTGCGGTTGTATTCTTTAATCAGCACCGGCTCGGTCACCTCGGGGTCGTAGCCCGACTCGGGGTACTGGTACACGTAGCGCTTGCGGTTGCGAAAGCCCCAATAGTTAATCCACTCCCCTACTTTGCGGCCGTTCTCGAACTGCCCGGTCCACTCGCGCTGGCCTTCGATGGTGAATTTGGCATAGTCGCCTTCCAGCTTGCCGTTCACGTAGGGAATTACCTCGTTTATCAGGCTGCGGTCGTTGCCGTAGTAGCTGATGTTGGCATCGCGCGGGAAGCCCATCTCGTAGTGGGTCTTGGCCAGCAGGATGCCGTTTTTGTCGAACCGCTCCCAGCGCAGGTGGCGGGTGCCCAGGGCGTAGTAGCCGGTTTCGAGCACCTTGTTGTTCTGCAGCTTCTTGTAAGGGCCGTGCAGCACCTTATCTGCGCTGGGGTCGAGCTCGGCCGTGGCTTTGAAAATCTTGCGCTTCTTGGGGTTAAAGTAGTACCGGGCCGGTGCGTAGGTATTGGGCTGCTGGAAGTACTTGAGGTAGTAGAACACCTCAATAATCTGGTTGCGTCCGCGGGGGCCGCTCTTCACGTAGGCGCGCTTGATTTTCTCGCCCAGGAAAAGCTTTTTCTTCTTTTTGGGCTTGCGCTGGGCCTCTTTCTCCTTCTCCTTGGCGGCGCGCTCCTCGGCCTTGGTCATGGCCACTTTGCGGGCCGTGCTGAGGGAGGGCTTGCCCTTGAGCGAATCGGCGGTGCGGGTAAGGGTATCGGCCACCACCACGGCCACAGGAGGCTGGTCGGGGGTGCTGTTGAAGGAAACAGATTTGCGGGTGCAAGCCCAGGGCAGCACGGTAAGCAGCACCAGCAATACCCCTAAATAGCGCAGTAGCCGCGGCCACAGACGGGAAATCAGCATGAAAAGCACGGATAATTATCGCCGCATCAACGCAAAGGTAGCGGGATTTGGTGCCCAGGCTTTTCAATTGTCTATTCAGCTCCTCCGCCGGCAGATGGCGGGTTTACGCTGGCTCCTCCCCGCTTGCCAGGCCGCCCTCTCCTGGCTGGGTCAGCTGAATCGGCTTCCCACCACGACGCGCACCCCTCGAAGCTGTAAGCCGGAGCCGCCTCAGACGCGCGGGGCTTTGGCGGCAGCGGGTGCCGGGCTGCCGGCCTCACTCCCATTGAATGGCCGACGGGTAACAAGGTCGATGCGCTGGCCGGTGGTGAGGATGTGCAGCCGGAAGTCGTGGCCGCTTATCATCTCGTCTTCGGGCAGGCCCGGCAGGTTGCTGTAGCTGACGGCAGCCCCGTCGATTACCACGACTACTTCATCACCAAATACTTCAGCGGGCTGGTCGGGCCGAATGATAAGGCCGGTTTCCTCGCTTAGCCCGATGCCCAGCAGGTGGGGCTGGGCCAGCACGGCGTGCAGCAGGCGGGGGTAGCGCTGGCGCTCGGCAAAGTGCTGGTCGAGCAGGATGCCGGGAATCAGGTTGAGGCCGGGAGCCACGGCCACCTGCCCCACCATATGGCTGCGCCAGCCATGCCCGTAAATCAGCATGAAGCTGGCCAGGGCCGAGGCGCCGGCGCTGGTGCCGGCAATGATGAAGTCGTCTTCCTGCTGGTACTTCTCCTTGAGGATGGCGAGAAACTCCGTGTTCAGCAGGAAGTCGGTGAGCCGCTCCTGGTCGCCGCCGCTCATGAACACCAGCCGGGCCTGGCGCAGGCGCTGCAGGGTGTCGGGCTCGTCGGCCGCGTGGTACTCATCTACCTGCAGGTGGCCCACGTTGGGGCAGTCGAGCTGGCGGAACGCGTGGGCGTACGCCACGGCGGTGCGCGCGGGCTGGCGCCGGGTGGCGGTGGTCAGGATTTCGATGTTGACCGACCGCGCGGGGAGCATGGCCGCCAGGCGGGCCAGCATGGGGTCGTCGTCGCCACCGCCCAGTACGACGAGCGTACCCCGGGCCGAGAACAACGATGCAGCAGCTTCAAGAGGCATGTAAGCAGAATTAGGCCAGCAAGATGGCAGTATTTGCGGAAAATCCCTGCATACGCGGGAGCCGGGGAAACGTCGCCGGCCTTTCTGTGCGCGCCGGATGCCATTCGTGCGAATGGGTTCAGTGCCAGGCCACCCGCTACCGTTGATTTCTTGTGGGCCGCACCTGGGGCGCTCCAACAGCCTGCCTGGGGAAGTGAGCCGGCCACAAAGCGGGCGGAAGCATGCCCGAAGGCAGGGCGGCCGGCCCGGGCCCGAACACGCTTTTCCTGCTTTTCCAAGGCTGAAAGCCATTAAGCGCAGCTTTAGCCCTACTTTTGCCCCGTATATCCCTCCTCAACCCCGCTTGCCTAGCGAAGCACTCTCCCTCTTGTAACGATGCAGCCGCAATCCGTGGAAACCATCACGTCCCTGATACAGGAGGGCGAATTTTTCAAGCTCAAACAACTGCTGCGCACCTTTCCGCCAGCCGACCTGGTAGAACTGATTGAGGGCGAAGACGAAAGGGAGCAGCTCATCATCTTCCGGCTTTTGCCGCTGCAGCTGGCCACGGAAGTATTCGAGTACCTCGACCTGGATGTGCAGCGCCACTTCCTCGACAACCTGGCCCAGGACAAGATTGTCGACATCCTGAACGAGATGTCGCCCGACGACCGCACGGCCCTGCTGGAGTTTCTGCCGGCCAACTTCGTGGCCGAGCTCGTGCAGAGCCTGTCGGAAGAAGAGCGCAAGGTGACGCTGCAGCTGCTGGGCTACCCCGAATACTCGGTGGGCCGCCTGATGACGCCCGACTACATTGCCATCCGGGAGCACTGGACGGTGCAGCAGGTGCTGGACTACATCCGGCAGCACGGCGGGCAGTCGGAAACCCTGAGCGTGCTGTACGTAACCGACGCGCAGGGCGTGCTGATTGACGACATCCGTATCCGGGAGTTCCTGCTGTCGGCCCCAACGGCGCGGGTGCGCGACCTGATGGACCGCCGCTACGTGCAGCTCAACGCCATGCAGGACCAGGAAGAGGCCATCGATATTTTCCGGCGCAACGACCGGGTGGCCCTGCCCGTGGTCAGCGACCAGGGCATTCTGCTGGGTATTGTGACGCTGGACGACATTCTGACCATCCGGGAAGAGGAAGACACCGAAGACATTCAGAAGCTGGGGGGCTCCGAAGCCCTGGACGAGCCTTACCTCGACACGCCGCTGCTGCGCATGGTGCAGAAGCGGGCCGGCTGGCTGGTGGTGCTGTTTCTGGGCGAGCTGCTCACGGCCTCGGCCATGCAGTTTTTTGAAGAAGAGCTGCAGAAGGCCATTATTCTCGTGCAGTTTGTGCCGCTCATCATCAGCTCGGGGGGCAACTCGGGCTCGCAGGCTACTTCGCTTATCATTCGGGCCATGGCCCTGGGCGAGTTCCAGCTCAGCGACTGGTGGCAGGTGATGCGCCGTGAGATTATATCCGGGCTGGCCCTGGGGCTTATTCTGGGGATTGTGGGCTTCGCCCGCATTGCTATCTGGCAGCAGTTTTCTCACGTGTACGGCGAGCACTGGCTGCTGGTGGGATTAACCGTGGGCATCACCCTGGTGGGCATTGTGCTGTGGGGCTCGCTGGCCGGGTCAATGCTGCCGCTGCTGCTCAAGCGCGTGGGGCTGGACCCGGCTACCTCCTCGGCCCCGTTTGTGGCTACGCTGGTCGACGTGACGGGCCTGATAATATATTTTAGCGTTGCCCTGGGCCTACTGAAAGGCAGCTTGCTTTAGCCCCGGCTGGCTTCCCGCAGGCCTGGCTAGCCAGGAAAACACGAGCTGGCGCAGATTGAATTTCCTTATTGGGGCGAAGTAGAAGCGGCAATGGAGGCAGCTATGCCGGCCGCGGCAGCCGACGCCCGTTTTGGAGGGCTGGGCAGTAGCGGTATCTTGGGCGCTCATCGTGTTTCCTAAACGGATATGAAGCAGCTGCGCTATTGGTTTACACTTGTCTTCATGCTGGTTCAGGCAAAGCCCGCGCTAAGCCAGGCTTCCGGCAGCATGCGCATTGACCCGACGTTCTGGTGGGTGGGCATGAAAAACCCCCGGCTGCAGCTGCTGGTGCACAGCCCCGGCATTGCCGGCAGCACGGCCACGCTGGCCGCCTACCCCGGCGTGACGCTGGAGGGCGTGCAGAAGCTGGAAAGCCCCAACTACCTGCTGCTGAACCTGAGCATCAGCGCCAGCGCCGCGCCCGGCCAGCTGAAGCTTGAGTTTAAAGGCAAGAAGAAGCTGAGCTACAGCTACGAGCTGCGCGCCCGCAATACGGCCCCTGACCGGGTGCAGGGCATCAACACCTCCGACTTCATCTACCTGCTCATGCCCGACCGGTTTGCCAACGGCGACCCCACCAACGACGTGGTGAAGGGCATGCACGAAGCCAGCGTAAACCGGGGCGAGCTGACGGCCCGGCACGGCGGCGACCTGAAAGGCATTGAAGACCATTTCGACTACCTCAAGGAGCTGGGTGTTACCACCATCTGGCCCACGCCCCTGGTCGAAAACAACCAGCCCAAAACCAGCTACCACGGCTACGCCTTAACGGACTATTACAAAATCGACCCGCGCTACGGCAGCAACGACGATTACGCCGGCTTTGTGCAGCGGGCCCACCAGCAGGGTCTGAAGGTAGTGCACGACGTGGTGCTCAACCACATGGGCAGCGAAAACTACCTGTTCAGGGACCAGCCCGCCAAAGACTGGTTTAACCAGTGGCCCAGCTTCACCCGCAGCAACTACGCCGACGCCGTGCTGACCGACCCGCACGCGGCCCCGGCCGAGCGCGAGCAGCACGAAAAAGGCTGGTTCGACCTGACCATGCCCGACGTGAACCAGAGCAACCCGCTGGTGGCTACCTACCTGATTCAGAACTTTATCTGGTGGGTGGAATACACCGGGCTCGACGCGTTTCGCATCGACACCTACCCCTACTCCGACCGGCAGTTTCTGATGCGCTTTGGCGATGAAGTGCAGGCGCAGTTTCCGCGGCTGGGCATGGTGGGCGAGTGCACCAGCATCGGCGTGGCGCAGCAGGCCTACTTTGCCCGCAACATCCTGCCGCCGGTGGATGGCTTTAAAAGCAACCTGCCCGGGGTGCTCGACTTCCAGGCTTTCTTCGCCATCACCGACGCCTTCACCAAGGAGCCGGGCTGGAACGAAGGCATCAACAAGCTCTACTACGTGCTGCAGCAGGACTGGCTGTACGAAGACGCGACCCGCAACGTGGTATTCCTCGACAACCACGACCAGAGCCGCTTTCTCTCGGTGGTGGGCGAAGACCAGGCCAAGCTGCGCCTGGGCCTGGCCTGGCTGCTGACCACCCGGGGCATTCCGCAGCTCTACTACGGCACCGAAGTGCTGATGAAGAACTTTACTAACCCCGACGGCCGCTTGCGCGAGGACTTCCCCGGCGGCTGGCCCGGCGACCAGCAGAACCTGTTTACCGCCGCGGGCCGCACCCCGGCCCAGCAGGCCATGCACGACTACGTGCGCACCCTGGCGCAGTACCGCCGCAGCCACCCCGTGCTGCAAACCGGCCAGCTAACGCAATACCTGCCCGGCGAGGGCGTGTACACGTATTTCCGCCACAACGACAAGGGCGAGGCCGTCATGGTCGTCCTCAACTCGGCCAACGCCGAGCGCAGCCTCGACCCGGCCAAATATGCCGCCAACCTGCGCGGCTTTCGCTCGGCCCGCGACGTGGCCACCGGCACGGTGCTGCCCGACCTGAACACCCTGAAGGTGCCCGCCAAAACCGCCTGGGTGCTGGAGCTGCAGAAGTAAGTTGTTAGTTGTTAGTTGTCAGTTGTCAGTTGTTAGTTGTCAGCTTCTAAATAGGTGCTTGACTGGCAATGAGAGCTGACAACTAGCAACTTCTTCAAAGCTAGTCCAGCCGCCGGCGGTTGGCTTTTTTATCCGACAGCTTCTTTTTCATCTCCAGGCGCTTACGCACTGCGGCCTGGCTGGGCTTGGTGGCCTTACGCGGCTTGGGGCGGCGCAGGCTTTTCAGGAGCAGGGCATGAAAGCGGGCCAGGGCAATTTCGCGGTTGCGCAGCTGGCTGCGGTCGTCCTGGGCTACTACCTGCAGGTAGCCTTCGGCGGTGAGCTGGCCGGCGAGCTTTTCCAGCATCAGCTGCTTCTGGGTTTCGCTCAGCAGCTGGGAGTTCATCAGGTGGAAGCGCAGCTCTACCCGCGACTCCACCTTGTTCACGTTTTGCCCACCCGGCCCGCTGGCGCGGCTGGTTTGGAAGCTCAGCTCCGGCAGAAAGGCGTTGGGCGGGGGAAGCACGTCTTTAGAATTATGAGTTATGCATTATGAGTTATGAGTTGCGAAATACGGCCCTGCCATAATTCATAACTCATAACTCATAATTCCCTTTCCAGCAGCATGGCACCGTAGGAGTAGCCGCCGCCGAATACGGTGATAATGACTTTGCTGCCTGCTTGCAGCGTATCCCATACTTCGGCCAGGGCAATGGCAGCGCCGGCGCAGCCGGTGTTGCCCAGGCGCTCGATGTTGCTCACGGCCCGCTCCGGGTCGAGCCCAAGCTGCTTCACCACGTTCAGGGAGATGCGCAGGTTGGCCTGGTGCGGAATCAGGTAGGTCAGCGCCTCGGCGGAGATGCGGTGCTTGTCCATGAGCTGCTGCGTGACGCGGGCCATATAGGTGCAGGCCTGCTGAAACACGTCGCGGCCAAAAGGCATCACAATGCCGCGCTCTACTGGCTTCAGGGTCACGGACTCATCGGCCTTGCTCACCGGGGCCGCCCCGCCGGTAATGACTTCGCTGATGTGCAGGTCGGTAGCCGCCAGCCGCTCTTTGGAGATGAGCAGCGCCGCGGCGCCGTCGCCCCAGAGGTGGCCGGCAATGGTGTCTTCCTCGTTGTTGTAGGCCGTGTTGTGCTCGGTTACCACCACAATGGCCCGGCTGGCTTTGCCCATGGCGAAGTAGCCCTCCACAATCTCCACGGCATTCAGCAGCGAGGAGCAGGCTGAGGAGATGCTCACCGTAGGTATCTCGTTGATGTCCAGGGCCCGCTGCACGGCATGGGCAGCGGTATAGATGGTATCGTGCGGCGTATAGGTACCTACCACAATCAGGTCGATGCTTTTGGCATCGAAGGCCGGGGCTTCGGCCAGCACGGCGTGGGTGGCGGCAATGGCCATGGTATTGGCATTCTCGCCGGGCGCAGCTTTGCGCCGCTCGCGGATGCCGGTACGTTCAATTATCCACTCATCGGCCAGGCCGTTGAGGCGGGTGAAGTGGGCGTTGGTAACGACGGCCTCCGGCAGGTAGGAGGCCACGTGGTGAAGATACACAGGGTGGTGTTGGGTGGGAAACGAATGTGCGCTAGGCTGCGCAAAGGTACGGGCAGCAGCCGGGAGCGGGTTGCTACGCCCGAGGCTAAGCCCGAATTTTACACCGGGGCCCCGCGTCTGACTGTGAAGCTCAACCGGTTAAGAATAGGAAGACTGTAGCCGGCCCTAAATACCCAAAGGCTGGCCAACGGCTCTATCGGCGGCGGATTAACCCCGCTGCTCTCTTATCCGGATTGCGCTGCTGCCCGCAGGTCCGCTTCAGCAGCAAGGCCGCCAGAGGAAGCTGGATAAACACCATTACCAACAGCCCCTGCAGCGCTCGCCGAATTGAACACTTTACCATCGAAGTGAGAAACGCCCTCCGAGAACTCTTCCACCACATGGCCGAACCGGATGTCTACAGCAATTCCTAAGTTGGCGTACAGACTTCGTTCTACCGTTCGCCTCACCCCCCGCCCCCAAAAATGCTTAATTCGCATTTCCGAAAGGGAGAGGGGGAGCCGGTCTAGAATAGCCCTACGACAACTGGGGATGCGCTATAAGTCGTGGTTCTGTAGCCCTCAGCGCGAGCAAAACTCGACGGGCTGCCCGTGAAATGGCAATTGGCGCAGGCAGGCTGCTTGGTGTAATGATGGGCCATGAGCAAAGCGTAAGCTCCGCAGAGAAAGGCAGCAAAAAGCCCCGGCGGTAGCTACCGCCGGGGCAAATTCTGATTTAGTCAGGCCGGTACTACTGCCGCACCCGGCCGCTGCCGATGGTGGTGCTGCTCACCTGGGCGCCACCGCCCACGTACACATCGCCCGAGCCCACCACGGTGGCCTTCAACGTCTTGGTAGCGTAGATGTGCGCATCGCCGGAGCCATGAATCGATACCGAAGCTGTTTCACTGCGCAGCTTGCCGGCCCGCACGGCCCCCGAGCCGTTGATGGAGGCGTCGTGCCGCGGGCAGTTGCCGCCCAGCAACACTTCGCCGGAGCCGTTCAGCGAGGTTTCCAGCTCGGCGGCCTGCACGCCGTGCAGCTCCAGCCCGCCAGGGCCGTTCATGGCCACGTCGAGCTTGTCGGTTTTGATGTCGGTTTCTGCCTTCAGCTTGCCCGAGCCGTTCACACTCAGCCCCGTTACCACCGGCATGGTGATGTATACCACCACCGGGCCTTCAAACTGGTGCCAGCGCGGCTTGCTTTGCTCGCTGCGGGTGCCAATGCGCAGCTGGTTGCCTTTCACGGTAGTTTCCAGCCATTGCTGGTCGGCGGCAGAGGCTTCTACCTCCACGCGCTGGGGGCTGCCCTGGCGCAGCACCACCCGGGCCGAGTTGCCCAGCGCCAGGCGGGTGAAGGCCGGCACCTCGCGCATGTTACGGGCCGGCTTTTCGTCAGAGTCGGCCAGGCGGAAGGAAGTAAGGACAGCCGAGCTCGACAAGGCCAGCGCAGAAACGAGCAGCAAACGGGACGCTTTCATGGGCATGCAGAAAAGATGAAGGGTGAAACCACAGGTAAGGCTTAGGATGCAGACAGTCTCCTTTGGGTTGCCTGAGCGGTGGCACTCGCTTTCCTGAGTTACAGACTTAACGCGGCTTCAAAAACCAGTCAACTGATTTACAGCAATTTGATTTTGTTTATGCAGCTTACCTCTCCATCTATAGGCAGAGTCAGGGCAGGTGGCCCGAAGCGTTGTTTCGCCTGGTGCGGCGCGCAACCGATGTACTCGGCTTACGTCACTGCCGCCCATTTCTTTCGCCAGCCGGGCGCTGCCCCTAGAACTCCAGGTGCAGGCGCAGGGCCACTACATGCACCGGGCCCGGCCGGTCGCGGTTGTAGGCCGGGTTCACAAGCAGCTGGTAGTCGGGGCTGATGCTGGCGTGGTATTTTGGCAGGGCCAAGCTATAGAACAGCTCCGCAATGAACTCCGGGGCGTAGCTGAGCCGGCCATCGCCCACGATAAAGCCCAGGCCGCCCGCCGCCAGGTAAGCCCGGTGCTCTTCCGACAAGCCATTGACTACGGCGGCCAGCCCGAGGCGGTCGTCGGGGCGCTGCCAGCGGGCGCCGGTGCTGCTAAAGCCCAGGCAGGCGCTGCGGTCTATTTCGGTGAAGGCCCAGGTTTCATTCTGGCCGTCGTTGTAGCTCAGGCGGCCAAACAGCCCCAGGCTTTCGCTCAGCTCCTGCTCCAGGTTCAGCACCAGGCCCGTCTTGGTGCGGCCCGGCTGCCGGCTTTTGGTGATGTCGGGGCGCGGGCCGGGGCGCGGCTGTGCCAGCGTTTGCGCATAGCTGCCCATGCCGGCCACGGTGCGGTAGCCCAGCAGGCGCAGGGCGCCCGGCCGCCCCCGCAGCCGGATGGCCTTGGTGAGCTCCACGGTTTCGGAGTGGGCCTGGGCGTAGTTCGTGTCAAGGTCGGGGCCGTTGGCATAAGTGGGCACGGCGGTGCTGGCCACGCGCAGGGCCAGGCCGGGCGACACATACTCCAGCACTGCGCCCACAGTGTAGCCGCGGGTGTTGGCCGGATAGTCCCAGGCACCGGCACTCATCAGGCTCCAGTTCAGAAACTGGGTGCGGGGGTCGTGGGAGTAGCTGTTCTGGTCGAAAAAGTCGGCAATGCTGAACTTGCCGACAATCAGGCCCAGGTAGCGGTTGGGGCGCGGACCGGCCAGCTGGTTTAGCTCGTCTTCGTCTACCGTGGTTTCACTGCCCAGGGCCCAGCGCTGCTGCAGGTAGAGCCGGGCCAGGTACAACAGCGGGGAAGGGTCGCCGATGCGGAACGTTTCGCCATTGGTAGCGCCGGCCACGCCCGAAGCGCCGCTCAGCCCACTGCCACCCGATACCTCGGGGTTAAAAAACACGGCCCCACCCCGCCACAGCTTGCGGCCAATAAACAAGGTGGAGGTAAGGGAAAGCTTGGCATTTTCCCGGGGCTGCAGGCTCAGGCTGTCCTTGTAGGACGAACAGAACTCGGTGTGCCACTGCTTGATAGCAGTCTGCTGAAAGTGCAGGCTCCAATTGCTGCCCGTGGGCGACTGGTTAAGTGCCCCGGCAGTGGCCGCCGGTACAGCGGCTGGCGGGGTAGAGGCAGGCAGCATACCCTGAGCCAGGGCAGCAAGTGGCAGCCAACCCAGTAAAAGGGCGGCACAGCAGGCAGTAGAGCGCATAAGCGGAACAGAGCAAAGCCAGGGTAAGTGGCTCCGTAGAAAAAGGTGAAGAGGAACGAGCGGGCACAGCGAGGCAGGCAAAGCGCTTGCCCTGTCGATGACGCAGCCGGGTTAAAGGAATTGGCATTGCCGCTTGCTACTGCGGCCAGGTGGCAAGCAAGCTTACCCGGCGCAAAGGAACCGGCTGCTTCATGAAGTTTGCGTGTAGCGCCGTTTAGCTGCCGGCCTTGTCGCGCTCCAGGTAGTTCAGGCCCCAGCCCAGCAGCTCCATAAACACGGGCCGCACGCGCTGCCCCTGCTCGGTAAGGCTGTAGTCGACGCGGGGTGGCACCTGCTGGTGCACGGTGCGCTGCACAATGCCGTCGGCCTCCAGCTCGCGCAGCTCCTGAATCAGCATCTTCTCCGTGATTTCGGGCATGAGGCGGCGCAGCTCGCCGTAGCGCCGGGGCTGGTCGAGCAGGTAAGACAGAATGAGCAGCTTCCACTTGCCGCCCAGCACGTTCAGGCCGGTGCGCACGGGACAGGCCACGTTATCGAGCAGGGGCGCGTGGCCCCAGTAGGCTTCCGCCGCCTGCTGCTTAGTAACTTTCGACATATTTTTTCTAGTTGATTTTCAGCAATACTTTCATTTTGGTAGGCACCCTACTTTTTGGTAGGTACTTGCGAAAGGCGAAGTAAAGATACTTCCTTTGCCGCATCAAAACGGCAACCCGAGGCAAGCTGCAGCTTGTGGGGGCAGCCGGCCAGCCTTCAATTTTTCACAACCAATTGGTAGCAATACCAATACACCTCACCCCTACCCTATCATGGCTAAAAAAATCACCGTTCTCGGCGCTACCGGCAACATCGGTACCGCTCTTGTTCACCAGCTGCTCGGCCGGGGCCATCAGGTGACGGCCGTGGCCCGCGCCAGTGCCCGCCTCGACGCCCTGCAAGCCGCCGGCGCTACCACCAAAGCCGGCGATGCCCACGACGTGGCCCTGCTCACCGAAGCCCTGCGTGGGGCCGACGCCGCCTTTCTCATGATTCCGCCGAACGTAACCTCCTCCGACGTGCTGGGCCACATGCAGCAAATCGGCGAGGCCACGGCCGAGGCCGTGCGCGCGGCGGGCCTGTCCAAAGCCGTGTTCCTGAGCAGCATCGGCGCCGACCAGTCGGCCGGGACCGGCCCTGTGCTGGGCCTGCACTACCAGGAAGCCCGCCTCAACGCCATTGAGAGCCTCACCGTGGCTCACCTGCGGCCGGCCTACTTCATGGAAAACCTGCTGCCCAGCATCGGCATGATTCAGCACATGGGCATCAACGGCTCGGCCACCCGGCCCGACCTGCAGTTCCCCATGATAGCAACCAAGGACATTGCTGCCAAGGCCGCGGAGCTGCTGACAGCCGACACCCTGGAAAACCACTCGGTGCACTACCTGCTGGGCCCGCGCAACTACTCCCTGGCCGAGGCAACTGCCGCCGTTGGCCAGGCCATTGGCCGGCCGGAGCTGCCTTACGTCCCTTTTTCCTATGAAGATGCCAAAGGGGGCATGGTGCAGGCTGGCCTGAGCGAGAACATGGCCGACCTCTACATCGAAATGACCCGCCACATGAACGAAGGCGGCGTGATGACCTCCCAGGCCCGCACGGAAGCCAGCACCACCCCCACCACTCTGGAAGACTTTGCCCGCGAGGTATTTGCGCCGGCTTTTAAAGGCGCTATGGCCTGTGTGACGGCTTAAAATCAGTTGAGAGGTGAGAGTTAAAAGATGTTCTGTCTTTTAACTCTCATCTTTTAACTAAAAACAAAGGAGAAGCCGCCAAGCGCATACGCCTTGCGCTTCGCTCTCTCAACAAAGCCCTTTCGGCTCGCCGGAGGGGCTTTGTTGTTACTTTCGCGTCATGTCTGTCCTCCACTACCTCGACCAGGGCCAGGGCCGGCCCCTGGTAATTTTGCACGGCCTCTTTGGCACCCTCGACAACTGGCAGAGCCTGGCGCGGCGCTGGGCCACCGAAGCCGGCCTGCGCGTGATATCGGCAGATTTGCGCAACCACGGCCGCTCCTTCCAGACCAATGAGCACTCTTACGAGCTGATGGCCAACGACGTGCGGGCTTTGCTGGACCACCTGGGCCTGGGCGACGACGTGACGCTGATGGGCCATAGCATGGGCGGCAAGGCCGCCATGCGCCTGGCCCTGCACCACCCCGAGCACCTGGCCCGCCTCATTGTGGTGGACATTGCCCCGCGCTACTCCGACATGGAGCACCAGGACGACATCATAGCCGGCTTGCAAGCCATCGACCTGAGTAAAATCACCAACCGGCAGGAGGCCGACGCGGCCCTGGCCCAATACATTCCGCAGCTGGGCGTGCGGCAGTTTCTGCTGAAGAACCTGTACCGCAAGGAAGACAACTCCTTTGCCTGGCGCATCAACCTCGATGCCCTTACCACTAATCTGCGGGCCATTGGCGAAGAAACGACGGGCCCCGTGCCTTTCCTGAAGCCGGCCCTGTTTATCCGGGGCGGCAAGTCGCGCTACATCACCACCGAAGACAAGCTGCACGGCATTCCGGCCCTGTTTCCCAACTCCCAAGTAGCCACCGTGCCCGATGCCGGCCACTGGGTGCATGCCGAAGCCCCGGATGAAGTGTACGAGCTGGTACGGGCATTCACCACGGCCGGGCCGGCTTAGGGCCCCGTCCCCCTGCGCCTATGGCCGCTTGACCAAATAAGCGCGCCGGGCCTCCTCCAGCGCAGCCACCACCGCTGCACGCTGGGCCAGCAGCTCGCGGCCCAGGCCGGGGTCGCGGCGAAACAGGCGCAGGACCCGCAGCCGGCGCAGGCGCCCGGCCAGGGTTTCCCAGTAGCTCAGGGCATAAAAGCCGGTGAGGGGCAGGCTTAGCAAATACAGGCCCGTAAGCCAGCCCTTTTGCACAAAATGATGCACCACCATGGCCTGCAGCACATAAGCCAGGGGGAAGGTGAGCATGCCCACCACCATCATAATGGGCGCCACAAACTCCACTTCCCTGGTAGCCCGCTGGGCCACCAGAGAGGGCAGCTTGTAGGGCAGGTAGTTGTTGACCACGCCGTAGAGCCAGACGGGCAGGCCCAGCACCAGGTTGAGCAGCCCGGCCCGGGTGCCCTGCTGCTGGCTGTGCAGGGCCTCGTCGCTCAGCCGGTGCCGGCGCAGGGCCTGCAGGTAGGCTTCGAAGTCGGCCCGCATGGCGTGCAGCTGCGCCGGGGCATGGCGCTCAAACCAGGCCACGGCATCGAGCAGGGTCTGGCTGAGCTGGAAGTTGTCGTACAGCGTGCTGGGGTCGTCGTCGGGAATAAGCTGGTCGCCGAAGGTGCGCTCAATCTGCTGCACCAGCACATCTTCAGCCGCGTCTCGGGTGATAACCAACCGCCGCTCCAGGGCCTGCCGGATGGCTTCGGTAAGGGCATCGGCGGCGGCGGCAGGGTCCTGGGCATAGGCCTCGGCGTAGTGGGCCACCACAATGGGCGGGGCCACGTTAAGGAGCACATCGGATCGGAACCGACTGGGGTCGAAGTAATTGATAGCCACGGGCAGCACCTGCAGGCCCAGCTTGAAGCCGTGCCGGGCCTCGGCACCCAGGGCAATGCGGGCCGCCCCGGTTTTCAGGGTCCGCAGCTTGCGCTCCGACACGCTGGTGCCCTCGGGGAAAATCATGATGGTGCCGCCCTCGCCCAGGTAGTCGTAGCAGCGGCCAAAGGTGGCCTCGTTCTGCGCGGCCAGCTGCTCGGGCGTGACGGGCCCGTCTTCGGCACTGCCGGCGTCCTGGCGGCGGTAGATGGGAATGGAGTTGCCCGACTCCAGGATGGCCCGGGATACGGGGTTCTTAAAAAACGTGCTTTTGGCCAGGAAGGCAATGGGCTCACGGCGGTTTACGGCCACCAGCAGCGGGTCCATGAGCGTGTTGGGGTGGTTGCCGGCCAGCAGCAGGGGGCCGGGCAGCGTCAGCCGCTCCGGGTGCCGAATCTCAATGCGCCGGAAAAATACCCGCAGCGCTACCTGTACAAAGGGCTTGGCTAGCGTATAGAAGAGCATAGGCACGTCGGTTTGCCGTGCTAAGGTAGGCCGCCTGCCCGCTTTGTTAGCGGTACCGCCGTGAGGGCTCAGCCGCGTATTTCCGCTAGTACAAAGTCAGTGGCAGCTCAATAGCTACGGCTACGGGCTTGCCGGCCTGCATACCGGGCTTCCAGGGGGCGGGCACTACCGTTTTCAGGGCCGACCACAGCGCCCGCTGCGCGGCTTTGCCTTCGGGCGAGTTAACCGAGATTTTATTGGAGGGACTGGGCTCTACGCTGGCGGCGCGGGCTTCCCCATCGGCACCCACGGTGAAGCGCACCATCCAGCAGCCGGCGTTGTGCACCACCGGCCCTTTGCTGGGGTCTTTCAGGCTGGTCTCCAACTCATCGAGCAGCTTGGCAAAGCCGCCCGGAAACTGGGGCATCTGCTCGGGCAGCAAAATGCCCGGCTCTTTTACTTTTTCATTCAGGCGGTTGCGGGGCGGGTCGTCCTGGGCAGCGGCAGCCTGCAGGCCAAGGCCGCTGAAAAGTACGGCTCCCAACAGGAGCCGTCGTAAGAAAGAAGCAGTGGAAGGTAAAGTTTGCGCCATATAAACTAAAAAGACGGAAAATGGGGGAGCGAAAGAGCTAGCAGGCATAGCTGCTGATTAGCAGTGGCTAAGATACTGAAAAAGCCACAACATGCATTATAATCCTAAAAGATTGGGCATCTTTTAACCGCCACATATGCCCATGTGCAGACTTGCTGCCCGGAGCAAAGCATTCGGCGTGCGGCAGCCTTAGCTGGTACGGAGCTACTTAACCGCTGGATGTTGACCAAGGGTTTCTCCTGCAGCATTTCCGCGTAGCGCGGCCCGCAGGCGCTGTCCGGCCAGCGCGGCCAGCCCAGCTACCAGGCCAGCTACCAGGCCGGTAACGACAACCATAAGCGCCGCCGAGCCTCCCAGCGGCAGCAGGCCGGCCATGCGGCTGGCCAGCAAGCCGTCGTTGCGCAGGTTCAGCCACAGCGCCGGCAGCAGCCAGCTCAGCCCGCCCCCAGCAAAAGCCGCCCAGAACGCCGCTTTGCCGCTACGGGCCAGCAAAAAGCCCAAGGCGAAAGCGACCACGGCCAGGCTCCACCACGGCAGCAGGAGCTGGGCCAGCGAGGCCAGCAGGCAGATGAGCAGGAGCAGGAACCAAGGATTGTGCAGCTTCATACCGGCAAGTTAGCAGGAACTTAGTGCCGGGCCAAGCAGCAATTGGCGGCTTTAGGCGGCCGCCAGCACCTCGGCGTCGTTGTTGGCCGGCGAATTCACGCGCTTGCTTACCACGTACTCGCGCATGGCCGCGGCATCGTACGGCAGCAGCAGCTCCTGATGGGCTTTGCTGCCCAGGTCGTCGGCCAGCCAGGCCTGCTCGGCAGCCCGGCCGGGCAATATCACGGGCATGCGGTTGTGGATGTTGGCCATCAGCGCGTTGGGCTCGGTGGTGATGATGGTGAAGGTGGGGTGCAGCTCGCCGGTGCTGCGGTCCAGCCACTCGTCCCAGAGCCCGGCAAAGGCGAAGAGCTGCTCGTCTTGCAGCAAAATGCGGTGCGGCACCTTGCCCGCAGGCGTGGCCTGCCACTCGTAGAAGCTGTCGGCCAGCACCAGGCAGCGCCGCCGCTGCAGCAGCTGCCGGAAGGAAGGCTTTTCGGCCAGCGTCTCGGCCCGCGCATTTATGGGCTTGGGCCCGCTGGCCGGGTCGCGGCTCCAGCCCGGCACCAGGCCCCAGCTCACCAGCTGTATCTGCTGGGGCGCGGCATTGGTGATGATGGGGAGCTGCTGCGAGGGCGCAGCGTTGTAGTTGGGCCCGGCCGGCTCGGTAAAAGCAGCGTCAAAGCGCTTTTCAGCGGCGGGCGCGGGCGTAACGAAGGTGTAGCGGCCACACATAGGCGAATGGGGGAATGAGTGAATGGGTGAATGAGTTCTTTCAACGCGTACAGCAAGACTTTGCCCAGTTTCCCAGCCCTAGACCTGCTTATGAAGCCAACGCAAACGGAAGGCTCAGATTAGCCATCTAAGACAAGGATAAACGACAAAGCGCGGCCTCCGTTGCCATCTCATTCACCCATTCACCCATTCACCCACACACCCACTCACTCATCCCCTACTTGTACAGCTTCTCGTAGTACTCCTTGGCCATGCGGTTGCTTTCGAACTCGGGCTCTACGTCCTTCATGGCGGTTTTCACCACTTTCAGGAACTGCTTGGGCTGGTCGTAGTACATGGGCACCACCTGGTTTTCGAGCACGTCGAGCAGGGCCACCGACTCCTGGGCGTTGCGCTCCTCGTCGGAAGTACCTTCCGGGGCGTGGGGAATGAGGAAGCCATTCTCACCGGGCTTGATGAACTCGGGAATCCAGCCGTCGGCAATGCTCAGGTTTACCGAGCCGTTCATGGCGGCGGTCATGCCGCTGGTGCCGCTGGCTTCGCGGGGGAAGATGGGCGTGTTCAGCCAGATGTCGGAGCCCTTTTTGAGGGCGGCGCTGAGGTTGAGCTCGTAGCCCGTGAGCACGGCGCAGTTTTTCAGGTGCTTGGTGCGCTGAATGATGCTGTTGAACAGGTTGATGGCGCCGTAGTCGAGCGGGTAGGGCTTGCCGGCCCAAATCATCTGTACCGGCCGCTCGGTGTCGGTCACCAGCTTCACAAACCGGTCGAACTGCTGCAGGATAAGGTCGGCGCGCTTGTAGCCGGCAAAGCGGCGGGCCCACACGATGGTCAGCACCTGGGGGTCGAATACGTTGCCGGTCTGGTCGGCCACCAGCTCGAACAGAGCCTTCTTGAGCTCGTACTTGCGCTCCACCAGGGCCTGGTCGTCCTTGGCCTTGAGAGCGGCGGCCAGGTACTTGTCGCGCCAGTAAGTGCCGTTCTGCGAGTTGGTGATGGCGATGATGGGGCAGATGCCTTCGTTGTGGCCCCACATTTCGTTGCTCACCACGCCGTGCACCTTGCTCACGGCGTTGGCCTTGCGCGCGAAGCGCAGGGCGGTGAGGGTATAGTTCAGCGAGTCGCCGTGCAGGCGGGCTACCTCCCGCACTTCCTCTACCGGCACGCTGCCGAAAAAGCCCATGTCGGTGAGCAGCTTCATGGGGCGCTCCTCGTTGCCGGCCAGCTCAGGCGTGTGGGTGGTGAACACCAGGCGCTTCTTCACCTCGTCGAGCTGGCGGCCGTGCTTGTCGTAGAGCCAGAACGCCAGCGGCAGGCCGTGGCCTTCGTTGAGGTGGTACACGTCGGTTTTGCGGCCAATCAGGTCGAGCAGCTTGCCGCCGCCCACGCCCAGCAGAATGGACTGGGCCACGCGGGCCGCCTCGTTGGGGTCGTAGAGGTGGTGGGAGATGGTGCGCGACACGTAGTCGTTTTCCGGAATGTCGGTGGTCAGAAAGAACATCGGCGCCGTGCCGAAGGTCTCGGGTGCCAGGTACATGGCTTTCACCTGCACGTCGGCCCCGTGAATGGTGATGGGGAACATCAGGCCGGTGTCTTCCAGAAAGGAATAGTACTTGCGGCGGTAGTTCACCTTCAGGGTCATGTCCTCGTTGCGGCCCTGGTCGTAGTAGCCCTCCGACCAGAGAATGCCGATGCCGACCAGGTTTTGCTTGAGCTCATAGGCCGAGCGCATGTGGGAGCCGGCCAGGAAGCCCAGGCCGCCGGAATAGGTTTTCAGCGCCTGGTCGAGCGCGAATTCCATGGAGAAGTAAGCCGCCGCGGTTTTGTACTTCGCAGCGGGGGTGTAAGGTTTAAAGGTGAAGGCCATGAAACGGAGAAAGCAAGCCAAAGCGGCTGCGTGAAAGAATTAGGAATGAAAGAAAAAACCGCCGGCAAAACGCCGGCGGCTTCGGGCCACAAGGTCCGAATAGCGGGACAAAGAAAAAGCGGAAGTTGGATAATAAAACCAACTTCCGCTTCTGCAATCGATTGCAGGCCAATTAAAAACGCCTTATACTGCCGCTATGCCTTTCAGACGCTTGAGTTGCTCGTAAGTTTGCTGCGAAGCCTTGAACTGCCGCTCCACGGCCTGGCGGGCGGGGCCGGAAAGCTCGGAGTTGTCCAGGGCTTCGCGGTAGGCTTTCAGGGCCCATTCTTCACCATAAATGTTTGAATCCAAAATGCTGGCTTCGTCGCGATTGGTCACAATGGCCTTGGCATCCATAAAGCCCCGGTAAAACTTGCCTTTCAGGGTGGTGCTGCTTTCGGCATCGCCCCCGGCGCTGCGGGCAAAGCCATTGATTTCATTCACAAACTGCTCACTTTGCTGCACCAGCTCCTGGTAGTACTTCTGGTTCTGGGCGTCCTTGGTCTCTTTGGCGGCGGTTTTGTAGCCTTCGATGCGGTCGTTGACGAACAGGGCCAGCTCGTTGAGCGTGTCGACTAGTTGGGGGTTAGTATTCATAAAAAATCAGTCTTAATGGGGTGGAAAGGAGGAAAAACAAAACACTGGGCAGAGCATCCGGCTAACGTTGACCTGTTTAAATGGTTTGATTTTAAACCTACTCTCCTGACTCCCTCTCGCGCTAGCGACGCTTGTCGCCCGCCTGCGTCACCACATGAGCTTACCGTCTCGACCAGTCACGCAGCCCCATTAAAGGGTGAAGGAAAGGTCAGGGCCAGCATCTGACTACTTACACATGCCAATTTTTCACGCCATCTCTTTTAACGCATCCATGACACGTTGCTTACTTCCCGCCCTGCTGCTTGCAGTGGCGGGCGCCCTCCCCAGCCAGGCCGGCCGGCTGTCGGCCCCGGTGGCTACTGCTTCCCGCCCGGCAGCGGCCCCCGCTCCCACTGCCAAAGCCGCTCCTGCCCTGCGCATCGACCCCACATTCTGGTGGGTGGGCATGAAAAACCCCCGGCTGCAGCTGCTGGTGCACAGCCCCGGCATCGCCGGCAGCACGGCCACGCTGGCCGCCTACCCCGGCGTGACGCTGGAGGGCGTGCAGAAGCTGGAAAGCCCCAACTACCTGCTGCTGAACCTGAGCATCAGCGCCAGCGCCGCCCCCGGCCAGCTGAAGCTTGAGTTTAAAGGCAAAAAGAAGCTGAGCTACAGCTACGAGCTGCGCGCCCGCAATACGCCCGGCGACCCCAGCAAAGTGCAGGGAGTAAACACCTCCGACTTCATCTACCTGCTCATGCCCGACCGGTTTGCCAACGGCGACCCCACCAACGACGTGATAAAGGGCATGAAGGCGCCCGGCGTGGCCCGCGACTCCATGTACTCGCGGCACGGCGGCGACCTGAAAGGCATTGAAAACCATTTCGACTACCTCAAGCAGCTGGGTGTAACGGCCATCTGGCCCACGCCGGTGGTGGAGAATGACCAGCCCAAGGCCAGCTACCACGGCTATGCCCTCACCGACTTCTACCAGGTAGACCGGCGCTACGGCACCAACGAGGAATACGTGCGCTTTGTGCAGCGGGCCCACCAGCAGGGTCTGAAGGTAGTGCACGACGTGGTGCTCAACCACATCGGCAGCGAGAACTACCTGTTCAAGGACCAGCCCGCCAAGGACTGGTTTCACCAGTGGCCCACCTTCACCCGCAGCAACTTCCGCGACGCGGCCTTTAACGACCCCTACAAGTCGAGCGCCGACTTCAACCAGTTCAACAACGGCTGGTTCGACACCCACATGCCCGACCTGAACCAGAGCAACCCGCTGGTGGCTACCTACCTCATTCAGAACTTCCTGTGGTGGGTGGAGTACACCGGCCTCGACGCTTACCGCGTGGATACCTACACCTACTCCGAGCCCAGGTTCCTGATGCAGTGGGGCGAGGCCATCACCAGCGAGTATCCCAAGCTGGGGCAGTTCGCCGAGACCTGGGTGCAGGGCACGGCGCAGCAGGCCTTCTTCGCCAAGAACATTCTGCCGCCCGTGGACGGGTTTAAGTCCAACATGCCCGGGGTGCTGGACTTCCAGCTGCAATACGCCATCAACGAGGCCCTGACCAAGGACGCGGGCTGGACGGAAGGCATCAACAAAATGTACTACACCCTGCAGGCCGACTGGATGTATGAGGACCCGATGCGCAACGTCACCTTCCTCGACAACCACGACATGAGCCGCTTCTACTCGGTTATCGGCGAGGACTTCGCCAAGTACAAGATGGGCATCGCCTGGCTGCTGACCACGCGCGGCATCCCGCAGCTGTACTACGGCACCGAGGTGCTGATGAAGAACTACTCCAACCCCGACGGCAAGGTGCGCGAGGACTTCCCCGGCGGCTGGCCCGGCGACAAGAAAAACCTGTTTACCACCCGCACCGGGCAGGAGGCCGAGGCCTTCGACTACGTGAGCAAGCTGGCTCAGTACCGCAAGAGCCACCCCGTGCTGCACGCCGGCAAGCTCATGCAGTTTATTCCCGATGCGGGCGTGTACACTTACTTCCGGTACTCCGATGCCGGCACGGTGATGGTGGTGATGAACTCGGGGAAGGACGAGAAGACCGTGGACACCAAGCGGTTTGCGGAGCGTCTGCAGGGATTTTCGTCGGGGCTGGAGGTGACTTCGGGGGCGGTGCTTTCCGATTTAAGCTCTTTGAAGATTCCGGGGCGCACGGCTTGGGTGGTGGAGTTGAAGAAGTAGTTTTTTTAACCGCAGAGGGCGCAGAGGTTTCGCAGAAGAGCCGCAGAGGATTATGCATGAAAATGAGATTTCCTACGCAGTTCGAAAAGCTGCCTATGATGTGCACGTAGCACTGGGACCTGGCTTGCTGGAATCGGCGTATGAAGGCGCTCTACTACATGAGCTACGCTTAACCGGGCTACAGGTACAAAACCAAGTTGCACTTCCAATGGTGTATAAAGACGTCCGGCTTGATGTAGGCTATCGGCTCGACCTGCTGATTGAGAACAAGGTTATAGTCGAGCTTAAAACAGTTGATGCACTACTCGATGTACACCACATGCAACTCCTCACTTACCTTAAGCTGACAGGCTGTAAGCTAGGCCTGCTTATCAACTTCAATGTTCCTCGTATCAAAGAAGGCATCTTCCGCAAAGTCAATGGACTGACTGATTAGAGCCCTCTGCGTACCTTCTGCGAAACCTCAGCGCCCTCTGCGGTGAAAAAGCCCACATAACCATGACCGACCTAACCGACCAAGTAGCCATTATCTCCGGTGCCAGCCGCGGCATCGGCCGGGCCATTGCCCTGCTCCTGGCCCTGCAGGGCGCCAAAGTAGTAGCCGTAGCCCGTAGCGAGGAGGAGCTGACCGAGCTCACCCACAAAACCAGGGGCCTGAGCATCGTGGCCGACATCGCCGACGACACCGACGCCCAGCACGTGGTAGACGAAACCCTGCGCCAGTACGGCCGCCTCGACATCCTGGTGTGCAACGCCGGCGTGGGCTCCTTCAACGAGCTCGAAAACTTCACCGCCGCCGAGTGGGACCGCATGTTCGACACCAACGTGAAAGGCACCTTCCTGCTCTGCAAAGCCGCCGTGCCGCACTTCAAGAAGCAGCGCCGGGGCCACATCGTGGGCATCACCTCCGACGTAGCCCGGCGCACCTTTCCGCACGGCACGGCGTACGGCGCCAGCAAATATGCCCAGGACGCGCTGCTGGGCAGCCTGCGCAAGGAAGTGCGCCCCCACGGCATCAAGGTGAGCACCATCTACCCCGGCCTGGTCGACACCTATTTCAACGACACCACGCCGGGCAGCGCCGAGGCCGAGAAAACCCACCTGCGGCCTTCCGATGTGGCCCAGGCCGTGCGCTATGTGCTGGAAGCACCGCCCCACGTGGTGGTCGACGAGCTGATGCTGCACCCCATCACCCAGGAATGGTAGTTTCAATAAGTAATGTACAATAAGTAATGGATAATTTGAACGTCATTGCGCATTGTTCACTGCTAATTGCTAATTGACTTGTTATCTTGCCGCTCATGAAGAAAACGATGCTGGCCGCCGGCATGCTGACCCTGGCGGCTTTCACCCCGCACATTCCCCCCGTGGCTGATAAGACGCTGCCTCCGCCTGACCCCAATACCACCACCGAAGTACCCCAGGACAATAAGCTGGTTATCTACCAGCTGATGACCCGCCTGTTCGGCAACAAAGTGGCGCTGAACAAGCCCTACGGCACCATCGCGGAAAACGGCTGCGGCAAGTTCAACGACATCACCGACAAGGCCCTTGATGAAATCAAGAAGATGGGGGTGAGCCACGTATGGTACACCGGCGTGATTGAGCACGCCACCATGACCGACTACACCGCCGCCGGCATACCTGCTGACGACGCCGATGTGGTGAAAGGCCGCGCCGGCTCGCCCTACGCCATCAAGGACTACTACGACGTAGACCCCGACCTGGCCGTGAACGTGAAAAACCGCATGGCCGAGTACGAGGCGCTGATTAAGCGCACGCACGACAAGGACCTGAAGGTGCTCATGGACTTCATCCCCAACCACGTGGCCCGCTCCTATAAGTCGGATGCCAAGCCCGCCGGGGTCTTAGACCTGGGCGCTAAGGACGACAAAACCAAGGCCTTCGCTCCCAACAACAACTTCTACTACCTGCCCGGTAAAAGCTTTGTGGTGCCCGCCGGCTACAACCCGCTGGGTGCCAGCAAAGGCCCGCAGGAAGACGGCAAGTACAGCGAAGTGCCCGCCAAGGCCACCGGCAACGACGTGTTCTCGGAAGCCCCCAAGATTGACGACTGGTTTGAGACGGTAAAGCTCAACTATGGCGTCGACTACCAGAACAACCGCGCCACGCACTTCAGCCCCGTGCCCGACACCTGGGTGAAGATGCGCGACATCCTGCTCTACTGGGCCGGCAAGAACGTGGACGGCTTCCGCTGCGACGTGGCTGAGATGGTGCCTGTGGAATTCTGGGCCTGGGTGATTCCAGAGGTGAAAAAGGTAAAGCCCGACATCATCTTCATTGCCGAGGCCTACAACCCCAAGGAGTACAAGACCTATATCGAAAAGGGCAAGTTTGACTTCCTCTACGACAAGGTGGGCCTCTACGACGCCTTGCGCCGCCTGATGCGGGGCGAAGGCACCACCGAAGACATTACCAAGGTGTGGAAAGAGGAAAGCCGGGGCTTCTCCTCCCACATGCTGCGCTTCCTGGAAAACCACGACGAGCAGCGCATTGCCTCCAAGGACTTTGCTACCGACCCCATGCGCGCCATTCCGGCCATGACGGTGACGGCAACCCTGGCCTCCGGGCCGGTGATGCTGTACTCCGGCCAGGAAGTGGGCGAGCCCGCCCGTGGCAGCGAAGGCTTTAGCGGCGAAGACGGCCGCACCACCATCTTCGACTATTGGGGCGTGCCCGAGCACCAGAAGTGGCTGAACCAGGGCAAGTTCGATGGCGCCAAGCTGGGCCCCGCGCAGAAAGACCTGCGCGAATTCTACAGCCGCCTGCTCAACCTGGCGGCCAGCAGCGACGCCATCCGCCGCGGCAAGTTCTACGAGCTGCAGGATGCCAACAACCTCGGCAAGGAGTACAACCAGAAGTACGTGTATGCCTACCTGCGCTACACCGACAAGCAGCAGCTGCTGGTGGTGGTCAACTTCAACCCCGACCGGGCCTATAAGCCCACCATCAACATCCCGGCCGAGGCGCTGACCGCCATGGGCTTAAACCCCAAGAAATTCTACACCTACACCGACCTGCTAAACGGGGGCGAGCCCCGCAAGAGCCTCTACCTGACCCTGGCTCCCATGTCGGCCTATGTTTTTGAGATAAAACCTTAGTAAGGTTGTCGTAGTGCCACAATGAATTTGTAAGTTTGAAGGCTGCGAGGCGCCCGAAAAACGGGCTTTTCGCAGCCTTTTACCTGTTTTGCTAACCCCTTCCCATTCCCTATGGCATCTGTCGCATCGGTCCCTACTACGGGCACGCACAAGCCCCGCCTGAGCTTCTGGCAAATCTGGAACATGAGTTTCGGCTTCTTGGGCATTCAGTTCGGCTTTGAGCTACAGAATTCAAATGTGAGCCGCATTTTCGAAACCCTGGGAGCGAATAAGGACGACATTCCCATTTTGTGGATTGCAGCCCCGTTAACGGGCCTACTTGTTCAGCCCATCATCGGTTATTTCTCCGACCGCACCTGGCACCCATTCTGGGGCCGGCGCCGCCCGTTTTTCTTTATAGGGGCCGTGCTTGCAACCCTGGCCCTCATTTTTATGCCGAATTCTTCGGCCTTGTGGATGGCCGGCGGTATGCTGTGGATTCTCGATGCCAGCATCAACATCAGCATGGAGCCGTTCCGGGCATTTGTAGGCGACAAGCTTCCGGCCGAGCAACGGACGTCGGGGTTTGCCATGCAAAGCTTTTTTATCGGCGTTGGGTCGGTCATTGCGGCGCTGCTGCCCTGGATATTTACCAACTGGTTTCATTTAAGCAATACTGCCCCGAGCGGGGAGATTCCGCCTTCGGTGAAATGGTCGTTCTACATGGGCGCCGGGGCCTTCCTGCTGGCGGTGATGTACACGGTATTTACTACGAAGGAGTTTCCGCCCGAAAACATTGAGGAGTTTCGCAAGGAAAATGCTCAGATTGGTATCTGGGATGGTCTGAAGGAATCCTTCCTAGGCATATTCAGCATGCCAAAGGCAATGCGTCAGTTGGCCATCGTGCAGTTTTTCACTTGGTTTGCCCTTTTCGCCATGTGGATTTACTCTACCAATGCGGTTACCAGCAATATTTACAACATGAAGGTTGATAACGCTTTTTTCACCAAGATAAGCACCTTCGTTGAAGCGCAATCCAAGCAGCCAGGTAGCGAAAAAGCACATAAGGAACTGCAGTCGCTGCAACGGGACATTGCAGAGATAAGGCAGTTTCAAGCCGAGCAGCCCAACAAAATCCTCACCGTTAACCTGGCCAACTACTACAATACAAACGGCAACCCAGATGCCGGCGAAAAGGCGGAGCTGCAGCGCGTGCAGAAGCAGTACAACGATGGCGCCGACTGGCTAAGTCTGGCGTCGTCGGTTCGAAACGGCGTAGCTGCACTTTTTGCGTTTATAATCCCGCTGATTGCGGCGCGCACCAGCCGGCGTAAAACCCATATGCTCTGCCTGCTGATTGGGGGCATGGGCTTGCTTTCCCTGGAATTCATCACCAACCCCGACCTGATTGTTGTGTCAATGGGCTTGGTTGGCATTGCCTGGGCCAGCATCCTGTCCATGCCGTATGCCATCCTGGCCGGCTCCCTGCCCGCCAACCGAATGGGGTATTACATGGGGGTTTTCAACTTCTTTATCGTTATTCCTCAGATTGTTGCAGCCACAATCCTGGGGTTTTGCACCATGCACCTCTTCCAGGGCAACACCCTGCACACCCTTGCCCTGGGCGGAGCCTCAATGGTGCTGGCCGGTTTGCTTACCCTTTGGGTGAGGGACGATGACGACAATAACCCGGCCGTAGTTGAACCACCCATCAGCCCCGGCTACGATACCCCGGCTCCGATAGTACCCAGCACCTAGCTTAGTGCCGCCCCCGTATTTGTACGGAGTAGCCTACCATAAATCCGCATTAATCCTGGCAACAGCCGCCCGGCTGGTGTACGTATCCCGACAGTTCACCTTTCGGGCTTCGTATGCTACTGGCGGCTGTTTTCTTTGGATTGTTTTTTAGCGTTTGTATTGGAATTCTGGCATTAATGCCCCGGCCCCGGGGCCGACGGCTGCAGCCCCGCCCCTACCGGCCCCGGGTAAGCATCCTGGTGGCGGCCCGCAACGAGGAAGCCGCCATAGCGCGCTGCCTGCGTTCCCTGGCCAACCTGAACTACCCGGCCCGGCTGCTGGAAATCATCATTGCCGATGATAAGTCGACCGACCGCACCGCCGAAATCGTGGAGGAGTTTATCCGCGACAAGCCCCAGTTTAAGCTGCTGCGCGTGCGGCAAAACATGGGCACCACCCAGGGCAAGTGCAATGCCCTGGCCCACCTCTGCCGCGCCGCCACGGCCGACTACTTCCTTTTTACCGACGCCGACATGGCCCTGTCGCCCGACTGGGTAACGGGTATGCTGGCCGCTGTGGAGCCCGGCGTGGGCGTGGTAACGGGCATGACCACGGCCACCGGGGGCCTGTACGGCCGCCTGCAGGGCCTCGACTGGCTGTTTGGCCTCAACCTCATCCGCATCATGGCCGACCACAAGCTACCGGCCTCCTCCATCGGCAACAACATGCTGGTGACGCGCGAGGCTTACGAGTCCATCGGCGGCTACGAAGCGCTGGCGTTCAGCGTGAGCGACGACTTGCAGCTGTTCCGCCACGTGGTGGCCCGGGGCTGGCAGTTCCGGCACGTGAGCGAGCCCCGCACGCTGGGCGTGTCGCTGGCTCAGCCCGACCTGATTAGCCTGCTGCGGCAGCGCAAGCGCTGGATGACGGGCATGGACCGCCTGCCCTGGTACCTATCCGGCCTCTTCATGCTCTACGGTGTGTTCTACGGCGTGCTGTTCTGGCCGGGCTTTCTGCCCCTGCCCATGGTAGCCGGCATCTACGGCCTGAAAATAGCCCTGCAGACCCTGTTCCTGCTCATCACCCTGCGCCAGACCGGGCACCGCGAAAACCTGGCCGTGCTGCTGCTCTACGAGCCTTACCTCTGCCTGATGTCGCTAGCTGTGCTGGCCTACACGGCCTGGCCCAGCCACATTGTGTGGAAGCAGCGCCGCTACACCTGGGCCGAAGCCGGGTAGGCGTTCCTGGTTTCTGGTTTCTTGTTACTGGTTTCTTGTTGTCATTCTAACCAGAAACCAGGAACAAGCAACTAGAAATAATCAGCTGCGGAGCATGGTGGCTACTTCCCGGCCGGTGGCTAAGGCGGCGTTTAGCGAAGGGTAGGCGGCCCAGTCGCCGCAGCGGTACAGCCCCTCGGCCAGCTTCAGGGGCAGCTGTACGGGCTGCCCGGCCAGGTACACCGGCAGGGCGTGCTCGATGTGGTAGGTACGCAGGTGCGCCCACTGCCGGGCAGCCGGGCCAAACCAGGCGGCCAGCTCCTCGCGCAGCTGCGCCGTGAGGTCGGCTACGGCCAAGCCATGCTGGCCGTGGGTGCTTACTGAAATCAGCTACCGGCCTGCCGGAGCATAATCCGGGCTGACATCGGCGGGAAAGCTGACGTTGTGTACCAGCCCTGGCCGGGCGTTCAGGCGCAGCAGCCGGTCGCCGCGGCCGGGCGAGTAGCCCTCGGCACTGAAGTAGGTACAGGTAGTAAGGCGCGAGGCCATATCGGCGCTCTGCTTCGGTAACTGCTCGCCCAAGAGCTGGCTGGCGGCCGGGCCGTCGGTGGCCAGCACAACAGCCGCCCCACTTAGCACCTCGCCCGAGGTTAAGCGCACTTCGCTGCCATGAATGGCGGCTACGGTGGTGTTGAGGCGGATGGCGCCGGCGGGCAGGCGGGCGGCCAGCTGTTCGGGCAGCTGCTGCATGCCCAGCGCAGGCACAGCCGCGTCGCCCTGCACAAACTGCTGAAACACGAACTCGAAGAAGTTGCTGGCCGTGCTCAGGCTTCTATCCAGGTACACCCCGCCGAAGAAAGGGCGGAAGAAGGCGTCGATTATCTGCTCGCTCCAGCCGTAGCGGCGCAGGAACGACAGCGTGTCCGTGGCTGGCCGCTGCAGCAATTGCTCGGGCGTGTGCTTCTGCACGTGCCGCACCAGGCTGAGCAGGCGCAGCTTATCGGCAAAGGTGCCCACGGGGGAAGTCAGGGCCGAAAAGGCCGCCAGCGGCTGCTGCAGCGGGCTTTGCAGGGTTGTTTCGCGGCCATCGGGCAGCTGAATAACGGCCCCGGAGCGAAAGGCTTTCAGCAGCAGCGCACCGTAGTCGAACAGCCGCCGCGCCTCCGGGTAGTTGGTTTGCAGCACCTGAAAGCCGCGGTCCAGCCGAAAGCCTTCGGGGCTGAGGTCGGTGCGCACGCGGCCCCCTACGCCGTCCGAGGCTTCGAGCACGAGCACCGGGTGCCCGGCGCGGTGCAGCCAGGTTGCGCAGGACAGGCCCGCCATGCCGGCGCCGATGATGATGATTGGTTGTTTCATTACACCTGCAAAAGCCGGAAAGTGAGGTTCAGGTTTGAGAGGAAGTGCTCTAGAATTTATGCGGCTTCCACTTCTTGCGCGTCTTCATGGTCCAGAACTCCGCCACGCCGGGCCGTCGCAGGCCCACCTGCCAGGCGCCCATTACCTGCCCCAGCCGGTAGCCGCTGGCCTGGTCCTGGGGGTACTGCTTCTGTAATAGCGCGTAGTCGGCGGCCGCTATATCCTTGCCCACTTCGCCGTGGCAGCGCAGGCATAAGGCATTGTTCAGCACAATGGGCCGCTGGTAGGCAAATAAGTCCTGCTGCGGCCGCCGGATGGTGCGCATAGTATCCGGCGTAAGCTCCGCGGCAGGGAGCGCAGCCTGGTTGGCGGGGTTGCGGGGGCGAGTACTGACGCGCCGCGCCGCCGCCTGCATCACCTTAGCCAGCGAGTCGACCAGGCGGTATTGCTCGGGCTTACAAAATGGCGCGGCCCGGGCCACACCGCCCGCAGCCAGCTCCCGGGCCAGGGTGCGGCGCAGCAACGTATCGGCGGTGGCCGTGAGTGAGTCGCCGGCCCAGCGGGTAGCCCGCAGCAGGTCGGCCGGCATAATGCGCTTCACCTCCCAGTTGGCCGTTTCAATGCCGATGCGCTTGCTGTCTTTGAGGTGCTCCACCTGGTCGGGGCGGCAGGCAGCAGAAGCCAGCAGCAGCACTACGCCTGAGCGCATGAAAGCGCGTTCAACAGCAGCTTTAACGCGTGCCGAAACCTTGTTCAGAATGCTCTTTTCCATGTTCAGTTTTCACAACCCAAAATCTACCCTCTGCAGTTCTTTAGCACAGCACAAGTAAGACTCCCCTCCCCCGCACAGGAGGGGCCGAGGGTGGGCTACATCCCTCCTTAGCGCTGCTCAGCCAGCAGAAATGCCTTCAGCGCTTCGTAATCAACCGGCAGGGGCACGCTTCGTTTTGCCCGCCCCTGCAGGTGCTGCACCGATTCGGGCACGGGGATGGGCTGCCCAATCAGCTGCTCTACTACTTCAGGAAACTTCACCGGGTGGGCCGTGGCCAGAAACAGGCCCGGCGCCGCCGGCTGCTGCTCCAGGTAGCGCTGCAGGGCGGTGTACGCCACGGCCCCGTGCGGGTCGAGCAGGTAGCGGTGCTCGGCCCACACCCGCGCGATGGTGGCGGTCGTGTCGGCGTCGCTCACGGTGTCGGTACTCAGGGCGGCCCGCAGCTGGCTGATATCCTGCATAAACAGCTCCTGAATGCGGATGAAGTTGCTGGGGTTGCCCACGTCCATGGCGTTGGAGATGGTAGGCACGGCGGGGCGGGCCTCGTAGTGGCCGCTGCGCAGGTAGGCGGGCACGGGGTCGTTGGCGTTGCAGGCCGCGATGAAGTGGCCCAGCGGCAGGCCCGAAGCCTGGACCAGCAGGCCGGCGCAGAGGTTGCCGAAGTTGCCGCTGGGCACGGCCACTACCGGCGGCGCATCAGCGTCGGGCCACTGCTGCCAGGCAAAGCAGTAGTACAGCTGCTGCGGCAGCCAGCGGGCCACGTTGATGGAGTTGGCCGAGGTGAGGAAGCGGTGACGGGCCAGCTCGCCATCCAGAAAAGCCTGCTTCACCAGGGCCTGGCAGTCGTCGAAGGTGCCGCTTACTTCCAGGGCCGTGATGTTCTGGCCCAGGGTGGTGAGCTGCAGCTCCTGCACGGGGCTCACCTTGCCCGAGGGGTAGAGAATGACCACCTCCACGCCCTCCACGCCCAGGAAGCCGCTGGCCACGGCCCCGCCGGTGTCGCCGGAAGTAGCCACCAGCACCGTCACGGGCGGCGTGCTGCCCTGCCGGGCAAAGTAGCCCAGGCAGCGGCTCATAAACCGGGCGCCCACGTCCTTAAACGCCAGCGTGGGCCCATGAAACAGCTCCAGGGCTGTGATGCCCGGGCCGACGGCCACCAGCGGAAAGTCGAAGCCCACCGTTTCCGCGCAGATGCGGCGCAGCTCGTTTTCGGGAATGCTGCTGCCCACGTAGGGCCGCATCACTTCTACGGCCACGTCAGTCCGGCTCATCTGCCGCATCTCTCCTAGGAGTTTGGATGAGAACTGCGGAATGGCATCGGGGAAGTACAGGCCCCCATCCGGTGCCTGCCCGGTAATGGCGGCCGTGCGGAAGTCAACCGCAGGCGACTGCCGGCGAAGGCTGTAGTAGTTCATATAAGCTGCTCTTTTGTAGTTTCTTAACGTGCGACGACCCGCGCCCCTTCCGTGGCTACTGGCCCAACGTAGGTGAAGGACTCGATGTGCAGCCCTTCAAATACGCTACTCAGCTCCCGGCCAACGGCCTGTGCTGTCGCCTCGGTTTCACTGAGCATGAAAATGGATGGGCCCGAGCCGGAGATGCCGCCGCCAATGGCGCCGGCGGCCAGGGAGCGGCGCCGCGCCTCGGCCAGGCCCGGAATCAGGGCTTGCCGGGCAGGCTCCACAATTACATCCTCCAGGGAGCGGCCAATCAGCGCATAGTTAGCCTGCAGGAAGCCGGCCACCAGCCCGGCCACGTTGGCCCACTGCCGCACGGCCTGGGGCAGCGGCACAGCCTGGGGCAGCACGGCCCGCGACTCAATGGTCTTCACCTCAATCTGGGGGTGCACGATGGATACCCACAGCGGCGGCGCGGCCAGGGCCACGATGTCGATGCTGGGCTCCATGGCCCGCACCAGCGTGAAGCCGCCGTACACGGCCGGCGCGATGTTGTCGGCGTGCCGGGCGCCGGAGGCTATTTCCTCGCCCGCCATGGCAAAGTCCACCAGCTGGGCCTTGCTGTACCGGTTGCCCAGCAAAGCATTGGCCCCCACTACGGCGCCCACCGCACTGGCCGCGCTGGAGCCGATGCCGCTGCCGGGCCTAATGCCCTTGGTGATTTCCACCTCAAACCCCATCGGCTCGGGCAGCGCGGCCAGCAGGGCCAGCAAGGCCACGCCGGCCACGTTGCGCGTCGGCTCCGTGGGCAGCCCAAACCCGTCGAGGTGCCGGATGCTTACGCCCGGCTCGGCCCGGCGGCTCACCTTCACCACGTCGTAGGGGGCGCCCAGGGCCAGCCCCAGCACATCAAACCCACAGCCCAGGTTGGAGACGGTAGCGGGCGAATGAACGGTAACGGAATTCATTTCAAGCACTTGTTTGTGAATAATTAACTGCTGCAAGGCAGTTAGTAGTCGTTGATGGCGCGGGGTCGTACCCGAGAGGGCTATGCCCCGTGCCGGCTATTTGTCGGCCTCTGGCCGACGGTCGTTGAATGATTTTTGAACGACTTCTGCTGAGGCGTTCTGCTGTTGCAGGCCAGAGGCCTGCGAATAGTCAGCACGGGGCACAGCCCTCTCGGGTACGACCCCGCGCTATCACTTCTACCTCAGGAAATACGCTAAGCACCAAGCACTAAAGCACAGCCCGCATGATGTCGGCGAACACGCCGGCGGCGGTGACTTCGCCTCCGGCGCCGGCCCCTTTGATTACCAGGGGCTGCTCCACGTAGCAGTCGGTGTAGAACTGAATGGCGTTGTCCTTGCCGCGCAGGTCGTAGAGGTTGTGGTCGGGGGCCAGCTGCTGCAGGCCCACTTTGGCCCGGCCCTCGGCGTATTGCGCCACGAAGCGCAGCTTTTTCCCCTGGGCCGCGGCCTGGTCGTAGAGGGCGCGGAAGTGGGCTTCTTCCCTCAGCATCTGGGCGTAGAAGGCCTCCACGTCGCCTTCAAAGCAGGACGCGGGCAGGAAGCCCTGGATTTCGATGTCGCTCATCTCCATTACCTCGCCGGCTTCACGGGCCAGTATCAGGGCTTTGCGGGCTACGTCGGTGCCGCTCAGGTCCAGGCGCGGGTCGGGCTCGGTGACGCCGGCAGCCTGGGCCTGCCGCACCACTTCGGCAAAGGGCTGGCTACCGTCGTAGTGGTTGAACACGAAGTTGAGCGTGCCCGACAGCACCGCCTCGAAGCGCTGCACCCGGTCGCCGGTGCGCACCAGGTCCTGCAGGGTGTTGAGGATGGGCAGGGCCGCGCCCACGTTGGTTTCGAACAGGAAGGGCGCGTTGAACTCCTGCGCCAGGCTTTTGAGATGGGCGTAGAAGGCGTAGTCCGACGAGGCCGCCACCTTGTTGCAGGCCACCACGGCCACGCTCTTCGCCAGCAGCGGCGCGTAGCAGCGCACGGTGTCGGGCGTGGCTGTCACGTCGACCAGCACCGAGTTGCGCAGGTTCTTGTCGATGATAAGCTGGGTGAATTCGTCCAGGCCCAGGGGCGGGGCGGCGTCCAGCGCGGCGGCCCAGCTGCCCAGGTCCAGACCTTCGTCGCTCACGGCGCAGTGCCGGCTGCTGGCCAGGGCCACCACCCGCACCTGCACCCGCAGCTTGTCGAGCAGGTAGGCCTGCTGCCGGGCCAGCAGGTCGAGCAGCTTGCCGCCCACGTTGCCGGCGCCCAGCACAAAGAGGTTGACCTGCTTGTAGGTCGCCTCAAAAAAAGCCTCGTGCACCACGTTGATGGCCTTGCGCACATCGGCCGCCTGAATGACGGTGGAGATGTTCTTCTCCGACGAGCCCTGGGCAATGGCCCGGATGTTCACCCCGTTGTGCCCCAGCGCGCCAAACAGCTTGCCACTGATGCCGGGGTGGCTTTTCATGTTTTCGCCCACCAGCGCCACAATGGCCAGCCCCGTTTCCACCCGCAGCGGCTCAATGCGGCCGGCCGCGATTTCCGTGGCAAACTCCTCGTCCACGGCGTCCTGCGACCGGGCCGCATCGGCCTCGTTCACCCCCACGCAGATAGAGTGCTCCGAGGAGCTTTGGGTGATGAGGATGACGTTTATCCGCTCCCGGGCCAGCGCCGCGAACAGCCGCCGCGAAAAGCCGGGAATGCCCACCATGCCGCTGCCTTCGAGGCTGAGCAGGGCCAGGCTGCTTATGCTGGAGATGCCGCGCACCACGGCCGCCGTGCGCGGCGGGGCCACTTCCACCAGCGTGCCGTGGTCCTGGGGCGCGAAGGTGTTTTTAATCCACAGCGGGATGCCGCGCTGCATCACCGGCTGAATGGTGGGCGGGTACAGCACCTTGGCGCCGAAGTGCGACAGCTCCATGGCCTCCTGGTAGGAGATGCGGGCAATGGGCCGGGCGCTGCTCACCAGGCGCGGGTCGGCCGTCATCATGCCGCTCACGTCGGTCCAGATTTCCAGCACCTCGGCTCCGAGCGCGGCGGCCAGCAGGGCGGCGGTGTAGTCGGAGCCACCCCGGCCCAGCGTGGTGGTGTTGCCCTGGGCATCGGCCCCGATAAATCCGGGCACCACCCACAGCCGGGCCTTGTGGGCGTTGAGATAGGCCTTTACCTGCAGGTCGGTGGCGGCCATGTCTACCTCGGCATTTCCGAAGCGGGAGTTGGTGCGAATCAGCTGCCGGCTGTCGGCCCAGGCGGCGTCCAGCCCCTGCTGCTTAGCGGCCGCCGCCACCAGCTGCGACGACAGCAGCTCGCCGTAGCTCATCAGCTTGTCGAGGGTGCGCGCGGAAAGCTCGCCCAGGGCGAAGACGCCGTCGCACACCCGCTGCAGCTCGGCAAACTGGCTGCGGAGCAGGTCCAGGCTGGCCTGCTGGCTGGCCGTGGGCAGCAGTTCCTGGGCGGCAGCCAGGTGGCGCTGCTCCAATCCGTGCAGCGCTTCCCGGTACGCCTCGTTGCTGGCCGCGGCGCTGCGCCCGGCGGCAATCAGCGCGTCGGTGGTGCCGCCCAGGGCCGACACCACCATAACGACGGGGCCTTTAGACAATGCTGCGGCAGCAATAGCTACCGATTTACCAATATTTTCCGCTGAGGCCACCGAGGTGCCTCCGAATTTCAAAACCTGCATGAAAGGTGTTTCTGGTTCCTGGTTCCTTGTTTCTGGTTTAGCCACGCTTATTCCTACCAACGAGCTTCCCGGCAACAAGAAACAAGCAACTAGAAACCAGAAACTATAGCAGCGCTGTTACTACGCCGTACCTTTGCAAACTACTGACATAATTCCCCGAACACAAAATGCTGGATAAATTAGAAGCCATCCGCGAACGGTACGACAACGTCAACGACGAGCTGATGCAGCCCGACGTGATGTCGGACCTGAAGCGGTACAAGGCCCTGAACAAGGAATATAAGGAGCTGGGCAAGATTGTAACCGAATACCGCAACTACCAGCAGGTATTGAGCAACATAGAGAATGCCCGGCAGGTCATTGCCACCGAAAAAGACGAAGACTTCCGCCAGATGGCCAAGGACGAGCTCGACGAGCTGGTGCCCGAGCAGGAGCGCCTGGAGGAAGTTATCAAAGACTTGCTTATTCCCAAGGACCCCAACGACTCCAAGGACGTCATCATGGAAATCCGCGGCGGCGCGGGCGGCGACGAAGCGGCGCTCTTCGCCGGCGACCTGCAGCGCATGTACATGCGCTACGCCGAAAAGCAGGGCTGGAAGATGGAGCTCATCGACGCCATGGAAGGCACGGCCGGCGGCTACAAGGAAATCATCGTAGCCGTGCGCGGCGAAGACGTGTACGGCAAGCTCAAGTTTGAGAGCGGCGTGCACCGCGTGCAGCGCGTGCCGGCCACCGAAACCCAGGGCCGCATTCACACCAGCGTAGCCTCCATTGTGGTATTGCCCGAAGCCGAGGAGTTCGACATTGAGCTGAACATGAACGACATCCGCAAGGACTACTTCTGCTCCAGCGGCCCCGGCGGGCAGTCGGTAAACACCACCTACTCGGCCGTGCGCCTCACCCACCTGCCCACCGGCCTGGTGGCCCAGTGCCAGGACCAGAAGTCGCAGCTCAAGAACTTCGACAAAGCCCTGGCCGTGCTGCGCTCCCGCGTGTACGAGATGGAGCTGGCCAAGAAAAACGAGGCCGACGGCGCCGTGCGCAAGAACATGATTGGCGGCGGCGACCGCAGCGACAAAATCCGCACCTACAACTACCCCCAGGGCCGCGTCACCGACCACCGCATCGGCTACACCGTGTACAACCTGGCCAGTGTGATGGAAGGCAACATCGACGACTTCGTGGAGCAGCTCCGCATCGCCGAAAGCGCCGAGCGCCTGAAGGAAGGCGTAGCGTAAGCTGTTGATAAGACCTTAGACCTTAGACATGAGACCTTAGAAAGTTCTTTCGGCAGAACGATTCTAACGTCTCATGTCTAACGTCTAAGGTCTAATTACCCTGCCACCATACTATTTCCGCTTAACCAGCCGTTTTAGCCGCCCGACTTACGCCCGCCCCCTTATGCGCTACCTTCTCCCCTTGCTTTTCCTGCTGAGCAGCCTGGTTGTGTTCCTGCCCGGCTGTGAGCCCAAGGAAGACCTGCTGCAAACCTCGGGCAGCCTGGAGCTGAAGGCCGACACGGTGCTGTTCGACACAGTTTTCACCACGGTGCGCACCGTCACGAAAAGGCTGTGGGTGTACAACCGCAACAGCGGGGCGGTGAAAACCGATGTAAGCCTGAGTGGAGCCGCGGGCAACACCTACACCCTGCTCATCAACGGCGACCTGGGGCCGGCAGTGAGCGGCCTCACCATTCGGGGCAAGGACAGCCTGCTGGTGCTGGTGCGTGCTCTGGTGGGCGACAACGGCAGCTCGGCCAACCCCAAGGATTTTCTGGTGGAAGACCAGCTGCACTTCCGCACCAACGGCAACGACCAGGTGGTACGCCTGATTGCCTACGGGCAGAACGCCTACTTCCACCGCGGCGACATCATCACCAGCAACACCACCTGGGCCACCGACAAGCCCCACGTCATCATCAACCGCAACGTGACGCTGGGCGCTAATCGGTTCAACATCGGGGTGGCCGTGGCCCAGAATACTACGCTTAATATTCCCAAAGGCGCCCGCATCTACTGCCACGCCGGCGCCACGCTGCAGGTAGATGGCACGCTGAAGGTTAACGACACCTTCAGCCCCAGCGGCGTAGTGCCCGATTCCAGCCGCGACATCGTGCGCTTTCAGGGCGACCGGCGCGAAGCATTCTACAATGACGTGCCGGGGCAGTGGGGCGGCATCATCTTTACCAGCGGTAGCCATAACAACGACATCCGCTACACCGAAATCAAGAACGCCACCTTCGGCCTGCTGCTGTACAACCCCGATGCCCGCGGCCAGGCCCCCGACCTTCTGCTGAAGAACAGCACCATTCGCAACATCTCGGGCTCCAACATTTCCTTTGCTAACGCCACGGCTACGGCGGGCGGTGGCATCATCAGCTACTCGGGTACCGTAAGGGCCACCAACTGCCTGTTTACCAACTGCGGGGAATATGCGGTGCTGGGCGCTGGCGGGGGAGTGTTTAACTTCAACTACTGCACCTTTGCCAACTACACCCCGGCTTTTCAGCGCAAAACGGCTTCTCTCACTTTCCTGAAGCAGCAGCTCAGCGACCCTGGCATTCTGCACCCCATTCGGGTTACCATCAACAACTCCATCGTGTGGGGCTCCATCAAAGACGAGCTGTTTGTGGAAGGTGGCCTCAGCCCTGCTTCGGGCAATAGCGTTAGCATTACCAACTCCCTGCTGCGCACCGACGAGTACCAGGCGGCTCCGGAAATTCGAGCCACCACTCCCACCGACCTGCGCAACCTCGTCAATGCGGACCCGCGCTTTAAGCGCACCCCGCTCAATGCCCCCAACCGCTACGACTACAGCCTCGATGCCGGGTCCCCGGCCCTTAACCGCCCCCCGGTAACAGCTGCTTTTGGTGAAAGGATTGACCTGCGCAACCAGCCCCGCCCCGGGCCGACCAACGCCGCCCCCGACCTTGGGGCTTATGAGCGACAGGAGCCCTAAACAGCCCCGCCTATCCAAAGCAGCGGGTGAGCCAGAGCTAGTGCGCTCCGGCTCACCCGCTTTCTTTTTTTGCTTCTACTACTCGATGTTCACATTACCCACCGCCGCGTATTCCTTGATAAAGGCGTAGGGCTTGCTGTTGAGGGTAGCCAGGAGAATTTTGAAGGGCAGCACCTGCATCACGGCCGATTTGTCCGATACCGTGGGCAGGTTGCGCAGGTCGTTGGCGGTAAAGGTGATGGACGCCGTACCGGCCCGGGCCCGCTTCAGCACGCTCTGGTTGCCGGCCGCAATCAGCACGTACACCGAGTCGGCGTTGCTTACCGTGCTCAGCGCTACGGTGAGGCCGTTAGCTTTGCTGATGGCAGTAGGCAAGGTGCCCGAGTAGTTGGGCATGCTGCCGCTGTGGTTGTAGTTGAAAGCCGTTACACTGCCCGAGCCCGCTATGCTCCAGTTTGAGCCATTGCTGAAGCCCAGCTCGGTAGAAGGGTTGGTTTGGGTGGGCGTGGCCACCTTGGAGTACGTGTTGTTGCTGCCTTTGTCCAGGGCATTTCCGTTTACCGTCACGGCCCCGGCATCCAGGTAGGCCGTGGGCGTCAGGTTATAGAACAGGGCCAGGCCGCTTTCTACGGTCAGCGTGACGGGTACGGGCGTGGGCACGGGCGAGGGGGCGGCGTAATTCAGGCGCAGGCTTATCAGTGCCCCGTGCACGTTCCGGACGGAAGGAGTAGCGGCCGTAGGCGTCGTCGAAGCCGGCGTGCTGGGCGTCGTTGCATCGTCTTTTTTGCAGGAAGCAAGGGCCAGGCTGAAGCCGGCCGCCAGAAAAAGGCTGTAGCAGCAAAAGGTTTTCATGAAGGTAAAAAGGTAGGTAAAATGCCCCGCGGCTCCGTGCCACGACCATTGCAAAGGTGGCCGCCGCCTGCACCCTCGGCAATACCTTGGTTCCCGTATTTTCAGCTCCGTACCAGCACGGACACAAGCGCTTAGTTGCCATGACCAGCCGGCACTGAAGGCCTGCACCGGCCAGCAAAGCCCCAGGCCCGCCATTCTGCACAAAAAAGCCGGGCTCCGCAGGGGCCCGGCCACTTGGCTTGCTCGCAGCTGGCGCTACGCTGGCGGCTGACGCGCTACTCTACCGTAGCATCCGTACGGTAGCGCAGCGCATCAAAGAGAACAAGCTTCTGCATGCCGCTCACCTCATAGCGCTGCAGAGAGCCGCCGCTAAACTTCATGCGCAACTGCTTGCTACTATCAAACAAAGGGTTACCCTGCAATATCGCCGCACTTATCTCGCGGGGCACCTTTCCTTCCCGCACCACCACCAGCTCCGTTACCGGTGCATTGGCCAGCTTCAGCCGGCGGGTATAGGTGTAGCGCTGCAGCCCCCCGCCCAGCTCGGCCGAGTCGACGGCATAGGCCCCCCGCAGGGCCGCTTTGTTGATATCAGCCTGTAGAAACACCTGCAGCTCGTTGGCCCACTTCACGTCGGCCACGCGCACCGTTTCCTCGCCGCCGTCGCGCAGGCTCACGCGCTTGGTAACGGCCCGCCCCTGCTGGGCCAGCTGCTGCATCTGCTGCTCCACCAGGCCGCGCACGTCGTAGTACAGCTTGCCCTTGGGGTTGAGCCGCGGAGCCGCGGGGCCGGTTTCATCGGCGCAGCCCGCCACCGATAGGGCAAGCAAACCAAGTAGAGCTGAACGCAGGGCCGGGGGGCTAACAGACATGAGAAAGGCACCAGGGCCTGTTAAGTAAGAAAAAAACTCAGGCACCCGTGCTGCCCACAAGCTGCAGCAGGTCCCATTTGTTGCCGTACAAGTCGGCAAATACGGCCACCGTGCCGTAGGCTTCCACTCGCGGTGCCTCCAGAAACTGTACGCCGGCGGCCGTCATCTGCTCGTGGTCGCGCCAGAAGTCGTCGGTGTGCAGAAACAAAAACACCCGGCCGCCCGCCTGGTTGCCTACCTGCCGCTCCTGTTCCGGCGTTGCCGCCTGCGCCAGCAGCAGCCGGCCTTCGCTGGCGCCGGGCGGGCTCAGCGTTACCCAGCGCTTGTTTTCACCCGGCAGCTGCGCATCCTCCACCACCCGAAAGCGCAGCTGCCGGGTGAAGAAGGCAATGGCCTCGTCGTAGTCGCGCACCAGCAGCGCCACGGCGCCGAGATGTTGTTTCATGCGGTTGGCTAACAGCGTTAGGGGCGCAGCAGGCTCTGCCCGGTCATCTGCAGCGGCTGCGGAATGCCCATCAGGGCCAGCACCGTGGGGGCCAGGTCGGCCAGCTTGCCGTCGGCCAGGCTGCCGGTGTAGTCGTTGCTGGCCAGAATGCAGGGCACCAGGTTGGTGGTGTGGGCCGTGTTGGGCGAGCCGTCGGCGTTGCGCATGAACTCGGCATTGCCGTGGTCGGCAATGATAAGGCAGGCGTAGCCGGCAGCCAGGGCCGTTTCTACCACGGCCTGGGCACACTGGTCGGTGGTTTCCACGGCCTTCACCACGGCCTCAAATACGCCGGTGTGCCCCACCATGTCGGGGTTGGCGAAGTTGAGCACCACGAAGTCGGCCGAGCGGGCGGCCAGCTCCGGCACCAAGACATCGCGCAGGTCGGCGGCGCTCATCTCGGGCTGCAGGTCGTAGGTCGCCACTTTGGGCGAAGGGCAGAGCAGGCGCCGCTCGCCCACAAACTCGTTTTCGCGCCCGCCGCTGAAGAAGAACGTCACGTGCGGGTACTTCTCGGTTTCGGCAATGCGAATCTGGGTTTTGCCGTGGGTGGCCAGCACCTCGCCCAGGGTGTTGTCGAGGTTGTCTTTATCGAAAATGGGGTTCACCCCTACAAAGGTGTCGTCGTAGTTGGTCAGGGTGAGGTAGTGCAGGTTCAGGCGCGTCATCTGGAAGGCGTGGAAGTCCTGCTGCGTCAGGGCCTCCGTAATCTCGCGGCCGCGGTCGGTGCGGAAGTTAAAGCACAGCACCACGTCGCCTTCCTGAATGGTGGCCAGGGGCTGGCCATCGGCGCCCACTTTCACAATGGGCTTAAGAAACTCGTCGGTTACGCCTTCGCGGTAAGAGTCCTGAATGGTTTGAATCAGGTTCTGCGAGGGCGTGCCTTTGCCGTTCACCAGCAGGTCGTAGGCCACCTTCACCCGCTCCCAGCGCCGGTCGCGGTCCATGGCGTAGTAGCGGCCCACCACCGAGGCAATGCGGGCACCGCTGCGCTCCACGTGGGTTTCCAGCTCGTTCACGTAGCGCACCCCGCTCTTGGGGTCGGTGTCGCGCCCGTCGGTGAAGGCGTGCACGTACACGCGGCGGACGCCGGCTTCGTGGGCAATGGTGCACAGGGCCTTCACGTGGTCGATGTGCGAGTGCACGCCGCCATCTGAGAGCAGGCCAATGAGGTGCAGGGGCTTGTCGTTGGCCAGGGCATAGTCCAGGGCCCGGGCCAGGGCCGGCATCTGCGCCAGCTTGCGCTCCCGGATGGAGCGGCCGATGCGCACCAGCTCCTGGTCGACCACGCGGCCGGCGCCGATGTTCATGTGGCCTACTTCGGAGTTGCCCATCTGCCCCTCGGGCAAGCCCACCGCTTCGCCCGAAGCCTGAAGCCGGCTGTGGGGGAAGCGGCGCAACAGCCCATGGAAAAACGGCGTACGTGCCGTATCGACGGCCGAAACCGTCGCATCCTGCGCGATTCCCCAGCCATCCAAAATCACCAGCAAAACCTGTTTGTTCATGCCGCGAAGATACGGACGGCCCTGCGAGTGGCGCTGTTTGCCTATCTTTCGCCGTAAGCCTATTATTGCAATCTGCTCGTCAGCTTTTGAGCAGAATTCACCGCTTACCTTCTAATAAAAGCTGTTAAGCGGGCCTTAAAATCCTGCTTCCTGGCACCATTTTCGCTTGAAACCCGCCGCGCATGACGCAACTATACTCCCGATAATGAAACGCTATTTTTTTCGAACGCTATTCATCAGCTGGCTATTTCTGCTCAGTGCTGCGGCTGCCCACGCCCAGTCAGACAGCTTCAGCGCCATTCGTTTGGCTCTCCGCAATGGCTCCTCCCGCGAGCTTTCCCAATACCTGGCCCCCACGGTTGAAATCGGGTTCGACGGCGACAAGCAGACCTACAGCGCCACCCAGGCCGAGCTGGTGATGAAGGACTTCTTCGGGAAGAACTCGCCCAGCAGCTTCGAGATTATTCACCAGGGCTCCAGCGACGGCAAAATTCAGTACGCCATTGGCCGCTACACCGGCCGCAACGGCGTGTACCGGGTGTTCGTGAAGCTGAAGCCGCCCCGCGGCACGCCCCAGATTGATACGCTTGACTTTACCAAGGAATAGCCGCGCTTTGCGTCTGGCTCTTGCTAAGCCCCAGCCCTTCCAGGCCGGGGCTTTTTCGTGCGCATTGCCAGAGCCGGCTGGGCTACTGCATAGTTTTCCGTATCTATTCAGGCTGCGGTCCGTAATTTTGCCCCGTGCAAACCGCTTCCTACCTTACGCCCGAAGCCCTGATGACCTTTATCCGCACGGCCCTGGCCGAGGATGTAGGCGATGGCGACCATTCGGCCCTGGCCTCCATTCCGGCCGATGCCCAGAACCGTGCCCACCTGCTGGTGAAAGGCGAAGGCATTCTGGCTGGCGTGGAGCTGGCCCCGCTCATCTTCCACGAAGTGGACCCTGCCCTGCGCATGGAGGTGCGTCTTACCGACGGCACCCGCGTCAAGCACGGCGACATTGCTTTCACCGTGGAAGGCCCGGCGCGCAGCATCCTCACCGCCGAGCGCCTGGTGCTCAACTGTATGCAGCGCATGAGCGGCATCGCCACGCACACGGCCTACCTCACCAGCCTGCTGGCCGGCACCAAGGCCCGCCTGCTCGATACCCGCAAAACCACCCCCAACTTCCGCCTCTGCGAGAAGTGGGCCGTGCTCATTGGCGGGGGCGTGAACCACCGCTACGGGCTGTTCGACATGATTATCCT
Source organism: Hymenobacter saemangeumensis (assembly GCF_039541835.1). NCBI lineage: Bacteria > Pseudomonadati > Bacteroidota > Cytophagia > Cytophagales > Hymenobacteraceae > Hymenobacter > Hymenobacter saemangeumensis. The sequence goes on along the minus strand of NZ_BAABGZ010000013.1, from coordinate 273,141 downwards.
CAAGGACAACCACGTCGACTACGCCGGAGGAATTGCCCAGGCCATTGCCGCTACCCACGCCTACCTGCAGCGCACCGGCCGCCAGCTGCCCATTGAGGTAGAAACCCGCAGCCTGGCCGAAGTGCAGCAGGTGCTCGATGCCGGCGGCATATCCCGCATCATGCTCGACAACATGAAGCCCGAGCTGCTGCGGCAGGCCGTGGCCCTCATCGCCGGCCGCTACCCCACCGAGGCCAGCGGCGGCATCACCGAGCACACCATTGCCGAAGTAGCGGCCACCGGCGTCGACTTTATTTCCGTGGGCGCCCTCACCCACTCCATCAAAAGCCTGGATTTGAGCCTGAAAGCTTATTGATGTGCTGATTATTTGATTTGCTGATGTGCTAATTTTTTAGTCCCTCGGCTAATCGACAGCGGTGGCCAAGCATCAGCACATCAACACATTAATTCATTAACACATCAATCAGTGAATCAACCCAATCAACGAGGCGGCGGTGGCGGCTTCCGCCAGGCCCAGCAGCCTTCGCCGCTGGCTATCCGCACCAAGAAGACCCAGTTCGATACCAACACCTACACCCGCCTGGCCATGGCCGAAGTGTGGAAGAAGGACTGGCCTTATGCCCTTATACCCTTCGCCCTGGGCCTGCTGCCGGCCATCTTCGTTCATTCCTGGTGGTGGTTGGCCCTCTCGGTGCTGCTCACCGTGCTGTTTGTGCTGCTGCGCTCGGCCCAGGTGACGGGTGTGACGCAGATGGAGCAAAGCAAGCCCCTGTTTGAGCGCATGAGCTTTGAGATGGACCAGCGCTTTCTGCTGATGCGCGTGGGCCCCGAGAAGGAAGGAAAAGCCATGCAGCTGCAGTGGGACATGATTGGCCGAGCCCGCCGCGACGCCGACGCCTACCTGCTCTACCTCAAGCCCGGCACCCCGCCCGAGGGGCTGGCGCCCTGGCGGCAGTGGGTAGCCCGCACCTTCGATGTGCCGGTGTTTTTACATTTGCCCCTGCGCATCTTCAACTCGCCCAACGACCTGAAGCTGTTTGAATCCCTGCTGCGCCGTAAAAACCTGCTGCCCGCCGAAGCCGGCGCTCCCCAGGCCGTATAACGCAGCGACCCACCTTAACATCACAACCGCAACTCTTTCGATATGAAGCTGACCTCTCCCCGCCTGCTGGCCCTGGCCGCAGCCGCCCTTGCCCTGAATGCCTGCAGCTCCGAGCCGTCCGACTGGCGCCCCGAGCAAAAGGTGTCGCTCGACCAGGTAGCCCCCGGCACCCGCGAAACCCAGTACTTCGACCAACACACCGAGCATGCGCCCAACCAGGCCAAAGGCGCTGCCATCACTACGCCGATAAGCTCGGCGATGGAAGTGCAGGGCGACAAAGGCCCCGGCACGCACACGGCCGCCGAAGCCACTTCGGCCAACACCGAAGCCGGCCAGATGAACCACGGCAAAAACGACAACCTGGGCAAGTCGACCCAGGAGGTGATGAGCAACAACGGCAAGCCCGGCCAGCAAACTGCCGGCGAGGGCGAATCCCACGAGGGCCAGCACTAAGCCGCTGACTATGAGAAATGGCAGCTTCGCCTCGCCTACCGGCGCGGGCGAAGCTGCCATTTTGTGTCTGTTAGCCTACAACGCCTCGCGCCTTCCGGCCTGCCGGAACTGCGTTCCGCTTAATGGCCAACAGCCTGCTTTTTTAACTTTTGAGTAGCGCCGAAAAGCTTACCACTAGTCCATCTCCCATATAGGATGGTTGGCTGCTGATTGGCTTTTGTCTTACTACTCACGTCCGCCTACTTATCCGTTGCGCATGTGGTTTGCCATTTCCCTGTTGTTGATAACCGTGCTGGGCGCGGGCTGGGCAGCGGCCCTGGTGCCGCTGTCGCGGGGTGGGCAGTGGCTGAAACCATTGCTGGCCTTTAGCGGGGCCTACCTGTTTACGCTCACCGTCACGCACATTCTGCCCGAAGCCCTGCAGCTATTGCCCGAGGCACCCCAGCGCGTGGGCTACTGGGTACTGGCCGGCTTCTTTGGGCAGCTGGTGCTGGAGGTCTTCTCGCAGGGCGTCGAGCACGGCCACGTACACCACGAGCCCGCGCATGGCCCCCACGGCGTAGCCGGCCGCGTGCCGTTCCTGCTGCTGGCAGCGCTGGTTATTCACTCCTTTCTGGAAGGCAGCATCCTGGTGCGCACGCCGGAAGTGGGGGCCATCAGCCAGAAATTTAATGCCATTGCCGTGGGCGTGGCCCTGCACCATATTCCGGCAGCTTTCGCCCTGGCTACCCTGCTGCGCCTGCGCCTGGGCGGCTTCGCCCGCATGTGGCCCTTCCTGCTGCTGTTTGCCGTGGCCTCGCCGGCAGGCATCATCTTCAGCAACTACGTGGCCCTGGAGCAGCTGCTGCAGGGCGGCCTCTATGCGGCCCTGCTGGGGCTGGTAGCGGGCAACTTCCTGCACGTGTCCACCACCATCCTGTTTGAAACCAGCCCCGAGCACCGGCTGAACTGGCCCAAGCTGCTGGCTACGCTGGCCGGCCTGCTGCTCGCGCTGGCCGTAGGCTGGGCCGAATAGGGCTTAGCCGTCGAGCAGCGGGCCGCGGCCCTGTAAGAAGCTCTCCAGCTGCCGGGCCCGGGCTACTTCCTGCGCCAGGGCAGCCTGCAGCTGCTCCATGCGCTGGCGCATGGCCAGAATAATGTCGAGGGCTTCGGGCTGCAGGCCCAGCTCGTGGTGCAGGCGGGCCAGGCGGGGCAGCAGCTCGTCGGGCTCTTCTACCTGCACGGTATCGGGCGCGCTGCTGGGGCTGAGCAGGCCGAAATCGACAAAGCGGCGCAGGTCGTCGGGGGCCAGGCCGTAGCGCCGGCCGCACTCCTGAAAGGTGAGGGTGATGATGTGCGTTTCCATAGCAAAAGGGGTTAGGCGTTGGGGCGCAGGGCCGCCAGCTGCTGAAACAGCTCTAGCTCTTTTTCCGTGAGGTTTTGCGGCAGCGTGAGGCTAATGCGGAGGTAGAGGTCGCCAAACTGCCCGGGCTGCTTGTACACGGGAAATCCTTTGCCGCGCAGGCGCAGGCGGGTGCCATTGGCCGTCTCGGGCTTGAGCTTGATTTTAACCGGCCCGCCCAGGGTTTCCACGGTCTGCTCGCCGCCCAGCACGGCTTTGTAGATGCTCACGGGCACGTCCTGGGTCAGGTCGTCGCCACTGCGGGCGTAGCGTGGGTCGGGCGCAACGCGGAAGGTGATGAGCAGAGAGCCATTAGGCCCGCCGTTGCGGCCGGGGCCGCCCTGGTCGCGCAGCCGAATGGTTTGCCCATCGGCCACGCCGGGCTGAATGGTCAGCCGCAGGCTTTTGCCATTCACGTTAATCATTCGCGGGCCGCCGCGGTAGGCGTCTTCCAGCGTCAGCTCCATCTCGGCCTGGTAGTCCTGGCCGGCGCCGGGGCGGCTGCCGCCCGCGCTGCGCCCGCCCCCCATTCCCCCAAACAGGGAGCTGAAAAAGTCGGAGAAGTCGGCCCCATCGCCAAAGGGGCTGCCGCCAAAATCACCACCCTGGCCCTGGGTGTACTGGCTCCAGTCGAAGCCTCCGCCGGGCTGGCCGCCGCGGGCACCACCCGCCTGCTGATAGCGCTGCCAGTCGGCCCCGAACTGGTCGTACTTCTTCCGCTTTTCCGGGTCACTCAGCACCTCGTTGGCTTCGTTTACTTCCTTAAACTTGCGCTCGGCCTCGGCATTGTTAGGGTTCACGTCGGGGTGGTACTGACGGGCCAGCTTGCGGTAGGCCTTCTTGATTTGCTCGGTGCTGGCCGATTTATCCACACCCAGCACCTTGTAATAATCCTTGTAATCCATCGTCGAAATACGGGCGGTAAGAAGGGAGGTCAGAATGTTTTACTCTATCCGGGGGGCGTAAGTTATAGCTCGCCTTCAGGGGTGCCGCTTCTTTTCCGTTAAAAAAAGAGCCTGTTCCCAGTAAAGGAAACAGGCCCTCTCCTTCTTTTGGAAAGAAGCATAGCTAAACTTTTAGCCCAGCGTGGCTACGGCGGCCCGCAGGCGCTGCGCTACCTCGCCCGTGCCCAGGATGGCCAGGGTTTCGAACAGGTCGGGGCCGGCGCCGGCGCCGGTCACGGCCACGCGCAGGGCCTGCAGCACCTGCCCGGGCTTCATGCCCTGGGCTTCGGCGGTCTGGTTAAACAGCATTTTTAAACCTTCGGCGGAAGTATCGGCCGCGCCTTCCAGAGCCGTGGCGTAGGCAGCCAGGGCTTCACTCACTTGGGGGTTCCACTTCTTGGCCACCACCTGCTCGTCGTAGCTGCTGGGGGCCTGGAAGAAGTAGCGGGCTTCCATCCAGAAGTCCTTGGGGAAGCTCACCCGCTCCTTCATCACGCCTACAATCTGCTCGGCCTTGGCCTGGTCGCAGCTGATGCCGTGCTCGGCCAGGGCATCGATGAGGTAGGGCGCCAGCTCGGCGTTGGATTTAGCGCGCAGGTAGTGCTCGTTGTACCACTTCACCTTGTTCTGGTCGAAGCGGGCCGGCGACTTGCTTACGCGCTCGATGCTGAAGGCCTGCACCAGCTCGTCCATGGAGAAAATCTCCTGCTGCGTGCCGGGGTTCCAGCCCAGGAAAGCCAGGAAGTTGATGAAGGCCTCGGGCAGGTAGCCGCTTTCGCGGTAGCCACTGCTCACGGTGGGCTGGCCGGTTTCGGCATCGGTGCCGTGCCACTCCAGCGGGAACACCGGGAAGCCCAGGCGGTCGCCGTCGCGCTTGCTCAGCTTGCCGGTGCCGTCGGGCTTGAGCAGCAGGGGCAGGTGGGCAAACTGCGGCATGGTGCTTTCCCAGCCCAGGTAGCGGTACAGCAGCACGTGCAGCGGTGCCGAGGGCAGCCACTCCTCCCCGCGAATCACGTGGCTGATTTCCATCAGGTGGTCGTCCACGATGTTGGCCAGGTGGTAGGTGGGCATGCCGTCCGACTTCATCAGCACCTTGTCGTCGATGGCTGAGGAGTGCACCACCACCCAGCCGCGAATCAAATCCTGGAACCGCACTTCCTCCTTGCGGGGCACCTTGAGGCGAATCACGTAGGGTGCGCCGCTATCCAGCAGCCCTTTCACCTCGTCTTCGGGCAAGGTCAGGGAGTTGCGCATCTGGGCGCGGGTGATGCTGTTGTACTGGGGGTTGGGCACCTTGGCCGCCGTGAGTCGGGCGCGCATGGCTTCCAGCTCGTCGGGCGTATCGAAAGCGTAATAGGCATGGCCCGAGGCAATAAGCTGGTCGGCATACTGCTTGTACATGGGCTTGCGCTCGCTCTGCCGGTAAGGCGCGTGCGGGCCGCCTACCCCCACGCCTTCGTCAATCACAATGCCGCACCAGGCCAGGGCCTCCAGAATGTATTCTTCGGCCCCGGGCACAAAGCGGTTCTGGTCGGTATCCTCAATGCGCAGCAGCATCTTGCCGCCCAGCTTGCGGGCCAGCAGGAAGTTATACAGGGCGGTACGTACCCCGCCAATGTGCAGCGGCCCCGTGGGGCTGGGCGCAAAGCGCACCCGAACTTCTCTCTCCGTCATAGTCAAAAAAAAGCGCGTCCCGGTGTTCGGAACGCGCTACAAAGGTAAGGCCGGTTAACAATGAACAATTAACAGTGAGCAATGAGCAATGTCGTTCCAAACAGAAATTACTCATTGTTCACTGTTAATTGCTCATTGATTTTTACTCCCGGTTTTTGAAGCCCAGCCACAAGGCAAGCCCCAGCAGGGTAATACCGCCGCGGATAAGCCAGCCCACGGTGCTGCCCCAGTTGTCGACCCAGGTCAGCAGCACATGCCTGGTGCCGGGGCTAATGAAGGGCAGGGCCAGGGAAATCAGGCCAATCAGGAATAAAGCGAGTCCAAGTTCTCTCATTGTAATAGCTGTCAGGCGTTAAAGTGCATTTCAGGCTCTAACGCCCAGCAACCGTCGATTGGTATAGCTGGCTTAGCCGGCTACGGCAATGCAGGAAATTTCCACGTCTACATCCCGTGGCAGGCGGCTTACTTCCACGGTTTCGCGGGCCGGCGCGGTGGCTTCGTCGAAGTAGGAGCCATACACTTTATTGATGGTGGCAAAGTTGCCCAGGTCTTTCACGAAGATGGAGCACTTCACCACGTCGGCCAGCGAGAGGCCGGCGGCAGCCAACACGGCGCTCATATTTTTCATTACCTGATGGGTCTGGGCCACTACGTCGCCGGTTACGAGCTGGCCGCCGGCATCCAGGGCAATCTGGCCCGAAACGTACACGGTGTTGCCGGCTTTCACGGCCTGGGAGTAGGGACCAATCGGCGCGGGCGCCTGGTCGGTGAGAATGATTTGGTGGGGCATAGCAGAAAGGTCAAAGTATCTTTGAGCTCAAAGTAAGCCCGAAAAATCCATGCACCTGTTTATCGTCGGCGGCACTGCCCTTGAGGAAGAGTTCCGCCAGAAGTTCGGCCCGGCCCATACCTACGACTTCTGTGCCGAGGATGCCGACGACCTGCGGGTCCGCCTGGGCGCGGCCGATGTGGCCTTCGACTTCCGCCACTACCCCGAGCTGCACTACGAGCAGCCCCGGCAGCCCCTGTTCTACGACACCACCCGGCAGTCGCTGGCCCAGCTGTTCCACGGCGAGAACCCACCGCTGGGGCCGGTTTTTGGTCTGTGCGCCCTTCCCACCCTGCTCAACCGCCCGTTGCTCGAAGTAAGCCTCAACGAGGAAGCCAGCGCCGAAAAGCTGCAGGAAGTCTGCACTGCACTCGGCAGCGACTACCGCGTAGTAGAAGACCGGGTAGGCCTGGTAACGCCGCGCGTGGTATGCATGATTATCAACGAAGCCTGCTACACCGTGCAGGAAGGCACGGCTACCATGCAGGACGTAGACCTGGGCATGAAGCTGGGCACCAACTACCCCCGCGGGCCCTTCGCCTGGGCCAACGCCATTGGCGTGGAGCGGGTGTATGCCGTACTCGAAGCCCTATGGGAAGATACCCACGACGAGCGGTACAAAATCTGCCCCCTGCTCAAGCGGCAGGCGCTAAAGGGGCAGCCATTTGCTATTTAAGCTGTCATTGCGAGGAGGCACGACGAAGCAATCCGTCCTCTAGCACTCAGTCGCCAAATAAACCCAGACATACAAAAGCCCCAACACCAGAGCTGGCGTTGGGGCTTTTCATATTAGAAAGCTGGTAGCTGAGAACAGGACGGATTGCTTCGTCGTGCCTCCTCGCAATGACAGCTAGTATTACTCCACCGTCACCGACTTGGCCAGGTTGCGGGGCTGGTCTACGTTGCAGCCGCGCAGCACGGCAATGTGGTAGCTCAGCAGCTGCAGGGGGATAACCGACACCAGCGGCATGAGCACATCCGAGGTGTGAGGCACCTCAATCACGAACTCTGCCATTTGCGGAATCACGGTGTCGCCTTCGCTTACCACGGCAATGATGCGGCCTTTGCGGGCCTTCACTTCCTGAATGTTGCTCACCACTTTCTCATAAGAGCTGTCTTTGGTGGCAATAACCACCACCGGCATATTCTCATCGATAAGGGCGATGGGGCCGTGCTTCATCTCGGCAGCCGGATAGCCTTCGGCATGGATGTAGCTGATTTCCTTCAATTTGAGGGCACCTTCCAGGGCTACGGGGAAGTTATAGCCGCGGCCCAGGTACAGGAAGTTGGGCACATCCTTGAAGATTTCGGAAATCTGGCGGATTTCGGTATCCAGCTCCAGGGCCTTTTCCACTTTGGCCGGGATGGTGTCCAGCTCGGCCATCAGCTCGCGCAGCTTGGTGTCGGAGATGGTGCCGCGCTTCTGGCCCATAATCATGGCCAGCAGGGTGAGTACCGTCACCTGGGCCGTGAAGGCCTTGGTCGAGGCAACGCCAATCTCTGGGCCAGCGTGGGTATAGGCACCGGCGTCGGTAGCCCGGGCAATGCTGCTGCCCACCACGTTGCACACGCCGAAGATGGTAGCACCCTTGCTCTTAGCCAGCTCAATAGCGGCCAGGGTGTCGGCCGTTTCACCGCTTTGCGAGATGGCAATAACGATGTCGCGCTCCGTAATCACCGGGTTGCGGTAGCGGAATTCGGAGGCGTACTCCACTTCTACCGGGATGCGGGCCAGGTCTTCAATAAGGTATTCGGCTACCAGGCCGGCGTGCCAGCTGGTGCCGCAGGCCACCACAATGATGCGCTGGGCATTCACAAACTTCTGCTCGTAAGCCCGGATGCCGCCCATGTTGAGGTGGCCCGACTCCAGCTCCAGGCGGCCGCGCATGGAATCCATAATGGAGCGCGGCTGCTCGAAAATCTCTTTCAGCATGAAATGCTCGTAGCCACCTTTTTCGATGCTGTCGAGCTCCATCTCCAGCTTCTGGATGTAGGGCGTCTGCGGCACGTCTTCCTTGGTGCGGATGTCGAGCTTGCCGTCGCGGATAACCGCGATTTCGTAGTCGTTTACGTACACCACCTCGTTGGTGTACTCAATGATGGGCGTCGCGTCGGAAGCCACGAAGAACTCGCCCTCGCCGATGCCAATAACCATGGGCGAGCCTTTGCGGGCTGCAATCAGCTGGTTGGGAGCGTCCTTGCTGAGCACCACAATGGCATAGGCGCCCACTACTTCGTGCAGAGCCAGGCGCACGGCCTCTTCCAGGGTACAGACGTTCTGCTTCTGGATTTCCTCAATCAGGTTGACGAATACCTCCGTGTCGGTATCGGAATGAAACTCGTGCCCCTGCTGCATGAGGTGGGTTTTCAGAGCAGCGTAGTTTTCAATGATGCCGTTGTGGATGATGGCAATCCGCTCCGAGGTGGAATAGTGCGGGTGGGCATTCACGTCGTTGGGCTCGCCGTGGGTGGCCCAGCGGGTATGGCCCATGCCTACTTTGGCATGTACGTTCTTGTCGGTCAGGAAAGCTTCCAGCTCACTGACTTTACCTTTCTTTTTATAAACGTTGAGCTCGCCGTTCAGCAAGGCGATACCTGCCGAGTCGTAACCGCGGTACTCCAGGCGATGCAGGCCTTTAATAATAATGGGGCTGGCCTCACGATGGCCGATGTAAGCAACAATACCGCACATGGCAGGAAGAAGTTAAAGCAGAAATGAAAACGAAAAAAAAGCGGCCGACCCGGGTGGGACGGCCGCCGGGAAGAGGCCGCAAAGCTACTGCTGCGAATAATAGATGTAGAGCGTAATGTTTTCGGCATCCACTACTGCCCGGTTCAGGCCCAGGGTGGGCTCCCGAACAAAGGAGCGGCGGATGTTAGGCACCAGAATTAGCGAGTTAGGTAGCTCACCGTCAAGGTTATTGTTCAGATAAGCCTGCAGGTAGTTGGTAACAACCAGGCTGTAGTACGGCGTGGCCGTTCCAGAGTTTATGGCTGGCCCGGAGTAAGCTTCGCTGTTCACCCCCCGGGGGTTAGCGCCGTCAACCTGCACGGCCCGGTCTATTTCCTCAAAGTTTACCACGCGCTGCATCACCCGGTTGTTGGCATCGGCCTCCAGGGCATAAATGCCCCCCGGCAGCGAAAACAGCGCATTCGTATAAGGCTTTAGCGGCACACGCAGCTCGGCCCGGTTAATGGCCAGGCCTTTGAGGTTGCGGAGCGTCCGCAGCTCAGGGCGGTTGAGGTTGATAATGGTGCCCAGGCCTACGCCTTCCTGCAGATATGTTTTCCCGCTGGTAGCGCCGGCCGGCACCACGGTGGCCGGGGCCGGCGGGGCAACCGACGTGAGCGCCCGCAGCTCGGTTCCATCGGTGAGCGTGCTGGTAATGCGGGTGAAGTAGCGCGGGTCGCGGGCTACGCTACCGCCCTGGGCGCTGTACACCGGGCCAAAGGCAATGGGATAGGCCCGCCACTTACGCGGTTTATCGGTTTCATGGAAATACACCTCAATGCGCGGCACCGACCCGCGGCTAAAGCTGAGAATGCCGCTGCTGTAAGTGGGGTTGGGCATAATAGCCAGGCCCTTCAGCTGCTGTTCCAGGGCCGCCTGGTTGAACACCGCCGACCCATTCATGGCGTTAAAGAGGTTGTTGAAGAACATCGAAGTTACCATTGGACTGGCGCTCCGCTGCAGTAACAGCCGGAAGGTTTGGTCTGGAACGGTAACCATTACCGACGGATTGGTATCCGAGCCGTTGCTGGCAACCTGGCGGGTGCGGTCGAGCCGGCCAACCAGGTTCTGAGCCAGCGGGGCAGCATTCACTCCCACCACCGATTCGCTGTTGTATACTTCCCGCTCATCAAGCTTAGCGGTCAGATTATAGATGTCGAACCGAGCCGGCGTAGTGGCGCTGCCATACACCCGCTCGTAGTCCATAATCAGCACCACCGAGTCCAGCACCGGCCGGTCAAACTTTGAGGGCAGCGAGTCGGCGCGCATCGTAAGCTGCGGATTGAAGTACGTAGCGGCCGTGGTAGTGCCCGATACGTTTTCAGTCAGCCTGCCTATCAGGTAGCGGTCGGTTTTGAGCGTTTCCACCGGCTTAAGCTGCACGGTGCCGGCACCCGTCCCCAGCTGCACCGCCATGTAGCTGGTGCTGATGGCGGTGGTGTCGGGCAGGTCCACGTTCAGGTCGGTGCCTTTGTCGCAGGCAGCCAGCGCGAGCGTGGCAAGCAGGGCGGCAGGAGCAATACGGCTAGTTAGCCAATTCATTGTAGAGCGCTAGGTAGGAAGAGTGCAGGTTTTCGTCGGTCGCCACCTGGCTGAGGCGCTTGTTTTGCGAGTACTCCTGGAACAGGCCGTTCATGTTTTCGCTGAAGTCCTCGTCGGAGCGCACCACGGTGTCGGCATACTCCATGCCCATGCGCACAAAGCCGCTGAAGTCGGCCGACTTCAGCGAGTTCAGCATCTGGTCGTCGATGTCGAGCATCTTGGCCTTCTCCAGGATGTTGCCTTCAAATTTGTCGGTAAACTCGTTGTTGTAAATCGAGAACACCGACTTGGCGTCCTTGAACACCGGGTCCTTTTTATAAGTCGTTTTCAGGTAGAGCGGAATCAAACCCGTCATCCAGTCGCTGCAGTGCACGATGTTGGGCGACCAGCCCAGCTTCTTCACCGTTTCCAGCACGCCCTTGCAGAAGAAGATGGCGCGCTCGTCGTTGTCGGAGTAGAACTTGTCGTTTTTATCAACCAGGGCCGACTTGCGGTGGAAATAATCCTCGTTATCGATAAAATAGACTTGTAGCTTTGCCGTCGGAATCGATGCCACTTTAATCACCAGCGGCTTCTCGTCATCACCTACGGCAATGTTGATGCCCGACAGGCGCACGACTTCGTGTAATCGGTTCTTGCGCTCGTTGATGATGCCGAACCGCGGCACAAAAATCCGGATTTCGCAGCCCATCTCCTGCATGCCGGCCGGCAGCCTGCGCAGCAGCTCCGCCACTTTAGTGGTCTGGAGGAAGGGGTCTATTTCAGTGGCCGCGTAAAGGATTCGCAACTTCGACATAAGGTTTTATTGAAAAATGAAGTAAGGCCAAGCTATGGGTGCACAAAATTAAACAATTTTGGGCGAAAGTTCAACAAAACCTACTTTGGAACACGTTCCAATTGCCTTCTTCTTCTATGGAGATTCTTACTTCTGCGGCTGGGTTGCAAGCCTATACCGAAAATATTCGCTGCAACGGCCAGCGCCTGGGCCTGGTTCCCACCATGGGGGCCCTGCACGAGGGCCACTTGCAGCTGGTGCGTGCCGCCCGCGAAAGCTGTGACACTGTAGTGGCTACCATCTTCGTAAACCCCACGCAGTTCAACAACGCCGACGACTTCCGCCTCTACCCCCGCCTGCCCGAGGCCGACGCCGGGCTGCTGGCGGCAGCAGGCTGCACGGCCCTGTTTCTGCCAGCGGTAGAGGAAATATATCCTCAGCCTACGGTGCTCAAATTTGATTTTGGGGCCTTGGAGCAGGTGATGGAAGGCGCCCACCGCCCCGGCCACTTCAATGGCGTGGCCACCGTGGTAAGCAAGCTGTTTCACCTTTCCCGCCCCCACCGGGCCTACTTCGGGCAGAAAGACTGGCAGCAGGTGGCGATTGTGCGGCAGCTGGTGGCCGACCTGTCCTTCGACCTGGAAATTGTGGCCTACCCCACCATTCGGGAAGCCGACGGCCTGGCCATGTCGTCGCGCAATCGCCGCCTCACGCCCGAGGAGCGGGCCATTGCGCCACAGCTGTACCAGGTGCTGCAGGCGGCAGCCCGGCGGATACGGCAGGGCATGCTCCCCGCTCAGGTGGAAGCCCAGGCCCTGGCTGAGCTGCAGCAGCAGCCGCTTTTTAACACCGAGTACTTCGCCGTGGCCGATGCCCATACCCTGCAGCCCCTGGCCGGATACACGCCGGGCCGGGCCGTAGTTCTTTGCCTGGCCACCCACCTGGGGGCCGTTCGCCTTATCGACAACGTGGTGGTGGAGCTGTAATGAGCTGATTGTTGATGTGCTGAGTATTAATGTACTGGTGAGGCAGAGTTGAGCAACCCATGGCTGGTACCGCAGAGTTAGCGGCGCCTAGCACCTGGGTATGATGTCCCAGGTGAACCAGATACCTGGTATAACGAGTAGCTACGCTGCCCTTCTCTTGCGCCGGGCTTGTCGCGGCTTCTGCATTCCTGTTACCGCATTAGCACATCAGCACATCAGCACACCAAAAAATCAGCACATCAACAATCAGCACATTAAAAAACCACCTACCGTACCTTTGTGCCAGCTATGCACATTGAGGTACTTAAATCCAAAATCCACCGTGCCCGCGTTACGCAGGCCGAGCTGCACTATGTGGGCAGCATCACCATCGACGAAGACCTGCTGGACGCCGCCAATATGGTGGAGAACGAGAAGGTAACGGTGGTCAACGTCAACAACGGCGAGCGCCTCGAAACCTATGCCATCCGCGGGGAGCGGGGCACGGGCATGGTGTGCCTGAACGGACCGGCTGCCCGCAAAGTGGCGGTAGGCGACATTGTCATCATCATCTCCTACGGCTTGGTCGACTTTGCGGAGGCCCGCGCTCACCAGCCTACGGTTATCTTCCCCAACGAGCACAACCGGGTATAAATCATTTGGCTATCGGCTGATGGCTATTGGCGTATGGCTTAAAAAGGTTGTCAGCCTATAGCCATCAGCCGATAGCCATCAGCCGGCAGCCATCAGCCAATAGCCTTTGAAAAACCTTCTTACCGTCCTTAAATACGCGCTGCTGCTGGCCTTGTCGGGGGCACTGATGGCCTACGCCCTGCGTGGGCAGGACCTCTCCCGCATTGGCCATTACATCGCTACGGCCAACTACCTCTGGCTGGGTCTGACCATGCTGCTCTCGGTGCTGGGCTACCTCAGCCGCGCCTACCGCTGGCAGATGCAGCTCACGGCTACCCGCAACCCGGTAAAGTACTGGGATGTGTACCACGCCATGATGGTGGGCTACCTGGCCAACATCGTGCTGCCGCGCATGGGCGAAGTCATCCGCTGCTCGGTACTGTGGCGCACCAGCAAGGTGCCCGTGGATGTGTCGCTGGGCACAGTCGTTACCGAGCGGGTTATCGACGTGCTGGTGCTGCTGGGCCTGCTAAGTACCATACTTGTTCTCGACTTCAACCGGTTCTGGACCTTGGTAACCGACAAGCTCATGGGCGGCAACTACGACGCCATGGCCCGCAACCGTACCCCCTTGCTTATTGCCGCCGGCATTGCCGTAGTGCTGATGCTGGGCACCTTCTTCGTACTGCTGCGCAACCTGGAGCGCCTGCGTCAGAATGCGCTGTTTGCCCGCGTGGTCACCTTCGTGAAAGGCCTGCTGGCGGGAGTGTTCAGCGTACTGAAGATGGAGCGCAAGATGGTGTTTCTGCTGCATACCTTCTTCACCTGGCTGGTGTATTATCTAATGGACTACCTGGCCTTCTTCTGCTTTCCGGAAACCTACAACCTCGACATGCGGGCCGGCCTGGCCGTGCTCACCTTTGGGGCTTTTGGCATGGCGGCCCCGGTGTCGGGCGGTATTGGCACCTTCCACATCCTGGTGCAAAGCGTGCTGCTGGCCTACGGCATCAGCCTGGAAGCCGGCATTGCCTATGCCCTGGTGGTGCACGGCGCCCAAACGCTGCTGGTCGTGCTGCTGGGCGGCATCAGCTTCGTCATCAGCATGATGACAGCCGGGAGGAAACAGTTAACAGTTATTAGTTAATAGTTATCAGTTAACAACAAGTGGTTAACTGTTGCTCGTTTTCCTCCCTTTATTCGTACGACGCTGTTTATACCCCAGCGCTAATTGAAGATTACAAATCACGCATTGCCAACTGTTAGCTACTCATTACAAACTGTTAATTGTTAACTGCTAACTGACTCCCATGTGGACCCAAGATAAAATTCTGAGCTGGGAGCAGCTGCCCGCAGTGCTGGCCGACTGGCGCGCCCAGGGCCAGCGGGTGGTATTTACCAACGGCTGCTTCGACCTGCTGCACCTGGGCCACGTCGATTACCTGGAAAAGGCCCGGCACTTGGGCGACCGAATGGTGGTGGGCCTCAATACCGATGCTTCTGTCAGCTGCCTGAAGCCGGGGCGGCCTATTCAGGACGAAATGTCACGCAGCCGTATTCTGGCATCCCTTTCGTTTGTCGATGCCGTGGTCTTGTTCGGGGAGCCCACCCCGCTGGAGCTGATTCAGCTGGTGCAGCCCGATATTCTGGTGAAAGGCGACGACTACGCCATCAGCGGAATTGTGGGGCACGAGCTGGTGTTAGGTAACGGCGGTCAGGTGCTCACCGTACCGCTGGTGCCGGGGTATAGTACCTCGGCCATTGTCAAAAAAATTATGAGTTATGAATCATGAGTTATGGAAGAGCATCCCGGTGCCTCCAGGCTTAATTTCTAACTCATAATTCTTAACTCTTAATTCTCATTGCCATGTACCTTCTCATCATTCTAACCATGCTCGTGAGCTGGGGCATTCAGTGGCGCTTGAAAAGCAAGTTCCGTGAGTACTCCCAGGTAGGGCTGCAATCAGGTCTCTCGGGCGCCCAGGTAGCCGAGCTCATGCTGGCCGACCACGGCATTACCGATGTACGCATCATCAGCACCGAGGGGCAGCTCACCGACCATTACAACCCCACCGACAGAACCGTTAACCTGAGCGAAAGCGTGTATGCCGAGCGCAGTGCCGCTGCCGCCGCGGTGGCCGCGCACGAGTGCGGGCACGCCGTGCAGCACGCCACGGCCTATTCCATGCTGCAGTTCCGCTCGACCATGGTGCCGGCCCTAAGCGCGGTATCTACCTGGATGCCCTGGCTTCTGCTTGCCGGCGTGCTCCTGATTAACCGCTCGGTTATTCCACTGGGCATCGGCATCGCGCTGTTCTCCCTTACCACGCTGTTTGCCTTCGTCACCCTGCCGGTTGAGTTCGACGCCTCCCGCCGGGCCCTGGCCTGGATGGACAAGCGCGGCATCGTAACCACCCAGGAGCACGGCATGGCCAAAGACGCCCTGTGGTGGGCCGCCATGACCTACGTGGTAGCAGCCATCAGCTCGCTGGCTACGCTGCTCTACTACGTATCCATCTTCATGAGCGGCAGCCGCCGCAACTAAGCAGTTCCATTACCGACTCAGAAGCCGCCTCCTGTAGCAGGGAGGCGGCTTTTTTTGTTGACCTCCGTCCTATTGGTCTCTACCAGCTTTCTTACACCGGCAAGCCAGTGTGAGCGGTATTACCCCTCTATTTTTTTTGATTATTTTCTACTAAAAGCTTGGTTACCCGAGTAGACGTACTACTTTGGGCCTTCCTTTCCCACTCAGGTCCCCGCTTGCGACAGCCCCCCCACGTCAGCAAATGAGGCCGCTCATTTTGTGCGCCTTTTTCTGTCGTTTCCATGAACCTTGCTACCCCAAGGATACTGGTGGCCGCCGCCCCCACCCTGCAGCGCCACGGCCTGCTTGCCACGCTCCAGGAGCTGCGCCCCAACCTGTTCCTCAGCGCCACCGCCGATGCCTACACCCTGCCGGCCCGCCTGCGGCGCGAGGCCCCGTCCCTGCTCATTCTCGATGCCAACCTGCCGGGCCCGCCCCTTTCCACCTTGGTGGAACAGGTGCGCCAGGCCCAGCCCCGGCAGCGCCTGCTGGTGCTGGGCGGCCGCCGGCTGCCCCTCTCCCTGCGCCGCCACCTTGTGGACATGGGTGCTGGCGCTTTGCTAGCTAAGCAGGCTACGCCTGAGGAAGTAGTGGCAGCAGTAGAGCAGCTGCTGGCCTCCTCCTCCTGTGTCCAGTTCCAATGCAACCCGGTGCAGCCGTCTGGCTCGTCCAGTAGTCTCAGCTCGCGTGAGCTGGAAATCCTGCAGCTGGTAGGGCAGGACTACTCCACCTCTGAAATCGCGGCCCAGCTCTTCATCAGCGTGCGCACCGTGGATGCCCACCGCCGCACCCTGCTGCAGAAAACCGGCACCCGCTCCTCCGTGGGCCTGGTGCTGCACGCGGTGAAGCGAGGGTGGCTGGAGCTGGGTTAAAAAATAGGTTAAAGCAGGTCTGAGATTAGGTAGAATTGCCGATGCGGGGTGGTGGGGCAATAGCGGAGCTTTGCCCTAAGCCATACATACGGAAATAAGAGATTGTGTTTGGCGCTAGTCTTTTTCTTCCTTTCATTATTTATTCCTTCACCTAATGCGCTACCAAAACTCCCTTGCAAAAAAGATTGGACTGCTGGCCGGCAGCGTCCTCTTCAACATCACAGCCCAAGCACAAGGGTTAGAGCTTTTTTCCATCACGCAAGCCGAAAAAGGGACTGCTAACAAAAGCACCCTTTCTCCGCCCCGGGTTAGTGTGATTGACAACAGTGCACAGGTAGAGCAGAACTACAATCTCATCCGGGCCGATACAACGGCTCTAACTCGCTCCACGCAGCTTCCACTCATTATCGGTCAAATTCAGCTGAATCGGACGGAGTATCTGGCGGCCGCCACCGCCCGTAACGCAGCCGCTAAGGACAGCCCAGAGCAGAAAGCCCTTCAAGCCAGAATTAATGAGTTAGAAGCGGCCAATAAAAAGTTGCTGGAAGACTATACCCGCAAGCAAAAGGAAGAACTGGCATCCCGGCTGGTGCAAGATGAAGTGCATTCTAAGCTCTTGGCCCGGCTTCACGCACTCTATGAGGAGCAATTGAGCAAGCTGCGCATTGATGTAAGCAAGAATATGGTGCTGCAGCGACAAGCTCTTGACTCGCACGCAGAAAACATTAAAAAGCTGCGTCAATATCAAACCGAATACTGGGATAAGATGCCTGAACTCGTAGATATAGAAGCTATGTATAGTTCTAACAAAGCTTATAGAGCATTCGACCGGGAACTGACCACATTGGAACAAAAGCTAAAGAACGCCAACGCCAGCTACGCCACCTTCCAAAAGGCAGGGGGAAACCTAGCCGCGTACAAGCTTAGTCCGACGGATACCACTACTGCGGCACGGAAGGCATACAACCACCAGCTCACCACGGTACAGCAGGCTACTACCGACTTAACGGCCAAGGTTGACACGGTCAGGGCAGGCCTTGAAGCCTACAACCAGAAGGTTGACAAGTGGAAAGGAGAATTTAAGGCTGAGCAAGATAAGAAGATTGCCAACGAAAATAACCTGACAGCTCTGCCGGCCCTGACTAGCATTAAAGGCTCCAGTTTATTTATTCCGGCTGTATCGCTCATCGGCAGTCACCGTGGCGGCGACATTAACAGCCCCAACATGTATTCCCTCAAGCTTTTCACCGCGCTTGGGGGCACTGACAATGCAAACGGCGTAACTAGCAAGCGGGGCACTGAGCGTCTGTTCATTTCCGATGCCAGCACGTTTGGCTTCAGCGCCGATGCGCTGATTTCCCTGAAATACGCCGAGCGGAAGCGGCCTGTAATGGGGGTAACCCTCGGCATCGCATACCTCGATAAGCTGATGACTCCTGATAGCCTGCACAGCTTCACCACTGGTGTAACCACCGCGCGCGCTGGCCTTGAATGGTACCTCATACCCGATGTGTTGTTGCTATACGGTGGCGTAAACAGCCTAACGTTCCTGACTAACCGCAACCAAATCACCGATTACTACACATCCACGCGGCCCAAAGATTTATACTTCTTTGGCAACGGGGGTATCCGTGCCATTCTAAACGTGAGCAAAGAAAGTAGAATCAGTTTCCTTTTTGACTTGGGCTTTGTCTTCAAAGATGATAATGTGCGAAAGTTTGTGCCTAATGACGATTTCACCATAACCACCATACGCGCCACACTGGCTAAAAACTTTATGCTGCGCTAAGAAAGCTATTTAATCAGCGACAACTTTTAAAACGCTGACATATAGAACATTATTAATTCCGCCCGACGGTTGTAGAACTGCATTTAATCGAAAGAGCCCGCTGTAGACACAGCGGGCTCTTTCGATTAAATGCAGAGTATTACCCCAGCTTCTTATACCGCACCCGCTTCGGCTCCACATCCCCCAAACGCTTGCGCTTGGCTTCCTCATAATCCGTAAAATTCCCTTCAAACCACACCACCTCCGAGTCGCCCTCGAAAGCAAGAATGTGAGTGGCGAGCCGGTCTAGGAACCACCGGTCGTGGCTGATGATGACGGCGCAGCCGGCGAAGTTTTCCAGGGCGTCTTCCAGGGCGCGGATGGCGTTTACGTCGAGGTCGTTGGTGGGCTCGTCGAGCAGCAGCAGGTTGGCGCCCTGCTTGAGCGTCATGGCCAGGTGCACGCGGTTCTTCTCACCGCCGGAGAGCATGGCTACCTTCTTTTCCTGGTCGCCGCCGCCGAAGTTGAACTTGCTCACGTAGGCGCGGGAGTTGACGGGGCGGCCGGCCAGCAGCATGGTTTCGGTGCCGCCGGCAATGGTGTCGAACACCGTCTTGCCAGGGTCCAGCACGTCGTGCTGCTGGTCGATGTAGGCGGTTTGCACCGTGGGTCCTACCACGAAGGTGCCCGCATCCGGCTGCAGCTGCCCGGTGATGAGGCGGAACAGCGTGGTTTTGCCCGCGCCGTTGGGGCCGATGATGCCCACAATACCGCCCTGGGGCAGCGAAAAGCTCAGGTTCTCGAACAGCAGCTTGTCGCCGAAGGCCTTGGTCAGCCCCTCAGCTTCAATTACCTGGGCACCCAGGCGGGGGCCGTCGGGGATGAAGAGCTCCAGCTTCTGCTCCTTGTCTTTGGCTTCCTCGCTGGCCAGCTTGTCGTAGTTGGCGAGGCGGGCCTTGCCCTTGCTCTGGCGGGCTTTGGGCGACATGCGTACCCACTCCAGCTCGCGCTGCAGGGTTTTCATGCGCTTGCTCTCGGTGTTTTCTTCCTGGGCCATGCGGGTAGTCTTCTGGTCCAGCCAGCTCGAGTAGTTCCCTTTCCAGGGAATGCCCGAGCCGCGGTCGAGCTCCAGAATCCAGCCGGCCACGTTGTCGAGGAAGTAACGGTCGTGGGTGACGGCGATGACCGTGCCCTTGTACTGCTGCAGGTGCTGTTCCAGCCAGAGCACGCTCTCGGCGTCGAGGTGGTTGGTAGGTTCGTCGAGTAGCAGCACGTCGGGCTCCTGCAGCAGCAGGCGGCACAGGGCCACGCGGCGCTTCTCCCCACCGGAGAGGTTGCCCACCACGGCTTCCTGGGGCGGCGTGCGCAGGGCATCCATGGCCCGCTCCAGCTTGGAGTCCAGGTTCCAGGCGTCGAGCTGGTCGAGGCGCTCCTGCACCTTGCCCTGGCGGTCGAGCAGCTTGTCAAAGTCGGCATCTTCGGCGCCAAAGGCCTCGTTGATTTCGTCGAACTCTTTGAGCAGGGCCACGGTTTCGGCCACGCCTTCCTCCACAATGTCACGTACCGTTTTAGTCGGGTCAAGCTGGGGCTCCTGCTCCAGGTAGCCTACGGTGTAGCCCGGCGACCACACCACTTCGCCCTGAAACTGCTTGTCGACGCCAGCGATGATTTTCAGCAGGCTGGACTTCCCCGAGCCGTTCAAACCCAACACCCCGATTTTGGCGCCGTAGAAGAAGGACAGGTAAATGTTTTTTAGAACTTGCTTCTGCGGTGGGTAAATCTTGCTTACCCCGGCCATGCTGAAGATGATGGTCTGGTCGCTCATGGGCTGGTGATGAGGATAGTACTAGGTGATGAAGTGATGCGGCCAGCGAGAGCGGAATTGCTTTACTCTGCTGGCTCAGGAATGTCAGACCACAAAGAACGGCAAGGTTGCTTTGGGAACCACACCCTGTTCAACAATCCACTAGTCACCTATCCGTGCTGGCTTACCGTTCTTTTTCCTGCTTCATTACCCCATTGCCACATTACTTCATTACTTTTTCCCGTAAACTTGTAGTTCCTTCCTCCTCCACACTCCGGCAGCAACTACACTTTTCTGCACTTCTACACACGAGTTTGATTTTATGGAACCAACCGACCACTTGCTGGCCGAAGCCCGCCGCTACGGCTACGTAGAAAATGAGGGCGTATGGCTGCGGCCAGTGCTGGACCAGCCCGCCCGCCAGGTGGGTGTGGTGAAAGAGTCGGAAGAAGCCGCTCTCCGCTACTTTGTCCAACGCTACGAAGCCCTCCGGGCCAAAGTGGACGACCTGTTGGAGAAGATGGAAGCCAGCGACAACAAAGGCTCCTTCCTGATGAAAGCCCTGCACCTGAAAGAGTTGCTACTCAGCTACGACGGGCTGGGCGACTTTAGCAGCCTGCACCGCCGCCTCACCGAGGCCGAAGAATCCATTGCCGTGACTGTGGTGCGCAACCGCGAGAAAAACCTGGCGGCTAAAATCGGCTTCATCCAGGAAGCCGAGGCCCTGCGCGACACAGTGGAATGGGTATCGGCCAGCGAAAAGGTGAAAGACCTGCGCCAGGGCTGGCTGAAGACCGGCCCCGTCGAAAAGCACCTGACCGACGAGCTGGAAGCCCGCTTCCAGGCCGCCATTCAGGTATTCTTCGACCGCCGCAAGGCCTTCCAGGCCGATAAAAAGGCCATGGTGAACCGCGCCCAGTCCCGCTACCGGGAACTGATTGCGCAGGCCGAGAAGCTAAAAAACTCCGACCAGTTCGAGCAGGCCTCGCGCCAGCTCAAGCAGCTGCAGCAGGCCTGGCGCGACGTTAATGGCAACCTGCCCAAAAAGCAGGCCTCGGAGCTGTGGACGCGCTTCCGGGCTGCTAACAACCATTTCTTCGAGCGCCTGAAGGTGCACATCCAAAGCCAGCAGGCCAGCGCCGCCAGCACCGGCCCGGCCACCCCCGACGTGCTGCTGGCCCGCAAGCGGGCCCTGGCCGAGCGGGCCGAAGCCCTGATGAGCGTGCCGCCCCAGGAGGCCATTCACCAGGCCAAGGCCCTGCAGGCCGAGTGGAAGCAGGTGGGCACGGTGCGCGGCGAAGAGTCGGACCGCATCTGGCACCGCTTCATGGTAGCCTGCGACAAGATATTCGAGCTCAGTGCCCTGGAGTATTACCTGCGCAAGCGTCCCGTGGGCGAGTCCGACGGCAAGACCCCGGCTGAGAAAGCCCGGTTCCGGGCCAGTACCCTGCGCGAGCTGCTCAAAGGCGACCACCAGGAGCTGGAAACCCTCAAAGACAACCTCGACAAGCTGAGTGCTACGCCCGCCAACGAAGCCTTCCGGCAGATGCTGCAAACCAAGATTCGCTCGTTTGAACGAAAGATTCGAACCAAAAATGACTTAATTGGTATCTTCACCGAGCAAGCACAGGCAGCAAGCTAACTTTCGCCGGAGTTTTACGTTGTCGCTTTCAACAAAATACCCGGTTGGATTCTAACGTGAAACGCTTACCTTCGCCAACCTTTTTTTACCCTACCCCACTATGTACTGGACTCTCGAACTTGCTTCCTACCTGGAAGATGCGCCCTGGCCTGCCACCAAAGACGAACTGATTGACTTTTCCATCCGCTCGGGTGCCCCCATGGAGGTAGTCGAGAACCTGCAGGCCCTGGAAGACGATGGCCAGCCTTACGAGAACATCGAAGAAGTATGGCCGGACTACCCGACCAAGGAAGACTTCATGTTCAACGAGGACGAGTACTAGGGTCAGTTAACAATTATCAATGAGCAGTTGCTCAGCGGGCCCTTGCCATCCATAATAGGCTTCTGCATATTGATAATTGATAACTGCTCATTGCTCATTGAAAACCTGGTTGTGGGCTACGCCAACAAGGCGCTGGTCCGCAACCTTTTTTTGTGCGTTCCGGCTGGCGCATTCGTGGCCGTAGTGGGCCACAACGGCAGCGGCAAAACCACCTTTTTTCGGTCCCTCACGGGGCAGCTGCCCTACGCAGGCAGCATCTGCCTGCTGGGACAGGAAATACGCGCCCTGAGCCGCGCAAAGCTGGCATCCTGCCTGGGCTACCTGCCCCAGCGTGGCAGCATCGACTTCTCCATTGCCGTGCGTGAGCTGGTGGTGATGGGCCGCTACCGCCACCATGGGCTGCTAAGTGCCTACTGCCCTACCGACTACGCCCTGGCCGATGCGGCCCTGCAGCAGGTAGGCATGGCCCATTTAAGCGGGCGCGACTTTACCCAGCTTTCGGGCGGCGAGCAGCAGCTGGTATGGCTGGCCCAGCTCAGCCTGCAGCAGGCCCCGGTGTATGTGCTCGACGAGCCCACCCAGCAGCTCGATGTGTACTACCGCCGCCAGGTGTTCGACCTTATCCAACGCTGGACGAGGCAGGGCCAGACCGTGCTGTGCAGCACCCACGACCTCGACAATCTGCCGGCCCTGCAGGGCTACCTGCTCAACTTATCGGAGCCCAAGCCTGCGCTGAAGCCATTGACGCCTGCTTCGGTACTGGAAGCGCGTCAGGTACTGGAAGCGCCGCCTCTGTCGGTTTAAGCTGTGCGTTGCCCCCCTGAATCAGCGTTTGGCTGATAGTTGACAGCCCTTGTAGTTAAACCAGCACTTACGCCTTCCGCTGCCCCGGCTGCCCGCGCAGCACGTGCGCGATGGAACGCATGAACGGCCCCGGCGAAACGGAGTTCATGATGCGAAAACTGTCGACCCAGGACGTCTGCTCGTCCAGAAAGCGGAAGATGCGCTGCAAGGGGTTGCGCTCGAACAGCTGGCGGAAGATGTCGCGGGTGCTTTCGCCCTGCCGCTGCATGATGTCGAGGAGCAGGGTGTCGAATAGCCGGAACTGCCACTTGTCGCCGGTCACCTCGTCGGGTGGCCGGCCGGTACTCGCCAGGGCCCCTACCAGCCGCGCCGACTGTGCCTGAATGCGCTTGAAAGCATAGCCCGTGCTGGGCTTGACCCGCCCGCCCCGGGTGCCCAGGTTAATGATGCGCAACCCGTCCCGTGCCGGCAGCGGATGGTCCGTCATGGGAATGGCGCCTACTTCCTCCTCCACTACCCGGTAGCCGGCCCCGCCCAGCCGCTCGGCTAAATACTGGCGAATGGCCTGCTCGTATTCGGGCTTGGGCAGGGGTGTGCCCGAAAACAGCGTGTACTCCACCAGGGCCCGCCGCGGGCCGAACGGCAGCACGTACATAAAGCGCGCCTCCTGGCCCTGCTCGCCCCGAAAGTCCATGAACTCTACCACTTCCGGGTCGAAGGCATCCACTTCGGTTTCCACTTCCCAGCCCACGAAGTGCTGCACCTGGTAGCGGTATTTACCGGGCTGGGGCCGGATGGACGGGGGCCGGCTGTCGAACGCCCACCGCGCCCTGAACTGCCCGGCGCTGCTGTGTACCAGCACGGCCTCGTCGCTGTGTTCCAGCTGCTGCACGCTGGCTTTAAGCTGCGTGAACTGCGAATTGCCCTGCAGTGCCTGGTGGATGAACCGATAGTAATCCAGCGCTTTAATGGTTTTGTAGCGGTAGCGGCCCAGGTCGAACACGCGCTCGAAGCCTGGGCTGCGGAAGGCGAGCTGCCGCCATTCCTGCGTAATAATGCCATCAAAGAGACTGGGCTGGTCGGTCCAGAACGACCAGGTGCGGTCGTTTTGGCTCTTGGCCTCGGGCTCGAGCAGCAGTACCTTCTTATCGGCCAGGCGGGGCTCACAGGCCAGGTGATACGCCAGGCTGAGCCCGGCCGCGCCGCCGCCAACAATGGCATAGTCAAATTCAATGGAAGCAGGTGCGGTGTCCACGGGCAGCAAAGTATAAAAGCACAAAAAAGCCGGACCCAAAGGTCCGGCTTTCGGTTGTATTTACTACCGGCAACTCGCTTAGAAGTTGGGCGAGAGCAGGTACTTGTGGTAGAAGTCGTCGATAATTTTGACGGCTTCCGAGGCAGTATCCACAATCTGCACCAGGTTCATATCCTCGGGCGAAATGTTGCTTTCCTCGGTCAGCATGATGTCTTCAATCCACTGGAACAAGCCTTTCCAGTACGCCGAGCCCACCAGCACGATGGGGAAGCGGCCGATTTTCTTGGTTTGAATCAGCGTCATGGCCTCAAACAGCTCGTCGAGGGTGCCGAAGCCGCCGGGCATGCCCACAAAGGCCTGGGCATACTTCACAAACATCACCTTGCGCACGAAGAAGTAGTCGAAGTCGATGCACTTGTCCTGGTCGATGTAGATGTTGTGGGTTTGCTCGAAGGGCAGCTCAATGTTGAGGCCCACCGACTTCCCGCCCTCGGCGCGGGCGCCCTTGTTGCCGGCTTCCATGATGCCGGGGCCGCCGCCCGTGATTACGCCGTAGCCGTGACGCACCAGCTTGGAAGCAATTTCCTCCGCCAGCTTGTAGTAGGGATTGTCGGGCTTGGTACGGGCCGAGCCGAAAATGCTCACGCAAGGGCCAATCTTCGACATTTTCTCGAAGCCCTCCACGAATTCGGCCATCACCTTGAAAATCTGCCAGCTGTCGGCGATTTTAATCTCGTTCCAGTCTTTGTCGACAAAGGCCCGGCGCAGGCGCTGCTCTTCATCGGGCATCATCTCGCCCTGCCCAGCTTGCTGACGCATCTCTGTGATGGTGGTCAGCTTGTCGTCATTGACATTGGGTTGCTTAATGGTTTGGCCGCTACCGGCGTTCAGCACCTCATCGGCGAGCTTGGTTTTACTGGTTTTGTTCAGTTTAGACATAGCAGGGTTTTACAAAAAACAAAGTCGCCCCGCACCCGGAACGACCAAAAATAGGGCGCGCAAGTTACCGAATTGTTACCGAACAAAGGAAATTTGGTGATGAAATGATTTATTGATGTGCTGATGTGCTGCTGGTGATGAGGAGCTACAACGTCTGTCATTGCTTCGGCTCCACCTCGCAACAACACGTCTCCTTACCCCCATTTACACATCAGCACATCAGCACATCAGCACATCAGCACATCAGCAAATTACCTTACACCAGCTCCCGCAGGGCCAGCTCGAAGGCGTGCTGCGCAACCCCGGTAAGGGAGGGATGCTGCCGGTGTGTTCGCTCCAGGGCCGCGCCGATAATGCGGGAGGTGTCGGCAAAAATGGCCTGGTCGGTGATTTCAGCGCCGGTTTCCATCAGGTAGGCAAACACCCGGGCCATGCCGCAGTTGGCAATAAAATCCGGCACCACGCCGGTTTGCGAGTCGGCAAACACGCCCGTGGGGCCAAAGAAGATTTCCGGGTCGGCAAAAGGCACATTGGCCCCGCAGCTGATAACCTTCAGGCCACCGGCGAGCAGCTGCTCTACCTGGGCGCGGGTAACCAGCCGGGATGCGGCGGCAGGAATAAATATATCGGCCCCCACCGACCAGATTCGCTCGTTTATTTCCGCAAAGGGAATCAGGTTCTCTGCCGTGAGGGCGTTGCCCTGCCGGTCCAGCAGCAAGCGGCGAATTTCTTCCAGCGTAAAGCCCTCCTCACTCAGCAACCCTCCGGCCCGGTCGATAATGCCTACCACTTTCACGCCCTGACCGGCCAGGTAGTAGGCCGCTGCCGCCCCTACATTGCCCCAGCCCTGAATGATAGCCCGCTGGCCTTGCAGGCTGCTATTCAGCCACAAGCGGTAGTAATGCCCTACGGCTTCGGCTACCCCGTAGCCCGTGATGAGGTCGGCCACGGTGTACTTGCGGGCCAGGCTGGGGGAAAAGTTGGCGTCCTCCACAACTTTCACTACGCCCTGACGTAGCTGGCCGAGTTTATGAATTTTCTGAGGTTCGGTAGCACGGTAGTGCCCGGTCACTACCCCTTCCTGAGGATGCCATAAACCATATTCTTCCGTAATTGGTATAACTTCATGTATCTCATCTACGTTAAGGTCACCACCAGTCCCGTAGTAGTTTTTCAGCAATGGAAAAACAGCTCGGTACCAGCGCTCTAATACCCCACGCTTCCGGGGGTCCTGGGGGTCGAAGTTGATTCCTGATTTGGCCCCGCCGATAGCGGGCCCAGACACGGTAAACTTCACTTCCATGGTTTTGGCCAAGCTTTCTACCTCCCGCTTGTCCAGCCCTTTTCGCATTCGGGTGCCGCCACCGGCCGCCCCGCCGCGTAAAGAGTTTATCACCACCCAGCCTTCTGCTTCCGTCTCCGAATCCTGCCACTCAAATACTATCTCGGGCCGTTTCTGTTCGAATTTGTTCAGCAGGTTTTGCATGGTGGGAATCTGGAGGGACAAAGAAATTTATTTGTGCCCCAAAGGTACGCAAGGCGCCCAAAGCTCGATTATCAAATTAAAATTGCACTTCAACAGGAAATATTCTGGGGAGTTCTAGCAATTTTTAGTGCAAAAGTGAAATGTTTTCACCTATTTTGCGCCCCCTAAAGGAACTTTACCAAGCTGCAATATCGTATTGCGCTTATCTAAGACTTATTTTTTTCCCCCCACCCTTTACTTACTCCATGAAACCACTGCACACGCGCGTAGAGGCGCAGCAGCTGGACCGCGCTGCGGCCATGCTCAAAGTACTTTCTCACCCCAAGCGTCTGGCCATCGTTGATTTGCTGGGCAAAATCAAAGGCAAAGAGCAGCAACTCTCCGTTACTGATATCTATCAGGCCCTGGACCTGCCCCAAGCTATTGCTTCCCAGCACCTCATTACCCTGAAAGACCGCGGCGTGCTGCGCTCGAGCAAGGTAGGCACCAAAATCTACTATTCGCTGGCTGTACCCCAGCTGCTGAAGGTAATTGACACGCTTGAGGACTACTCGGGAAAGCTGTAAAGCTTGAACTTGTAATTTAAGAAGGCTACCAGTCCGGTGGCCTTTTTTTTATGCCTTGCCGGTTCGGAACAGCTCATGCAGGGCCAGCACCTGGGGCAGAACAAGGCGCGCATCGTCGTTCCAGACCAGGTAGTCGGCCCGACGCTGTTTCTCCTCCTCGCTTAACTGCTTGGCCATGATAGCGCTTACTTCCTCGGCGCTGCGGTGGGGGTCGCGCCGCAATACCCGGGCCTGGCGGATAGCCAGCGGAGCCGCTACCACGAGAATGGCATCGAGCTGCTGATACGAGCCCGACTCAAATAGCAAGGCTGCTTCTTTCAGCACGTAGGCATGGCCCGCCTGCTGCTGCTGCTGGGCCCAGACCTCAAAATCGTGCCCTACCCGGGGGTGCACCAAGGCGTTGAGCCGGGCCAGCCGCTCCGGCGCCGGAAACACCAGCTGGGCCAGATGCGGGCGGTTTAGCTGCCCTTGCTCGTTGTAGATAGCGTGGCCAAAGGCTTCCCGCAGCTGCTCCTTCAGCAGGGCATCGTGCTCCATTACCCAGCGGGCGCGGGTATCGGCGTCGTACGTGGGCACCCCCAGCACCTGAAACAGGCGGCTCACAATGCTTTTGCCAGAGCCGATGCCGCCGGTAATGCCTATTCGCTGCATGGTATTAACGCTTGGAAGGTGAACGGGGCGGGCGGCGGGCAGTGCGCGGCTCCAGCCGCACCTGCACCTCGCCCACGGAAGGGCGCACCATTGCCGGCGCGGCTACGGCCACCTCGACTTCGGTGCCGGCCTCTACCTCAGCTGTTTTGCCAACAACAACCGGGTAAGGGTCGGGCAGCTGCGCGACGAGGGTAGACGGCCCCCGAAACACGACGGAAGACGGCTTAAACTGGGCTTTATAAAACGGAGCCGAATCGAGGGAGGCCGGGCTCAGGGCCAGCCGCAGCTCGCGGGTCACGTAGCGGTCGAAGGTCAGCCGCAGGGTGTCGCCGGCCCACTCGTTTACCTGCAGGCCTTCCAGGGCCGACTGCAGGCCGCGCTTCCACATGGCAGCCGGCAGGTAACGGGTGCCCGGCAAGGGCACCGGACGCAGCTCGGCCGGGCGGGCGCCCCAGCCCATATTGGCCCGCAGCAGGCGCCAGCCGCGGCCGGTAACGGTGACGGGCAGGCTTTGGGGCAGCGGCCGCAGGGGCACGTAGTGCGCGGTGTCGTAGTGCCAGCGCAACGGGTAGTCGAGCCGCGTGGTGTAGGTTTTGTTTAAGGCATTCATCTGCCAAAACAAGCCCGACGCCAGAAAACAGGCCGTTACGGCGCGGTAAAAGCTGGGCTCCTGCCCCGCAAAGGGCCGCACAAACCAACGCATCAGCCGGCCCGCCCGGCTCAGCGGCCCGTCCATGTTAGCTGGCTGCGCTGCTGTCGGCCGCGGTGCTGGCTTTGCTGCCTACTTCGCGGGCAATGGCCGTGCGGTCGAAGCGCAGCTTGGTGCCGCGGTCTACCTCAATCACCACCGTATCCTCGGTAAGCTCTACTACCAGGCCGTGCAGGCCGCCGATGGTGACCACCCGGGAGCCTTTGGCCAGCGTCTCGCGGAACTTCTTGGCTTCGGCCGTGCGCTTCTGCTGGGGCCGAATCATGAAAAAGTATACTACCAGGCCAATGGCAACGGGGAACAGCAGCTGGCTAAAGCCCTCACCGGCCGAAGCCTGTAATAAAAGAACCAGAAACATAACGATGGGGTAAGAAGCGCGTTAGAGAGATGCGAAGCAGGGGACAGTAGCCCAGCTGCGTTTGATTGAGCCCGAAATGTACGCCCGGCCCGCGCCTTGGCCCAAACCTACTGGGGCAGCTCCGGGCCTTTGTTGCCGCTGGTCAGCACGTTGGCTTTAATAACTACCGAGGTGATGCTGGGCTGGGTATTGGCCCGCACGTTCACCTGCTTGTTCTGCAGCCCTTGCTTGCCGCGGCTGTCGAACTGTACTTCCACGGTGCCCTTTCCGCCCGGCGCCACCGGCTCCTTGGTCCAGTTGGGGGTGGTGCAGCCGCAGGAGGCCGTGGCGTCCTGAATCAGCAGCGGCGACTTGCCCGTGTTGGTGAAGGTGAAGGTGTGCTGCACCTTGCTGTCGGCGGCAATGTCGCCGAAGTCGAACTCGCTTTCCGCAAACGTCATCACCGGTGCGTTGGGGTTGGGCGCCTCGTCTTCACTCACCACGTTGGGGTTGTCGATGGTGGGGTTAGCAGCCGCATCGGCAGCTTCGGTGGCGGCGGCGTTCATGCCTTCGGCCCCGATTTCGCCATTTTTATCGCTATTGCAGGCCACCGCTCCCAACAGGAGAGCGACGGTAAGTAATTGAGCTAGTTTCATGGTATGCATGGGTTGACAAAACCGCTGCCTTGTACTTCTGGACCGGCCAGGAGCACAAGGCAGCGAGGGGTAAGCTGGCCCGGCAGGGCTACACGCAACGCCGGAACCAGGTTTTATAGCTTGGCGATGATGTGCTGGGCAAACTCGCTGGTGCTGGCCTTGCCGCCCAGGTCGCCGGTGCACTCCTCCTGCCGCATCAGAGTAGCATCCAGGGCTTTTTCAATACGATTGGCGTGCTCGTGCTCACCAATGTGGTGCAGCATCATCAGCGCCGAGCGCAGCAGCGCGGTGGGGTTGGCCTTGCCCTGCCCGGCAATGTCGGGGGCCGAGCCGTGCACGGCCTCAAACACGGCCATGTTGTCGCCGATGTTGGCGCCGGCTACCACCCCCAGGCCGCCCACCAGGCCGGCGCAGAGGTCGGAGAGGATGTCGCCAAACAGGTTGGAAGTCACTACTACGTCGAACTGCTCGGGCTTGCTTACCAGCTGCATGCACATGTTGTCGATGATTTTATCCTCGAATACAATGTGCGGAAACTCGGTGGCCGCTTCCTTGCAGGCGTTGAGCATCAGCGTGCCGGCCATCTTCAGGATGTTGGCCTTGTGCGCCAGGGTCACCTTCTTGCGGCCGTGCTTGGCAGCATAGGCAAAAGCGGCGCGGCATATTTTGCGGGAGCCCTCCACCGTAATCCGGTTGAAGGAGTCGGCAATGCCCAGGCGCTCGTCGAACACCTCTAGGCCCGAGTACAGGCCTTCGGTATTTTCCCGGAACAGCACCAGGTCGATGCCCTCGTAGCGGGTGTGAATCCCCGGCGTGGTCTTGGCGGGGCGCACGTTCTGGTACAGGTCGTACTTCTGGCGCAGCGTTACGTTGATGCTACGAAAACCCTTGCCTACGGGGGTGGTAATAGGTCCTTTGAGAGCTACTTTATTTTTCTCTAATGACTTCAGCAGCGCCGTTGGAATCAGCTCGCCCGACTGGTCGAAGGTGGTTTGACCAGCGTTCTGTTCTTCCCATTGCACGGGAACCTGGGCAGCAGCAAATATATCCGTGACGGCCTTGGTGATTTCGGGGCCAATGCCGTCGCCGGGGATAAGGGTAATCAGATGCATCTTGTTAGAAAATAGATGAATGGGTGAATGAGTGAATGAGTGAGTGGGAAATCATTAGCCCACTCACCCATTCACTCATTCACCCATTAAATTAAGCGCCGCGGCGCGAGTTAATCTGGTTAATGAGCTGGTCGACGTCGCCCAGCAGCTGCTCGGCCTTGGACTTGGCGTCGGAGATGACGCGCTGGCCTTCGGTTTTGGCCGACGACTGCCCGGCTGCCTCCCGGCTGGTTACAAGGCTGTCGGTGAGCTCGGCCAGCACCGAGCGGTATTTCTCCAGCTGATAGCTCAGCCAGGAACGGGTTTCGCGGCCGGTTTCGGGCGCGAACAGCAGACCGATGGCTGCACCGGTGATGGCGCCGCCCGCGAAGCACAAAATGCCGGTAGTGGTTTTGCTGGCCATGATGTGAGAATGTTAGAGTTGAGTGGGTGAGAAGTGATAAATAAGCTCAACGCGGAGCAGCCGGTCGAGGTTGTGGCAGGGTGCAGAACCCCTGCCGCTGCAATGTTACTGATTGTCGAGCAAGCCCCGGCCCGACTTGCGAATGTCGCCGCTGGCGGCCAGGTCCTGGGCCAGCTTGTCGAGGATGCCGTTCACGAACTGCTTGCTCTTGGGCGTGCTGTAGAGCTTGCTGATTTCGATGTACTCGTTGATGGTGACCTTGACGGGAATGCCGCGGAAAAGCTGCATCTCGGTCAGGGCCATCTTGAGAATGATTTTGTCGAGCAGGGCCACCCGCTCCACGTCCCAGTTCTGCACCGAGCCGGCGATGAGCTGCTCCATCTTGGCGTCGTTGGCCAGGGTCTGGTTGTAGAGCGTTTCGGCAAACTCCTTGTCGTCGGCCCAGTTGGCCGAGAGGT
This sequence comes from Hymenobacter saemangeumensis, assembly GCF_039541835.1. NCBI lineage: Bacteria > Pseudomonadati > Bacteroidota > Cytophagia > Cytophagales > Hymenobacteraceae > Hymenobacter > Hymenobacter saemangeumensis. The sequence goes on along the minus strand of NZ_BAABGZ010000013.1, from coordinate 241,747 downwards.
TCATCAGCTCCTGCTTTTCGGTAGCGGCGAAGGGCAGCATTTTCAGCGTCTTCAGCACCAGGTTGCGCACAATGGGCCGGTTCTCCTCCCAGTTCAGGTCGGCCGACTCGATGTAGCGCGGCAGGGCTTCGCCCTTGAACACGAACTCCTTGTAGATGTGCCGCAGGATTTCCATATCGGCCTCGTAGTCGGTTTCCTCCAGCCCGGTGGGCTTGCCGGCCAGGTAGGCGCGCACGGTTTCATCGGCGTGCATTTCCTCGCGCCAGGCAGCCCGCAGGGCGTCTTCGGCCTCGGCACCGTCCCAGGCCAGCTTGCGCCGGATGGTGAGGTCCTGCAGCTGCTCGTTGGCCAGGAGCTTGGCAATGGCCATGTTCTGAGCCAGGCGGTCGGTGTTGAGGGCGTCTTCGCGCGGCCCGAGGCGGCGGCGGGATTCCCGCACGCCTTCCTCTTCCAGCACGCCCAGCAGGGCGGCCGGCAGGTTCAGCAGGCGCAGGTACTGGTCGTGAATGCTCTCGGCCCCGTGCAGCAGCTGCCCGCTGTAGAAGGTGGCTTCCTTCTTCACCTGCTTCTGGTAGAAGTCAACCGCGTCGTTCACGGCCTCCTTCACAGCTTTGTCTTCCAGCTCACTGGCGATGGCTCCCGTGCGGTGCCATTCGCGGAACTGCGCCTCGCCCAGCTTGCGCTGGCCTTCCAGCATGCGCCGGTCGGGGGCCTGCTCGGCGTTCAGGTCGGGCTCGAAAGCAGCCGCAATACGGTCCTGGGCCAACAATGCATCGGCCCCCACCGCCTGGTGGTAGGAGTACAGGGCCTGCATAACTTTAATACGAAGAAGACGGCGGTTGAGCATGTGGAAACTGAGTTATGAGTTATGAATTATGAGTTATGAGCGGTGGGCAAGCAGAAGTACTGATTTGGCATTACCGGCGTCAATAACTCATAATTCATAACTCATAACTCCTTTTAGTACGTTGATTTTACTTTGCCGAGGGCGGCGATGCGCTCCTTGGCCTGCTTGGTAGCAGCGGCTTGGGGGTGCGACTCTTCCAGCTCGGCTTTTTCCAGGACCTGCAGGGTGAAGTCGTAGATTTTCTCGGTTTGGGTGAGGGCAGCCTGGCGGCTGCTGCCCACTACCTCGGAGTACACGTTGATGAGGCCGCCGGCGTTGATGAGGAAGTCGGGGGCGTATACGATGCCGCGACGGACCAGCTCGGGGCCATGCACGTTTTCGTCTTCCAGCTGATTGTTGGCGCAGCCGGCTACCACCTGGCACTTCAGGCGGGCAATGGTGTCGTCGTTCAGCGTAGCGCCCAGGGCGCAGGGCGAGTAGATGTCCAGGTTCTGGTCGTAGATGTCTTCCAGGCCCACGGCCTTGGCGCCAAAGCGGGCCGCCGCAGCCTGGGCGCGGTCTTCGTAGTAGTCGGTCACGATAAGCTGGGCGCCTTCCTTCTGCAGGTGCTCGAGCAGGTAAGTGCCAACGTGGCCCACGCCCTGCACGCCAATGCGCTTGCCCTGCAGGCTTTCGGAGCCGAAGGCCTTTTTGGCCGCAGCCTTCATGCCCATGTAGGTGCCGTAGGCCGTTACCGGCGAGGGGTCGCCCGAGCCGCCCATGCTTTCGGGCAGGCCGGCCACGTGGGTGGTTTCCATGCGGATGTACTCCATGTCCTTGGTGGTCATGTTCACATCCTCGGCCGTGATGTACTTGCCGTTGAGGTTTTTCACGAAGCGGCCGAACTTGCGCAGCAGGGCTTCGGTCTTCAGGGTTTTGGCGTCGCCGATGATGACGGCTTTGCCGCCACCCAGGTTGAGGCCGGAGATGGCCGCCTTGTACGTCATGCCGCGCGAGAGGCGCAGCACGTCGTTCAGGGCTTCCATGTCGCTGGCGTAGTGCCACATGCGGGTGCCGCCCAGGGCCGGGCCCAGCACGGTGTTGTGAATGCCGATGATGGCGCGCAGGCCGGTTTCGTGGTCGTGGCAGAACACCACCTGTTCGTGCTGGTGCTCGGCTATCTGACCAAAAATGGCGGCTGGGGCCTGGGTTTGAATCTCAACCATAAAGAGGATGGGGTGGGAATTTGATGGGAAGAGTGCAGCGTAACTTTGTTCACCTTGTTCTTAGGTGAGCAACCCGCCCGACAGCCCGGCTGGCGAAGAGACCATATCCAGACGAAGCAATTGGCAGTAAACAGCTGAGTACTGGCCGCTCCGGTGCAACAAGGTCCTTCGCACAGCCTGAGCTGACCAGCGAAAGTGCTACAAAAGTACCCCAATTTTTCCGATACCGCCCCCCATTTCCGCCTCCCCTTGCGCGCTCTCGCTTCCGTCAATCCCTTCATCTATCGCTACAAGTGGCACTTCCTGGGTGGGGTGCTGTTTGTGGCGCTGAGCACGCTGCTGGCTATTTTCCCGGCCCAGCTCGTGCGCTACGCCTTCGACCTCGTGAACGAAGGCATCGACCTCTACCACCTCTACGCCGGCACCCGGGCCCAGACCGGCGTGTACGAGCTGTTCGGCCGCAACGTGCTGTTCTACGGCATGCTCATCATCGTGCTGGCCCTGCTGCGCGGCATCTTTCTGTTCTTCATGCGCCAGACCCTGATTGTGATGTCGCGGCACATCGAGAACGACCAGAAAAACCAGATTTTCCAGCACTACCAGTCGCTGCCGCTGAGCTTCTACCGCCGCAACAGCACCGGCGATTTGATGTCGCGCATTGCCGAAGACGTGAGCCGCGTGCGCATGTACCTGGGGCCGGCCATCATGTACTTCCTGCAACTGGTGCTGCTGTTCCTGCTCATCGTGCCGCTCATGCTGCTCGTGAACGTAAAGCTGACCTTGTACACCCTGCTGCCCCTGCCCATTCTGTCGGTCAGCATTTTCTACATCAACAACGTCATTCAGCGCAAGTCCGACGAGATTCAGAAGGCGCTGGCGGGTATGACGACGTTTGTGCAGGAAGCCTTTTCCGGCATCCGGGTGCTGAAGTCCTTTGTGCGGCAGCAGGACTCGCACGAGCAGTTCACCAAAGCCAGCAACCACTACAAAGACAAGTCACTCAGCCTCAACTTCGTCAATGCCCTGTTTTTCCCGCTCATTCTGTTCCTGGTGGGCTTGAGCACGCTCATCACCGTGTGGGTGGGCGGGCAGGAGGTTATCCGCGGCACCATCACCACGGGCACCATTGCCGAGTTCCTGATTTACGTGAACCTGCTCACCTGGCCCGTCACGGCCCTGGGCTGGACGTCCTCGCTGGTGCAGCGGGCCGAGGCCTCGCAGGCCCGCATCAACGAGTTTCTGGACCAGAAAACCGACATCATCTCCCGGCAGGACATCAAGCGGGAAATCCAGGGCGACATCGTGTTTGAGGAGGTGAGCTTTACCTACCCCGATACCGGTATTGAGGCCCTGAAGAACGTGAGCTTCCGCATCCGGCCCGGGCAGACGCTGGCGGTGATTGGCAACACGGGCTCGGGCAAAAGCACCATCGCGGCCCTGCTCTGCCGCCTCTACGACGTGACGGCCGGCAGCATCAGCGTCGATGGCACCGACGTGCGCGACTACGCCCTGACCTCGCTGCGCGAGCAAATCGGCTACGTGCCGCAGGATGTGTTTCTGTTTTCCGACACCATCCGCAACAACATCAACTTTGGGCTGGACCAGCCCGACGAGGCGCGCATGCTGCAGGCCGCGAAAGATGCCGACGTGTACGCCAACATCACCGCCTTCCCCGAAGGGTTTGATACCAAGGTGGGCGAGCGCGGCATCACCCTGTCGGGCGGGCAGAAGCAGCGCGTAAGCATGGCCCGCGCCCTGGTGAAGGAGCCGAAGATTCTTATTCTGGACGACTCGCTGTCGGCCGTGGATACCAAAACCGAAAACGCCATTCTGGGCAGCCTGCAGCGCATCATGGCCAACCGCACCAGCCTGATAATCTCCCACCGCGTGTCGTCGGTGAAGCTGGCCGACGAAATCCTGGTGCTCGACGACGGCGTGATTGTGCAGCACGGTACCCACGAGGCCCTCATGGCCGAGCCCGAGGGCCTGTACCGCGCCCTGTACGAACGGCAGCTGCAGACGGAAGAAGCTTAACCACTGCTGCTCCACCCGAGCTTGTGCGATGCGCGGTAGCTGGTTTCTGGTTCCTAGTTTCTTGTTCCTTGTTGCTGGTTAGAACGACAACCAGAAACTAGAAACCAGCAACAAGAAACCGTTAAATCGCCGGGCAGCCAATAAAAATACCCGGCTCAGACTGAGCCGGGTATTTTTATTGTAGAGCCTGGAGAGCCAGCCCCCAGCGTATGCTTACTGCCCGATGGTGACGCGGCGGATGCCGGTACGCTCGCCGGCGGTGCAGCGCACCACGTAGGAGCCGGCCGGCAGCTGGCCAACGTTGAGCACGGCGGGGGTGGTGCCTACCATCATGGTGTAGGTGAGTACCGGGCGGCCGCCTACATCGTTTACCTCCACGCGGGTGGGCCCGGCGGCATCGGTGCGCACGGTCAGCTTGTTGGTGGCGGGGTTTACCTCCGCTTTTACTTTCAGGGCCTTAGGGTCGGCGGCCGGGGTCATGGGGGCGGGCGCAATCAAGGCCGGAGCTTCGGTAGCCGCCGGGCTGGCAGCCGGCGTAGCAGGTGCCGGGGCCGCACCACCGGGGAGAATAGTAGCCTGGGCGTGCGCTGCGGCTACCGGCAGCATGAATAACACAGCCAAAGCCAGTACGGAACGTTTCATAATGCTAATGTGGATGATGCGGAGTAGAAAATTCTTTCTGTAAAGTTACAGACTTCCGTCTATCCATGCCGCCTTAGCAGGAACTATGCCGATTCTGAAGTGTGAAGCAACCTTTCCAGGGCTTGGGGGTAGCGCTCATCGAGGCGCAGGGCCAGCGAATTCATGGCCGAGGTACCGCCATAGCGCAGGCGTCGGAGCACGGCCTGGGCATGAGCCGGCAGGGGCTGCCCCGGGCTAAGCGCCGCGGCCAGGTGCTGCGCCAGCTGCACCAGCCGCGGCAGGCCCATCATCTGGCAGGTGGTGCCGAGGCGCATCAGGCCCTGGCGCAAGGCCACAACGTCGGCCCGGGCGGCCGCTACCTCCAGCAGAAACATTTCCTCCGGAAAGTGGGCGCAGAAGAGCCGGGCCATCAGCACCACATAGGCCGCGTCGCCATCGGCTACGTGCTCCAGGTAGTCGAAGTCGATGAAGTGAGCCGCCCGGAGGCGTCGGGGGGCTGGACTAAGGGAAGACGAAATAGCCATGCAAAGCAGAAAAAAAGCCTGGTCCGGTGCAGAATCAGGCTTAAATGTAGCGGCACCTGGCAGCGGCTTGCAAGCAGCCAAGCCGGTATTTTGCAGCAGCATACCGAAAATACCACGCAGCCCGGACGCTCTTATCCGTGCCAGCCCGGAGGCCGCTGCTCAAAAAAATATTTGGAGGCGGCTTGCACCAACCACGCAAGTTCCCGTACCTTTGTCGCTCCAAATACCAATCGGGGTGTAGCGTAGCCTGGTATCGCGCCAGCATGGGGTGCTGGAGGTCGTAGGTTCGAATCCTGCCACTCCGACGGTAGAGCAGCCGCTCTGTAAAGCCTCCGAACTTCACCGTTCGGAGGCTTTTTTCGGCCGCATTTGGAAAACAAGAAACGGGAGCCGCCCCATCGGCCCCGGTTTCGGGGTGTAGCGCAGCCCGGTAGCGCGCGTCGTTCGGGACGACGAGGCCGTAGGTTCGAATCCTGCCACCCCGACACTAGTAGCAAAAGGGCCGCTGCCATTCTTGGCAGCGGCCCTTTTTTGTTTCTGTCCGTTGCCATTCGTGGGCAATAGTCCCGGCCACCAGGCGTTGGAGCAGCTGACCGGCCAGGCGTCGCTGCCTGATTTTAATGCACTGTTACATCTCTCTTTTTCTTTCATGAACAAACAACTCCTGATTTTCACCCTGCTCGGGGGAGCATCTACCATCGCCCAGGCGCAAAGCGCCATTTCTGCCGGCACTATTTCCCTGGGGGGCAACATCGGTTATAGCCGCAATACTCATTACTCGGAGTTTAATAACGGCTACAATACGTATACTGACGAAACGGCCAACAGTGAATTCCGCTTTTCGCCATCCGTGGGCTACTTCATTGCCGACAACTTGGCCATTGGCCTGGGCCTGGGCTACAGTGCTCAAAGCTCAAAAATCACCCGCACCGGGCCGGGCCGCAACAGCCCTGACCCGCTGGATGCCAGCACTACTTTTTCTGTTGGCCCCTATGCGGAGTACTACAAGATGCTGAGTGACCAGTTTGGCTTAACTGGCCGACTTGGCGTGGGTTATCAGCGAACCTTCCAGCCATACTACAGCGGCAGCAGCGCCAATATTGTTGTTGAAGCCAAAGGCAATGGTTTTTATGCAGGTTTTGCTCCGGGGGTTGTGTTCTTCCCCATACCTAAGTTCGGTATCAGCGCGTCGATTGGCGGCTTGTACTACAGCCGGGTTTCCACTACCCGCAGCAACGACGCGGAAGGAGTATCGTCCCACTCCAGCGGCTTTGGGGCACGCTTCGGCATCGACCAGCTCATGTTCGGCGGCACGTTCTTTCCGGGCCGCTAACCCTGGGACTTCTTTATCCTTTGTCTCTTGCATGAGAACAATTATCGCCGCAGCTACGATGCTGGTTCTTGCTAGCGCTAGCACGGCCCAGGGCCAGATTGCCGCGGGAACCATGATGCTGGGCGGCAGCGTCGGCTATATCCAGCAAAGCACCGAAGGAGCCGTGGGCAACACCAACGAGAAGCTAAGCGAATTGTGGCAGTTCAACGTGAGCCCTACCGCAGCTTATTTTCTAGTTGATAATCTGGCCGTAGGACTAAACTTGGGCTACTCGGGAAGTACTGGTACGCTCTATAACTACATAAGGGCCGTTCCGATTGGCGGTACTGGCAGCGGGGTGACAGTGCTTCAAGACGTAAGTGAACTGCGCAGCTATAACCTGCGGGTAGGGCCCATAGCCCGCTACTACCAGTTTGTGGGAGAGAAGGCGGCCCTTTTTGGGCAGCTCGGCGGCGGCTATCAAGCCAACCGCATGGAAGGAGAAACCACCTCTGCTGACCCGCTTTATGTCAGCAGCGAGCTTGTGACAGGCGGCGGATTTTTTGCCCAGCTCATGCCTGGCTTTGCTTTCTTCCCCACCCATAAGCTGGCCTTGGAAGTAACGCTGGGTGGGTTTGGCTACCAACGCCAGACGCAGAAAGCTACTTTCACCCAGCCTGCCATGGTCCCGGCCAGCAACGTGCGGGAATACACCGCCAGTAGCTTCGGCGCCAGCTTCGGCCTGAGCAGCCTGCAGCTCGGGGCCGTCTTTTACCTGGGCCGGAAGTAGCACTTTGTTCTAAGCACCAGCGAAAGAGCCCCGGCCTGCGCCGGGGCTCTTTTGGTTTGGGCTTTACTTTACCCCTACCCACACCTCCGACTTCTCCCCTGCCCCAAACCGCTCCAGGAAAAAGTTGCGCTGGGTCAGCTTTTGCTCCTGCACGGCCTTTAGGGCGGCGGGGTACAGCGCCGCCGGGGCCAGCAGGTAGCTTACGCCTTCCAGCCGGGCCGTCATTACGCGCTGCCCGGCTGGTATCACGCGGTAGCGAAAGCCCGGAGGCAGCGGCTGGGTGGTATCGGCTACGGCCAGCCCGATAAAGGCCTGAATAGTGTCCTTAGCCGAGCCGGGGTTGTTGAGGTAGAGGTTGGCCAGGTCGCCCTTTAGCTGCCCGCCATCCTGCACCGACTTGGCCTGCCGGAACAGGGGGCCAAACTTGTCGTCGGTGGCCAGGCCTTTGAAGGGCTGCCCGGCCAGGTATAGTGGGGCCGGCTGGGTTTCGAGCATTACCGTGGGCTGCTTGAAGCCACCCAGGTAGGCGTAATAGCCGGCCAGGCCAATGGCAAGCAGAATCAAAATCAGAAAGATGTAGCGGGTCATGCAGGCAATGAATAATTATCAATGTGCAGTTAGCAATGAGCAATGAACAGTTAACAGTTAACAATGAGCAAAATGGTCTAGGTTTTAGCAATTGCTAATTATACACTGTTCATTGCTCATTGCTAACTGCTCATTGCTCGTTCACCAGGTATTGCATGCGGTAGAGCTGGGCATAGTAGCCGCCCTCCAGCTGCAGCAGCTCTTCGTGGGTGCCGGCTTCCTTGATTTCGCCCTTATCCAGCACAATGATTTTATCGGCTTTCTGGATGGTGCTGAGGCGGTGGGCAATAACCAGGGAAGTGCGGCCTTTCATCAGCTTCTCGATGGCCTCTTGAATGAGCTCCTCGGTTTCGGAGTCGACCGAGGACGTGGCTTCGTCGAGCACAATCACGCGGGGCTGGTACACCATGGCGCGCACGAAGCTGATAAGCTGGCGCTGGCCCACGGAGAGGGTGGCACCGCGCTCCATCACGGGATAGTCGAGGGCGCCGGGCAGGCGCTCCATGAAGCGGCGGGCCCCCACCAGGTCGGCGGCTTCCCAGATACGCTCGTCGGAAATGCTGTGGTTGCCCAGCGTGATGTTGTCGCGGATGGAGCCGGCAAACAGGAATACGTCCTGCAGCACTACCCCAATCTGGCGGCGCAGCTGGCTGAGGTCGTACTCGCGCAGGTCGCGCCCATCAACGCAGATGCTGCCCTGCTGAATGTCGTAGAAGCGCGAGAGCAGGTTGATGATGCTGGTTTTGCCGGCCCCGGTGGCTCCCACGAAGGCAATGGTCTGGCCGGGCCTGACGTGGAAGCTGATGTCCCTGAGCACCCACTCGGGCTCGTTATAGGCAAACCACACCTTCTTGAACTCCACCTCGCCCTGCAGCTGCTCCGGTGCGTAGGTGCCGGTGGTGGCCACCAGGTCCTTGTTATCGAGCAGCTTGAGCAGGCGCTCCGTGCTCACCAGGCCCAGCTGCAGGGTATTGAACCGGTCGGCAATCTGGCGGATGGGCCGGAAAAACAGGGCGTTGTACATGATAAAGGCAATGAGGGCGCCCTTGGAGATGGAGCCCTCAATCTGGCCCTGGGCCGCGTACCACACCAACAGGCCCACACCGATGGCGGCCAGCACCTCAGCCACGGGGAAGTAGATGCTGTAGTAGAGCACCGAGCGGATGTTGGCTTGGGTATGCTCCTGGTTTATCTTCTCAAATTTCCGGAACTCCCGCTCCTCGTTGTTGAAAATCTGCACCACGTTCATGCCCGTCAGGTGTTCCTGCACAAAGGAGTTGAGCTTGGCTACGGCGTTGCGCACGTCCTGAAACGACTTCTTGACCTTTTCCTTGAACACGTAGGTGGAAAAGAGCAGGGGCGGAATTACCGACAAACTCACCAGCGTCAGGCGCCAGTCTATCCAGAACATGAAGGCCATGATGAACAGAATCTGCAGGATGTCGCCGGCCATGGCCGCCAGCCCTTCGCTGAACACGTCCGACAGCGTTTCCACGTCGGAGATGTTGCGTGTCACCAGCACACCGATGGGCGTGCGGTCGAAGAAGCTGAGCTTGAGGCCCAGCAGGTGCTGGTAGAGGTCGGTGCGGATGTCGCGCACGATGTACTGGCCCAGCCAGCCGCCGTAGTAGGTCTGCAGGTAGCTGACGCCGGCGTGGGCCACCAGCAGCACCAGCAGCAGGGCAAACTGGGCGTTGAGGCCGCGCATGTCGCCCTGCTCGATGTTGACGTCGACGAGGCGCTGAATGAGAAAGGGCCGCAGCGTGCCCAGCACGGCCGTGGCCACGGTCAGAAAGATGAGGCCGATAAACACGCGCCGGTAGGGGCGCACGTAGCTCAGCAGGCGCCGCAGCACGGCCCAGTCGAATACCTGGCCGGCGTTGGAAGGAAGGGCTTGGGGTTGCATAGGCTACAAAGGTCGGCAGAACATGCTGCCAGGACGCAACAAATGCCGGGCGGGTTTGTGTTTGGCTCCGGCCAGCTTCTTCCGGGCAATCCGGAACCGCGGCATAATATCCCTAAGCCCCTGTGCAGTGGTAGCGCACTACCAAAGACGGGGAGTAAGTCACACCGGAACGGCTGCTGGCTACCCGCGAGTGGATTGTCCTTCTGCGGAGTGGTGTAGAGACACTCGTAAGTGGCCAGCAAGCTCAAGAGCACGGCTTGATTGCCGCAGCCGCCTTTCGCTGGTTAAATCAACCTGCTTGGGCTTCTGCGGGCACGATGCCCGGCCGGTAGTCCACTTTGCTCAGGAACAAGCCCTGGGCGGGAGCCGCGCCGCTGGCCGCCACCCGCTGCTGCGACCACAGCAGCTCCTTAAACCCTTGAGGCGAAAGGCGGCCGCGGCCCACGTCGAGCAGGGTGCCCACCACCAGCCGCACCATGCCCCGCACAAAGCGGTTGGCCCGGATGCGGAACACCAGCCCGCCTGGCGCGGGGTGCCAGGCGGCCTCGTAGCAATAGCACACGTAGTGGTTTTCGCCCCCTTTTACCTTGGAAAAGGTGGTGAAGTCAAACTGTCCTATCATGCAGGCCGCGGCTTCATTCATGGCCGCCACATCCAGCGGGCGGTCTATCAGCAGGGCATGGTCGCGCCGAAACGGGTCGGGCCGGCTCACCACGAAGTACTCGTAGGTGCGCTGCTCGGCATCGAAGCGGGCATTCACGTCGGCCGGCACGGGGTGCAGGGCCAGGGGCCCGATATCAGGCGGCAAGGCCCGGCGCAGGCGGTACAGGAGCAGCTCCGATGTCATGCCTTCGGCAAATTCGGCGTCGAAGTGCGCTACCTGGTGGCTGGCGTGCACCCCGGTGTCGGTACGCCCGCTACCCAGGCAGCTGATGGGCTGGCGCAGCACCTGGGTCAGGCAGCGGTTCACCTCGGCCTGTACTGTGCGCGTGTTGGGCTGCACCTGCCAGCCGTGGTACTGGCTGCCATCGTAAGCCAGGTGAAGAAAGTAGCGCATACCTCGAAATGGGAAATGAAGAATGAGGAACGAAGACGTGAAATTGCGCAGGCAATTCCTCATTCTTCATTCCTCATTAGCACAAGGCCGAAGCCTCGTTACTACATCTTCTCGTAAATCACCGCGGCGCCCTGGCCTACGCCTACGCACATCGTAGCCAGGCCGTAGCGCACGCTGTCGCGGCGCTGCATCTCGTGCAGCAGCGTAGCCGAGATGCGCGAGCCCGACGAGCCCAGTGGGTGGCCCAGGGCAATGGAGCCGCCGTTCACGTTTACCTTGGCCGGGTCCAGGTCCAGGTCGCGCATGCAGGCAATGGCCTGCGCGGCGAAGGCCTCGTTCAGCTCAATCAGGTCGATGTCGGCCAGCTTCAGGCCAGCCCGCTCCAGCACCTTGCGGGTAGCCGGAATCGGGCCCAGGCCCATCACCGAGGGGTCGACGCCCGCCACGGCCGAGGCCACCACCCGGGCCATGGGCTTGAGGTTGTAGCGCGAAAGGGCCTCCTCGCTTACCATGAGCACGGCCGCGGCGCCATCATTAATCCCGGCCGAGTTGCCGGCCGTAACGGTGCCGTCGGCGGGCTGGAAGGCGGGCTTGAGCGTGGCCAGCTTCTCCAGCGAAGAAAAGCGCGGCTGCTCGTCGGTATCAAACAAGGCCGTATCGCCCTTGGGCTGGGGAATAAACACCGGCACTATCTCCTTGCGGAAGCGGCCTTTCTCGAACGCCCGGGCGTACTTACGCTGGCTTTCGAACGCAAAGGCGTCCTGCTCCTGCCGGGTGATGCCGTACTGCCTGGCCACGTTCTCGGCCGTCTGCCCCATGGTGAAGGGGTGGTGCATCTTCGACAGGCGCGGGTTCACGAAGCGCCAGCCCAGGGTGGTGTCGTGGGCCGTGAAGTCGCGGGCAAACGCCGTTTCCGACTTGGCCATCACAAACGGCGCCCGGGTCATGCTCTCCGAGCCGCCGGCCAGGTACACGTCGCCCTCGCCCGACTTAATGGCGCGCGAAGCATCCATGATACTTTGCAGGCCCGAAGCACAAAGGCGGTTGACGGTGTTGCCGGCCACCGACAGGGGCAGGCCCGCCAGCAAAGCAGCCATGCGGGCCACGTTGCGGTTGTCTTCGCCGGCCTGGTTGGCTGCGCCCATAATAACATCTTCCACAGCGCTTTTATCCACCGAAGGGTTGCGGCGCATCAGCTCGCGAAGCACGTGGGCCGCGAGGTCGTCGGGGCGGACGCTGCTGAGCGCGCCCCCAAATTTTCCAATCGGGGTACGCACCGCGTCCACGATATAAGCAGTTAACATCTGGGCTATGTATAGCGGCGCAAGCGCCGGTTAAGGACTAAATTTGCAGCCCCGCCGCAATTCGGGCGGGGTTTTCATTTAACAACAAAGATGATACAAAGAATCCAAAGCGTGTTTTTGCTTTTGCTGGCGCTGGCCATGCTGAGCGTGCTGGCCCTGCCGCTGTGGCACAAAATCGACCCGCAGTCGGGCCAGGAAATTGCCCTCACGGCCTTTAGCCTGGCTCCCACCTCGGCCCAAAGCAGCGTGCCGGCTACCGGCACCTGGCTTATCGCGGCCCTGGCCATCGCATCGGCCGCAGTAGCCCTGATTGAGATTTCCCAGTACCGCAGCCGCCTGAGCCAGCTCAAGCTGGGCATGCTCAACGTGCTGCTCATTACGGCTACGCTGGGCGCTGCTTTCTTTTACGCCAGCAAGGGCGAGCAGCTGCTCAACGTGAAGCTCACGGGCACCTACCTTATTGGCTTCTACCTCCCTACCCTGGCGTTGCTGCTCAACCTGCTGGCCAACCGCTTTATTCGTCGCGACGAGCAGCTGGTGCGCAGCATGGACCGCCTGCGCTAGATTCAGCCTTAGCATTGCGGTTTTACCGATAAAAAAGGCGGCTCCCAACTAGGGAGCCGCCTTTTTTATTGAATGCACCTTACAGCTACTGCCCGCCGCCTACCGCCCGCTGCACTTCGCGCACACTGGCGTCGAAGTCGAAGCCTTCGTACACCCGGTAGAAATTCTGGGGGTCGTACACGTGGGAGTGGGCGTACTTGGCCAGCTCCACCCGCGACGACTCAAAGTCGAAGCTGCGCAGCAGGCGCTTCAAGTCAACCGCGCTAAGGCTGCTTTGGCTGAGGGCATCCTTGGCCAGGCTGAGCTTGGCAGACTCAAAGGGCCGCTGCCTTACGGCCTGAATCAGGGCATCTACATCTTGCGGGGCCATGGACCGGTAGCTACTCACTGCCGAGCCGGGGTAATAGCCCGCGCCCCCGTTGCTGTAGCCGCCGTTGTTGTCGTAGTCATCATCATACTGCCCACCCTGAGCGTAGCCGCCGTTGTTATAGCCGCCCTGCCCGTAGGGGCCGGCACCGTTGTGGTATCCCCCGCCTGGGTAAGCCCCCGGGCCGGGGCCATATAGTGCCAGAGCGCCTATCTGCCGCAGAAACGGGGGCCGGCCGGGGCGCATCTGCAGCAGGAAGTTGGTTTCCAGGCCCGGCTCCAGCCATACGCGGCTGCGGAAGCGCACCACGCCGCCCCGCGGCGCGGGAATCGTGAAGTCGGCCCAGTGCAGGCCCGGCACCAGGCGGTCGACGTATACTTCCCGGGCCAGGCCCCGGGTAAGGGGGCGGCCATCGAGAACCAGGGTAAAAGCCAGGCCTCTTTCGCCCGAAAAGCTGGCATTTGCCAGGGGAGCCGCCAGGCCGGGGCTTAACACCGCAAAAAACAGAGACAGCGCGAGTAAAAAAGCCTTATTCATGGTGCAGATAGAAGGAGGGAGCCGAGGGGTTTCGGCTCTGCCAGCGCCATTCCAAAAGCTGTGCCAGCCCAGCCCGCTTTCTTTCGGGCTTCGTCGAATAAAAGCAAGCAGAACAGCATAAAAAAAGCCCCCGCAGGCTATGCGGGGGCTTTTTATTAGAAGCGGAGTCGCTACTGACTTATTCGCGTCACCTTGAACTCGGTGCGGCGGTTGCGCTGGTGCTCTTCTTCGGTTTTGGCGTCCTTCACAATGGGCTTGGTTTCGCCGTAGCCCTTGGCCGTGATGCGCGACTTGCTGATGCCTTTGCTGATGATGTAAGCTACGGCCGACTCGGCGCGCATCTGCGACAGCTTCAGGTTGTAGGCGTCCTTACCGCGGGCGTCGGTGTGTGAGCTCAGCTCGATGCTGATTTTGGGGTTGTCCACCAGCGTCTGCACCAGGGTGTCGAGGCGAATGGCCGCATCAGGCCGGATGTTGGCCTTGTTGTAGTCGTAGAAAATGTCTTTGACTTCGATGGCCACGTTCTTGATGAGCTTGTTCATCGTCAGCGTTACCGGCAGACGGATGTCGTTCATCTGGCTGGGCAGCTGGTCCTGGCTGGGCTTGCGGCCCACGGTAGTCAGCGTACCACGGGCGGCAAAGTCGCCCTCGTGCTCGGCCATCAGGGTGTAGCTCGTTACCGAGTCCAGCTTGGCCGAGAACTTCCCATCGGGGCCGCTCACCACCGTCTGACGCTGGCCGTTGCTGCCTTCAAGGGTAACGTTGGCATTCGCCAGGGGCGTCGTGGCGTTGGTGCGCGTGTCGCGCTCCAGCACAATGCCGTCGGCGTAGAAGGTAACCTGCTTCAGCGGCTTCTTCGTGTACTTATAGATGTCGTCGGAGCCTTTGCCACCGGCGCGGTTCGAGCTGAACAGGCCGGTTTCGTTGCTCATGGGCAGCGGGGCGAAGTCGTCGGCCGAGCTGTTCACGTCGGCGCCCATGTTTACGGCTTTGCCCCCCTTCACCATGAAGATGTCGAGCTTGCCGTAGCCGGGGCGTCCGTCCGAAGAGAAGTACAGCGTGCCGTCGGGTGCTACGCCGGGGAAGTTGTCGTTGCCTACCGAGTTGATGGATTCACCGAGGTTCTCGGCGGGCGAGAAGCGGCCATTGGTACCCAGGGTAGCTTTGTAGAGGTCGACGCCGCCCAGGCTGCCGGTCTTGCGGCCCGAAGCGAAGTACAGCGTGGTACCGTCGGGGGCAAATACCGGTGAAAAGTCGTCGGCGCTGCGGTCGTTGATGTTGGCCAGAATTGGCTCGCTCCACACCCCGCCCTTGTTAAAGGAAATCCAGAGGTCGACGCTGAGCAGGCCTTTCTTGCTACCGTCGTTGGAACGGGCAAACACCATGGTTTTGCCATCGGGCGTGTAAGTAGCGCTGGCTTCGTGCTGCTTATCGGTATTGAACGGGCCTTCCAGCTTACGCACGGTGCCCCCGCTCATCGAAGCGGCATCATCAAACTTGATGGCATACAGGCTGTTGAAGTTCTCGCCGTTGCCAAGGTACTTTTTTCCTTCCCGGCCCGAAGCGAACACCAGCTCGCCGGTTCCCGGCATCATGGCGCCACCGAAGTCGGCAGCAGCCGAGTTGAGGGCTTCCAGAGGCGTTACATCGTACTTGCTGGCTATGGCCGCAACGTCTTTGCTGGCCTTGGCATTGCGGGCATCAACCTCAGCCCGGGCGGCGAGGGTGCGGTCGCCCCCGCTGCTGGCATAAGTCGTGAACTGGGCTGCCGCCTCGTCGAACTTTCCGTTTGCTCTCAGTGCCTCTGCGTACCGGTAGCCGGCATCGCTCTTCTTCACATTCCCGTCTAGCGCTGCTTTGTAATACTGCTCGCTCTGCTCAATGCGGTTTGAGCGACGATAAGCTTCCCCAATCTGGTAGTTGGAGATGGCTGCGTTTTTGCCCTTGACAACGTCGGCTTTGTACAGTTCGATGGCAGGCTCGTATTCGCCGCGGGCGAAACGTTTATCGCCTTTACTCATGCCGCCCGAAGTGGCGCAGCCGCTTAGCAGCGCAGCAGAGCCAGCCGCGGCGCAAACGAATAATAGGTTCCTCATAGGTGGATTGGGGTGGAGGGGAGCGGGAAAATCCCGGTTAGGCGGTTTTGGGTTAGCAATAATACTAAGTTTAGCTAGGATTCACCTAAGAGGCTATTTTTTTTCTTGCCCCGTGAAGTAGCGCGCCAACCATGTTTTTTCCACCGGTGCCGGCCATTTTTCCGCCAGCTCACCCTTGGTAGCCACGGTGTTATCGAAATAGAAAGTGTCGGGCTGCACCCGGCCATCGGCAATGGCCGCCCGCAGCTCGCGGCGGTCTAAAAGCCATACTTTGCCTTCGTGCAGGAAACCTAAGTGTGACTTTTCCAGTAGTTGCGCCCCCAGCTGCTGTTCCAGCTGCCGGACGAAGTGCACCGAGGAATCGATAGAGCAGCCACTGGCTCCAGCCAGGCTTTCATCGAGCCCAATCACCAGAAACTGCCGGTGCAAAAACTCGGCCGAGGCCCGCAGGTGGCGCCCGTGGCTGGTCCACTCCTCGGCAAACTGTGCCAGCTGCGGCAGCACGGCAATCAGCTCCTCAGCCGCTAGCGGCCGGCTGGCCTGGTATATCCACACGCGGGCCTGGTCGGGCAGCTGGTCGAAGGCAACGTACATAAATCGCTGATTTGAATTGATTAACTTGATTTTGCTGATTGCAGCGGTCTGCCCCGGCTGACACTTTCGTGCTCACCGGGCCGCCAGAACCTTGTTCTCACACCCTACGGACTGCAAGAAAAACCAAAGGTTGCCCCTGAAGCCGGCTCCGACCAAGAGACGGTGCTTCTGCCGGCCGGAATCAGCTAAATCAATAAAATCAGCAGCAGTCAGCGCTTAGGCGTTGATTCCTTCGGCGGAAGCAATCAGCTCGGCCAGGTCAAACACCTGCACGGCGTGCTCCTGCTCCTTGTTTTTCACGCCGTCGTGCATCATGGTCATGCAGAAGGGGCAGGCCACGGCAATGATGCTGCCGTTGAGGTCGTGCCGGCCCGGGGCGGGGCGGTCGTTTTCTACGGCCAGCAGGCCTTCCAGGGCTTCGCCGCTGCCGCTCAGGGTAGCCAGGGCTTCTTCAGCGCGCTCCACGTTGATGTCCTTGCGGCCGGGCTCGGGCTCTTTCCACATCTGGGCACCGCCGGCGCCGCAGCACAGGCCATTGGCGCGGCTGCGCTTCATCTCCACCAGGTCGGCGTCGAGGGCCGCCAGCACTTCACGCGGCGCTTCGTAGATGTTGTTGGCGCGTCCCAGGTAGCAGGAGTCGTGGAAGGTAATGCGGCGCCCCTTGAAGCTTTCGCCCCCGGCTACGCCCACTTTGCCGTCGTTGATGAGCTGCTGCAGGTAGGTGCTGTGGTGAATGACTTCGTACTCGCCGCCCAGGGCCGGGTACTCGTTCTTAATGGTATTGAAGCAGTGCGGGCAGGCCGTCACGATTTTCTTGATGCCGTAGCCATTCAGCGTGGTGATGTTCTGCATGGCCTGCATCTGAAACAGAAACTCGTTGCCGGCGCGCTTGGCCGGGTCGCCGGTGCAGGACTCTTCCAGCCCCAGCACGGCGTACTTCACGCCCACATGGTCGAGGATGCGCACAAAGGCGCGGGTTACGCGCTTGTACCGGTCGTCGAAGGCGCCGGCGCAGCCTACCCAAAACAGAATTTCGGGCGACTCCTCGCGGGCAGCGAGGTCGGCCATAACGGGAACGGTGATGGGGCGCTTGGCAGTTTGGTCAGCCATGGTTTTTTAGTTGTCAGTTGTCAGTTGTTCGTTGTCAGTTGCCAGCTTTTCTAATTTATCATCTTTATCAGAACAACCTGACAACTGACAACGAACAACTGACAACTAAAAGGCTAGGCTTTCTCAGCTACATACAGCTCATCGGCCCAGTTGAACCGGTCGGAGGGCGAGAAGGCCCAGGGCGCGCCGTTGTTTTCGATGTTGGAGAACATCACGTTCAGCGAGTTGGGGGCGGCCGATTCTTCCAATACCAGGAAGCGGCGCATCTCGATGATGCTTTCCAGGGGGTTGATGTTGACCGGGCAGCTTTCCACACAGGCGTTGCAGGTAGTGCAGGCCCAGAGCTCTTCGGGCGTCACCTTGCCGCGCAGCAGGGTTTGCTCCTCGTCTACCTTCACGCGCTCGGTTTCGGGGTCGGTGCGGTAGTTATTGGGGCGGAAGATGAGCGGCGACTCGTACTTCTCCTCCATGCGGTCGCGCGTGTCCATGATGATTTTGCGCGGCGAGAGCAGCTTGCCGGTGATGTTGGCCGGGCACACCGAGGTGCAGCGGCCGCACTCGGTGCAGGAGTAAGCGTTCAGCAGGTTGGTCCAGGCCAGGTCTTCCACGTCCTTGGCGCCGAAGGAGGTAGGCGCGGCGGCCGAGCCGTCGGGGCCCACGGCCGGCTCGGGCACCTGGTAGCTGGGGTCCATCATGGCCTTCACCTCGTGGGTGATGCTGTCGATGTTGGAAAACTGGCCCTGGGGCACCAGGCGCGAGTACCACACGTTGGGGAAAGCCAGGATGATGTGGAAGTGCTTGGAGCTGGGCAGGTAGTTCAGGAAGAGGAAGATACCCACGATGTGCGCCCACCAGCCGGCCCGCTCCAGGAGATGCAGGGCTGAGGGGCTCTCGGGCAGCAGCCCGGTGAGGTGGGAGCTGATGGGGAAAGCCCCGGGCAGCGCATCGCCGTGCAGCTTCTGGTCGGCGGCGTTCATAATGAACAGGGCCGTCATCAGAATCAGCTCGATGTAGAGGATGACGTCGGCGTCCATGCGGGGCCAGGCGCGCATCTCCACGCCCTGGAAGCGGCGCACCTTTTTCACGTTGCGGCGCCAGAGCAGGGCAATGACGGCTACCACCACCAGCGCGCCCAGGACTTCGTTGGTGCCGGTGAGGGACGCGTACAGCGGCCCCATGAAGCCCAGCGCCCGGTGGGTGCCGAAGATGCCGTCAATCAGAATTTCGATTACCTCAATGTTGATGACGATGAAGCCCACGTACACCACCAGGTGCAGCAGCGCGGGAATCATGCGCTTGAACATTTTCTGCTGCCCGAAGGCCACGAGCAGGGTTTTGCGCAGCCGCTCGCTGGCGTGCCCGCTCATGTCGCGGTCGCGGCCTACGAGGATGTTGCGACGAACTTTGCGCACCTGCCACGCAAACAGGCCAAAGGCGGCCACGGCCACCAACAGGAAGAATAGTTGCTCCAACATGCGGGTAAAGGTAAGGAGGCGGGAACGTTTGCGGCTGCAATATACTCGGCATGCCGAATAGTTTTAAATCAAATAACAGCCCTCGCCAATTTTTTTTACTTGAAATCTTGCGACATGGTTTTGCTTTCTTACCTTTGCAGTCCCTTAGCCACCCGGCGAAAGGGAGCTGGCAACATAGCTCAGTTGGTAGAGCACAGCACTGAAAATGCTGGTGTCGTTGGTTCGATTCCAACTGTTGCCACGAAAAAGGCCCTAGCAGCATGCTGGGGCCTTTTTTATTTTCTCCTCTTTGGTGGAGTCCGTTATTGAAGCTGGCTTAGCAGAAAATACAGGACGGCGCTCGCTGCGGCTGCGATGGGCAGGGTTAGCACCCAGGAAAGCAAAATATTGCGAAACACCTTGGCATCCACTTTTCTGTTGGCCGCCGCAATTCCGAAAAGGGAGCCCACCGAGACGTGGGTGGTGGAAACCGGCAAGCCGCTGATACTGGCCGTGCTCACCAGCAGAGAGGTAATAAGGTTGGCGGTGAGGCCTTGCCCGTGGGTGAGCGGAGTTATTTTCCGGCTCATGGTTTCGGCAATCTTTTGGGAGTTGAGCCAGCCGCCCAGGGCCATGGCCAGGCCCACGGCTACAAAGCCCAGGCGCAGGTCGAGGGCCTGAATCAACACCAGCAGCCCCACAATCTTGGGCGCATCGTTCAGGGCGCGGGCAAAGCAGACGGCGCCGCCGCTGAGGATGTGCACGCTATTGGCTACCGGGCCCGGGCTGCTTTCTTCGGTAGTGAAGCGCCTGGCCCCGGAGTAAACGAGAAAAGCAGCTGCCGCCGACAGCAGGGGGCTGGCCAGCAGCGGCAGGAAAAACGATTTTCCAAGCTTATCCAGGTTGAGCTGCTCGCCTACGGCAATCAAACCCGCTCCTACCAGGGCGCCTACCAGGCCATGGGTGGTGGAAACCGGCATGCCGATGCGCGTAGCCAGCAGCACCGTGAGGGCAGCACCACCGGCCACGGCAATGGCAAAGGCGGGCTGCTGCAGCAAAGCATCCGGAACGAGGCCCTTGCCCGAGAAATTTTTTACCAGGGCCCCGGCCAGGAGTAAGGCAGCCAGGGCTCCGGCCAGGGTAGCGCCCGTCGACAGGTACACCGCTTGCCGGTAGCTGAGGGCACCGCTGCCGTAGAGCGTGGCCACCCCTTTGAAGTTGTCATTGGCTCCGTTGGAGTAAGCCAGGAAAAGGGTGGCAGCGAATATCAGCAGGTACAGCATGCGGGACAGGAAAGCGCGGAGGTTAACCGAGACAAACTAACGAGCCTTATCGCAGCTCAGATGCTTGCCGCCAAAACTCTTCTCATTCTTAAAGAGCCTTTCCCGGAGAGTCAATAAAAAAGTGAAAAGTAAAAATCCACTTGCCAATGCCGGGGCGTAGGTGGGTCATACTTTACAACATTCTTCCATTTCTCTATTAACATGAAAAAGTCTTTGTTCTCCCTCGGTCTGATTGCCCTGCTGGGCGTAACTGCCACCACCGCTTCGGCCCAGGCCTCGATGACGCCCGGCACCGTAATGGTGGGCGGTGAAGCCATGTTCCCGGCCAAAAACATTGTGGCCAACGCCGTCAACTCCAAGGACCACACCACGCTGGTAGCCGCGGTAAAAGCAGCCGGCCTCGTCGAAACCCTGCAGGGCAAAGGCCCCTTCACCGTGTTCGCCCCGGTAAATGACGCCTTCGAAAACCTGCCGGCCGGCACCGTCGAAACCCTGCTCAAGCCCGAAAACAAGGGCACCCTTACCAAGGTACTGACCTACCACGTAGTAGCCGGCAACATGACCGCCGAGAAAATCATGGCCGCCATCAAAGCCGGCAAGGGCAAGGCTACGCTGAAGACCGTAAGCGGCGGCACCCTCACCGCCATGATGAACGGCCCCCACAACGTGGTGCTTACGGATGAGTCGGGCAACACCTCGTCCATCTCCACCTACGACGTGACGCAGAGCAACGGCGTTATTCACGTAATCGACAAGGTGATGCTGCCCAAGTAAAGGTTTGACTCCCGCCTCCTAAAAAAGCAGCGCCCCGGACCATGGTCCGGGGCGCTGCTTTGCGTTCTGGCATCAGTTAAAAGTTAAAACCAGGACGCGCTTTTACCTTTTAACTCTCACCTTTTAACTCCTTTTACTGCCCCTCGCAGTGCTCCGTCCAGGAAGCAGCGGCGTACTCGTAGCCCAGCAGCAGGGCGCGGCGGATGAATTCGCAGGCCGCGGCGGAGTCGCCGGTGTGCTGGGCCAGGCGGCCCAGCAGGAAGTGGGTGCGGCCATCGCGGGGGTAAGCCTGCAGCACGCGGCGGTATTCATCACGGGCTTCATCGTAGCGCTCCAGAGCCGTGAGCGCCACACCCCGTACCTGCACAAAGTGCCAGGGTATTCCCCGGCCGGCCCGCCGCAGCTGAGTTAGCCCGTGGTTGAGGTCGGCCAGGGCCGGGGTGGGCTGGTGCAGGTCGAGCAGGCGGCCCTTGCCGCGGGCCAGGTAGGCCATGCTCAGGGCCGAGTCCAGCAGCAGCGCCCGGCAGTAGCTGAGCTCGGCCTGGGCGGGGCGGCCCAGCAAGGCTTCGCAGCGCCCCAGGCGATAGAGAATGTCGGCCGTGACACGGCGCGACTCCGGCTTCTGCAGCAGGGCTGCCTGGAAGTCGGCCCGCGCCGCCTCGGGGTCGTGGTTGATGTGCAGCTCCAGCTCGCCGCGGCGGCGCAGGGCGGGGCCGTAGTCGGGCCGGAAGTGCAGGCTTTCCTCAAAGTAGCTGTAGGCGGCGGCCCACTGGCCCCGGGCATAGGCTTTGAGGCCATCCTCGTAGGTGCTGCCGGCCGTGATGCGGTCCATGGTCACCTTCACGGCAAAGCTGAACAGCAGAATGCCCAGGAAAATCAGCAGCGTAAGGCCCCAGTCGCGGCGGTTGAAGCGCACGCGCTGGCGGGGTATGGTCTGGTAGTGCCGCTCGCGGCTGCCGGCGGGCCGGCGGGTGCGCAGGGGCTCGGGCGGGGGCATGGGCACGCCGTACACGTGCTGGCTGGCGGGGCGGTACTGCTGCTGGCGGCGGGCTTCCTCGGCCCGGCGCTCGGCCTGGCTTAGCTGGAAGTCGTAGGAAGCCCGGCGGCCGGGGTCGCTCAGCACGCGGTAGGCGGCGGCAATGGCTTTAAACTGTTCCTCGTAGCGGGGGTCGCCGCCGTGCTTGTCGGGGTGGTAGCGTACGACCAGCTTGCGGTAGGCCCGCTTGATTTCGGCCGCCGGGGCATTGGCGGCTACCCCGAGCACCTGGTAATGATTCTGGCTCACGCGATGGATACAAACACAAAGGACTGCACAAAAGTCAGACCTGCAACGGAAATTTTCGTAGAGACGGGGCAGCCCTGCGCCTATATATTTTTTGAAGGCAATGAGCTGTTCCTTTCCAACACCATTTTACGTCACCCAATTCCCGCGCCGTATGGTTACCGACGACGACACCTCCAAAACGCCCCGCAACGACAATCTTATCAGCAACCTCACCGGCTACCTCGATACCCGCATCGACCTGGTACGGCTGGAGCTGCAGGAAAAGGTTAAATCCATTCTCGTCAGCACGGTGCACGGCGTTATGCTGGCGCTGCTGGGGCTGTTCTTTCTCATCTTTCTAAGCATCTTTGCCGGCCTGGCTCTGAACGATGCGCTCGACAGCCATTTCTGGGGCTTCGGCATTGTGGCCGGGTTCTACCTGCTGCTGCTCGTGCTCGTGCTGCTGGGCGTCGACAAAGCCGCCTTCCAGGGCGTTGCCAACAACCTGATGAAAGACACCATCTACAAATCGGACAAACGCCAAGCCTAGCCTGTTATGACTGAGTTGCACAACCCCTTGTTTGAAGACGAAAAAGAGTTTCTGGAGCGTAAAAAGCTGGAGTACGAGCGCGCCCTGCGCGGCGACGTCGAGCACATCAAAGACCAGTCGGTGATGGTGGGCAAGGTGGCGCTGGTAGGTGCCGGCCTGGCCGGTGGCATCTGGCTTATCACCAAAGCCTTCAGCGGCAAGAAGCGCAAGCGCCGCTTTGCGGCGGAAGATGACGACGAGCTGGACGACGACTACGGGCAGTACTACACCAGCGGCCAGGGCAAGCGCTACCGCAGCAAGGTGTACCACCCCACGGCTCAGGACTCGGCCGCTGTGTTCATGGCTTCCTCCGAGGGCGACGTCGACGACTTTGGCTTTGGCGCCAGTGCCCCCACGCCGGAAGAATACACCGGCGACCTGTTTGCCGACACCACCCCCCATGGCTCGGCTTCGGCCTACAGCACAGCCGGGGAGGAGGAAGAGGACCCTTTCCAGGACCTGCCCTACGACGACAGCCGCCGCCTGCCTACTTCCCATGCCTTCGACGAGGACGGCTACGACCAGGCCCACGGCCAGATGAACGGCCAGGCACACCCCTCTACGACGAGCACGGTACTGAAAAGCTTTTTGCAGTCGGATACCGGCAAGGTTATCGTGGCCCAGGTGGCGGCGGTGGCGCTGGCTTTCGTGACGAAAAAGCTGAACGAGTTTTTCCCGGCCGCTAAAAATTCCGACCTTGCGACTTCCCCCGGCTATGGCCCGTCCGAAACCGGCTTTTCCCCCGTCGCTACGTCTGATTCCCTTGCTTCCCCGGATGCGTCCTTCTACCCCCAGCCTTCATGATGATTTGCAGGCCCGCCAACAGCAGGGGCGCAAGTCGTTGGCGGTATTGCTCGACCCCGACAACCTGACTGAGTCCGGCTTGTTGCAGCTGCTGCGCCTAAGCCAGCAGCATCCGGTGGATTACTTTTTCGTGGGGGGCAGCCTGGTGCTTGGTGCACAGCAGGCTGCCCTCATCACGTTAATCAAAGCCCACTCCCCGGTGCCGGTGCTGCTCTTTCCCAGCCATAGCCTGCACCTCGACGGCCCCGCCGACGGCATGCTGCTGCTCTCGCTTATCTCGGGCCGCAACCCTGACTTTCTTATTGGCCAGCACGTAGTGGCAGCCCCGCGCCTGCGGGCCAGCGGCCTGCAGCTGCTGCCCACCGGCTACATGCTGGTCGACTCGGGCCGGCAAACCACGGCCTCCTACGTGAGCGGCACCACGCCCCTGCCCCACGACAAGCCCAGCATCGCGGCTGCTACGGCCATGGCCGGCGAGCAGCTGGGCCTGAAGCTCATGTACCTCGACGGCGGCAGCGGCGCCCAGAACCCGGTGTCGGCCGCGATGATTAGCGCCGTGCGGCAAGCTGTGGACACGCCCATCATCGTGGGTGGCGGCCTGAACACTGCGGCGAAGCTGCAGGCTGCTCTGGCCGCCGGCGCCGACGTGGTGGTGGTAGGCAACCAGATTGAGGACGAGCCCGGCTTTCTGGCCGAGGCGGTAGCAGCTGTGCGGAACGCCACGCCGCTCCAGCAGCATTCAGCCGTCGACTCCTCCCCTGCCGTGGCACGCATGGTGAAGCAGCCCAAGGAAGGGCTGCCCCAGAAGATGCTATAGCTTCTGTTTACCGTTTTTGAAAGGGCCACTCACTGCAAGAGGAGTGGCCCTTTCGTTTTCAAAGGGAGAAAATCAGGGCAAAAGCAGCTCATCGGGTAGAGAGGCCATCGGTAGGAAATATCCTTTTCTTGCGGGACAAAACCCAGCTTGGAGAAGCTTTAGGCATGATTTGATGAGAAGCCAGGGTTGGCTGAAAAGTCTGAATGAGCTGAGTTTTGGTTTTTGGAGAACTAAAGGGAGCTATACTTTCGTCCCAAACTACTCTCCTATTCTACCATTATGAAACAGCTCCTACCTGCCCTGCTTGTGCTCACCCTACTAGCCGGCTGCAAGAAAGACGACCCCGAGGCCGATTTGCCACCTCCTACCCACGCCGGCCTTAATACAGGCGGTTGTCTGATTGACGGCAAGCGTTTCGTGGCCAAAACCTATGGTGGGAACTTGCTTTCAAGTCCCATCCAAGGTGTTAATGGTGGCTTTTACTTCGATAGCCTGTACTACCTGACCCTTAATGGCGGGCCCGGGGAGGGTACCGTGTCGCTGTTTTTACGCCGTCCCTCACCCCGCACCTACCTGCTCAACCAAACCACGCTGTACTACCCGCAGGGTGACCCGTTGTACTTACTGGACCATGCAATGGTCACTTATCCCGGTGGCCGGGGCGAAGTATACGTGACCGACGCCCAGCATCCCGGCTCGGTAACCCTGACCCATGCTGACATCAGAACATTGATATCGGCTGGCACTTTCGAGTTTACGGCAGTAAGCACCTTCGACCCAAGCAAGACAGTTCGCGTGACTAAGGGGCGTTTTGACAGCAAGCAGTAGGTACTCAGCGTATCAGTCAGAAACCAAACAGCCCCGCTGCTTCAGGCAACGGGGCTGTTTTATGCGATGTGAGTCATCCATTTAAATGTTCATCACTGACGGCGCTGGCGCGCGTCACAGACGCGGGGCCAGGAAGCACTCATCAGAGACGCGCGCTAGCACATTGGCAACCACTCAACCTAGATATTCATCGCCGACTCTCTCCGACGCATCTTGCCGGCGGGGATGCCGAACATCATCTTAAAGCGGCGGCAGAAGTAGGCGGTGTCTTTGTAGCCCACCTCTTTGCCGATGTCGCGGATGCTTTTCTTGGTGGTGCGCAGCAGGAACACGGCGCGCTCCATGCGCTGGTACTCGATGTAGTCCTGGGGGTTGATGTTGGTCAGCATCTTGAAGTACTGGCCAACGTAGTCTTCGCTGACGTTGGCCACGCCGCTCAGCACTTTGTTCGAGAGGTCGCCGCCCAGGTTTTCCTTGATGTAGTTGAACAGGTCAATCAGACGCGGGTCTTTGAAGTAGGTGCTGTTGGTGGCCAGCTGCTCCACAAACATGTTGTTGCGCAGCACGTAGCGCACCACTTCCACCACGATGTTCTCGGTGTAGATGGCGATGAGGCGCTCGCGGCCGGGCAGGTCCTGCAGGCTTTCCTCCACCACTTTAATCACCAGGTTGGCCAGCTTGCTTTGGCCGCTGATGAGGAAAGCCGGCACGTCGAGCGAGGCGAAGAAGTTCACCGAGTCGAACACCTTGGCTTCGAAGCTGATGAAGCTGTGGCTTTCCTCGGCCTCGCCGATGAGGTCCAGGTTTTCGTTGGAGGTAAAGTACTTGTCCTTGTTGGCAATCAGGTCGTCGTTGGAGATGACGCGGGGCTTGGGGTCGTCGCCATACGTTACGCGGGTGGCACGGCCGCCGGGGATGAACAGCATCTCGCCTTCTTCCACCACCATTTCTTCCTCGCCAAACGCAATGCGGCCCTTGTGCAGCAGAATGAGGTTGTTGCCGACGTCGTAAGAATTGCGTACCGTGAAGGGCTGATGCAAAACCAGGTTTTTGGCTTTGATGTAGCGCACCCCGAGTGACTCAATTACTTTGTTGTAATCTTCCATATTCCGTGGTCGGAGCCGACCATGTTTGTACTAGGTAAAGTTGAATTGTTAGCTACCGTAATGCAATACAACATAATAAAATTCACAAAAACTAAAAACCCAGCCAAAATTTGGCTGGGTTTTGTCCAAGCATTCTGAATTTAGGGCAATTCTGCCTCTATTTCAGGATTTCCCGAGAAATCACAATTTTTTGAATCTCCGAGGTGCCCTCGTAAATCTGGGTAATCTTGGCGTCGCGCATCAGGCGTTCCACGTGGTACTCTTTCACGAAGCCGTAGCCGCCGTGAATCTGCACGGCTTCCACGGCGCTGTCCATGGCCACTTTCGAGGCGAAGAGCTTGGCCATGGCGCCCGACTTGGCATAGTCGGCGTGGTTGTCTTTATCGGCGGCAGCCTGCAGGCAGAGCAGGCGGGCGGCGTCGATGTTGGTGGCCATGTCGGCCAGCTTGAACTGAATGGCCTGGTGCTGAGCGATGGGCACGCCGAAGGCCTTGCGCTCCTTGGCATACTTCAGGCTGAGCTCCAGCGAGCCGGAGGCAATGCCCAGGGCCTGGGCGGCAATGCCGATGCGGCCGCCGGCCAGCACCTG
The DNA here is from genome assembly GCF_039541835.1 of Hymenobacter saemangeumensis. Classification (NCBI taxonomy): domain Bacteria; kingdom Pseudomonadati; phylum Bacteroidota; class Cytophagia; order Cytophagales; family Hymenobacteraceae; genus Hymenobacter; species Hymenobacter saemangeumensis. Next base: position 214,762 of record NZ_BAABGZ010000013.1, on the reverse strand, counting down.
CATGGCGAACTTAAAGCCGAAGCCGTCCTCGCCGATGCGGTTTTCCTTGGGCACCTTCACGTCGTTGAACATCAGCGAGCAGGTGTCGGAGCCGCGGATGCCCAGCTTGTTTTCTTTGGGGCCCTGCACGAAGCCGTCCATGCCCTTTTCCACAATCAGCACGTTGATGCCGCGGTGCTTGAGCTCGGGGTTGGTTTGGGCTATCACCAGGTACACGCCGGCCGTGGTGCCGTTGGTAATCCAGTTCTTGGTGCCGTTCAGCAGGTAGTAGTCGCCTTTGTCTTCGGCGGTAGTGCGCTGGCTGGTGGCGTCGGAGCCGGCTTCGGGCTCGCTCAGGGCAAAGGCGCCAATCATCTCGCCGGAAGTGAGCTTGGGCAGGTACTTGCGCTTCTGCTCCTCGGAGCCGTACTTCTCGAGGCCCCAGCACACCAGGGAGTTGTTCACGGACATGATAACCGAGCAGGAAGCATCGACCTTGGAGATTTCCTCCATGGCCAGCACGTAGCTGACGGTGTCCATGCCGCCGCCGCCGTACTCGGGGCTCACCATCATGCCGAGGAAGCCCAGCTCGCCCATCTTCTTGATTTGCTCGGTGGGAAATTTCTGGTGCTCGTCGCGCTCGATGACGCCGGCCCACAATTCGTTCTGGGCAAAGTCGCGGGCGGCATCGCGCACGGCCAGCTGCTCTTCGGTCAGCTGATAGATATTAGAGGAAGTGGCAGTTAGCATGGGTGGGATATGGTCTTAAAGTGGGATAGCAAAAGTACGCCCCAGGCCGGGAGCGGGCAAGGCGGGCCGGTTTTAGCCAAAGGTAATCTGAGGCAGAATTGTTTAGCAGTGCCAGAAAGGCCGTATCTTTTAGCACTAATTCCCAACACTTTTTCATTTTCTATGAACAAATTGTACCGCTTGGGTCTGGCTGTGGCGTTGAGTTTACCTGTTCTGGACGCCGCAGCGCAGCCTATTGCCCCGGCAGCCAGCCCTTACTCCCTGCGCCTGGCTGTGGGCGACGTGACGCCGCCGGCCAACATTTCGGCCTGGCTGCGTGAGCCGGTCGGCGCGCCCGATGCCTGGCAGGGCCGGGTGTACCGGCTGCTGCAGTTCGACCGCCTGCCGACTGAGGCCCAAAAAGCCACGCTGCGCCGCCACGGAGTGGTACTCTACGACTACCTGCCGCTGAACGCCTGGACCGCCAGCCTGCCGGCCAGCCTGCCCCACGACCGGCTGGCCGGGCTGGGCCTGCGCAGCGTAACGGCCGTTCCCGCCCGCTGGAAGCTGGCCGGGCAGCTGGCCCAGGGAACGGTGCCGGCCCACGCCCGGCGCGCGGGCGGCCAGGTAGAAGTGGCGCTGAACTACTACTCCAGCCTCACCCCGGCCCAGGCCGCTGCGGCGCTGCAGAGCGCCGAGTTCCGCCTGACGGGCCAGGACGCCTTCTCGCACCAGCTGACCGTGACGCTGCCCGAAGCCGACATACCCCGCCTGGCCGGGCTGCCCTGGGTGAGCGCCGTGGAAGCCGTATCGGCCCCCGGCGTGCCCGAAAACAGCCGCGACCGCAGCACCCAGCGTGCCAACGCCATTGCCACCGACTATGGCGCCGGCCGCCACTACGACGGCCGCGGCGTGACCGTGGGCCACGGCGACGACGGCAGCATCGGGCCCCACATCGACTTCCAGGGCCGGGTGGACGTGAGCACCGCCGGCCCCAGCCAGGGCAACCACGGCGACCACGTAGCCGGCATCATCATGGGCGCCGGCAACATGGACCCGCGGGTGCGCGGCCAGGCCACCGGGGCGTTCAACTTTTACCAGAGCTACCCCAACAACTGGACGCAGGCCCCGGCCAACTACACCAATGCCACCCGCCGCGTGCGGGTAACCAACTCCAGCTACGGCGACGGCAACAACACGGGCTACACCACTAACACCCGCACCGTAGACCAGCAGATGCGCCAGCTGCCTTACCTGGTGCACGTCTTTTCGTCCGGCAACTCGGGCACCTCCAACTTCAACTACGGCGCCGGTGCCGGCTGGGGCAACATCACCGGCGGCCACAAGATGGGCAAAAACGTGCTGACCGTGGGCAACGTGCTTTACACCGACGCCCTGGCCGGCAGCAGCAGCCGCGGCCCGGCCACCGACGGCCGCATCAAGCCTGATGTGTGCGCTGTGGGCACCAACGTGAACTCGACCGTAGACCCCCATACCTATGCCGTATTCACCGGCACCAGCATGGCCTGCCCCGGCGTGGCCGGCGTAACGGCCCAGCTGGTAGGCGCCTACCGCAGCCTCAACAACAACGCCGAAGCACCCGGCGCCCTGCTCAAGGCCATTCTCATGAATACGGCCGAAGACCTGGGCAACCCCGGCCCCGACTTTAAGTTCGGCTACGGCCGCATCAATGCCCTGCGGGCCGTGCGTACGCTGGAAGGCCGGCACTACTTCCGCGACACCATCACCCAGGGCCAGAGCCGCACCTTTACCGTGCCGGCTACCACTGGGAAAAAGCAGCTGCGCGTACTGCTGCACTGGGCCGACTACGAGGCGGCCGTGAACGCCCGCCCGGCCCTGGTGAACGACCTGGAGCTGCGCGGCGCCAGCCTGGCGCAACCTGCTTCGCCGGTGCTGATGCCCTGGATTCTGGACCACCGCCCCACCGTAGCCCAGCTCGATGCCAACGCCGTGCGGGGCCGGGACTCCATCAACAACACCGAGCAGATTACCATCGACAACCCCAACTCGGCCTTGGGCTACACCTTCACGGTGAGCGGCCGCGCCGTGCCCCAGGGCCGCCAGGGCTTCTGGCTCACGTATAGCTTTATTGAGGACGGCGTGGAGCTGACCTACCCGCTGGGCGGCGAAGGCTTGGTGCCGGGCGAAATCGAGGTTATCCGCTGGGATGCGCCCGACAACACCCTGCCCTTCACGGTGGAGTACACCAGCGACGGCCGCATCTACACCCCTATTGCCACCAACGTACCCGGCACCCAGCGCTACTTCGAGTGGACCGTACCCGCCGGCATCAGCTCGGGCCGGGTGAAGGTGCGCGTGACGCGGGGCACTGCGCAGAGCGAGTCGCCGGCTAATCTCACCATTGCCCCCCTGCCCACCGCCCTGCGCGTGGAGTACACCTGCCCCACCGAAACCAAGCTTACCTGGACGGCCTCGGCCGGCGCTACCAGCTACACCGTGTACAAGCTGGGCACCATGTACATGGACTCGATAACGACCGTGACCACCACGTTTGCCGTGCTGCCCGGCGTGGGCAGCGGCTCCGAGCATTGGTTTAGCGTGTGCGCCCGGGGCGGCAACAACCTGCGCTCGCGCCGTACCCGGGCCCTGTACCGCGCCCCCGGCGTGCGCGACTGCCCCGGCCCCCCGCAGGTGGCCTTTACCGCCAATCAGTCCATCACCTGCGCCGGCGGTATTGTTACCCTGGGCGACAGCAGCCAGTCGTACCCCACCAGCTGGCAGTGGGCCATCTCGCCCAGCGCCGGCGTCACCTTCGTGAATGGCACCTCGGCTACTTCCCAGCACCCGCAGGTGCAGTTCAGCAGCACCGGCAGCTACTCGGTAAGCCTCACGGCGACGAATACCTACGGCCCGGCTACCGTTACGCAGGCCAACTTCGTAACCGTTACCAACGGCCTGCCACTGGCTTTCAGCGAAGACTTCAACGCCACGGCGCCGGCTTTCCCGCCGCCGGGCTGGCGCATCGAAAACCCCAGCTCCAACTGGACCTGGCAGCTGAGCACGGCCACGGTGATGGGCCCGGATAACGTACGCCGCCGCCTGCCCATGGTCAACAACTTCGACGACCAGCTGCGTGGGGCCGAGGACTACCTCATCACCCCGCCCCTGAACCTGGCCGGCAGCACCAGCCCTGAGCTGACCTTTGCCGTGGCCTACCAGCCCTACAGCGCCAACGAGCAGGACGGCCTGCGGGTGGATATCTCCACCGACTGCGGCCGCACCTTCCAGCCCACCAGCTACCTGAAGCGGGGCATTGGCCTGGCTACCGTGTCGACTTTCACCACGGCCCGCTTTGCTCCCGCGTCGGTGGCCCAGTGGCGCCAGGAGACCCTGGACATGCGCCCTTATTTGGTAGCGGGTGCTCCCGCCACCCAGCCCCAGACGGTGGTGCTGCGCTTCGCCAACCTCAACGACTACGGCAACAACGTGTACCTGTCCAACATCCGCCTGGCCGAGCGCACGGTGTCGGCTACGACGCGGGGCACTAACGCCAGCATCCTGCTCACGGCCATGCCCGTGCCCTTCGGCCCCCGCCTGCACGTGGGCCTGAACAGCAGTACCACTGGCCCCGCCACTCTGACCCTGACCGACGCCCTGGGCCGGCAGGTGCTGCAGCAGGCCCTGAGCCTGCGCGGCGGTGCCCAGCAGCTGGAGCTCAACACCGAGGCCCTGTCCAGCGGCGTGTACGTGCTGCGCCTGGCTACCAGCACCGGCAGCCAGCAGGTAAAGGTGGTGAAGTAAAACACCCGCTTGCGTTACTTGACAAAGCCCCGGCCAGACCTTCTGGCCGGGGCTTTTTGATTGGTGTTTTTTGGAGTTGGAGTTAGCTGAACATGTTATTTTTTAGGTTGGACGGGCGTCAAATTGGGTTTACCATATTTTATTCTCACCTTATCGACTCACTTCACTTATCCAGCATATGAAACGAGCTTTTACCATTCTCAAAGCCAGCTACCTGGTCAGCGCCTGCCTGCTAGCCCAGCCCGCCCGGGCGCAAACGGCTACGCCCGCACCATTAGGGGAGGCGGCCGACCCGCAGGGTGGCACCAGCGGTCACGAATTAGTACTGTGTACAGACGGCTCCGTAATGGGCTGGGGCTATAATGGGGGGGCAACTGGCCAGTCCTACGGCTGGCAGCACGATTGCCACACCTACTCAGATTTTATTGGCTAACCCAACGAGCGTGGTGCGGGTGGCTACAACTCATGGCTGCAGCTTCGCCATTGGAGCAGATGGGAGCCTCTGGGCCTGGGGTGACAACAGCTACGGCCAACTAGGGGTAGGAAGCAGTATTACTTCCACTTCCACCCCTACCCAGGTTTCGGGAATTACAAACGTCATAGCCGTAGCCGGTGGGTTTTTTCACTCCCTGGCCCTGTGCTCCGATGGCACGGTTTGGAGCTGGGGGCAGCGCAGTGGTGGTGCTCTGGGTACTGGCAGCACGGGCGCAGCTAATGTGTACGTCCCTCAGCAAGTAACGGGCCTGCCTGCTATTCGGGCCATTTCCAGTGGCGACCAGTTCAGCATGGCGCTGGATGCGAATGGCCGCATTTGGTCTTGGGGTGGTAATACCCAGGGTGAGCTTGGGACAGGTGCCCCGCAAAGTGCGGCTCAAATTCTGTATATACCTGTCATGATTACCGCCCTGAACAATGTGCGCCAGATAGACGCCGGCAACGTGCGGGCAGCCGCACTGCTTACCAATGGCACGGTTTACAACTGGGGCGCTAATACTGGGGGGCAGCTAGGCCTGGGTCATAACAATTACACCAGTTCTCCGGCGCAGGTTGGGGCCGGGGTGCTGACTGATATTGTCGGCCTGGCACTGAATACGGGGGCGACGATTGCCGTGCACCCCGACGGCACTACACATGTGTGGGGCAACAATAGCTACGGCGAGTTGGGCATCCCCTCTCCTAGCTATGCCTCTACCCCCACCCCCGGCCCAGCCTTCTCGGCGGGGGTACAAATCTCGGGGCAGCATTTTCAGTTCCTAAGCATTGAGCGCACCGGCACCATAAAAACCTGGGGTAGCCAGCCGTTGGGCTACACGCCGTCTTCTCCTACCCAATTTGGCGGCTCTTCCGTGCCCACTACTCCTGGTGGCGTATGCCAGGGGGTACCGAATGCCGACTTTCCGGCCTGCGGCCCCCAACGGGCCTACTTCCAGCGTCCAGGCGCTACCTACGTAGCGGCCCGGCACGGCTTCACCGTGTCGCCGGCCGAAATTGGCACCTATGGCACTACCACCACCATCGACGCCAGCCAGGCCCCTTACAATGGCGCGGTTATATTCGATGGCATCTATCACCTGCGGGGCAATGTGCGCTTTATTGGCGGGTCGTTTACCCTGGCACCCTTTACTCGGTTGTATGTCGATGGCGCCAGTGGGCAGGCGGGAAACTTCACTTCGTACAACCAGACAACCATCGAAGTCCAGAATGCCACGCTGACCCTGCGGGCAACCACGCTGCAGGCCAGCTGCCCGGCGCAGTGGGGCGGCATCGTGCTTAATGGTCAGGCCAGCATTTATACCTATGCGCAAGGCCAGCGCCAGCAGAACCGCTCGGTAATTCGCGATGCCTACCGCGGCATCGACAGCTACACACCAAATTTGAACTTCCCCAACACCAACCGCTACTACCTTACTTACACGGACTTTATCAACAACGGCACCGGTTTGTACGACTACGTAAAGGGCACCGCGCTGACGGGCGAGGGCGCCCGCTACTGCTCGTTCCGAGATGGGGAGATAGGCATCAATGTCGACCCGGCCGACAGCAGCCCCGGCAATGTATTCGGTGGCAACTACAGCAGCGCCCTGTTCGAGTTCAATACCTTCGACAACCTAAAGTGGGGCATGATAGGCGTACTAGGGCAAGGGCGCATCAACAATAATACGTTTACCAACAACTACTACTGTGCCCTGGCTACCGGGAGCACATCGGGCGGGCCCCTGGAAATTCGCAACAATACCATTACGGTGCCTTCGGTATGGCCGGCCGCCGTGCTGGCTACGCTGCCCAGTGGATACCCACCTACTTCTTATGGGATTCAGGGGGAACGGCTGGTGAGCATCAAAACCAACACCATTGCCGGGGCCAACCCCAATCCGACGGCTACCAACGTGGTGCAGATTGGCCTGGACTGGCCAGGCAGCTGCTCGGTCAGCGACGGGAACATCTTCCGCTACCTGGACCAGGCCATTAACATGTCGACCGACGCGTATAATGGCTCGACTCATTCCATTCTGAACAACACCTTCGCCGACAACGTGACCGGCCTGAGCTTCCTGCCGAGCTCAACGCTGACCGGGGCCCCGGTCAGCGTCACGCTGCGCTGCAATACGTTCAGCTCCACCGTGCCCGGCGCCGTCGGCGTCTGGGTCCAGGCCAACGCTATGTTTCCCAACCAACTGGGCAGCGCCAGCCAGCCCAACGGCAACAACTTCAGCGGCATTGCCACGGCAAACAAGCGCTTTGTCTATGATGGCAGCACTCTATTGACCTACTTCAGATATGCTTCTCCCCAAGAGGGTTTAGGTGGCCCAAACGGCAATACCATCTATAACATGGCTGGCAATAGTTCTACGGGTAGCGGTTCTAATCCCCTTGGCACTTCGGGGCTGAATGCCTGCGGCACTTCTTCGACTACGCCGGGGGTATATGCCCGCCCAACAGGTGGCGGCCAGCTGGGTGAGCCAATGCTGGGCCCAGCAACGGGCGACGCTGTACTGCGTGCCGCCTACCCCAACCCGGCCAGCGAAGCCGTAGGCTTCGCCTATATGCTGCCGGCAACCTGCCAGGGCGGCCGGCTGGTGCTACGCGACCTGCTGGGCCGTGCCGTTGCGACAGCCGTGCTGACCAGCCTTGAGGGCGAGGCCAGCGTACCGGTGCGCCACTTGCCGGCAGGCTTCTACACCGGCATGCTGGAAGCAGACGGCCGCGTCGTGGCTACTCAAAAACTAAGCGTGAAGCACTGATGCGCTCCACTCCCTTATTCTACCTAAGCATCCTTTTGCTGGGCTTTGGCTTTACAGCCCGGGCCCAGCAACTGGTCTGCGAGCGGGAGCTGCGAACGTTAGGTCCTGCCAGTATACGGCCATCCACCCTGTTGCGTCTGCAGCCCGATTCGCTACGTTTGCTGAGCGACTACAATCCTTCCGGCCCGAACCAGTTGCAGGTGCGCCTGCTCCGGGTGGGGGTCGGCCAGTGCGATACATTGACCACGCGCACGGCCACGCTGGGCATCAATGGCCCCAGCGACCTTATTACCCTGACGGCCACCAACCGGCGCGGGCAGGTGCTGCTTACGCAAAGCTTATTCCGGCCACAGGCGGCGGGGGCCTTTGACAGCATCCGGATTGTATTGCAGCTGCTGGACCGGGACGGCCGCCTGCGCTGGCGACGAGTTTTGACGCCCCAAGCACCCAGAGAGGGTATATCCGGTGTATTGGAAGCTCCCACTAATGGTTTTTTTCTGGTTGGTTCTGACTCCTCTCCCGGCCCAACCGGCCCCCCTATTAGCTATGACTTTGTCCTAAGAATCGACAGCACGGGCCGCGAACTTTGGCGCCGCCGCTACCGCCAGCTACCCAATGTGGGCCTCATAAACCCCGCTTATACCCTTAGCGGCCATTTCGTGTGCATCTCTGACTACTTTGCCCCGGGGCAGTTCCAAAGAATGACGATAAGGGAGTTCAATCAGCGCGGCGACTCGCTCAGTACCCGGCATATAATTATCCTGCCGCAACAATTGACGCGAGTACCTTTCTACAATGTCCCTAATTCCCTGATTCCGTTACGTGATGGCGGCTTTGCCTTGGTGGGCCAGGTTGATTCGGCCAACACCAGCTATTACCGACCCTTTCTATCCCGGCTTAGCCCTCAAGGCGCGGTGGTGTGGAGCTACGTGTATCGCCCCCAGGCCACGCAGTTCCTGCGGTTCGCCCAACCCCAGGAGCTAGCCGACGGCTCACTGGTAGTAGTAGCCAGCAACCAGCAAAGCGGGCGGGGCTACCCCTTTTGGTTATTTCGCTTCTCGGCCACGGGCACCCTGCAGCAGCGCTACCCCTTCGTCTCGCAGGTGCTTACTGCCAACACCAACGGCGGGCGCAACGGCTTCTTCGGCGTGGCCCAGGGCTTACAACCCCTCTCCGACTCCACGTTTATCGTCGCCGCCGGCAGCGCCGACAACATCTCTTCGCGCATTTACCTGGCCCATCTGCGCGTGCCGGGCCTGCCCCGCGTCATCGACTCGCACTACGTGCCCGCCGCCGACCCGCTCACCACGCGCGCCCCGGTTACGGCCTGGCCCGGCGCGGCGGCCTACCCCAACCCGGCCACCGACCAGCTTACCCTGCCCTACCGCCTGCCCCCCGGCGCCCGCACCGCCCGCCTGCTGGTACACGACGCGCTGGGCCGGGCCGTGCACGCCCAGGCCCTGGACCCGCGCCAGCCCCAGGCCGTGCTGCCCCTGGCCGGCTGGCCCCCCGGCCTCTACCTTTTCTCCCTGCTCGTCGACGGGCAGGTGCGCGGCCGCCAGCGCGTGGCCGTGGCCCACTAACCACTGGTCAGCTGAAGGTGGTGAAATAACCCCCTCTGGAGTTACTTGATAAATCCCCGGCCAGACCATCTGGCCGGGGATTTTTGCTTTCCCGGCCAGCCGTAACAGGTAGCATCTTTTGCTACCGGCCCGGCTTTTCCGTTTAATGTTCATGCTGCCGCTGCTCCGTCACTTGTCTCTCTACCTGTTGGCTATGCTGTTCGTGGGCGCAGGACTGCTGCACTTTCTGCGGCCCGGCATTTACCTGCGCATTATGCCGCCCACGCTGCCGGCCCCACTGGCGCTAGTGTACATCAGCGGTTTTTGCGAGGTTTTGGGCGGTCTGGGTCTGCTTTGGCCCCGCAGCCGGCGCTGGGCCGTCTGGGGGCTGCTGGCGCTGCTGGTGGCCGTATTTCCGGCCAATATCTACATGGCTTTGATTCACGAGCAGCTGGGCATCCCCGGCTGGCTGGCCTGGGGCCGGCTGCCGCTGCAAGGGGTGCTGCTGTGGTGGGTGTGGAAGGTGAGGAGGTGATGAGGTGATTTTTGGGTGATGAGGTGATGAGGTGATGAGGTGATGAGGATGGGAGGAAGTAAAAGAACGTCATGCTGAGCGAAGCGTAGCGCAGCCGAAGCATCTTGCCAGGGGAAGTAATTCCAATCAAAAGGATTTACTCTCGTGGTAAAGATGCTTAGCCTACGGCTGCGCCTCCGCTCAGCATGACGTTCTTCTTTTTACTTCCACACTCCATCACCTCATCACCCAAAAATCACCACTTCACGTCCAGCACCCGCAGCTGCACGTTGCGCTGGCCGCGGTACTCGTTTATCTCCACGGTGTAGCACACGCTGAAGGGCTGGCCTTCGCTGATGCGGGGCAGGTACTCGGCCAGGCCGAAGCCGATAGCATCGACGGCGGGGCCGCTTTCCTCGGCCGAGGCCAGGCGCAGCTTGAGGTGGCCCTGGCCCACGATGCGGGCGCTGCCGGGCACGGCCACCACGCGGTGGGAGGCGAATACCGGGTTGGGGTTGCCGGGGCCGAAAGGCTCCATGCGGCGGAGCTCGGCAAAAAATTCCTGCGTGACGCGGCTCAGGGGCAGCACCAGGGCAATGTCGACGGGCCGCACCAGGTGCTCGGAGGTAAGGGTATCGGCCACCACTTCCTCGAAGCGCCGCTGGAAGGCAGCTACGTTTTCCACTTTCAGGGTGAGGCCGGCCGCGGCGCGGTGCCCGCCAAACTGGTCGAGCAGCGGGGCGCAGGCTTCCAGGGCCTCGTGCACGTCGAATCCCGCCACCGAGCGGGCCGAGCCGGTGGCTTTGCCGTCGCGCTGCGTCAGGATGACGGTGGGGCGGTAGTACTGGTCGAGGCAGCGCGAGGCCACGATGCCGAGCACGCCCTGGTGCCAGTCGGGCTTGTACAGCACCGTAGCCCGGGCTTCGCGCAGGGTGGGGCTGCTGGCAATCATGTCCAGCGCCTCCTGAGTGGTTTGCTGGTCGGAGCCGCGGCGCTGCTGGTTCATCTGGTCTACTACCTCGGCGGTGTAGCGGGCTTCCTGCTGGTCGGGGGCCAGCAGCATGGCCACGGCGCGGCGGGCGTCGCCCATGCGGCCGGCCGCGTTGATGCGGGGCGCAAACCCAAAAATCAGGCTGCTGATGCCCAGCGGACCTTCCCGCAGGGTGGCCAGCTCGCGCAGAGCCGCCAGCCCCGGCCGCAGGTGGGCGCCGTCCTCGTTGAAGCAGCGCAGCCCGTAGGCCGCCAGCACCCGGTTTTCGCCGGTGATGGGCACGATGTCGGCCGCGATGCTCACGGTCACCAAATCGAGCAAGTCGTACAGCGGGGCATCATCCAGGCCTAAGTGCTGGCCTAGGGCCTGCATAAGCTTGAAGCCCACGCCGCAGCCCGACAGCTCCTTGTAGGGATAAGGGCAGTCGGGCCGCTTGGGGTCGAGCACGGCCACGGCCGCCGGCAGCTCTTCGCCGGGCAGGTGGTGGTCGCAGATAATAAAGTCAACGTTCTTGCTGGCTGCGTAGGCCACCTGCTCCACGGCTTTCACGCCGCAGTCGAGGGCGATGATGAGCGCAAAGCCGTTGGCAGCCGCAAAGTCGATGGCGGTGGGCGAGATGCCGTAGCCTTCGGTGTAGCGGTCAGGGATGTAGTCGCGCAGGCGCTCGGCGCCGAACAGCGGCTCGAGGTAGCTCATCACCATGGCTACGGAGGTGATGCCGTCCACGTCGTAGTCGCCCAACACCAGCACCTTCTCCCCCTCGTGCAGGGCCCGGGCCAGCCGGGCCACGGCCTGGTCCATGTCGCGCATAAGCAGGGGGTTGGGCAGGCGCCGCAGGTCGGGGTGGAAGAAGGCTGCGGCCGCTTCCGGGGTATCCACGCCACGCTGCACCAGCAAAGCCGCTACCTCCGCGCCGATAGGCAGCGCCTCAGTCAGCGCCCATACCCGGGATGGGTCGGCAGGGGGCAGTAAGTTCCAGCGCTTGGCCGCGGGTAATGACATTGAATTTCGACGGGAGTAGCCTCAAAAGTACGCATCAAACGCCGCGCCACCGCGCTTAGCGTACCTTTACAGGGTATTTTACTTACACGCTGACCTATGCGCAAGCTCCGGGAATTTTACCGCCGGTACCGGCAGTACATCCTCTCCGATGGGCTGATGTACGTGGTGTTTATCCTTGCGCTGGGCCTGATGTTCGTGTTTTTCGGGGATTAAGAAGGGATGGCCTAGAACGGCTGGCGTGGTGGCAGGGGAACGACGTGGTGCGACGAATTCCGCGTAGCGGTTCGTGGTACCACTAACAGGCGAACGAGGTGGTTGAACAAAACAGGCGTCATCGTTCAGGAATTAGTGGTACCACGAAGCCCTGCGGGCAATTCGTGGCACCACTACCAGCAGGCTTCGCGGAATAAAATTTCGCACTACTGCACGCCGTCGCCGCGCAGCTTGCGGAAGCGCTTGCGGGCTTCGGCCACGTAGATGCTGCCGGGGTACTTGGTCAGCACCTGGTTGTAGAGCTCCTGGGCTTTGGCTTTGTCCTTCACGTCTTCCTCCTGAATGCGGGCCAGCAGGAACAGGGCATCATCGCTGAGCACGTCGTACTTGGGGTTGAGGGTGATGCGCTCCAGGGTGGCGATGGCACCGGCGTGGTCGCCCATGCGGCGCTGCAGCTGGGCCTTGAGGTAGTAGCTGTCGTCGGACAGGGAGTGGCCGGGAAACTTCAGCAGCAGGGCATCGAGGCCGGTGATGGCTTCCTTAATCTTGTTCTGAAACACGAGCTGCTCCACGGCGGCAAAAGCCTTCAGGCCCAGGCCCAGGGTGTCTTCCACGGTGTTGTCCTGAATCAGCAGCGAGAGCTGCATGGCGTCGTTGCTGATTTCGCGGGTCGTGGCTTCCTTCAGAATGTCGAGGTGGCTCTGGGCCAGCTTGAAGTCGCCGGCGAAGTAGCTCAGGCGGGCGTTGCGCAGCTTGGCCTCGTAGCCCAGCGGGGCTTCCTTGTGCGACTTCTCCACCTGCGAGTACAGCAGCGTAGCCTCCCAGGGCTCGGCTTTCAGCAGGTACAGGTCGCCGAGGGTGATTTTGGCTTCGTCCACCACCTCGGCGCTGGCGCGGGGCATGGCCGTCACTTCTTCCAGCAGGCTCATGGCCTTGGGCTTGTCGTCGAGCTGAAAGGCGTAGAGGTTGGCCAGGTTGCGCAGCACCGGCGCCGTGTCGGGCGTGCGGCCCAGCTCGGCCAGCAGCTGCTCGTACTCCCCTACCAGGGCCCGCACCTTGGCCAGGTCCACGGGGTAGGTGTCGCGCACCTGGGCCTCGCGGGTCTGCAGGCGGCGCTGCCGGGCGGTGTTGTAGTAGGGGCCGCCGCGGTATTCCTTCATCACGTACTCGTAGCCCTCAATGGCGCTTTCGTAGTCTTTGTTCTGCTGGGCAATGGCGGCCAGGTCCATTACCCGGCTGCCCTGGCTGCGGCCGCGCCGGTCCAGGGCCCGGGCCTGAATCAGGGCGCCGGCGAAGTCGCGGCGCTGCACCTGCAGCCAGAGCAGCAGCTCGCTGTAGGCGGCCTGCTCGGGGTGCTGCTGGGTGGCGGCAATCAGCAGCTTCTCCAGGGCATCGAAGTCCTTTTCTTCCTGGAGCGCGTTCTGCAGCATGTTGCGCACAAAGGGCAGCTGCTTCTCATCCTGCTGCACCAGGCGCAGGGTTTCGGCCAGCAGCTTTTCCTGGTTCTGGGTCTGGGTGTAATGCTGAATCAGCTGGGGCGCATATTCGGTGTCGTTTTTGGCCAGCTCGCGGCCGCGCAGATAGGTGCGCTCCGTCCAGGCCGGCAGCTCGCGCCGGCTGAACTCGCTGGCCACGGCCTGCACCTGGGCCGGGGTAAGCTGACTCAGGAGCCTGGCCCACTGCTTTTCAGCGGCGGGCAGGTCGCCGGCGGCCTGGTACACGCCGCCCAGCGTTACGCCGTAGCCGCCCTCCTCGGGGTGCTGGCGAACGGCCTTTTTCGCCAGCTTTTCGGCTTCCTTATAGCGCTTCAGGGCCTGCAGCGAGGCTATGTAGTCCGGAAACACCACGGGGGCCGTCTGCTCATCGTTTTTGAGGCGCCCAAACAGGAACACGGCCTTTTCGTGCTCGCCGCGCCGGGCGTAGTCCCGGGCCAGGGTAGCGCCCTCCACCGGCACCCATTGCTTGGGAGCCTGGGCCTGGGCAGGAAGGGTGAAGGATAGGGCAGCGAGAAGCAATAACTGACGCATAAGACGCTTATTCAATTGGCAATAGATAGAACGCTGCAATGGCGGGGCTTTGTTCAATAGCCCTGGTCCAGTAGCGAAGCAGGCTCGTTCGACGTAGGCTCCCGCAGAAGACGCAGAGGCTTGCGCCGAGGACGCAGCGCGCGAAAGCCCAAACAAAAATCAGCTGCAGAAATCCACAAAAAAAGGGCCGCCCCCGAAGGTACGGCCCTTTTCTAGCTCGGTGCTTCTGGCTTAGAAGAATTTCGAGCGGTTGTCTTTCACGTTGGCGTGGGCTTTCACGGCCTCGTAAATCTTGCCGTCCTGCTGGCCGCTGCGCTGCTGGGTGAGCTGCTGGCGCACGGCTTTCAGGTCCACGGCGGCGTTGTCGGCCGGCACGATGGCCGTGGGCTCAATCACGAGAACGCCCTGCTCACCCTGGATGAGGCCCGACTTCTGGCCCGGCTTCAAGGCAAAGGCTTTGCCTACGGCCAGCGGCTCGAAGCCGATGTTGGGGATGCTGCCCTGGCCCAGCACGATGTTCTCGGCCGTGCCCACGATGGCCGTGGGGCCGTACTTGGCTGCCATTTCCTCCAGCGTGCCACCCTTGGGCAGCTTGGCCATGATTTGCTTGGCTTTCTCCTCGTTGCGCACCTGGGCACTCAGCTCCTGCTTGAGGCTGGCCACGTTGGCCGTGCCCTTGGTACGCTCCTCGGTGAGGGCGGCAATGACGTACTGGTCGCCCATCTCATACACTTCCGAGATGTCGCCAATCTTGGTCTCGCCGCCGTTGGGGTTCACCCCGTAGGCCCAGCGCACCAGGTCGCGGGCGTTCTGCAGGTTGTTTACGCTGCGGGCCGTGCGGTCGATGTTTTTGGCTTCCTGCTTCTGCAAGGTCTTGTCTTTGGTGGTGAGGGCGCGGAAGCTTTCCAGGCTGGTGGCGTCGCCCTTCAGCTGCTGGGCGCGGGCATACGCTGCTTCGCGGGTGGCGTCGCTGGGCGTAATGCTCTTCTTCACCTCGGCCACCTGGTAGGTCTGGTTGGTTTTGGGGGCCGTGATTTTGATGATGTGGTAGCCAAACGAGGTTTCCACCAGGTTGGGCAGTACGCCGGCCGAGCTGGCGCCGAACACGGCTTTCTCGAACTCGGGCACCATGCGGCCCTGGCCAAACCAGCCGAGGTCGCCACCCTGGTCCTTGGTGCCGTCGGTTCCAAACTGCCGGGCCATGGCCGCGAAGTCAGCCCCGCCCTTGATTTTGTTCAGCAGGTCCTGAGCTTTGGCCTTGGCAGCAGCCTTGGCTTCCGGCGTGGTGCCTTCGGGCTTGATGAGGATGTGGCTGGCGCGGGCTGCGCTCTGGGTGCCGGCCTTGGTGCCGGTTACTTTGTAGAGCGAGTAGGTGCCGCCTTCGGCAAAGGGGCCATACACGCGGCCGGCCGACAGGGGCAGCTGCTTGCGCAGCTCCTCGGGCAGGTCGGCGGGGCTGCGGAAGGCCCCGTTGTAGGGCTGGTCGGAGTTGAGCTTCACAAACAGCGAGTCCACGGGGGCCGAGGCAAACTGCGTAGCCAGGGTGCCCATGGTTTCGCGCACGGCGGCGCTGTCTTCCTGCGAGGCTACTACCGGGATGGAGATGTACTCGATGGAGCGGCCGTCTTCTACCTTGTACTTGCCCTTGTTGTTGTTGAGGTAAGCCTGCAGCTGGTCGTCGGTCACTTTCACGGCCGAGTCCGAAATCGTGCTGTAGGGCACGAACAGGTAGCGCAGGTTGAGCTTGGTGTTCTGGTTTTCGTTGTAGCGCTTGGCTTCGGCCGTGGTCACGTACACCGAGTTTTTCAGCAGGGCGTTGTACTTGTTGCCAAGACGCTCGAAGGGCAGGTTGGCTTCGAAGTTCTGCCAGGCCGCCTGGTTTTCGGGGGGCAGCTTGTCGAGGTTTTTCAGGTACTCAATGAGGCGGGCTTTGTCGAACTGACCGGTGGTCTTGTCGGTAAAAGCCTGCTTGAGGCCGGGGTTGATGTTCTCACCCTGCACCATGTCCACCAGCTCTTCGTCCGATACGGTCAGGCCCAGCTTGTCCCACTCTTTCTGGAAGGCCACCCGGAACATGGTCTGGTTCCAGGCCTGGTCGCGCAGGTAGCCCATGGTCTGCTCGTCGGGCTGGCGCTGCTGCTGAGCCACGAAAGCCTGCTTGGCTTGCTCCAGTGCGGCGTTGTAGGTGGGCAGGTCGATTTTCTCGCCCGCAACCTCGCCAACTACCTGGTCGTCGCCCCGGAACAGGTTGTTCTTGCCGCCAATCAGGTCGCCGCCCACGATAAACAGCAGCATACCGATGGCCACGGTACCTACCGCCCAGCCAGATTTTTCTCGAATCGTGTTAATTAAAGCCATCTATTAGGAAAAGAGTTGTCAATTGTTCGTGGTCAGTTGCCAGGGCCCGGGTGTCGCCTTCATCAGAAAGGTCTGAGAATCGACAATGAACCGCTGACAACCAGTCTATCTGGTCAAATGAGGCGCAAAATAACCAGAATTTAGCGGGTAATCAAAGTATTGGCGCCGTTTAAATGACTGATACACCTGCTAAAGCCCGGCTGGCAGCGAAATTTCGTTGGCAAAGCCCAGGGGCTTAGCGCCGCTTTTTCGACTGGCCAGCTGCTTTGCCGGGCTTGGCAGCAGCCTTGGCGGCTTTGGCCTTCTGCTCTTCAATTTTAGCCGCCAGCATCTCCTGCTGCCGCCAGTACAGCAGGGGCATCCAGCAGGTCATGGCCACCATGAAAAGCCAGTAGTTGCGGGCGATGTCGTTGTAGAAGATGGTCTGGTAGATGCCAATCACAACGGCCACCACGCCCACCGAAAACGGCACCGTGCGAAGCAGGGATTTGTCGAAAGTCATAATTCTGAATTGATGGGCTTGTTGGTAGTTGTCAGTTGCTAGTTGTCAGTTGTCAGTATCGTTCTACTGGCAGCTTCAGTAGAACGATACTGACAACGAACAACTGACAACTGACAACTAGAATCCCCCATTGCCTTTATCCGGCGGGGCAAAGCTGCCGGTGGGGTGTGCCAGCCGGTAGTAGGAAAAGTCCTGGTTAGCGGTAAAGCCGGTGCCGGTCAGCATCTCGAAGGGCGTGATAACCCGCACCTGCATTTCCGGCTTGGTATAAATTTTCTGCTTGGTTTTGTCGAAGAACAGCTCTTCGGTAAACATTTTCTGCTGCTTGGGCTCGTTCACCACGCGTACGTCGCCACGCATGATGTAGAGGCTGGTGGCTTTTTCCACCTTGCCGTATTTGGCGGTGAGCGTGTTCACTACCGTCTTGCCGTCGCGGTCATAAAACGTTACGACCATGCCCTTGGGGTAGAGCACGTCGCCGTTTTCGAATTGCTGCTCCAGCGGAGCCGTTAGCTTCAGCTTCAGCCGCGCCGAGTCGCTGAACAAGGTCAGCACGTTGGTGGTCTCCATCAGGGGGCCGGTATAAACCAGCTTGGGTCCCGTGCCGCTTTTCTTATCGCAGCTGGCCAGCAGCAATACCGCTGCCACCACTCCCATGCCTGACCTTGCCTTGCCCATACCGCTGCCAGCCACCTGATTATTGCAAGCGCCGCTTGATAAACCAGCGGTTGTTCAGCGTCACCCCCAGCTGCCCTTTGATGTAGGTTTCCTGCACGTTGCTGCTCCCGCTGCTCAGCCGGTCGGTGTTGCCGCGGATGCCATACGTAAAGGCCAGGCTGAGCGTGGTGGCCTCCAGCGGTGAGCCGGTAGGCAGGGGAAAGCCAAAGCCCCAGCTTACTGCGCGGTCGTACAGGGTTTGCCCGCCGGGGCGGTAGGGCAGCTGGGCCATGCTGATGCCGGCCCGGTAGCTTACCCGCCGGAAGTAATGCTCTACCGAGCCCGGGTCGGGCACTATCTCCGTGCCCAGGCCGGCGCGGAAGGTGTTGTCCAAGGCAAAATCACGGGCTCCAAAGCTTTGAAACTTCGACCACTCCTGCCGGGCCACATCCAGGCTGACACTCACGTTGCGGCCATTGTCGATGCTCAGGCCGGCCTGCCACAGCGACGGCAGCACGCTGCTGCCGGGGCCATTCACCGTTTCGATGGGCTGCCCCAGAATGGCGCCGTTTATATCCTGCCGCTCCTGGGTGGTGCGGCGGTCGCCGCGCAGATTTGTACCAAAAGAGTACACCCCGGCCGCATTCACGAACAGCTTTTCGTTGACCTTTTGGCGATAATGCGCCGCCGCCCGAAATGCGAAATCGGAGTAGCGCGTGTGGTCGCGCTCTACCACCTTGGTGCTCGTGCTGCCGCTGCCGGTCTGAATGGCCGTGCCCGTGGTTTCGTCAACGGTGCCAAAGATGTAGGACGCCGTGCCCCCAATGGCCAGGCTTTTGGTCAGCTGTATGCCCTGGGCAAAGTAGGCCTCCGACACGCCGCCAGTACCCTGGTACTGCTTCAGCACCTGGGCACCATCGGTGGCTCCTACCACCGCCTGCACCACGTTCGACTCGTAGTCGACGGCACTCAGGGGCTTCAGGCCAACCACGGCACCCCATTTTGTGCTCAGCGGCACGGCCAGGGCCATATACCCCAGGGTAGCACTGCCGGTCCGGTTCTGGGAAGAAGCGTTTTTCACGGTCTTATACTGCCCCGTATAGCCGGCTTCAAAACTCGTACGGCTGGTGAAGTACAGCATTGCCGGGTTCAACTCGTTCACATTCGTCGAGTTGGGGGCAGCCAGGCCAACGCCGCCCATGCCCATTTGGCGCACGCCGCCGGTGTTGGCATTGAACTCGCCCAGGCCCAAACGCGAGTAGGGTGAGTTGCCCAGGCCCTGGGCCTGCACGCCGCCTGCCAGCAGGCTGGAAACCGCCAGCAGCAGCACGCCTTTCACTTCCTTATTCTTCAACATTATACGCTAAAATCCGATTTAGCCCAAGCAGCACAAGCTCGGGAACGACAAAGATACGAGCCGACAGCCGGGGAGCCAGAAACCCGGCGTCGCCGCCGGTCAGCAGCACGCCCAGGCCGGGCTGCTGCCGGCGGTAGCTGGCCAGCAGGCCTTGGATTTCGGCCACGGCGCCGTTAACCACCCCGCTCAGCATGGCTCCCTGAGTGGAGTCGCCGGTAAGGGAAACCGTTGCATGGGGCGCCGGCAGCTCCAGCATCGGCAGGCGGCCCGTGAAATGATGCAGGGCCTTCAGCCGCAGCTGCAGGCCGGGCGCAATGCTGCCGCCGCGAAAGGTGCCGTCGGCGCTTACCAGGTCCAGCTTCAGGGCCGTGCCCGCATCCACGATAACCGTTGCCCGCCCCGGCCGCAGGTACCAGGCCCCTACCGCAGCGGCCAGCCGGTCGGCTCCCAGCGTGTGGGGCGTGGCGTAGGCATTTTGCAGCGGCAGGGCCGTGGTAGCTGGGTTAAAGGCCAGGATTCGGCCCGGCACCAGGGCCTGCAGCTCCTGCACCGTGAGTGCCGCCTCCTGCGCAACCGACGACACCACGACGTGCCTGGGCTGCCAATGCCTCACCAGGTCTACTACCTCGGCACCCGACAGCCCCGCTGCCATCTTCCGCAGGTGCGGGCCATCGAAGCAGCCGGCTTTTACGGCTGTATTCCCAATATCCAGGGCCAGGGTATGCATGCTTGCATTGATAAAGGCGAAAAGACGAATGAGGAATGAATACCTGCTGTGGCAGCTTTCATTCCTCATTCGTCTTTTTTCGCTCCCTACATGAAGTACTTCAGGCGAATTACCTCCTGCTCGGTCAGGAAGCGCCACTTGCCGCGGGGCAGGTCTTTCTTCGTGATGCCGGCGTACTGCACCCGGTCCAGGGCCACTACTTCGTAGCCCAGGTGCTCGAAGATGCGGCGCACAATGCGGTTGCGGCCAATGTGAATCTCAATGCCCACGAAGTGCGGGTTACCGGCCACTACGGCTACGTCGTCCACAACCGCCTTGCCGTCTTCCAGCTCCAGGCCCTCAGCAATCTGACGCAGGTGGTCTTCCGTGAGGGGCTTGCTGAGCTCCACCTGGTAGATTTTCTTGTTCATATGCGAAGGGTGCGACAGCTTCTGCGCCACTTCCCCATCGTTGGTGAACAGCAGCAGGCCGGTGGTGTTGCGGTCGAGGCGGCCCACCGGGAAGATGCGCTCCTTGGAAGCACCCGCCACCAGGTCCATCACCGTGCGGCGCCCTTCCGGGTCTTCGGTGGTGGTGATGAAGTCCTTGGGCTTGTTCAGCAGCACGTACACCAGCTTCTCACGGTTGAGGTTGGTTTTGCCGTACTGCACGGTGTCGGTGGGCTGCACTTTGTAGCCCATCTCGGTCACCACTTCGCCATTTACCCGGATTTCCCCGGCGGCAATCAGCGCGTCGGCTTCCCGGCGCGAGCAGATGCCCGCGTTGGCAATGTAGCGGTTCAGGCGCAGCTCGTCGCCGCCAAAATCGGCATCTTCCCGGCGGCGCTTGTTGCCGCGGGTTTTGTCGTTTTCGTAGTGCTTGAGGTTTTTGTAGTCGGGCGCCTCACCGGGTACCTCGCCGTAGCGGGGCTTGTCGGCGCGGTTGCTTTGCACCGGCGCTTTGTCGCGGGTGCCGCTGCCGTAGGCGGTGCCGGAGCGGCGCACGCTGCGCTCCTGGGCTTTCATGGCCTCCCGGCGCTCGGCAAAGCTGCCGGGAGCCGGCCGCTCGCGAGAGGTACGGCCGGTAGGCCGGTCCTCGCGGCTGCGGGGGTTGAAGCTTTCGCGCTTGCCAAAGGCCCCCGGCGTAAACTTGTGGCCGAAGGCCTCACGGTCTTCCTGGTCATCGCGGTTGAATCCACGACGCTCTTCGCGCGGCTGGGGCGGCTCGGCCGAGAACGGGCGTGCCGGGCGGATGGGCCGGCCGGGGCCGGTTTCGTCGCGGCGCTGGTAGTCGTTGGCCTCGCGGGGCGTGCTGCGGCCAAAGCCGTCGCCACCGCGGCTGCCAGTGCTTTCGTTGCGCTCGTTGGGGTTCTGCTTTTGAAACTTGCGGTTGCGCTCGCCCGGGTTGCCGCGCGGCACGGCCTTCTCGCCCTCGCGGCGGTACGGCTGGCCGGGCCAGTTTTCCTTGGGCTGGTACTCGCGGATGGGGCGCTCGTCGCGGGGCTCGAAGCTGCGACGCTCCGGCTGGCTGGTGCTACGGCCGTAGCTGGTACCCGTGCGCTGCTCCTTGCCTGGGCGGGGCCGGTCGTCGCGCCGCTCGTACGGGCGCTCAAACGAGCGGCCACCGCCTTGTTCACGGCCAGCGTAGCCGTCGGGGCGGGGGCCGCTAAAGCTGCGTTTCTCTCCCTGGCTTCCAAACTTCTTCCCGCCGCCATAGGGCCCGCTGGGCCGGCCGAAGGCGCCGTTGGTAGCCGGGCGTCCGGCTTCGGGCCGGGAGCCCGAGTAGCTGCCCCGGTCATTGTCGCGCCCAAAGCTGCCGGGGCCACCGGCGTTGCGACCGCCGCGACGGTCCGATTTATTATCTGAGAAATGCTTCTTGCCCATGGGGAGAGATGTTGCGTGCCGTATCGCTACGGTACTGGTGTTGGTTCTTGCTTGTTAAACTAGTAAGGGTGCGGCTGATGTAGCCAGTCCAGCTTGCGCCGAGAAAGTGATGGAGGCCTGCAAGCTAGCCGGCGATACAGCCCGGAGTGCTGGCCTCCTGTTTACACGCCGGCAGCCACTTTGGTTCTCGGCAGCCCGAAGAAACCAAAAGCCCGAACCCACCAGCCGGCTACCAAGGTGCCAGCCCGCAGGTTCGGGCTCCGAATCAGCCAGGGCGACTAGTCGCGACGAGCCATCTTGGCTTCGATGGAGTGCTGGGTGTGGGGCACGGCCCGCAGGCGCTCCTTGGGAATGAGCTTGCCCGTGCCGATGCACACGCCGTAGGTGCCGTTTTTGATGCGCACCTGAGCGTTTTCCAGCTGCTGGATAAACTTCATCTGGCGCGAGGCCAGCTGGTTCATGCTTTCCTTCTCGGCCGTATCGGCGCCATCTTCCAGCACCTTAGCCGACGAGGCAGTGGTGTCGGTACCCGACTCGCCGCTGCGGTTCAAGGTTTCTTTGATGAACGCCAGCTCCTTGCGGGCCGCCGCCAGTTTCTCCTGAATAATCTGGTCGAACTCGTTAAGGTCCTCCCGGGAATAGCGTACGTTTTCGTCGTTCATTGGATGGTGGGATACGTTAGTTGCGTTGAAGGGCGGCCGGCTGTCTCCAAAGAGTTGGGTAGCAATTTCTTCCCTGGAGCTTGCCTGCACAAAGGCAAATCAGGCTTTATCTGACTAAATCAGCCGGCTGCATGATTTTGCGGCCACAAAGTTAAGCCTTTTGGCGCGCTTTCGCCACTCTGTCTTAAAAGCCCAGCATTTGGATGGCCGCCACCGCCGCTTCCACGCCTTTGTTGCCGTGCTTGCCGCCGGCCCGGTCCCAGGCCTGCTCCAGGGTGTTGGTGGTCACCAGCCCAAAAATAACCGGCTTGTTATACTTCAGGCCCACCTGGGTGATGCCCTGCGCCACGGCGTGGCAGATGTAGTCGTCGTGCTTGGTTTCGCCCTGAATCACGACACCCAGGCAGATGACGGCGTCCATCTCCTCGTGCTGGGCCAGCAGCTGCGCCCCCAGCGTGAGCTCGAAGCTGCCGGGCACGGTGTTGCGGTAAATGTTTTTCTCTACTGCCCCGTGCTTTATCAGGGTCTCGTAGGCTCCCTGGCTCAGCACATCGGTTATCTCGCGGTTCCACTCGGCCACTACCAGGCCAAAGCGCTTGTCGCTGATGTCAATAAAGTTGGAGGAGTCGTAGTCGCTCAGGTTTTGCAGGGCAGTTGCCATGGATTGTGGTAAAAAGCATCATCCCGAGCAAAACGAAGGACCTTACCGCAATCGAACGTCGCTCGTTCTTTCGTGATAAGGTCCTTCGCTGGGCTCGGGATGACAAGTTGGAAACGTAATTACTTGCTGCCTTCGAGGCGGGCTTTAAACTGGCGGGCTTCGCCTACTTCCTGGGCCAGCGGATACTCCTCAATGATGCGGTTGTATGCTTTCAGGGCACCTTCGCTGTCTTTGGCCAGCTCGCGGGCCGTGGCTTCCTTCAGCAGGTAGCCCGGCGAGAAATACTCGTTGGCATTGTGGTCGGCGGCCTTGGCGTAGAGGTCGGCGGCTTCCTTGGGCTTGTTCAGCTCCAGCTGGGCGTCACCCATCAGGGCGTAGGCGCGGCTT
Source organism: Hymenobacter saemangeumensis (assembly GCF_039541835.1). NCBI lineage: Bacteria > Pseudomonadati > Bacteroidota > Cytophagia > Cytophagales > Hymenobacteraceae > Hymenobacter > Hymenobacter saemangeumensis. Next base: position 191,547 of record NZ_BAABGZ010000013.1, on the reverse strand, counting down.
TGCACCAGGTAGTCGTTGGAGCTAAAGTCTTCGAGGTAGTCGAGGGCCTCTTTGAAGTTGCCTTGCTTGAGGGCTGCCACGCCGGCGTAGAAGTTGGCCAGATTGGCCGCCTTGGTGCCGCTGTAGTCATTGGCGATGGTGGTGAGGCCGGGGGCCTTGCCATCGCCCTTCACGGCCTGCTTCAGCGAGTCAGCTTCCCAGTAGTTTACGGCCTGGAACATGGCCGCCTGGGCTTTCGTGTCCTGCTGGTTGCGCCAGGTGTAGTAGCCGAAGCCCCCTACAATAGCCAGCACCAGCACTGCCAGTGCTCCCAGCAGCAGGTTGCGGTTCTTGCGCACAAACTCCTCCGACTCGGCCAGGCGGGCAGCCAGCGCGTCCGGGTCTTCGAGCAGCGGGTTTTCGGCCGGAAGGTTCTCGGCGGGTGCCAGCGGGTCGGCGGGAACCTGCTGAACGGTCTGTTGCCCCTGGCGGGCCTGCTGGCTTTTGCCAGTGTAGGGAATCTTAGACATTATGTTTTAGAAGCTTGAAGCGAAGGGTGGGGAGCGGGAATTCTGAGGTCGTGAAACAGGTGGACTTCTTTTTTAGGTCCCTGCTTCGTGCTCCCGGCATATGTTTTTAGTCGTGGATATAAGGATAGTCGCCCTGCACGTACACGTCCTTGTACAGCTCGTCGGGCGTGGGATAAGGCGAGCTCTCGGCAAACTCCACCGACTCCGCTACCTGGGCCTTGATGCGCTCATCAATGGCGGCCAGGTCTTCCTCGGTCGCCATCTGGTTGCTCAGGATGGTGTGGCGCACGGCCTCGATGGAGTCCTGGTTGCGGTACTCTTCCAGCTCTTCCTTGGTGCGGTACTTGGCCGGGTCGCTCATGGAGTGGCCCTTGTAGCGGTAGGTTTTGAACTCCAGCAGCGTGGGGCCTTCGCCGCTGCGGGCGCGCTCGGCGGCGCGGGCCACGGCCTCGTGCACGTCTTCCACGCGCATGGCATTCACGGGCTCCGAGGGCATGTCGTAGCTTTCGCCCAGGGTGTACAGCTCCGTCACGTTGGAGGTGCGCTGTACCGAGGTACCCATGGCGTAGCCGTTGTTTTCAATTACGAAGATGACCGGCAGCTTCCACAGCATGGCCATGTTGAAGGCCTCGTGCAGGGCGCCCTGGCGCACGGCGCCGTCGCCCATGTAGCAGATGCAGAGCTTGCCGGTTTTGTTGTACTTCTCGGCAAAGGCGATGCCGGCACCCAAAGGCACCTGCCCGCCCACGATGCCGTGGCCGCCGATGAAGTTTACGCTCTTGTCGAAGATGTGCATGGAGCCGCCCTTGCCTTTCGAGCAGCCGGTGGCTTTGGCAAACAGCTCGGCCATGATGGCATTGGGCGACGTGCCCAAGGCCAGCGGGTGGGCGTGGTCGCGGTAGGCGGTGATGTACTTGTCGCCTTCTTCCAGCGCCGACACGGCTCCGGCCACGCAGGCTTCCTGCCCGATGTAGAGGTGGCAGAAACCTTTAATCTTCTGCTGTCCGTACAGCTGCCCGGCTTTGTCCTCAAACTTGCGCATGAGCTGCATCTGCTCATACCAACGCAGGTAGGTTTCCTTGGGGAAGGTCGGGTTGGCGGTGGGGGTTGCCTTGGCACCCACCGGGGCGGCGGCCTGCGGCTGGTCGGTACCGGGCAGCACGGGGTCGGGCTGGGTCACGGTTTCTACACCGGTAGCCTGGTTTTTCTTGCCTTTGCCCTTGGATGGAGCCGGTGTATTAGAAGCAGCTTTTACTTTCGTATCCGCCATAGCACTGAATTGGATTTCGCGTTGGGAGGGCGAAATTACGTAAAACTGCTGGCAATACCGAACCTCATGACGCTCGACTCCCTTCAGTTGCTGTTTTTTAAGAATTACGACGAGGCCTCCTTGCGCCTGTCTCCCGGCATCAACTGCTTTATCGGCGACAATGGCAGTGGGAAAACCAACCTACTCGACGCCATTCACTATTTGTCGCTGACTAAGAGCGCATTCACCACTTCGGACAGTCAAAGCATTAAGCAAGGCGCTGATTTTTTTGTAGTTAAGGGAAAATTTACCTCCGAATTAGCCCCTGCCGGGGAAACTATTCAGGTTAGCCTGCGCAGCGGGCAGAAAAAGGCACTTACCCACGACAAGCAGCCCTACGAGCGCATGGCCGACCACATCGGCCGCTACCCGGCGGTGCTGATTTCTCCCTACGACACCGACCTGATTCGGCAGGGGAGCGAAGAACGTCGCAAGTACTTCGACAGCCTCATGGCCCAGCTCGACCACGAGTTCCTGGAGCTGCTCATCATGTACAACGCCTTGCTCCGGCAGCGCAACGCCGTACTCAAGCAGGCCGGCGACCGTAGCCACGGTTTCGACCGCGACTACCTGCTGGCCCTCGACGAGCAGCTGGCTCCCCTGGGGCAGCAGCTGTCCGAGCTGCGCGCCACCTTCCTGGTCGACTTTGCCCCGGTGTTCCGGCGTCATTACGAGCAGCTGGCCGATGGGCGGGAGCAGGTACTGGTAAGCTACAAAAGCCAGTTGCCGGGGGCCGACTTTGCCCAGCTGCTGCGGGCCAATGAGCGGCGCGACTTTGCCCTGCAACGCAGCACCACCGGCCCCCACCGCGACGACTTTGTGTTTCTGATGGATGAGCTGCCCGTGAAGAGCTATGCTTCCCAGGGCCAGCAGAAGTCCTTTGCCATTGCCCTTAAGCTGGCCCAGTTTGAGCTGCTCGCTTCCCGGCAGCAGCACAAGCCCCTGCTCCTGCTCGACGACATCTTCGACCGGCTCGACGACAAGCGCATTGCCCGCTTGCTGGAGCTGGTGGCCAACGACACCTTTGGCCAGGTGTTTCTTACCGATACCAACCTGCAGCGAACCGACCAAGCCCTGGCCCGCGTAAGCAGCGACATCCTGCGCTTCCGGGTGCAACAGGGCAGCGTAGCGCCGGTTTAAGCCCCGCCTCTGGCTACCTTTGCAACAGGAAAACACCTCCATTTCGCACGGGTCTTTTTCCTATTCCTGAAACCTTTGCTCCTGCCGGGCAGTTGGCCCTACGCGCATTATTTTACCGCATCTCCGTGAAAAAACCCTCCTCCCCCATTGCTTCCCGACAGGGCGATATCATACCGCTGAAGGAAGGATTGGAGGCCCTGGTAAAAGCCTACCGCCTCCGGGGCAAGCTCAATGAGGTAACAGTGGTGAGCAGCTGGGAGCGGGTAATGGGCAAGGCAGTTGCCCTCAAAACCCAGGAAGTATATGTCAACCAAGGCCGGCTTTTTGTGCGCCTCAGCTCAGCCCCGCTAAAGCACGAGCTGGTGATGGCCAAGACCCGCGTAGCCGAGCTTATCAATGCCGAGGTGGGTGAAGTGGTAGTGAAGGAAGTCATCTTTCTGTAGCCTCCTCCCCTTTCCAGCCCCCGCCCGCCTTTACCTGCTTTTTGTCCTTTCCGGCCTTCTTGTGCCTGGCTTCAATTGAAGCCGGCGAGCTTGTGCATCTTCAGCTAGCTTCGCTTTGCCCTGGGATTGTTGAGCTGGCAAGCATGTTGGAAGCTCACCACCTCTAGCTGGAGACATCCTTTATGGGCAGCTTTTTCAGCTGTGGATTATCCGGACTTTTGAAAGGCCTTGGCTTGCCTACCACTGCCTTACTTCGCCTGCTTTCCCGGAATCAGCCAGCAATTTAACCAGGGTTGCTTGTCGACGGTACCGCCTCATGTCTGGCTGCTGGGCCTACCTACGCCTCCCTTGTCAAGCTCCCCTCTGCTGTGGTGACTTACTTCCAGAGCACCTCTCTTAATTCTGAAAGCCCCCTACTTATTGCCCTTCTGAATCATTCCCGACTGCCTTGTTACAGGCATCTCGACTCACGTAAAGCGGACAAAAATGTTTCACGTGGAACATTTTTGTTACCTCGGCCCATACACTTTCAACAGTAGCTCATTGTAGGCCTCCAGCAGGGCAATGTACTTCGTCTGAAGGGCCATCAGCTGCTTAGAAAGGTCCATATCAGCAGCTTGCGGAGATGTTACACGCGGTGTTACAGGATGTGTAACAGTACTTTTTTGTACAGGTGTTACGAACGGAAGAGTGGATTGTTGTACAGTTGTAAAGTCCTGTGAAAAGTCGTGTCCGATAATATCACCGATACGCTTTACGAAATTGTAGTCAATTGTATCTTCTTTGAATTTACGATAAATAGTCGGACGTGTAATACCCATCTCCTCCACGATACGCGTGATGGAAATACCGCTGTTTTTGATGGCTTCCTGCAGGATTTCGCCCTGATGTGGCATGAATACGGTGTTACGGGTAGGGAGGACAAAGATGTATCATGTAAGCGAACAAAACAAATTTGTTCGTGAAAAAACAGTTACAATTACACTTTGTAACGCGTGTTACAAACATTCCTTTTACATCAAAGTTACAGTTACACCTTATTACAAAACGCCGTCCTGTTACGTAAAGACCAGAATACGTAAAGCACAGTTACGTAACACACAGAAAGCAGTGCAAGCAGGCAGCAGGGGCCAAAAAGAAATCCCCTCCCCTACCCCGCGGTAGAAAGAGGGAATGATGCGACAAGCACGAAGTGTACAGAAGGTGAATCAACCAGCGAGTAGCCGTAAGAGCCGGTCGGGGTAGTCGGTTGTAATACCCTCCACGCCCCAGCCCAGGACGCGCTGTAAATCCTCTGCTTCGTTTACAGTCCAGGGCACCACGCTTACTGTGGGATGCAGCGCCCGAAGCTCGGCAATGGCTGCCGGGCTGGCCAGGGTGAAGTCGGGGCCGAGCACGGCCGGCACAAAGCCCAGGCGCTGTATGGTGCGCGGCCAGGGCTCAGCAGTTTCGGTGAGCAGGCAGGTAGGCAGCGAGGGCGACAGCAGCTGCGAGAGCTGCAGGATGCGCAGGTCGAAGGAGAGCAGGGTACTGCGCGCCATTACCTGCGCGGCCTGCAGCTCGACCAGTACCAGGGGCAGGAACACGGTCGGCTCGGGCTGAAAGACGTTGTCGAACTCCGGGGCGCTTTTCACCTCCACCGAATAGGCTACCGGCGGGCGGCCCAGCTGCTGGGCGGCGGCTTCCACGCTCGCCAGCACCTCGCGCAACAAGGGCTTGTAAGCCGGCTGCGCTTGCTGCTGAGGAAAGCCCGGGTGCTGCAGCTGCCCACAGTCGTAGCGGCGAATGACGTCGTAGCTGAGCTGGTACAGGTTGTGCTGCTGCTCCTGGCCCGGGGCAATGCGCTCACCGGCCGGGGTAAGGCAGAAAGCGGCCGAAAACCAGGGCTCGTGCGAAACCACCACCTGCCCGTCGGCCGACAGCACTACGTCGAGCTCCAGGACGTCGACGCCCAGCTGCAGCGCGTGCAGAAAGGCCGGCAGGGTATTTTCGGGACGCAGGCCGCGGCAGCCGCGGTGCCCGTGCACCAAAGGGCGGGAAGGCGGAAACGTAGGATTAGATGCCATAGGAGCAGGTGAGAAGGCCCAGGTTGACTATTTGAATGAGATATACGGGGCCAGGACGCAAGGAATAGCACCAGGCCCGTTTGAGTTGCCTTAAAACAAAGGAGTGCGTGGCCCTGATGCGAAGCAATGGAGCAAAGCCGAGGCTCATGTTGCAGAATCGGCAGCGGCCTCCCTGGGAGGGGCCTTGCCAGCTTAGCAGCACTTACAAAAAAGAATAACCACTGCCCGTAAATTAACTGCTTGCTATTCCTGACCTAGAACCTGTTCAGGAAGCCATTAGAACGTCATGCTGAGCGCAGCCGAAGCATCTTGCCCGCGGCAGTAATTCCATATTGATTGGATTTACTCTCGTGGTAGAGATGCTTCGGCTGCGCTCAGCATGACGGCCTGTAGGTAAATTTTAGACTTCCTAAACAGCTGCCCAGCCTCATTACGGAGGTGGCTGGCTAAGCCTGGAATGATGGACAAACAGGGCCGGTATTCAGCGAAGGCTTATCCGCCGCTTTGTCTGAAGAGAGCTGGCAAAGCCGAACTATGGGCGAGAATGAGTGAAGCCGACAGATTAGGGTATTTTTGCCGCACATCTTTTTTGTACAAGCCCACATGAAAAAATTATTGCTTCTCGTGCTGCTGCTGGCCCTGGCTGCCGGCGGTTATTACTACTACCAAAGCTTGAAGAATGGCCCTAGTGGAGCCCTTGCTCAGGCTGCAGCTGCAGTACAGACGCACGACATGGCCACCTTCGAGAAATACGTGGATGTGACCAGCGTCACAAACAACCTCGTGAACGACATTGCCGGCCAGGGCTCGGCCATAACCTCGCTCATTCCTGGCGGGCAGCTGGCCGTGGCCGGTACCCTCAAGCTGCTCAAGCCTACCCTGGCCAAGGCGGCCCACAAGGAGGTGCAGCGCTACGTGGAAACCGGCTCCCTGCAGGCCGCTGCCGAGGCTGCGCCCAAGCGCCTGGTGAACATCTCCCTGACTGGGCTGGCTAGCAAAGTAGTGAACCCCGACAGTGAATTCAAGGGCATCAAGTACACCCGGGAGGAGGGCGACAATGCTTTTGTAGGCATCGAAGTATCGCAGCCCAAGTACGACACCACCATGGTAGTAGAGGTGAAGATGCGCCGCCGCGGCGACCACTGGCAGATGACGCAGGTAACCAATGCCGGCGAGCTGCTGAGCCAGGCCGTTCGCCTGGAAAAGCGCCGGCTGCTTAACTAAGCCGAAGCTTACGAGGCCCGAAAACGAAAAGCCCCGACCAGTAGCTGGTCGGGGCTTTTCGTTTGAATGCAAGCGGAATTACTTCCTTCCGGAGAACATGAAGTAGATAATGGAGCCAATGAAGGGAAAGAACCAGATGATAAGGCCCCAGATTATTTTCTTACCGATAGACCAGTCTTGCTTGATAAGGCTGATAACGGCCGCAATGGCAACAATCAGATAAAGAACGCCGAAGATGGTAAGCGAGCCGTCGTTGCGGCGGCCAGAGCAGGCCGTAAGGAAGAGGGCGGTGCAGGCACTCAGCAGTAGCGAAAGCGAAGGCAAACGCGTGAGAAAGGTGGGAAGGCGGTACATGATGTTGGAAAGGAGAAGGTGTGAAAGATGTCTGCTCCTTTACGCAAAATCATTTAAAATGATAATATATTTAGTATAATTCGTTGTTTTTCAGTTAGTTAAACTTGTACCCCTGCACCCCTGCCAGGAATACCGGCAGCACGTTGGGCTGCAGCAGCAGGGTAATGAGCACGCCAAACAGCGCCCCGTAGAAGTGCGCGTCGTGGTTGATATTGTCGCCACCGCGCCGGCCCTGGTAATAGGAGTAGATGAGGTAGAGGAAGCCAAAAATGAAGGCGGGAATGCCCACCGGGATAAACATCAGGTAGATTTTGCTGGTGGGGGCAAACAGCGTTCCGGCAAACAGCACGGCCGCTACCCCGCCCGAGGCCCCCAGGCTGCCGTAGTGCCGGTCGTCGCGGTGGCGGAAGTAGCTGGGTATGCTCGACACGATGATGCCGCCGAGGTAGAGCAGCAGAAAGCGCCACACGCCCCCGCTGCTGCCAAAGCCTTCGACCTCTGTCCCTGGCAGGCCAAAGCAGTAGGCCCGCAGCACCAGGCTGCCAAACGAGAAAAAGGCAATCATGTTAAAAAGCAGGTGCATCCAGTCGGCGTGCAGAAAGCCGCAGGTCAGGAAGCGGTACCACTGGCTTTGGTCGCGGGCCATGCGGTAGGGCCGCAGAATCCAGGAGTCCATCAGCTGCTGATTCGACCAGGCGTAGACGGAGATGGCGACCGTGAGGCCGATAAGAACAAGAACGGGATTGAGCACGAAGCAGAGATTTGGAGGAGGAAAGTGAAAAGTACGGAGCCAGGAAAGCTGGGCCGGCAAGCAGCTGCCGGGCAGCACACGGTGCGCGGCTTACTCAGCGGCAAACGAAATCGGGGGATGAATGCTGCAACTTTTGCCCACCCACTCAGCCGCTGCCTGCCACTGCCCTCGGGCTGCGCGCCCCGGCCAGCCTAGCTTTCGCGCTCCATCAGCTGCAGGGCCAGCTGCCGCAGCGGCTCCTTGCGCGCTGGCAGGGCCGCCACGCGCTCCAGGTGCTGCAAAGCATCCTGGAAGTAGCCGTTGATAAGAGCCTCCGTCTGGGGGCGAATATGAAGCTCGTCGTAGATGGCGCGCACGGCCTGCACCTTGGCTTCCGCATCGGGCACGGGCTGGCCGATGTGCTGGCGCAGGATGAGCTGCTGGCTGGGGCTGGCCTGGGCCTGGGCGGTGAGCAGCAGAAAGGTCTTCTTGTCGGATACGATGTCGCCCCCTACCCGCTTGCCGAAGGTGGCAGCGTCGCCGTACACGTCGAGCAGGTCGTCGCGCAGCTGAAAGGCCAGGCCAATGTCAGTGCCGAACTGCCGCAGGTGCTCGGCATCTTCCTCGGAGGCGCCGGCCACGCGGGCGCCCAGCTCCAGGCAGAAGCCCAGCAGCACGGCTGTTTTCAGACGAATCATGTCGAGGTAGCGCGGAATGCTGACCTCGGCGTCTTTCTCGAAGTTCATGTCCCACTGCTGGCCTTCGCACACCTCGGCGGCCGTCTGGCTGAAGCGGCGCAGCACGGTAGGCAGCAGGGCGGGGCTCAGGTCGAAGAACAGCTCGTAGGCCCGCACCAGCATCACGTCGCCGCTAAGGATGGCCACGTTGGCGTTCCACTTCTCGTGCACCGTGGGCTGGCCGCGCCGCAGCGGGGCCTGGTCCATGATGTCGTCGTGCAGCAGGGTGAAGTTGTGGAATACTTCGGTGGCCAGCGCGGGCTTGATGGCCGGGCCCAGGTCGTCGGTGAAAAGGTGGGCGCCGAGCAGGGTAAGCAGGGGCCGGATGCGCTTGCCGCCCAGGCCCATGATGTAGCGAATGGGTTCGTAGAGCTCGGTGGGCGACTGTCCATAGTCGAGCTTGGCGAGAGCGGCGGAAATAAGCGGGGAGAATTCAGCAGGGGTCATTTCGGGCGGCAAGGTACGGCGGGTATTCAGTGAACAGTTAGCAGTGAGCAGTGAGCAATTGTTCTGACAGGCGTAAAAAGACGTGTCATTGCGAGGAATAAGCACGAAGCAATCCGTCCTCTAGCACTCAGAAGACAATGAGAGATGATGAATAAAAAAGCCCCAATGCCATTACTGGCGTTGGGGCTTTTCACATCTTTAAGCTGGTCGCTGAGAACAGGACGGATTGCTTCGCTCCGCTCGCAATGACAGGCTTTGCCAGCTGTCTTCTACCGGCGCTTGGGCTTACCGCCGCCACGCTCCGACTTGCCACCGCGCTCGGGGCGGCCGCCTTTTTCCTGACCGGGCCGGTAGCCGCGGGGCTCGTCGCGGCGGGCGCGTTTCTCCTCGGCTTCGCGGCGCTTCACGTGGTCGGGGCGGTTGTCGACGAGGTCGAAGTCGATGGTGCGGTCGAGCAGGTTGGCCGACTTCACCACCACTTCCATCACGTCGCCAAACTGGATGATGCGCTTGGTGCCGCGGCCCACGATGCGGTAGTTGTCCTTGTCGAGCTCGAAGGTGTCGCCGGGAATGTCGCTCAGCCGCACCATGCCTTCGCACTTGTTTTCCTCGATTTCGATGTACATGCCGCGCTCGTTGAAGCCCGACACCACGCCCTTGAAGGTGTTGCCGATTTCGTCGGTCATGAACTCCACCTGCTTGTACTTGATGCTGGCCCGCTCGGCGTTGGCCGCGAGCTTTTCGCGGGCCGAGGAGTGCTTGCACTCTTCTTCCACGGGGTCGGGGTCCACGTTTTTGCCGCCGTTGAGGTAGTGCTCCAGCAGGCGGTGGGCCATCATGTCGGGGTAGCGGCGGATGGGCGATGTGAAGTGGGAGTAGTGGTCGAAGGCCAGGCCGAAGTGGCCCAGGGGCTCGGTGGTGTAGATGGCCTTGGCCATGGTGCGGATGGCCAGGCCCTGAATCACGTTCTGCTCGGGCTTGCCCACCACGGCCTCGCTGAGGTCGTTGAGCTCGGTGCTGAGCTTTTTCGGGTTGTTCAGGTTGAGGTTGTAGCCGAACTTCTTGGCGAAGATGGCGAAGTTCTCCAGGCGGTCGGCCTCGGGCGCGTCGTGGGTGCGGTACACCATGGTTAGGCGGGGCTTCACCTTCTTCTTGTGGAACACAAACTCGGCCACCTTGCGGTTGGCCAGCAGCATGAATTCCTCAATCATGCGGTGGGCATCCTTGCGCTCCTTCACGTACACGCCGAGCGGCTTGCCATTCTCGTCGAGCTTGAACTTCACCTCCTGGGTTTCGAAGCTGATGGCGCCGTTGCGGAAACGGGCGGCGCAAATCTTCTTGGCCATGTCGTTAAGAAGGTTGACTTCCTCGGCATAGTCGCCCTCCTTGGTTTCGATACGCTCCTGGGCTTCCTCGTAGGCAAAGCGGCGGTCGGAGTGAATGATGGTTTTGCCAAACCAGGAGTCGTAGAGCTTGCCTTCCTCGTCCAGCTCAAACACGGCCGAGAAGGTCAGCTTGTCTTCGTGGGGGCGCAGCGAGCACAGGCCATTCGACAGGCGCTCGGGCAGCATCGGAATCACGCGGTCGACGAGGTAAACCGACGTTGCGCGGTGCTTGCCCTCGCGCTCCAGCTCGGTGCCGAGGCGCACGTAGTGGGTGACGTCGGCGATGTGCACGCCCACCTCCCAGTGCCCGTTGTCGAGCTTGCGCACGGACAGGGCATCGTCGAAGTCCTTGGCATCGGCTGGGTCGATGGTGAAGGTGGTGATGGGGCGGAAGTCGCGGCGCCTGGCAATCTCCTCTTCGGAGATGACGTCGGGAATAGCTTCCGACTCCTGCTCCACCGCTTCGGGAAACTCGAAGGGCAGGCCGAACTCGGCCATGATGGCGTTTATCTCGGCTTCATGCCCACCGGCGGGGCCGAAGTTGCGGATGACCTCGCCCTCCGGCTGCCGGCCGAAGTCGTCCGGAAACTCGGTAATCTTCACCAGCACCTTATCGCCATCGCGGGACTCGTTCAGGTTGTGCGGCGCCACAAACACATCGAAGTACACTTTGCGGTTGTCGGCTTTCACGAAGCCCACGGAGCCGTGCACCTGCAGGCGGCCGACGATTTCGGGCCGCTGGCGCTTGAGCACTTCCACCACATCGCCGACGGGGCGGCCGTCGCGCACGCCGCGCATCTTCACCCGCACTACGTCGCCCTGCAGGGCAAACTTCAGCTGGTCGGTGAATACGCGCACATCGTCGCCCCCACCCTCGGGCACCACGAAGGCGAAGTTGGGCGTAGCCAGGTCGACGGTACCGATGAAGGTGTTGCCGCTGCTACGGGGCCGGGAGTCGTCGCCGGGATGGTCGAAGCCAGCCGAGCGGCGGCGGTGTACGATAGGGCCTTGCCCAAACTCAGTCTCAATAGGCCGGGCATTGGGACGGGCGCCCGGAGAAGCGGCGTTTCGGCCCGTTTTTCGGCTGCTGGCGGGCGTTGTAGCCAGCTGCAGGGCTGTGGGGTCGGTCAGGCGGTATTCGTCGTTCTGAAGCAGCGTAATGACGCCGGTACCACGTAGGGTCTTGAGGTGACTGAACACTTCCTCGCGCTGCTGCTTGGTGGTGACACCCAGGCGGCGGGAAAGCTGGCGGTAAGCCAGCACTTTGGTGGGATTCTCGGAAAAGACGCGGAAGACCTGGTCTTTGGTTAGGGGTTCTGGTTCGGGCCGTTCGCGCTTGGCGCGGGCAGGCTTGGGTTGGTTAGGGGTATTCATGTACTAGGTGTGCCGCCGATAAGTGAATTGTCGCGGGCGGCGGGCGGAAAATGTTGAGTACCGGCAGGCCGGTATCGCTCATAGAAACGATAGGCAGGCCGGGAGGTTGTAGCGCGGACTCGGCGAGTCCGCGCGGATGAACGATATGGCCGTCGTTCTTAATAGCGCGGACTCACAGAGTCCACGCTACAGCGTTAGGCCCGGCTGGCAACGGCGGCCTCGATGTCGGCGAGGCTGTCTTTGGGAATGGCAGCCAGCAGGCCTTGGGTGTATTCGTGCTGCGGATTAGCATAAATCTCCGCTGCGGGGCCGCTTTCCACGATGCGGCCCTGGTGCATGACCAGCAGCCGGTCGCTCATAAACCGGGCCACGGAAAGGTCGTGCGTGATGAAAAGGTAGGTGATGCCGAACTCGCGCTTGAGGTCGTTGAGCAGGTTCAGCACCTGGGCCTGCACCGACACGTCGAGGGCCGACACCGACTCGTCGCACACAATCAGCTTGGGCTGCAGGGCCAGCGCCCGCGCAATGCAGATGCGCTGCCGCTGCCCCCCGCTGAACTCGTGCGGGTAGCGCTGAAAATGCTCCTCGCGCAAACCCACCGTGCGCAGCAGCTCCAGCACCCGGGCCTTTTGCTCGGTGCGGCTGCCACCCACGTTGTGCACGCGCATGGGTTCCCAGATGGCCTCGCCCACCGTCAGCATGGGGTTGAGGGCCGCGTAGGGGTCCTGGAATACCAGCTGCAGCTCGCGCCGACGGCGGCGCAGGTCAGAGGCCGGCAGCCTGGCCAGGTCGGTTCCCTCGAACAGGATGCGGCCCCCGGTTGGTTCCGTCAGGCGCAGCAGGGCCCGGCCCAGGGTAGTTTTACCGCAGCCCGACTCCCCCACCAGCCCGATGGTTTCGCCGGGATAAAGCGTGAAGCTGACGTCGTCGACGGCCTTCACGTATTCCTTGGCCCGCAGGAAAAAGCCCTTGCGGATGGGGAAATGAACTTGGAGGTTCTGGACTTCGAGCAGCGCACCAGCCCCACCCCCCGGCCCCCTCCCCTGCAGGGAGGGGGAGCCTGACGTGAGAACTTCCGGGAGTGGCTCCCCTCCCTTCAGGGGAGGGGCCGGGGGTGGGGCTGGGGGTGGGGTTTGATGTTCCACGCCATGTTCCACGGGGAACCTTTTGGTGGTTTCGCCAAAATTATGTAACTGCAGATTCTCCACATCGGGCGAGGATTCTGCAACTGCTTCATTTGGCAGGGGTAGCGTGGGCTCGGGCTGGGCCAGCAGCTGGCCGCCGACGTCTTCCCGCATGAAATCGGCTACTACTGGGAGGCGTTTTTTGCCTACGGAAAGGCGCGGGCGGCAGGCCAGCAGGCCTTTGGTGTAGGGATGCTGGGGATTGGAGAAAATATCCAGCACCTTGCCCTGCTCCACTACCTTACCGCGGTACATCACCAGAATGCGGTCGGCCACCTCGGCCACTACGCCCAGGTCGTGGGTGATGAAGAGCACGGCGGTGTTGTGCTGCCGGCGCAAATCATCAATCAGGCGCAGCATGCGGGCCTGCACGGTTACGTCGAGGGCCGTGGTGGGCTCGTCGGCAATGAGCAGAGCCGGACGGCAGGCCATGGCCATGGCAATCATGACGCGCTGCTTCTGCCCGCCGCTGATTTCGTGGGGGTAGCTGGTAAAAATGCTTTCCGGCCGCGGAAGCTGGGCTTCGGTGAACAGCTCGATGGTGCGGGCTTTGGCTTCCTTTTCGCTGAGCGCGGTGTGCAGGCGCAGGGCCTCCACCACTTGGCTGCCGCAGGTGTGCACCGGATTCAGCGAGGTCATGGGCTCCTGGAAAATCATGCTGATGTCGTTGCCGCGCACCTTGCGCAGGTCCTTTTCCGTCAGCTTCAGCAAGTCGACTTCGCCCAGCAGCTCGCTTTGAAACCGGGCCTGCCCGCTGGCCAGCTGCCCGGGCGGCATGGGAATGAGGCCCAGCAAGGCCAGGGAAGTCACCGATTTTCCCGAGCCCGACTCCCCTACTATCGCCAGCGTCTCGCCCCGGTTCAGCTCAAACGAGATGCCGTCCACGGCGCGGGTATTGCCGCGGTGGGAAGCAAAGTCGATGGTGAGGTTTTGAACTGAGAGAAGCGGGTGGGACACGGGAAGCAGTTAAGCCAGGAAATAGAGCAGGTTTGGAGTACGCAAGAACGTCATGCTGAGCGAAGTCGAAGCATCTCTACCGCTTCGTAGGGGTCAAGCTTAATACAAATACCTCTTCAGCAATTATTGCAGCCTCCAATCCATTTGAAGAGCTAAGTCGGCACTCAATGCTGTCTCCGCTTTCTTCAAATACTAAATCGAAAATGACGTTTTGAAAGCTAAACCCCTCAAAATTTAAGCTTTGGATGCCTATAAATTGGAGCTCGACAGTACAATGCTTACTTAACTTGTAGTAGCCTCTTTCATCAATCTCCTTTGTCATTTCAAAAGCATCTATGAGAAAGGCGATTGAATACCTTCCTGTTGGATGCGTCTCAAAAATGACTTTCGTGATTTCAGCATCATGAAAATCCGGCCAATAACCAAAATGCTGAAGGATAATCTCATGATTAATTATCCGGCTAATTGCAGGGCTTTCATTCTCTGGCATGATTCGCAATTAGCGTTTATTCAATATTCTCAGCCGATCTGATGAAGCGGTAGAGATGCTTCGACTGCGCTCAGCATGACGTTCTGGTTTAGAGGCTTTATCAGGCCAGCTTCTCAGAATCGGGCCCTTCCAGCGCCGGCGACTCCAGCGAAGTAGACTCCACGGGAGCCGGCATAGTAGCTTTCTTCTCTTCCTCGTGCTGGAAAAACTTGCTCTGATTAAGCAGAATAAGCACCACGCCGATGAAAATGGAGGAGTCGGCGATGTTGAAGATGGGCCACAGCGACACGTACTTCCCTCCTACCAGCGGCCAGTTGTGGGGCAGAAAGCCTTCGTAGAGGTCGAGGTAAAGCATGTCAATCACCTGGCCGTGAAACCAGGGCGTGGGCGCACCAAACGGGGCGTTACGGTAGATAATGCCGTAGAAAATCGAGTCGATGAGGTTGCCCACGGCGCCGCCCAGAATCAGGGCCACGCACCAGATGAGGCCGGTAGGCGAGTGCTGGCGCCAGAGCTTCACGATGTAGTAGCCGATGCCGAACATGGCCAGCAGGCGAAAGCTGGTCAGAATGATTTTGCCGTAGGGCGCGGGCAGCTCCACGCCGAAGGCCATGCCGGGGTTGAGCGTGTAGTGCAGCTTGGCCCAGTCGCCGATAAGGTGAATCTCCCCCGCCAGGCCGGGCTGCATGTAGGTGTGCACGGCCCACTTCGAGAGCTGGTCGATGAGAATGACAAACAGCGCGAGAAGGAAGAATTTGACTGGCGAGGAGACCTGGGTGCGGTGGGCGTCGAGCATTAGAATTTAGGCGAGCGGCACAACCGTTGAATAGCCCGGTTTTGTACCTTTTATTACTGAACAGCAGGTCTTTTGAACAAATAAAGACGAGCTTAAATAAGGTTTGTGCGACCATGTGCCCGGCGAAGATTTTAGGTCTTCGCCGGGCCATTTAGAATCAGGCAGTTGCGACTTCCAGGCGAACAGGCACCGAATAGTCATCAAATTCGAGCACGGAGCCGCCGCTTACATCGGCCGCGAAATCCAGGGCCAGGGCCTGCGTTTCGGTGCGGATATAGTCGCCGAACGCGGCCACGGCGGCCGTCAACTCGGGCTGCTGGTCGGCCAGCGTGACGCGGATTTTGTCCTGTACTTCGAGGCCGGAGTCCTTGCGCAGGTTCTGCAGGCGGTTCACCAGCTCGCGGGCCAGGCCTTCCTGGCGCAGCTCCTCGGTCAGGGTCACGTCGAGGGCCACGGTGAGGGGGCCGTCGGTGGCTACGAGCCAGCCGGGCAGGTCGTCGGTGCGGATTTCCACGTCGTCGGGCCACAGGGTAATGGGCTCGCCGTCTACGAGTACGTCCAGGCTGCCCTGCTTTTCGAGCTGGCTGATTTCCTCGGCCGTCATCTGCTGGATGCGGGCACCCACGGCCTTCAGGCGCGGGCCGTACTGCTGGCCGAGGCGCTTGAAGTTGGGCTTCACCGACTTCACCAGCACCCCGCTCTCATCGTCGAGGAATTCGACGTGCTTCACGTTGATTTCGGCGCAGATAAGGTCTTCCACGAGGCCTACCTGCTGCTTGGTGCTGTCGTTCAGCACCGGCACCAGGATGCGCTGCAAAGGCTGCCGCACTTTCAGCACCGACTTTTTGCGCAGCGAGTGCGCCAGGGAGCTGATGCGCTGGGCCAGGTCCATACGCTCTTCCAGGGCGGCGTCGATGCGGGAAGCGGTAGGCTCCACCATCAGCGTCAGATGCACCGATTCCGGGGCCAGGGGCGTGTTCTTGGCTATTGCCTCGGCCCGCATACCGTTGGTCATGTTTTGGTACAGCCACTCGCCAAAAAACGGGGCAATCGGGGCCATCAGCTGGGCTACCACCACCAGGCATTCCTGCAGGGTCTCGAAGGCCGCGCGCTTGTCGGTGGTGAGCTCGCCTTTCCAGAAGCGGCGGCGCGAGAGGCGCACGTACCAGTTCGAAAGCTGGTCGGTCACGAAATCCTGCACAGCGCGGGCGGCCTTGGTGGGGTCGTAGGCGTCGTAGTGCCCGCGCACCTCCCCTATCAGCGAGTGCAGCTTGCTTAGCACCCAGCGGTCCAGCTCGCTGAGCTCGGCGTAGGGCACGCGGTCGAACTCGCGGGTCTGAAACTCGTCGAGGTTGGCGTAGAGGGCGTAGAACGAGTAGGTGTTGAACAGCGTGCCGAAGAAGCGGCGCTGCACCTCCGTCACGCCGGCGGGGTCAAACTTGAGGTTGTCCCACGGCGGGGCGTTGGCAATCATGTACCAGCGGGTGGCATCGGGCCCGAACTGCTTGATGGTGGCAAAGGGGTCCACGGCGTTGCCGAGGCGCTTGCTCATCTTGTTGCCGTTCTTGTCGAGCACCAGGCCGTTGGCAATCACGTTCTTGAACGCCACCGAGTCCTCCAGCATCACGGCCAGCGCGTGCAGGGTGAAAAACCAGCCACGGGTCTGGTCCACGCCCTCGGCGATGAAGTCGGCGGGGAAGTTCTTCTGGAATTTCTCGCCGTTTTCCAGCGGGTAGTGCCACTGCGCGTAGGGCATGGCGCCGGAGTCGAACCACACGTCAATGAGGTCCGTCTCGCGGTACATGGGCTGTCCGCTGGGAGATACCAGAAAGATGTCGTCGACGTAGGGGCGGTGCAAATCCACCTTTTCGCCGTTGGCGTAGGGGTTGTGGGTCATGATGTCGGCCGCTACGGCTTTGTCAATCTCCTGCTTGAGCTGCTCCACCGAGCCGATGCAGATTTCCTCGTCGCCGCCCTGGGTGCGCCAGATGGGCAGGGGCGTGCCCCAGTAGCGCGAGCGGCTCAGGTTCCAGTCCACCAGGTTTTCCAGCCAGTTGCCGAAGCGGCCCGAGCCGGTGCTTTCCGGCTTCCAGTTGATGGTTTTGTTAAGCTCGATAAGCCGGTCCTTCACCGCCGTGGTTTTGATAAACCACGAATCCAGCGGGTAGTAGAGCACGGGCTTGTCGGTGCGCCAGCAGTGCGGGTAGGTGTGCTCGTACTTCTCCACCTTGAAGGCGCGGTTGCGCTCCTTGAGGCGCACGCTGATGTCGACGTCGAGGGTGCGGTAGTCGGCGGCCGACTCGTCGTGGCCGTCGTAGTTTTTCACCCAGCGGCCGCCGAACTCGCCCATCTGGGGCACGTAGCGGCCGGTGCGGTCCACGATGGGGCCGAGCTTGCCCTCGGCGTCGGCTACCAGCAGGGCCGGCACGCCGGCCTGCTGGGCGGCCCGGAAGTCGTCGGCGCCGAAGGTGGGCGAGATGTGCACAATGCCAGTGCCGTCCTCGGTGGTCACGAAGTCGCCGGGGATGACGCGGAAGCCGTTTTCCTCGCCCTCAAAGGCTGGGAAACCGGCGTCCTGCCCAAACAGCCGCTCGTACTTGATGCCCACCAGGTCGGCGCCGCTGAACTCGGCTTCCTGGCGCCAGGGCAGCACTTTGTCGCCCAGCTTGTATTCTTCCAGCGCGGCCTCGGCGCCTTTCTCCGAGAAGTGGCGGCTCAGCAACGCTTTGGCCAGCACCACCCGGATGGGCTGGCCGGTGTAGGCGTTGAAGGTGCGCACCAGCACGTAGGGAATGTTCTTGCCCACAGCCAGGGCAGTATTGGCGGGCAGGGTCCAGGGCGTGGTTGTCCAGGCCAGGATGAAGGTTTCGGCCTCTCCTTCCGCGTCGGCGAACAGCTTCTCCGATGCCTCATCGCGCAACACCTTGAACTGGGCCACGATGGTCGTGTCCTTCACGTCGCGGTAGGTGCCGGGCTGGTTCAGCTCGTGGGAGCTGAGGCCGGTGCCGGCGGCCGGCGAATAGGGCTGAATGGTGTAGCCCTTGTACAGCAAGCCCTTGTCGTAAAGCTTTTTGAGCAGGGCCCAGCAGCTCTCGATGTATTCCGGCTCGAAGGTCACGTAAGGGTCGTTGAGGTCGACCCAGTAGCCCATTTTCTCGGTCAGGTCGTCCCACTGCGCCTTGAAGCGCATGACCGTCTCCCGACAGCGCTGGTTGTAGTCCTCAATGCTGATTTTCTTGCCGATGTCCTCCTTGGTGATGCCCAGCTCCTTTTCCACCTGCAGCTCGATGGGCAGGCCGTGGGTATCCCAGCCGCCCTTGCGGGATACCTGCTTGCCCAGCAAAGTCTGGTAGCGGCAGAAGATGTCCTTCACCGTGCGGGCCATCACGTGGTGAATGCCCGGCGTGCCGTTGGCCGAGGGCGGGCCCTCGTAGAACACGAAGGTGGGCTGGCCTTCGCGGCTGCTCACGCTCTTCTCGAAGATGCCGTGCGCCTTCCACCAGGCGAGGATGTCCTCGCCTACTTTGGCGTAATCGAGCGGCTGCTTGTATTCGGGGTATTTCATTGTTGGTTCGGTCAGTCTTTATTTCCGAATGGCCGTCATGCTGAGCGTAGGCTAAGCATCTTGCCAGGGGGAGTAATCCTTTTGATTGGGTTTACTCTCGTGGTAGAGATGCTTCGACAAGCTCAGCATGACGTTCTATTTAGTTTCAGCATTTATTCCACCCACTTGTCCTTTGTTGAGCTTCATGCGTTCCAGATTCAGCTCCAGGTCGTCGTCTTCTTCGTGGTAGGATTCGTCGTAGTGGTGTACCAGGGCTTTGCGGTTGATGGTGTTGTCTTTGCCATGCTCGAAGGTGATGAGCATGGCGGGCAACAGAATCAGGTTGGAAAAGTTGGTAATCAGCAGGGAAGCCGACATGAGCAGGCCCAGGGCCTTGGTACCGCCAAACTCGCTAAAGGCGAAGATGCTGAAGCCCACCAGCAGCACGATGCTGGTGTATATCATGCTGGTGCCGGCTTCGCGCAGCGACGCGGCTACGGCCTCGCGCACCCGGTCGCCATTGGCGGCCATCTCCTGCCGGAACTTGGCCAGCAGGTGAATGGAGTTGTCGCCGTCAATACCCAGAGCAATAACGAAAATCAGGGCCGTGCCCGGCTTGAGCGGCAGGCCGAAGTAGCCCATCACGCCGGCCGTGATTATCAGCGTCACTGCGTTCGGAATCAGGGCAAACAGCACGGTGCGGGCCGAGCGGAACAGCAGCAGCACCACCAGGCCCACCAGGCCGAAGGCAATGAGCAGGCTTTCACCCAGCTGATTGATAATGTACTCGTTGCCCTTGGTAAAAATGATAGTAGTGCCCGTGGGCCGCACGTCCATGCCCGTGCCGTTGAAGATGCGGCGCATCTCGGGCAGAATCTTCTGGTTCATCAGCGTGTCGAGGTTGCGCGAGCCGATGTCGGCAATCTGGAGCTTGATGCGGGCCTGCTGCCCGGTGCTGTCGGTAAAGGAGCGCAGCAGCTTGCTGTCCATGCCCGCGCCGCTGCCCTTGGAGCCGGCCAGGGCGCTCAGGATGAAGTTTTTCTCGGAGTTGTCGGGCAGGCGGTAGAACTGCGGGTCACCGTTGTAGTACGCCTGCGTAGTGGCCTTGAGGAAGGTAACGATGCTGATGGGCGAGGTCAGCTCGGGCTGGGTGCGCAGGTAGTTCTCGAACTGGTTGATTTTCTCCAGGTTCTTGAGCTTGAGCAGGCCGCGCTTCTTGTGGGTGTCGACTACGAATTCCAGGGGCATTACCCCGTTGAAGTGGCGCTCGAAGAAGGTCAGGTCGGAGTTGACGGTGCTTTTCTTGGGCAGGTCGTCGACCATAAACGACACGGCCTCGATGCGGCGCACGCCAATCAGGGCCAGCAGCACCAGGGCGGCGGCCGTCACGTACACCGTAGGGCGGCGGTGCAGCACCACGTACTCAAAGAACTCCAGCAGCTTGGTAAGCGGGGCCGCGTCGAGGTGCTCTAGCTGCTTGGGCGTGGGCGGGGGCAGGTAAGTAAAGACCGCCGGAATCAGAATCAGGCTGATGAAGAAGGCCACGAAGATGTTGATGGTGGCCACCAGCCCGAACTGGTAGAGAATGGCAATGTCGGTGAGGCAGAACACGAAAAAGCCGATGGCCGTGGTCGTGTTGTTCATCAAGGTCACCAGCCCGATTTTGCGGATTACCCGCGTCATGGCCAGCACCTGGTTGCCCGACTTGCGGAAGTCGTAGTGGTAGCGCGACAGCAGGTAGGTGCAGTTCGGAATGCCAATCACCACGATGATACTGGGAATCAAGCCCGTGAGCAGGTTGATTTTAAAGCCCAGCAGCACAATGGAGCCCACGCACCAGATAACCACCACGCTCACCACCAGCAGCGGAAACACCACGGCGGCCCAGGTGCGGAAGAAAGCCAGCAGCGTGAGCCCGGTTACGGCCAGGGCCAGCAAGGTGAACAGCTTCATCTCCGAAGCCACCTTGCTGGTCATGGTGGAGCGCACGTAGGGCAGGCCGGCGTAGTGCAGGCGAATGCCGGTTTTCTGCTCGAAGGCGTGGGTGTGCGTCAGAATGTTCTGCATCACGGCCTGCCGGCGCGAGGAGTTCAGGTAGGCCGGGTCCATGGTCAGGGCCAGCAGCGTGGCGCCGGTGCGCGGCGAAATCAGCTGGCCCTTGTAGAACTCCACCCGGTTTACCACCCGCATCAGGCTGTCGAGCTCCTGCTGCGAGCGGGGGAAGGTTTTGAAGATGGGCGTGGCCTGGAACTGGTTGCTGGCCGTGTCGCGCTGCAGCTGCAGCAGCTTGGTCACGCTCAGCACGCCGTTCACGCCGGGTACTTTGGCCAGGGTGTCGGTGAGGCTGCGCAGCTCGTTGAAGTTGCCCAGCCGGTACACCGAGCTGTCCTGCAGGCCCACCACCAGCACGTTGCCGTCTTCGCCGAACATCTTTTTGAAGCCCTGGAAATACACCATCTCCGGGTCCTGCGGGCTCACCACCTGGGTAAACTCGTAGGTCATCTCCACGTCTTTGGCTTTCCAGGCCATGAACACGGTGATGAGGGCCAGCACCCCAATGAGTGTGCGGCGGAACCGGATAATGAATAAGGCGAGTTGTGCCCACATAAACCCTGCAAAAAGGCAAAGTTACGCAAGGGGCGGGCGGGGCAGTCATGTGCTGCCCGCCACTCCCCCGGCCGGAAAAAAGAAGCAGCCCCCGGCTTGGTGCCGGGGGCTGCTTGCAAGAGGGTAAAGTAGGCGGTGCTTATCGTACCAGCTCCAGCCAGCCTTTCCAGGTTTCGCCGTTGGCCGCCACAATGCGGTAGTAGTACATGCCTGCCGCTTCGTTGTTGCTGCCCCAGCCATCGACGTAGTTCTTTTGCTCGAATACCTTGCGGCCCCAGCGGTTAAAAATCTCGATATCAACCAGCTGGTTGCTTACGAAGGGACGGAACGTGTCGTTGAGCTGGTCGCTGTTGGGGGTAATGACGTTGGGCAGGTCGAAGGCGCGCACGGGCACCGGCAGCGTGATGCTTTCCTCGCAGCTGGGGCCGTAGATGGCCGTCAGGCGGGCCTGGAAGGTGGTGGCGCGGTTGGTCACGTAGGTATGCGTGGGGTTCACCTCGGTGCTCACGGGGGAGTTGTCGCCGAATTCCCAGCGGTAGCTGGTGGCGCCGGTGGTGGTGTTCACAAACGTGACGGGCTTACCCGACAGGTTGGGCGAACTCACGGTAGCCGCCAGGTTGGGGCGGGCCGGTACGCGCACGGTTACCGTGGCCTGGCCGGTGCAGCCGTTGGCATCGGTAGCCTGCACGGTGTAGGTGGTGGTAGTGGCCGGATTGGCACTTACCGAGCGGGTGCTGGTAGAGCTCAGGCCGGTGGCGGGCGACCAGCTGTACACCGTGCCAGTGCCAAAGTCCGGCGCGGTGAGGGTGGTAGCGGTGCCGCCGCAGATGTCGCGGTCAGGCCCCGCGGAAACGGCCAGGTTGGGGCGCACGTTCACCACCACGGTGTCGGCGGCCGTACAGTTTACGGTACCGGGAATGTTTACCCGCACGATATACTGCGTGGTCACCGTCGGAGTCGCAATTACGGTGCGGCCCGTAGTGGTATTCAGACCGGTAGCCGGGCTCCAGGTGTAGGTGGCACGTGTTCCGGCATCGGCCACGGTAATGGTGGCGCTTACGCCCGGGCACACCGTTTTGTCGGGGCCCGCGGCAGCCCGGGGCAGCCCGAGCACCTTCACCGTATCCACGAAAGAAACGCTCTGCAGGCAGCTGTTGGGGTCAAATACGGTCAGGCGGACGGCGTAGCGGCCGGGGTTGTTGTACACCACGCTCACGGTGTTTTGCTGGGTAGAAGTCTGGCCATTGCCGAAATCCCACTGCGCGGCCGTACCGGCTACCGACGGACGGTTGAAGTAGAAGCGGGCCGGGGCGCACTGCTCCCGCTGCGTAAACAGGGGGTTATTGGTGGGAATGGGCGAGGGGAAGAAGTTGGCATCGAGCTGCAGCACGTCGATTTTAAAGGCGGCGTTGTTGTAGCCAGCACCACTTCCTATCGATGACGACCAGGCATTGCTAGTAATGGGCAAAGAACCCGAGCCACTTCCTACGCACATCGACTGGTAGATAATACCCTTTTTATCGAAGCGGGAGGTACCGCCGTCCACGTGGCTGTTACCATTACCGAAGTAAGTGCCATACACCAGCTGCTGGGCATTGCCCGAAAGCTGGGCAATGTAGAAATAAGCCGCGAAGCTGGTAGAAGTAGTCCCGCTGCCCCCCGTGCTCTGAATGGCATTAGGCGTCACGGGCATGTTTCCCTGCGCCGTCCAGCCCGACAGCAGAATCTGTCCGCAGTTGTCGACCAGGAAGGCCGTAGGCGACAGGTTGACATCGGTCCCGGGCCCGTTGCCAATCACCGTCGAGAAAATGCCATTGGTGAGGCGGGCGTTTAGCTTTTGAATAAACTGCCGGCTGCCCGGATTGGAGTACAAACCAGCGGTAACCGGGTAGTTGCCCAGGGTCTGGCCATAGGCGTATACTTCGCCTTGGCGGTTGAGCTGCACAAAATAGGCCTGGTCGTAGGCCGTGGTACCCAGATACGTGGACTGCACCAAATCGTCGCCAGCGGCGGTGATGCGTGCAATAAAGCCATCGGCGGTGCCCCCCTGGTAATTGGAGCGGAAGCCACCCGCCCGCCCGGGGAAGTCGCCGCTGGTGGTGCCACCGCTCACAAATACGTTATTCACGCTGTCTACCTGCATGGAATAACCGGTGTCATCGCCGGAGCCGCCCAGCAGAGTGCTCCACACCAGGGCCGTCAGGCCGGGGTTAAACTTCACCACTACGGCATCGCGGGCCCCGCTCCGGGTACTCTGTATGCCGCCTTGAATGGGGAAATTGCTGGACTCAGTTACCGAGGTCAGCAGGATGTTGTTCTGACGGTCCACAATAACGTCGCCCCGATACTCGTCGCCATAGTTTTTCCATAGTATGCTTGCTCTAACCAGCTGTCCGTCGGTGCCGGTGCCGCCCAGGAAGGTGCTGCCTACCAGGGCCGAGCCGGCAGCATTCAGCTTGGTTACCACAATGTCGGTGCCGTTCAGGGTACGGTCATAGGCATTCAGCGTGGTTGGGTAATCGGTCGAGCCCGTCGAGCCCAGGATAACTAGGTTATTGTTGCGGTCTACCACCATGCTGTGCGGGTGGTCGGCCTGGGCACCACCGATGTAGGTAGCGTACACCCGAGAGGCAGCCCCTATGGTTGCGTAGGGGTTAAACTTGATAATGCCCATGTCCTGTGAGCCGGCATAGCTCACGTCGTAAGCGCCCATCGTAACCGGGAAGCCGGTCGAAAACACCACCCCACCGGCGTACAGGTTCCCCAGGGAGTCGTAAGTAGCCGTGTAGCCGTAGTTGCCGGCCGTGGAGCCGCTGTAAGTCGAATACACCAGCACGGGGTCAATAACCAGGGGCTTGCTGTGGTCGTAGCCGGCCGGCAGGCGGAAGGTCACGGTGTTGTTATCAGCAAGCGCGTACTCGCAGCGCACGCGCTTTTTCACTTGCCCAATCAGCTGGTAGGCGTACGGGCGCTGCTCCACAACCTTGCCCACCGAGGTGCGGATGTGCAGGGCGCCGTCGACGATGCGCAGGCCCTGCTGCCCGCGGTAGCGCAGGCGAATGCGGCCGGCATCGGCCCCGGCAGCCAGCTCGAAGTCGTACTCCAGCGTGCGGTCGCGGGTATAAAAGCGCAGGTCGGTGCCGGGGTAGAGCTTCTGGTAGCGCACGGCGGCATAGGCCGGCACGTTGGTAGCCCAGCGGCTTTCATCATTGCCCAGGAAGTAGTTGTTTACTTCCCCGGTGGCTTCCTCGCCACGCACGGCAGCCCCCAGGTCGGCGCCCTCAAACGACACGGAGTAGGCGTGGGCCCGCACACGGGCGTCGGATGCCGGGCTGTGGTGGTGCAGCTCGTCGAGCTGCCTGGTATCGTAGAGCGCCTGCGTCAGCTTGCCGCGCTCCAGAAACAGGCGGCCGCCGGGCACGTCGGCCGCAAACAGCACCGGCTTTTCCCACTGCTTCTGGTTGGGAATAAAGCGCGGCCCCGAGTCGGGAGCAGGGCCCACGGGCCGGGGCGAGCTGGCCGCGGCTACGGTAGCGACTAAAGACAGCCCCACTACTGCCAGCTTTTTACCCCTTAACAGACTTGTAAACGTGTGCATCATTGCAGACAAAAAAAAGAGTGGATAGATATTCAGAAATCAAAAACCGCTGCTTTCGGTAAGCAAATAGCTTACCGAAAGCAGCGGTTTTTTGAGCCAGAAGGAACTTTTTTCGAGCAGCGGGAATCCCTCGCCCTATGCGTCTGAAGTGGCTGTGAAGGCCTTAATTACAGCAGCTCGAACACGCGGCGGAAGCTCACGGCCTCACCGATGTAGCCGCGCAGGGCCGATATGGGCATGCGGGTCTGCTCGCGGGAGTCGCGGTGGCGCACGGTCACGGTGTCGTCTTCCAGGGTCTGGTGGTCGACGGCGATGCAGAACGGCGTGCCGATAAGGTCCTGGCGGGTGTAGCGCTTGCCAATGGCGTCGCGCTCCTCCATCACCACGCGGAAGTCGAAGCGCAGCTCGTTGAAGATTTGCTCGGCTTTCTCGGGCAGGCCGTCTTTGCGCACCAGCGGGAAAATGGCGGCCTTCACCGGGGCCACGGCCGGGTGCAGGCGCAGCAGGGTGCGGGTTTTGGTTTGCTGGGCCTCGCCCTCGCCTTCCGTGATGGTTTCCTCCTGGTAGGCCTGGCAGAGCGTGGCCAGGAACAGGCGGTCGGCGCCCACCGAGGTTTCCACCACATAGGGCACGTAGTTGCCGTAGGGCTTGCCCGTGGCCTCGTCGATGTCGTTGTCGAAGTACTGCTGCTTTTTGCGGCTCAGGGCCTGGTGCTGGCCCAGGTCGAAATCGGTGCGCGAGTGAATGCCCTCGATTTCCTTGAAGCCGAAGGGGAATTCGTACTCAATGTCGACGGCGGCATTGGCGTAGTGGGCCAGCTTGTCGTGGTCGTGAAAGCGCAGCTTGGCGGCGGGCAGGCCCAGGGCCTCGTGGAAGCGGCGGCGCGAAGCCTTCCAGGTCTGGTACCACTCCATCTCGGTGCCGGGGCGCACGAAGAACTGCATCTCCATCTGCTCAAACTCCCGCATGCGGAAGATGAACTGCCGGGCCACAATCTCGTTCCGGAAGGCTTTGCCGATTTGGGCAATGCCGAAGGGAATCTTCATGCGGGCCGACTTCTGCACGTTCAGGAAGTTGACGAAGATGCCCTGGGCGGTTTCGGGGCGCAGGTACACCGGCGGCGCGTCGGAGTCGACGGCCGAGCCCTGGGTCGAGAACATCAGGTTGAACTGCCGCACCTCGGTCCAGTTGCCGGTCTTGGATACGGGGCAGAGAATCTTCTCGTCGATGATAAGCTGGCGCACGCCGGCCAGGTCGTTTTCGGTGAGCAGGCGGCCCATCTCGGCGGTGAGGGCGGCGCCGCGGGCGGGGTCGCCGGCGTTTTCGTACTCGGCGGCTTTCTCTTCCAGCAGCACGTCGGCCCGGTAGCGCTTTTTCGAGTCGAGGTTGTCCACCATGGGGTCGTTAAACCCGTCGATGTGGCCCGAGGCTTTCCAGGTGAGCGGGTGCATGAAGATGGCGGCGTCGATGCCCACCACGTTGCCGTGCAGCTGGGTCATGGCCTCCCACCACAGGCGCTTGAGATTGTTCTTCAGCTCCACCCCATTCGGGCCGTAGTCGTACACGGCCTGCAAACCGTCGTAGATTTCCGATGACTGGAATACGAAGCCGTATTCCTTGGCGTGGGCCACGATATCCTTAAGCTGAGTTGTTTCGATTGCTGGGTTCATGGCGGCAAAGATAGACCGCAGATTTTAACGGATTTCACGAAAAATAACGGTTTACTTCCAAACCATACAGCACATAATCAAACACTTGCAAACAATTCCGCTTGCCTGCATTCTCGCAATGGCAAGCGCCGGAAAATGCCGGGTGGGCCGAAATTCAGCTGAATCCGTTCTTATCCGGCAAATTCGTCAAAAGCTGCGGTCACAATTCCGTAACACGACCAAGCCCCCGGGCGGCTTTACCTTTGAACTCCCATGAAAAACAAAGTATCACCAACCCGCTCTTTATGTTTGGTTTAGAGCCGCACGTACTCCTGTTATTAGGAATCTGCCTGCTGGCAGCCTGTGCCTTTGAATTCGTCAACGGCTTTCACGACACGGCCAACGCCGTGGCCACGGTTATCTACACCAACACCCTGCGGCCCTGGGCGGCCGTGGTCTGGTCGGCTTTCTGGAACTTCATCGGGGTGTTCTCCGGTGGCATTGCCGTGGCCATGGGCATCGTGTACCTGCTACCCGTCGAAAGCCTCATCGACCAGAACGTGTACCACGGCATCGCCATGGTGGGGGCCCTCATCGTGGGCGCCATTATCTGGAACGTGGGCACCTGGTACTATGGCCTGCCGTCGTCGTCGTCGCATGCCCTAATCGGCTCTATCCTGGGGGTGGGCATTGCGTTTTCGCTGCTGCCCAACGGGCAGGGCGCGGCCGTGAACTGGGGCAAAGCCGGCGAAACGGGCATTGCCCTGCTCGTAGGCCCCCTGCTGGGCTTTTCGCTTACCATCGGCATGATGTTCATGCTGAAGCGCTTCGTGAAGTCCAAAACGATTTTCAAGGAGCCTCACAAGCGCAAGCCCCCGCCCCTGTGGATTCGCCTTATCCTGATTGTGACCTGCACCCTGGTGAGTTTCTTCCACGGCTCCAACGACGGACAGAAAGGTGTGGGCCTGATTATGCTGATTCTGATTGGCATTGTGCCCACCTACTTTGCCCTCGACCAGAAGAAGAACCCCCTGGACCTGCGTGACTCCCTGAATAAGGTGGAGTATGTGATGAGCCGCGTGAATGCCGCCGAGCTCAGCCCCGCCGACCAGAAGCTGCTGACCGAAGTGAAGGCCCAGACCGATGACCTGGACCGCATTTTCGCTGGCAAAACCCGGGTGGAAGAGCTGCCCCAGCAGACCCGCTTCGAAATTCGTCGCGACATTCTGCTGCTTTCCAACCGTGCCAAGAAGCTGCTCGGCTCCGACAAGGTTAGCCTCAGCACCGAAGACCGCAGCGTGTACGACAAGTCCATTACCAACATGAAGTCGTTTACCGACTATGCACCTTTCTGGGTGTTGCTCATCGTGTCGCTCTCGCTGGGCCTGGGCACCATGATTGGCTGGCAGCGCATCGTGACAACCATTGGCGAGCGTATCGGCAAGGAGCACCTCACCTACGCCCAGGGCGCCTCCTCCGAGCTGGTGGCCGCTTCCATGATTGGCATCAGCACGGGCTTTGGCCTGCCCAGCAGTACCACGCACGTGCTGTCATCGGCCATTGCCGGCAGCATGGTGGCCAACCGCGGCGTGAAGAACCTCAACCCGCAGATGGTGCGCAACATTGCCCTGGCCTGGGTGCTCACCCTGCCGGTTACCATGTGCCTGTCGGGCGGCCTGTTCCTGCTCTTCCGCGCCTTGATGGACTAGCAAGCTCGTCCAGGCAAAACACAAAAAAGGCCGTCTGCATGCAGACGGCCTTTTTCATTTGCTAAGGATTGGTTAGCAAGCACACTTAACTCGCTAAAGTGGGCTTAGTAACCGGTAAAAGGGGCGATTCGCTCGGTTTATCCACTTATCCACACAAAAAAGCGCTGTCTTTGTGGATAACCAGCCCTTACTTAGGCCACTGCACTTCCAGCTCGTCGTTGATGAATACGCCGAAGTTGATGAACTGCAGCTCGCCCTCTTCGAAGTAAAGGTCAATCATGGCTTTCTCGTAGGACAGGCGCACGGCACCTTCTTCCATGGTTTCGAGCTCGGCCTCGGGCAGGTTGTTGCGCTGCATGAGCTCGCGCACCTGGTCGACGCTCCAGCCGTAGATGGCCTGGTCGAACAGGCGCATGTTGGGGTTGTCGGTTTCGATGCAGCTCAGGCGGAAGTCGTCTTCCCGGTCGAAGTACAGCGACAGCAGGTAGTCGTCTTCGTGGTAGTTCCAGGCCTGGTGCTCGAACTCGTCGTCGTCTTCCGACTCTTCTATCTCCTCCGGTTCACCCACCAGGGTGCGCACCTCGTCCATGGTGGCGCCGAAGCGCAGCGGCCCCATGCCGGTGCCCAGAATGATTTCGTTTTCGTCGATGCTGGAAGGTTGGTTGGGTGTCATTGTCTTGATTGATGAAGGGTAGTGAGCAAAGGTAGGTAGCTGCTGGCACAAGGCCGGGTAAATACTCTACTTGCCGTAGCGGGCTATGAACGCGGCTTTCTGGCGCTGGTACTCGGGGTGGGCTTTGGCCTCGTCCCACTTCTGCTTGAAGATGGCGGCGGCTTCCACCTTGTCGGGGTCGGGCGTGCTGGTGCGGGGCAGCTCGGCACGGCCGTGGGCCCCGCTCTGGCCTTTCTTATCGGCCGGCACCGGGCCGTCGTACTTCTTGCCCCCGCGGTGGTTGGCGTAGCGCCGGGCCCGGGTAAAGCCCATCTGCAGAAACTTGCGGGCCATGTCGGCGCCCACAAAATCTTCGGATGCTAAATACTGCTCAAACAGCGCGTAGATGGCCCGCGACGACTCCTGGGCTGCGGCGGCGTCTTTGAAGCGCCAGAAGGGCAGGATTTCGCCCTTATACGGCTGCACCAGCAGCACGCCCTGCTCGCCCACGCCCACCCGGTACAGCTCGGGCCGGGCCCGGAAGTCGATGCTGTGGAAATCGAGGGTGTAATCGAAGGGCACGATGATACGCGCTACTGGTTGCTGCCTGCTCTACGGGAATTGGCGCCCGGTGGATAACTGCGCCCAGGCGGGCTTGAGTGCGGGCTGAAAAACCGGGCGGGGGTGAAAAACCTGGTTGAGCTGAAAAACCTGACGGGCTGAAAAACCTGACCGGGTCGAAAAACCTGGCGGGCTGAAAAACCTTGATTCGGAAGAAAACCCTTGATGCGGGTTTTTCCCCAAACTTAAATTTTTGTTAAAATCTTTTTTTAAAAAGTCTTTTTATTTCCACTCACTAGGTCGGTTGATAAGTGGACAAGCTCAAAAGGTTATCCACGTGGCGGATAACTTGGGGGTAACCGCTGGCTTATACACGGTGTATCCACAGCCATTGTGGAAAATATTGTCCAATAAATCAACACTTTACCTCGTTTTTCAACATCTCCACGCGCTATCCACAAATCCACAATTCACACGTTTTCCCCAATGTGAATGGTGGGGTTGAGGCCCCCCGAGTTATCCACGCTTATCCACGTGGATATTCCCCTGCCAAGGGGGGGAAAGCACCAAAAAAACTTTTGCCCTACTTATCCCCGTCTTAAGCCGGCGTTTCCCCCAGGTTATCCCCCAAGTTGTCCCCGCTGGGAAAAGGCTGTGGAAAAGCGAGTGGAAAAAGCGAGGATTCTCTTCAAAAAATGGCCTCAGTAACTGGATTCACACAAAAGTTATCCACTAAACGCGGTGAGCACAGAAGTTTTGCACCCGCATAATATTAATAAATTATATAAATTAAATTTTACATTTAAACAAGCCATTCGGCTTAGGCGGCCTATGTCAGCGTGTGAATCTCACCTGACAAGCGCCTGGTCTTCTTCCTTGCTCCTCTCCTACGCTTTGTTGGTTGCTACTCATCCGGCGGGTTTAGCGGGATAAGAACCCACCGAGCTCCGAAGCACTACGAGTTCATGACACCAGGTTCTACTAGGCGGCGGAGCCCTGTTGGGGTGCTCACAGCGTAGCCTTTTCCAATGCCGGCTACTGCGGCGGAATATGCAAAAAAAAGCCCCTGTACGTAGCGTACAGGGGCCAGCTCTTTCACCGCGCTTTTAGAAGCTGAGCTTCTCCTCTACCTCCCAGTTGGCCCGCAGCTGCAGGGATTTTGAGTGCAGGTAAACCGGTTCGGGCGGCAGCAGCAGGTTGGAATCGCCGCCGTTCCAACGGCCGTCGCCGTTGCGGTCAATCAAGGCCCGCAGGCGGTAGGTGCCGGGGGCGATGTTGTCGAAGCGGTAGCTGCCCTTGGGCGAGGCCAGGCTTTGCACAACCTGCAGCTTCTCATCGAGCAGCTGCAGCTCGAAGCGGGGCTCCTGGGTGGTGATGGTGCCGCTGAGCGTGCCGGTGGGCGCTTCCTCCGTGAGGGAAAGGCGCAGGGGGCGCAGCTGCAGCGACTGGCCGGTAACGGCCGTGACGGCGGTGCTGTCGAGCAGCACGTCGACCCGGCTCTTCGCCCGGGTATCCAGCCGCACCGTCAGCAGGGTACGGTCGGGGCTCAGCGTGCCATTGGCCGGCAGCGCCAGGGGCTTGCGGCGGGTGGAATCTTCGACCAGCGTACCAAAGGGGCGGCCCGGGGCGATGCGCACCGGCACCTGAAACCGGAACACTACCTGCCCCTGCCGGTACACGCTGCGGGGCGTTCCTTCTACCGCATAAAGCGGCGTGGCTGCGGCTTTGCGGGCCGTGGCGGCCGGAACCGAAAAACGCACATTGAGTGTATCGCGGGAGGCGTTGCCGGTACTGTCGGTAGCCGTCAGCAGGTAGCGGCCTTCGGCAAGGGCCGGCGTTTTAAAGACGAGCAGCGTACGGCCTTTCTCCGTTAGCAGCAGGGCCTCGCTGGCCGACTGAGCGGCGGCCGGCGTGGTAGTAGGCAAGGGAGCCAATGCCGCCGCGCGCAGGCCTTCGTTGAAGTTCAGCCGCAGGGACGTGGGGCCGGGCTGCTGGCTGGCCAGCAACGGCCCGCGCCGGTCGGGCTGGGTGAGCTGCAGCGCAATGGGCTCGGCCAGCTTCCCTCCTACCGTGATGGGCTCGGCGAGGTAGGCTATTTTCTCTCCTTCCTGGTAGCGGCCGTCCTGGTTTTTATCAGCCAGGGCGTAAATACGGTAGCGGCCGGCTTTCAGGAAGCTCAGGGCAAACTGCCCCTGCTTGTCGGTACGGGTAAGATAATAGGGCTTGGCACGCCGCACGCTGGCCGTGTCGCTTGCGCGGTAGAGGCCAATAACCGCGTCGGCCACGGGCTGGGTGGTCAGCACATCTGCTACGGAGCCGCGCACCGCACCCGAGTCGAGCACCGCCCCGGTGCTGAAGCTGAGCACGGCATTGCGGGCCGGCAGGCTTTCCGTTGCGTCTACTACGGCGTCGCGGAAGTTGAAGGAGTAGGTGGTGTTTTCATCCAGCGGCTTGTCGAACAGCAGCGTCACGGCGTTGCGCTCCTCGCGCAGCTTGTAGGGGTTGTCGGCCGGCAGCTGGGGCGTGATGAGCAGGTTTTTGCTGAGCTCTTTCAGCTGAATGGCTTCCGAAAACACCAGGCGCACGTAGCGCTGCTTCACGTTGCGGGCGGCGCTGTCGGGCGAGCTGGAGATGAGCCGGGGCGGCACGGTGTCGCGCGGCCCGCCCTGGGGCGGGGCCACGGCGGCACAGCCTTCGAGCAAGGCGGCAAAAGCAAGCAAAGCCAGCAGGTCAGCGCGAACGGACATTGTAGAGAATAAGCGTAGAAAGCGTGAGCAGCACAATGGCCGCCGTGATGCGAATAGCCAGGGGCCGGGTCACCTTGTCGCTGGGCTCGTTCGTTGGGGTAACGACGTTGGCCGTGCGGCTCGTATCGACGGAAAAAGTAGGGGCCGGCCGCAGGCTGTCGGCCGGAGCCGGGGGGGCGGCTTGCGCCAGGGCCAGAGCGGGCAGCAGCCCGGCCAGCAGCAACAGCCGACGTACGCCCGCCCCCCGCATCAGCTGGCTGGGGTGGTGGCGGGGCGCCGCCGGGCTACGTACAGCAGGCTGCTGTACTGCCCGCCGTGCTCGGCCGCGTACTGGTTCGACTTGTAGCCCGTTTTCAGCACCGACAGCAGCCCGCCGCGGCGCTCGGCCAGGTGCCGCTCGCTGAGCATGCTCACGTAGTAGGCGTCCAGGGGCATGGGCAGGGTGTGGCTGATGGCCATTTTGTGCTTTTTGAGCAGCTGGGCCATGGTTTTGGGGGCGAAGTGGTAGAGGTGGCGCGGTACGTCGTAGGCCGCCCAGTGCTCGCGGTAGTGCTGGGCGTCGAGGCTTTCCACGTTGGGCACGGCAATGAGCAGCACGCCATCGGGCTTGAGCAGGGCGATGAGCTGGGCCAGGGTTTCGTTCAGGGTGTGCACGTGCTCGAGCACGTGCCAGAGCGTGATGGCGTCGAAGCTGCCCTGCTCAAACTGCACCAGGCTTTCCTGGCTGATGGCAATGCCGCCCAGGCGGCTGGTGGCTTCCTCACGGGCCCGGGCGTTGGGTTCCAGGCCGGCCACCTTCCAGCCGGCACTCTTGGCGGCAGCCAGGAAGTGCCCCGTGCCGCAGCCGTAGTCGAGCAGCTTGCCCCGGCGGGCAGCCAGCTTGTTCAGCAATGCCACCTTGCGGCGCATGGTGAAGAAGCGGGCCACCTTGTAGGCCTGGTTGATGAAGCCGGCAGCGGCGCTGTTGTGCGACACGTAGGCATCGGACTCGTAGTAGCGCCCAATGTCGGCCACGCCGGGCCGGGGGTTGGTAAACTGAAAGCTGCAGGCCTCGCACTGCACAATGGCGAAGCTTTCGCGGCTCACCGTCTTATCCTCCACTACCAGCTTGTTGCGAAACTCGGTTTTGCCACAAACCGGGCACTTATCTAATCGTTCGTACCCCACAATCGCTGATTATCGCTGATTTTACTGATTGCGCTGATTCGACTGGCGCAAAATCTGGTTGTTTTATTCTATTGGGCAAAGTTCGCAAATTCCTTTGGCCTGCGCTTCACTTGTTTTTGTGCCGCTCACAGCCGGGAGTGAAGCCGCCTAAACCGCGCGAAATCCCATCAGCGAAATCAAAATAATCAGCGGCAATCAGCGATTAAGGTATACCATCAGCACCGACACGTCGGCCGGGGAGATACCGCTGATGCGCGAGGCCTGCCCAATGGTTTCGGGCTGAATGCGCAGCAGCTTTTCGCGGGCCTCGTGGCTGAGGGCGGGCATGGCCCGGTAGTCGAGCCGCCCCTGAATCACGAAGTTTTCCAGCTCCTGCATGCGGTCGGCCTGCTGCTTTTCCTTCACCAGGTAGGTTTCGTACTTGATGTTGATGACGGCCTGCTCCAGAGCTTCGGCATTGTAGCCGGCCAGGGCCTCGCCCAAGGCGGGCAGGGCCCGGCACAGGTCGGCCAGCTCCACGTTGGGCCGGCGCAGCAGGTTTACGGCGCGGGTCTTCTCATGTATCTCGGCCGAGCCCAGCTCCGCGAGGAAGGGGTTGATGTCGGCTATCTCGACGGGGAAGCTTTTCAGCAGCTCGGTAGCTTCGGCCGCCTGCTGCTCTTTCTGCTGCACCCGGGCCAGACGCTCGTCGGAGGCCAGGCCCAGGGCGTGGCCCAGGGGCGTGAGGCGCAGGTCGGCGTTGTCCTGCCGCAGCAGGATGCGGTGCTCGGCGCGGCTTGTAAACATGCGGTAGGGTTCGTCGGTGCCTTTGTTCACCAGGTCGTCGATGAGCACGCCGATGTATGCTTCGCTGCGCTTGAGCACGAAGGGCTGCTTGCCGTGCACCTTGTTGTGGGCGTTGATGCCCGCCATGAGGCCCTGGCAGGCGGCTTCCTCGTAGCCCGTGGTGCCGTTAATCTGGCCCGCGAAGTAGAGGTTGGCCACGCGCTTGGTCTCCAGCGTCAGGCTCAGCTGGGTGGGCGGGAAGAAGTCGTACTCGATGGCGTAGCCGGGGCGGAACATCTTGGCGTTTTCGAAGCCGGCGATTTCGCGCAGGGCGCGGTACTGCACATCCTCGGGCAGCGACGAGCTGAAGCCGTTCACGTAGCACTCCACCGTGCTCCAACCCTCGGGCTCCACGAAAATCTGGTGACGGTCCTTGTCGGCAAAGCGGTTGATTTTGTCTTCCACGCTCGGGCAGTAGCGCGGCCCCAGGCCCTTGATGCGGCCCTGGAACATGGGCGACTTTTCAAAACCCTCGCGCAGGATGTCGTGCACCCGCTCGTTGGTGTAGGTGATGTAGCAGGGGCGCTGCCGGGTAAGCGGCGGCGTGTCGAGGTAGGAAAACTTGCTGGGCACGGCGTCGCCGCCCTGCTCCTCCATCTTGGAGTAGTCGAGGCTGCGGCCATCTACCCGGGGCGGGGTGCCGGTTTTCATGCGGCCGGCTTCGAAGCCCAGCTCTACCAGCTGCTCGGTGATGCCGCGGCTGCCTTTCTCGGCGGCGCGGCCGCCCCCAAAGTTTTTCTCACCGATGTGGATGAGGCCGTTCAGGAAAGTGCCGTTGGTGAGCACCACGGCCTTGCCGCGGAACTCGATACCAAGCTGGGTTTTGACGCCTACCACGGTATCGTTTTCCACCACGAGGCCCGTCACAGCTTCCTGCCAGAAGTCGACGTTGGCAATGCCTTCCAGGGTCAGGCGCCACTCCTCGGCAAAGCGCATGCGGTCGCTCTGGGCGCGGGGGCTCCACATGGCCGGCCCTTTGGACCGGTTCAGCATGCGGAACTGAATCATGGTGCGGTCGGTGATGAGGCCCGACTGCCCGCCCAGGGCATCCACCTCGCGCACAATCTGCCCCTTGGCTACCCCGCCCATGGCCGGGTTGCACGACATCTGCGCGATGGTGTTCATGTT
Organism: Hymenobacter saemangeumensis; assembly: GCF_039541835.1. Classification (NCBI taxonomy): domain Bacteria; kingdom Pseudomonadati; phylum Bacteroidota; class Cytophagia; order Cytophagales; family Hymenobacteraceae; genus Hymenobacter; species Hymenobacter saemangeumensis. Next base: position 156,215 of record NZ_BAABGZ010000013.1, on the reverse strand, counting down.
CATCGTTACCAGCAGCACCTTGGAGCCCAGCTTGGCGGCGGCGGCGGCGGCTTCGCAGCCGGCGTGCCCGGCTCCTACTACAATGACGTCGTATTCGGTGGATTGAAACATGGTATAGGGTTGCTTGGAAGAAGGCAACAGATAAGTAGGGGTGAATTGTGCCCAGCGGCCCGGTATTTGGCAAACGGAGCAGAAGCGCCGATAATTTTTAAGTCAGGTTTTGCCGCTTGGCTAGCACTTTGCTTCGGCTAAGCAGCCAGGGAGAAAGTCAAAACAATTCTCTGCTAAGAATTTGCGAGCTGGTTTTTCCCCGGCACAAAATTACGAAATCAAAAACGGGCAGCCAGTTTCACGTGAAACGACTTGCGGGGGCAGGTTTTTGGGTGTAAGCACGACCGTTAGCCCCAACTGATGGGCCTTGAAAACGAGACCAGTTGCCCCGCGGCAGTAAAACCAGCCGTTGAACAATGCAGGCAAACGTGCCAGCAGACCGGGGTGCTGAGGTCAGCCAGCCCGGCGCCTATCTTAGCCCGCTAACCTTGGTTTGCCGCATGATTCCCATTCACAACCTGCAGCAGGTACCCGGCGAGCTGACAGCGCGCAATGGGTTTCAGCTGTTTTCGCAGCTCGATATGCCGCCAGACCTGCCGCCGGTGCTCATCATGCAATACGCCTTTGGCATAACGCTCAGCGGCACGGTGCGGGAAACCATCGGCCTGCACAGCTACGAGCTGCAGCCGCACACCGCGGTGTGCACCTTCCCCGGGCAGATTATCAGCTACTCGAACCCGTCCCCCGACCTGGAGTTTGTGTACTGCGTCTTCACCGACGACTTCCTGAGCAGCCCGCACCTGAACCGTACCCTGCTCGATGGCTTCGGCTTCTTTCAGCCCGCCGGGCTTCCGGTGTTTGGGCTCTCGGCGGCCGCCGGGCAGCAGGCGCAGGCGCTCTTTGCCAAAATGCAGGCCGAGTGCGTCGGGCAGCAGGCCGACCACGTGCTGCTGCTGCGCCTGTACCTGCTGGAGCTGTTGGTGCTCGTCAACCGGGAGTATGCGCCCGCCGTAACCGCACTAAGCGGCAGCACGCTCACGCGGGGGCAGCAAATCAGCCGGGAGTTCAAGGAGCTGGTAGGCCAGCACTTTCGCCGCCTCAAACAAGTGCAGAACTATGCCAACCTGCTCTGCATCACCCCACGCCACCTAAGCCAGATGGTGACGGCCGACACCGGCCGCTCGCCCAGCCAATGGCTGCGCACCATGGAAATGCTCGAAGCCCGCTACCAGCTGCGCTACACCACGGCCCCCGTAGCCGCCATTGCCGCCGAGCTGGGCTACGAAGACCCGGCTTACTTCAGCAAAGTGTTCCGCCAGGCCGCTGGCTGCTCGCCGCAGCAGTACCGGCAGGGCTGATTCCTCCTTTTTTACCAGCTTTTCCCACGTTTGCCCCTCACGGCCCGGGCGATGAAGCGGCTTCCTTTGCCCCTGTCACTCATCAAGCCCTTTGGTTGTTATGAACACCCGCAAACTCCTGCTTTCTCTGCTGCTGGGAATCGTATTCTGGCTGTTGGCAGCCTTATTTGTGCGCTACGCCGGCCGGTACTTTTTCACCGGGCACCCGGTACGGCTGCTGGTGCTGTTCGCGGCCACGCTGCCGCTGAGCGGGCTGTTTATTCTCATTGCAAAGGGGCTGCTGCGCTTGTCGCCGCCCGAGCTGTACGACTCCGCCGTGGTGATGACGGGCATTGCCACCCTGCTCGATGGGCTGGCTCTCACGTTTCGGCAATCCCTGTATGGCGAATCCTCTGGCGTAGTGCTGCTCGGCGCCGCCTGGATACTGTGGGGGGGGGCTGCGGCCTGGCGCTGGCGTATGGCCTGCTGAGGTGGCAAAAGCTGCCGGCCGACCAGCTGCAGTACGAAGCGCTGATACCGGCCCGGTAGCCCGCCTGAAAATCATTTCCGCCTGATGGCACCCGACGCCTTAAAAACATACCGAGTATGACCGAACACCCGGCTTTTTATCTGGGGCTTTCGCTGCTGCTTATGCACGAGATGGATGCCGTGCGGTGCCGGGAATGGCGCATTTTCCCCGGCATGTCGCTGTTAAGCGACGAGTGGGGAAAGCGCGTGTTTTTCCTGGCGCATGTTCCGCTCTTCTATGCGATACTAGCAGCAGTGGCCGGCCAGACAAGCCACCCGGATTTTATAAGCGGGATGAGCCTGTTTATGGTTGTGCACGCCGGGCTGCACCTGGTGTTTCTGCGGCACCCGCGCAATGAGTTTACCGACTGGCTTTCCTGGAGCATCATCGGGGGAGCTGCTGCTGCCGGCGCGCTGGAGCTTGGCTTGGGTTAAAATGACTCGCAGTACGACGGCGGGTGCAGCGTTGCCAAAGCCAACTGAAGCTGCCGACCGGTAGAGTGTCAGCAGCCCTGCCAGGTTGCGCGGGATGGCCGCTTAGCCCCTACTGCGAATATTTTTCTCGCAGCTCTTCGGGTAGCCACTCAGCTAGCAGCTCGGCTGAGTGCGCCGCTACCGTAGCCCAGGCAAAGGGCAGCCACCGGCCCCGGACGCTGTCGTACACCTCCGCCGCTTCCAGGCTGGGAAAGAGCTTGTAGTCGAACTTGGGGTAGTCGTGCAGCACGTAGCCTGGGTAGTAATAGTCAAGGGCCAGCTGCCGGGCGTGCTCAATTTTCAGCAGCATCAGGTATTTTCCCAGGCTATGGCGCCGGTAGGCCGGGTCGTAGAAGTTGACGATGCCGGCCAGGGTACGGGCACCGTAGTCAAAAATGCCGGCGGCAATAAGCTTCGGGCCCTCGTACACCTCCATCACCTGGGTGTTAAACGCGTTGTGCTCCTCCCCACCCAGCAGCACCTCCTCCACGGTTGGGGAGGCGTCGAACGAAATGCTTTGCCGGTAGCGGGCGTACAGCTCTTCATAGCCAGCATTGGGGCGGAAGGGTCGGATTACCGTCGTCAGGTGGGCATTGCGGCGCAAAAGCCGGCGCTGCTCGGCTCCCCACCCTACCCCGGCTACGTTCAGGCGCAGCCAGTGCGCGGTGTACACCCTGCCATCGAAGGGCACAAAGTCGCAGGTGAACAGGTTCTGCTGCATGCGGTAGTAACCCCGGCTCAGGTAAAAATCCAGGGCTTCGCCCCGTATCATGGGGAGGGCTGAAGGAGCAGCAGGCATAAGGCGAGGGCAGACATGGATGCCACGAATGGAAAGTGGCCGGGTAAGGGATAAAAAAACGGACGCCCGCATAAAGCGGGCGTCGGTCAAAATTACAAGAAAACGGCAGCGGCACTAGAAGTTGCGCAGCGACAGGCAGTAGTCTTCCTTCTTGCGCATGGCCGTCTGGGCCAGCAGGTCTTTGTCGTGGTAGCCGAGCAGGTGCAGCACGCCGTGAATCATCACGCGGTGCAGCTCGTCGCGGAAGGAGTGGCCCAGCTCCTGGGCGTTGTCGCGCACCCGCTCCACGCTGATGAAGATGTCGCCTTCCAGGATGTCGGCGTCGTCGGCGTTGTCGAAGGTGATAACGTCGGTAAGCGTGTCGTGCCCGAGGTACTCCACGTTGAGCTTGTGCAGGTACTCGTCGGAGCAGAAGATGTAGGTGAGCTGCACGATGCGGTGCTCGTGTACAGCCGCAATGCGCTCAACCCAGGCAATGAGGTCTTCGGCATCGGTGAGGGCAAAATCCGGCACATCCTCCACCATAAACTCGATGCCGGGGGCTTCGTGGTGCAGGCCTTCGGGCGGGAAGGCGTCGTGGTGAGGCGGGTCTACCGGAGTCTGGTCTCTCATGCCGCGATATGGTCAGCCGTGGAGTTTTCGTCGGCCGGGGTGGGCGTGAGCTGGAACGTCAGCTCTACCCGGCGGCCTTCTTTGCTGAATTCCACCTCATCGGCCAGGTGGCGGATGAGGAAGATGCCGCGACCACCCGGGTTTTCCAGGTTTTCGGGCGCCGTGGGGTCGTCCAGGTTGTCGTAATTGAAGCCGGCACCCTCATCTTCAATCTCGAATTTGAGTTGCTGGGGCTCCACGTACAGCGACAAGTACACGTTTTTGTCCTTGTCGAACTTATTGCCGTGGCGGATGGCGTTGTTCACCGCTTCGGTCACGGCTACCATGATGTTGCCGTAGATATCGTCCTCAATCTGAAACGTATCCTTGGAGTTGTCGATAAAGCTCTCGACAACCCGGATATTCTCAACGAGCGACGGAATCTGGATTTTTACCTGCTTCATAAGGCGGTTTGATAGGTAGGGCAGCAACTAGTTCGGGGCGGCAAAAATAGGAATTTCAGAGTCATTCCGAATGAAATAAAGAATTCATTGGCGAGTTTACCTCGTCAGTTCCTTGTTTCGTCGGTACAGATACTTATTTCATTTTCTGAAAATACTCGCCTACCTCGCGCTGGTAGTACGGTGTAAGGGTTGGCGGTGTAGTACGTAACAGTTCAGTCTGACGTTCTTTCGAGGCCTTGTATTTGTCGAATGCCGGCGGAAAAACCGGGGCTTTAAACTGGGCCGCCTGCGCTTCGCGCTTGGTATCCTGGTCACGCTCCCGGGCCGATTTCTCAACTTCCAGGAGGCGGGTCAGGATTTGCTGCTGGCGCATGATAGTTTCTTCCGTCAGCCGCTTATTTACGAGGTCGGTTTCGGTTTGTTCCATCATTTTTTTCAGCTCGCCGGTGCCTCCGCCGCCCTGCTCGCCTTTGCCGTCCTTGCCGCCTTCTTTCCCCCCCTCTTTGCCGTCTTTCCCTTCCTTGCCGCCGGGCTTGCCACCCTGCTGCATCTTGTCGAGCTGCTGCATGGCCTGACGCAGCATCTGCTGCTGCCCGGCTAGCTTGGCCAGCTCCTGGCTCATGGCCCGGCCGGTTTTGCCGCTCTGCGAAAGCTGCTGAATCTGCTCGTTGAGCTGCTTCTGCATCTTGCCTAAGTCGCCGGGCCCGGGGCTGTTGCCCTTGCCTTTGCCTTTGCCCTTGCCCTTTTTCTTGCCCGATTTGCCCTGCCCGTCCTGGGGCTGGCCTTTGCCCTCCTGGGCTTCCTGCTGCATCTGCTGCAGGGAGCTTTGCAGCATCAGGGCCAGGTTGTTCATGCTCGTCATGGCCTGCTGCTGGCTGGCCGTGGCCCGGGCCACGTCGCGCTGCTTGATGTTGGTCATGGCTTCTTCCATGCGGCCGTTCATCTCGCCTACCTCGCGGGTCACGAAGCTTTGGATTTTGGGCTCCTTCTTGGCCAGGGCGTAGAGGGAGTCCTGAATAATCTGGGCATCGTCGCGCAGCTTGCGCTGGGTCTGGCCCAGCTGCACGAAGCGCGGGTCGGTCTGGTCTACCTTGCGGAAGTCCTTCATCAGGCCTTCCTGGTCGAAGCTCAGGGTAAGCAGGTTTTCCAGGATGTCGCGCAGGTCGTCGATGTTCTGCTGGGCCTGGTCGCTTTCCTGCTCGCTCATCTGGTCGCGCATTTTCTTGGCCATCTGCTTCATGCGCGAGGCTGCGCTTTTCTGCTTGGCGCTGGCCTTTTTGTTCTGGTTTTTGCCCAGCTGCTCCTGGCTTTCCTCCATGTCCTGGTCGGTCTGCTCCTGCTCGGGCTTCTGCTCGTCCACGCCGTTGGGGCTGTCGAGCTCCTTGTCGAGCTTTTTCATGTCGGCCAGGTCCTTTTTCAGCTGCTCAAACTCCTTCTGCAGCTCGGCCTGCTGCTGCTTCAGCTCTTCGTTTTTGGCTTTCTGCTCCTGGTTGCTGAGCTTATTGTCGGGGTTCTGCTTGTCGTTCTGCTCGGTTTTGTCGGCCAGCTTCTCTTCCTGCTGGGCCAGCTCGTCGAGCTTGTTGGCGGCCGCTTCGGCTTTCTGCTCCAGCTGCATCTGCTTGAACATCTCCAGGGCGCGGTCCAGCTCTTTCTGCAGGGTGTTTTCCTTGTTTTCGAGCTGCTGCAGCAGCTTTTGCATCTCCACGTCGGGCTGCTTCTGCTCTTCCAGCAGCTTGCGCAGCTTTTCGTAGAGCTTCTTGGTTTCGGGGTCGAGGATGTCGTTCATGAGCTTTTTCAGCTCCTCGGCTTTCTTGGCCAGCTCTTCGCTCTTGGGGTCGAGCTGGTTCTGCTTGTCCTGCAGCTGCTCAAACATCTTCTGCATCTGCTGCACCTGCTGGTCGAGCTGGGCTTTCTGCTCCAGCATGTTTTCCAGCTGCTTGCGGTCTTGGAAGCTCATCTCCCGCTTGGTTTTCATCTTTTCCTGGGCCTTGGCCAGCTCGCGCTCCAGCTTTTCGCTTTGCTTGGCGGCCTGGCTCATCTGGCTGGCCACCGATTCGGCCTGGGCGTTCAGCTCCTGGCGCAGCTCGCGGCGGCTGGGCAGGCGGAACTCGGCCGGGCGGGTGCGGGTGCTTTTGGGGCCGTGCACGCCGTCGTTGTCCCAGGCCTCCACAAAGTACTCCAGCCGGTCGCCGGGGCGCAGGCTCAGCGCCGCCAGGTTCCAGGTGTAGCTGTAGGTGCCGTCGGAGCCGGTGGGCAGGGCCAGGGGTTTCTGGCTGCTGGAAGCCAGCTTTTTGCCACGATAAACGCTGTAGTGCAGCTGCAGGCGGGTCAGGCCGTAGTCGTCGCGCACGGTGCCGCCCAGGGCCAGGTAGCGCAGGGAAGTAGTATCGGAAAACGACTCCAGCGTGAGGGCGGGAGCCAGGTCGGGCACGGCCGTGAGCTGGTAGGAAATGGGGTCGCGGTTGAGGCTGGCCTCGTTTTTCAGGCGCAGCAGGTAGGGCTGGGTGCGCAGCACGCGGCGGCTGGCCACAAAGGTGCCGTCGCCGCCGGTGGCCGCCAGCACCTCGTCGGGGTTCTGAAACACCAGGGCCAGCTCGTCGGTAGCTGCCGTGGCAAACTCCCAGCGCACGGTGCTGCCCTCGGGCACGGTCAGGTTGCCGCCGTTCTCGATGGTTTCGCTGCGCTTGCCCGTGTAGGCCGGGTAGGTAATCTGTACCTTGAAGTCGCGCAGGTCGGGCCGCTCCAGCACGGTGAGGCGGTACTCCGGCGAGTTGAAGCCGGCGCCCTTGAGCTGAAAGGTGACGTCGTTCTGGGGCTGCTCGAAGGTGTAGCGGAACTGGTCGCCGCGCCCGGCCACCTTGCGCAGGCGCCGCTCGCCCTCGTCAAATATGATGCTGACCTCGGCGGGCAGGGCCGCGCCGGCCACGGCCACGTCGAGGGTAAAGTCTTCGCCGCGGAAAGCTTTCAGCTCCCGGTTCTTTATCTGAAACTGAAACGGTGCCGGGGGCGAGTAGGCGCGGCGGTAGTGCCAGATGCGCTCGGTGCCCTGCACCAGGAAGCTGGGGTACACGGCCAGCAGCAGCAGCAGGATGGCGGCCGGAATGGCCGCATACTTCCACAGCGGCCGGCTTTCCTGCTTGATGTCGATGCCTTGGGCAAAGGAAATCTTGCCCAGCTGAGCGGCGCGCTGCTCCAGGCTGGCGGCAATCAGGGCGTTGTCGCGGGCCTGGCCCTGCAGCTGCAGGGCGTTCAGCAGCCGGTCCTGCACGTCGGGAAACAGCTCCCCTACCCTGCGGGCGGCCTGCTCGTCGCTCAGCAGCCGGCGCAGGTTGGTGAGGGCAGCCAGGGGCTGCCAAATCCAGCGCGCAAAGCTGTACACCATCAGGCCCAGAAAGCCAAACAGCAGCCCGCCCCGCACCCAGGTGGGCAGGTACAGAAAATACTCCAGCAGGTTCACCACCAGGAACAGGCTGAGCAGCAGCCCGGCGGCTACCAGCCCGCCCCGCACCAGCAGGTTCAGGTAAAACTTACGCTTGAAGGCTTCCAGCTCGGTGCGCACCCGCGCCAGGGCGGGGTATTCCGTCGCCGAAGCCTGTCGCTCCATCACAACAGCCATAAATCAGGTCTTATTCTGGAAAGATACATAAACCGGCCGGCCTTGGTTCTGTCAGAGATGTGCTGATTTCTTGATGTGCTGATGTGCTGGTATATAAACCCAGAGATAATAGAAAAGCAGTGAGCAACAGACAGAACAGCTTCGACCCTGTTCTTTATTGAATTGACTATGCTAGCAATAGCACATCAGCACATCAAAAAATCAATCCATCAGCGCAGTTCCACCCAGGCCGGGCAATGGTCGGAGTGTACCACGTCGGGCAAAAGACCAGCCCCGGCCAGCCGCGGTTGCAGGCGGGCGTCGGCCAGCCAGTGGTCGAGGCGCCAGCCTACGTTGCGCTGCCGGGAGCCGGCGCGGTAGCTCCACCAGGAGTAGTGGCCGGTGGCCTCGCCGTGCTGGTGGCGGAAGGTGTCGGTGAAGCCGTCGGCCAGGAAGTCGGCAAACCACTGCCGCTCCTCGGGCGTGAAGCCGGGGCTGTTCTGGTTGGCCTTGGGGTTGTGCAGGTCGATGGCCGTGGGGCAGCAGTTGAAGTCGCCGCCAATCAGCAGCTGCAGCCCTTTCTCCGACTTCAGCTCCGCTACATAGCGGCGAAAGAAGTGCAGCCACTCCACCTTGAAGGCCTGGCGCTCGGGGCCGCTGGTGCCGGAGGGCATGTAGGTGTTCAGCACCGACACGTCGTCGAAGTCCAGCCGCAGCACGCGGCCCTCGTCGTCGTAGCAGCTCTGGCCGCAGCCTTCCACTACGGCCTTGGGCGTGATGCGCGAAAACGTAGCCACGCCGCTGTAGCCCGGCTTGCGCGCCGGATGCAGGTAGGCCCGGTAGCCCAGATGCTCAAAGCCCGACACATCCAGCGGGGCGTTCCCCGCCTTAATCTCCTGCAGGCAGAGCACGTCGGGCTGGGCCACGGCCAGCCAGTCCAGCAGCCCCTTGCTCAGGGCCGAGCGCAGGCCGTTGACGTTGTAGGAAATGACTTTCATTTAGTTAGTTGTCAGTTGTCAGTTGTCAGTTGTCAGTTGTTGGTTGTCAGTTGTTAGTTCGTTCTGACGGCTGCTTTGCTAGAAGGACCTGACAACTGACAACCAACAACTGACAACTAAAAAACCACCTTAATCCTCCTGCGCGAAATACTCCAGCACGTGCCACTTCAGCATGCGCTCCTGCTCCTTGAGGTTGGCAAAAGGCACGGGGCGCAGCAGCTTGTAGTGGGGCCAGCCGTCCTCATCCACGCGCTCCAGCTCGTAGTGACCGCTCAGGCTGAACAGCTTGCAGGTGGCGATGTGCATCAGGTCCTGCTTCTGCTCCTTGGTGAACGTGGTGACGCCCTGACCCAGCTCCTGCACGCCGATGAGCAGCAGCAGGGCGTTCAGGTCGGGGCGCTTGCCGAAGCGGGCCTGCATCTCGGCCATCAGGGCTTCCCAGCGGGCTTCGAAGTCGGCCTCGGTTTCGGGGTGCTCTTCGGGGGTGGGGTACTCGCTCATTGGGCGTGCTCGGCGTGGGGGGCGGCCGGGGCGGCGGCTTCGGTTTTCAGCTCTTCCCAGTACTCCACGGCGCGGCGAAAGTGGGGAATGACGATGCTGCCGCCGATGATGTTGGCAATAGCAAACACCTCATAGATTTCCTCGTCGTTGATTTTCTCCTCGTAGCACTTGCCGAGGTGGTACTTGATGCAGTCGTCGCAGCGCAGCACCATGGAGCAGGCCAGGCCCAGCATCTCCTTGGTTTTGACGTCGAGCGCGCCGGCGGCGTAGGTGTTGGTGTCGAGGTTGAAAAAGCGCTTTATAACCTTGTTGTCGGCCGCCATGATTTTCTCATTCATGCGCTGGCGGTAGTCGTTGAATTCCGTGACCTGGGACATCTGGGAGGGAATTAAGAATTATAAATTATGAGTTATGAATTATTCGTTGTTAGTTGTCGGCGCCAAGGCGAACGGCTTTTTTCAGCCACGCCGGGTGCTGACCGGAACAACCTGCAACGGTAATTCTTCAGCCAAAATTACCCGCTCGTTTCTCCCCCACCCTTCTACCCCATGTGGCACTCGCTGTTCAACGACTTTCTGGGCCTGATTTACCCCAATGTATGCCTGGCCTGCCGCGAGCCCATGGTGCGGGGCGAGAAGCATTTATGCACGCGCTGCCGCGCCGAGTTGCCTTATACCGACTTCCACCTGCTGCCGCCGGAAGAAAACCCGCTGGGCCGCCGTTTCTGGGGCAAGCTGCCCCTGCAGCACGCCCTGAGCTACGTGCGCTTTCTGCGGCACGGCCGCATTCAGCAGCTGCTGCACCAGCTCAAGTACAAGGGGCAGCGCGAAGTGGGCACGGTACTGGGCCAGCTCTACGGGGCCGAGCTGCAGGCCGCTGGCCTGAATACCGAGTTCGACCTCATCGTGCCCGTGCCGCTGCACCCGCGCAAGCTCAGTAAGCGGGGCTACAACCAGGCCGCCGTATTTGCCGAGGGGCTCTCCAAAGGCCTGCAGCTGCCCTGGAGTGCCCTGGCCCTGCGCCGCACCCGCTTCACCAGCACCCAAACCCGGAAAAACCGCACCCAACGCTGGGAGAACGTGGCCACCGTATTCGAAGTGGGCCTGCCCGAAGCCATTGCCGGACAGCGCGTGCTCTTGGTAGATGATGTGCTCACCACCGGGGCTACCCTGGAAGCCTGCGGCGCCGTGCTTCTGGCGGGCGGCGCGGCCAGTATCAGCATCGCCACCATTGCCTGCGCCGACCGGTAATCACTGATTACCGCTGATTATTCTGATTACACAGATTGTTTCGTTTTCTTGTTGAAAGGAGTAGAAAGCAAAAGAAGCTGCCCGTTAAGGGCAGCTTCTTTTTTGGGCATCAGTGAAATCAGAATAATCAGCGGTAATCAGTGATTACTTGTTCGAGCCGGCGTTAATCATGGCGCAGCGGAAGCCGATGGTGGCGGTAGCCGAGTCCTCTGCCATGAAGCGGCGGGTGCCGGGCGAGAGGTAGTAGGCTACGTCGCGCCACGAGCCGCCTTTATAAACGCGCACGTGGTCGTCGATGAGCGACTGGTAGCCGCCTTTGCCGTTCACAGGGTTTTTGTCGTACTTGTCGGCGGGGTCGAGCACGCCGTTACGACGGAAGGGGTTGAGGTCTTCTACGTCCTGGTACGACAGCGGGCGGTATACGTCCTGCACCCACTCGTTCACGTTGCCGGCCATGTTGTAGAGGCCGTAGTCGTTCGGCGGGTAGGCATACACGTACTCGGTAATCATGGCGCCGTCGTTCAGGCTACCGGCGATACCGGCGTAGTCGCCGCGGCCCCGCTTGAAGTTAGCCAGGAACTGGCCCTGCTTCTTGCCGTAGGCGTTGCGGGTGGTGCGGCCATCCCAGGGGTAGATGCGCTTTTCTTCCTGGTTTTCGTTGCCCACTTCCTGGGTTCCGATGAGGGCCTGGGCGGCGTACTCCCACTCTGCCTCGGTGGGCAGGCGGTAGTTGGGCAGGGTGTTGCCGTTTTCGATGGACGTGGTGCTCTTGCCATCACCCATGGCGCCTGCCTTGCCGGCTGCGCCTTCAGCACCGCCTTCAGCAACTGCGTCGTCGCCTTTTTTCTTCTTCTTGCTTTTTTTGCTGCCCGAAGAGGCGCCGGTAGCAAGGTTCTCGTTCACCTTGGCCGTACGCCAGGTGCAATAGTCGTCGGCCTGCAGCCAGCTTACGCCTACCACTGGGAAGTAGCGGAAGCCGGGATAACGGAGATAATAAGTAACATAGGGGTCGTTGAACGACAGGTCGCGGGCCCACACCATGGTGTCGGGCAGGGCCGACTTGTAGAACTCCTCAGCCGAGTCGGTCCGGATGAAGTGCAGGTATTCGAGCCAGTGGATGTTGGCCACTTCGGCTTCGTCCATATAGAACGAGGCGATGGTAACGGTACGCTCGATGTTGTCGTGCGTCATCGTTACATCTTCTTCCTGCGAGCCCAGCACTGTGCGGCCACCTTCAATAAATACAAGACCCGGGCCTTCGGGCGGGCTCTTGTAGCTAGCTACCGTCATGCCCTTTTCGGTGTTGTATTCAACACCAGTAGTAGAGGAATACTTGCCAGGCTTAGCAGCGGTGGGCGGTCCGCTTTTGCAGCTGGCGAGGGCGCCAAGGCCAAGCACGGCCAGACACAGATAATTGGAGAATTTCATAACGGGGCTAAAAAGGCCGAGAGGGATGGGGAGTTAGCTAGGGCAATTTGCTTGCAATGTTACAAAAAATTAGAATGCCGGACAAGGGGCAAGCGGGTAATTTCGCCTTTTTAGTCGGCGATAGGCATTTTCCAGCCGGTCGAAGCTGCAGAGGGAAAGCGTTACTTCGTGGGCCCCACCCAGCTCCTGGCTTAAAGGGCTAAGGCCTATGTCGTAGCTGTAGCCAAGGCGCAACGGGCCAGCCGCAATGCCCGCTATGGCAGCCAGCACCTGCTGAGGCTCAACGGTGCTGCCCAGGGAAATATTGCGGAATACCGCTCCCAGCGTAACGGGCGAAGCCATGGCGTACACCCCGGTCTCGATGCGATGGGAGCCGCCTTGTAAAGTGAAAGAAGCTGTGGGTGTGAAGCTTATCTCTTGAGTAGGCTTGCCGGGGCCTGGCTTGAGCAGGTAAAACTTATAGCCACCGGACAGGTTCAACAACATGGGCAGCTTGCTTTGCTGGCGAAATCCCAGGCTGGGCTGGTTGAGGTGCTGCCCGGCCAGACTAAGCCAGGCTTGTTCGGAGTAAAGTACAAACCCGGTGCCCAGGCTCAGGTAGTTGACGGCAGGGAAAGTGAGGGGCTCGGCCGAGGGTCCGGAAACGGTTCCGTCTTCCGAAATCTGGTCGCCAAATAAAAAGTTTCCGTACGAAATCTGCTGGCGGCCGTAGCTGGCGCGCAGGCCGCCGCTCAGGGCAAACTGCCGGGTGAGGCGGGTGTGGTAGGCGTAAATGGCCCCGGCTTCAAACCGGGTGTAGCTCAGGCTGCCGGTTCGGTCGTGGTTGATGAGCAGGCCCAGGGCGTGGTGCTGTCCGGGCCGGTCGAGGCGTAAGTCGGCTGCTGCCTGAGTAGTTCGGAACGCCCCGGCCAGGAAAGGGTACTGGTTGCGGTAGCTGAACGTGGCGCTGTAGTCGTCGAGCAAGCCCGTAAAGGCCGGGTTGGTGTGCAGCCGGGTAGCAAATGGCTGCGAGAAGTACACATCCTGGGCCTGGGCAGCGGGCATACCGGCGGCAAGCAGCAGGCCAGCTAAGAGATAGCATGTTCTCGAAAAACGCAGCATGAAGGCAGCACGGTGGGGAGACGGGGCAACGCAGCGCGCCGGCATTTTAGTGCAGACGCGGCTGCGAAAGTAGTGCCTGGCTACCGGACGCGGGCGGGGCAACGCAAGCCACCCGGGTATTGGTCTGCTATCCGGGCCCGTTGGTCGATTAGCAGGAAAGCAACCTGAACGTTTGAACGCCGTGTTCTGCTTAAGGGAAAGGTAAGCTGTGCATTGGCACCGGCTGCTGGCTACAAATCGGGCAGGCAGGTGTATCCTGGAGGTAGACTTTTACATTTGCCTGATAAACTCATTTGCTCACTGCTATGCGGAAAATTCTGATTGGGGTATTGCTTTTTCTTGTAGTGCTGGTGGCCGCCGCAGCCCTTGTGCCTCTGCTGTTTAAAGACAAGCTGCGGGCCCTGGCCGACAAGCAGCTGGCCGAGCGGGTACGGGCCCGGGTGCTCTACGACCCGGCCAACATCGACGTGAGCCTGCTGCGCACCTTCCCCGACCTGACGCTGAACCTGAAGGAGCTGCGCGTGATTGGCCTCGACTCGTTCCGGCGCGACACCCTGGCTTACCTGCCCGCCCTGCGCGTGGGCCTGGACGTGATGAGCGTGGTGCGGGGCGGTCAAATCAAGGTGAAAACCGTGGAGCTGGACCGGCCCGACCTCAGCCTGCGGGTGCTGAAAAGCGGGCGGGCCAACTGGGACATCATGATTTCGGACTCGGCCGCTGCGGCCCAGGGCCAGGACACCACGCAGGTGAGCCTGGCCATTCAGGGCTGGAAGCTGAACGATGCGCGCCTGCGCTACGAAGACCTGACCCTGCCCTTCCGCATGGAGGCCCGCGGCATGAACCACAGCGGCGCCGGCGACTTCGAGCGCAACGTGTTCGACATGACCTCACAGACAACCGTTACGGACCTGGATATGGCTTACGGCGGGGTGAATTACCTGACCGACAAGCAGGTGAACGCCGACGTGACCATGGCCATGGACCTGGACAAGATGCTGTTTACCTTCAAAGACAACAAGGTGAAGCTGAACGACTTTCCCTTCAGCTTTGCGGGTGCCATCGGCCTGCCAAATGCCACGGACATTACCTATGACCTGACGTTCAAAGCCCTGGAAACCGACTTTAAGAACATCCTGAGCCTGGTGCCGGGCGTGTACACCGACAAGTTCAAGAACATTGAAACCAGCGGCAAGGTGGCCTTCGACGGCTACTACAAGGGCACGCAAAGCGCCGTGCGCATGCCCGGCTATGGCCTGAACCTGCAGGTGAGCAACGGGCAGTTTCATTACCCCGACCTGCCGCAGGCGGCCCGCAACATCAACCTGAAGATGAACGTGGACAACCCGTCGGGCTTTACCAACAACGTGAAAGTCAACATCCCGCAATTTCACCTGGACCTGGGCAAAAACCCCATCGACGGCAACGTCCTGATTGACGGGCTGGAGCCCATGAAGCTGGATGGCCGCGTGAAGGCCAACGTGGACCTGGCCGAGATGCTGAAGGTGTACCCCGTGAAGGACCTGGCCATGCGCGGGCAGTTCTTCGTGGATGCTACCGGCAAGGGCATCTACTCCAAAACGCAGATGCCGGTGGTGAATGCGGCCATCCGGCTGACGAACGGCTACGTGAAATCGGCCCAGTTTCCGGCCCCGATTGAGCAGATTAACCTCAACGGCACCGTGGTGAACACCACCGGGCAGGTAAACGACACCCAGATTAACCTGCCGCAGTTCCGCATGGTGCTGGAGGGCGAGCCGCTGGAGGGCCGGCTGGCCGCGCAAAACATAGCCAAGCCGGTGTTCGACGCCGACGTGCGCGGCACCGTGGACCTGACCAAAATCACCAAGATTTTCCCGTTGGAGGGCATGACGGTAACCGGCCGCGTGAAGGGCAACATCGCTGCGAAAGGCAACATGGCCGACGTGGAGGCCGGCCGCTACCAGAACGTGGTGGCCAGTGGCAACGTGCAGGCCAGCAACATCACCTACCAGAGCAAAGACCTGCCCCAGGGCGTGAAAATCAGCAGCGCCAACGCTACCTTCAACAACAACCAGATTGCCGTGCAGAGCCTGGCGGGCACGACCGGCAGCTCCGACTTCAATGCCTCGGGCACGGTGAGCAACTACATGGGCTACCTGTTTGTGCCGGGCCAGTCGCTACTCGCCACCATGACGGTGAACTCGCGCAACTTCAACGTGAACGAGTGGATGGTAGACGAGGTGACGGCCAAGCCCACGGCCGCCGCCAAGCCCGGCGCGGCCCCCGCCAAGGCCCAGGGCGTGGTGCAGATTCCCAAGTTCTTCGACCTGGTGCTGAACAGCAGCGTGGGCAACGTGACCTACGACAACCTGAAGCTGACTAACCTGAAGGGTACGGTGCTGGTGAAAGACCAGACGGCCACCCTGCAGAACCTCACCTTCAACACCCTGGGCGGTGAGTTTGCCACCACGGGCAGCTACACCAGCAAGGACCTGGCCCACCCGAAGTTCAACTTCGGGCTGAACATCAAAAACCTGAGCTTCCAGAATGCCTTCTCGGCTTTCAACACCATCAAGACGCTGGTGCCGCTGGCCAGCCAGGTGGAGGGCATCTTCGGCACCAACTTCAACGTGAGCGGGGAGATGGGGCCCGACATGATGCCCAACCTGGCCAGCCTGAGCGGCAAAGGTCTGTTCGACGTGGTGCGGGCGGCGGTGAACCGCTCGGAGGTGATGACCAAAATTGCCTCGCTGACTACGCTGCCGGAGCTAAAGGAAATTCTGGTGGTGAACAAGCGCATCGATGCCCAGATTGTGAACGGCAACCTCATTGTGCAGCCCTTCGACCTGACGGTGGGCGACGTAAAGATGACCCTGGGCGGCTCCAACAGCCTGGCGGGTATTCTGGAGTACGCCGCGGCCCTGAATGTGCCCACCGGCAAGCTTGGCAGCGCCCTGAGCAGCAAGGTGACGCAGCTGACCGGCGTGAAGGACTTGCAGGGCACCGACCGCGTGACGCTGGGCCTCAACATCGGCGGCACCGTGACCAACCCCAGCGTGAAGCTGACCAGCGGCAGCGTGAAAGACCAGGCCAAGACCATGGTGACCAGCGTGGTGAAAACCAAGGCAGCCGATGCCCTGAACAACCTGGCCGCGAAAAACAAGTTCCTCAAGGACAGCACCCTGCGGGTGGAAGAGCTGAACCGGCAGGCCCTGGAAGCCCGCGCCAAGCAGGAAGTAGAAAAGCGCAAGCTGGAAGCCGAAGCCAAAGCCAAAAACGAGGTGGGCCGGCAGCTGAACAACCTGTTTGGCAAGCCCAAGCCCAAGCCAGCTCCCACCCCCACGCCGGAGCCAGCCGACACCACCAAGAAGGGAGGCTAATGCTTTTTAGCCGGCTTTGGCAATGTTGTTGAGAAGCGGCCCGGCAACCCAGCGGTTGGCCGGGCCGTTTCAGCTTCGATTTTCCATTTATTCTTTGTTATGAACATCAACCGTATTCTGCCCCTGGCGCTGGCCGCCCTGCTGGGCCTGGCCAGCTGCTCCAAATCCGACGATTCCAAAGGCATGTCCCGCTTTGAAGTGCGCCTGACCGATGCGCCTGGCGACTATGAGCAGGTAAACCTCGACGTGCAACGCGTAGAGGTGCACGTAAGCAACGAAGACAGCCCCGACCCCAACGGCTGGCAGAACCTGCCGCTCGTACGCCCGGGCATCTACAACGTGATGGACTACACCAATGGCAACTCGGCTCTTATTGCCGGGGCTGACTGGCCCGCCGGCCGCATCTCCCAGATTCGCCTCATCCTGGGCAACAACAACACCCTGAAGCTGCGCGGCAGCAACAGCCTGATTCCACTTACTACGCCCAGCGGGCAGCAGTCGGGCGTGAAGCTCAAGGTTAACGCCGACCTGCAGAAGGACGTGACCTACCAGCTGCTGCTGGACTTCGACGTGGCCCGGTCCATCGTGGCCCGCGGCAACGGCTCCTACAACCTCAAGCCGGTTATCCGCACCATTACCACGGCCATTGCCGGCGGCATCCGGGGCACGGTGACGCCCGCGGTGGCGCGTCCAATGGTGCTGGCCATCCGCACCTCGGCCACGCCCAACGACACCATGAGCACCACGGCCGACACCAACGGCGGCTTCCTCATTCGCAGCATGCCCGCCGGCTCCTACCGCGTGGAGTTCCAGGCCGACGGCTACCGCAACGAAACGCGCACCGCTACCGTGAGCAACGACCGGATTACCGACATGGGTCCCATCGGGATGCAACGGTAATTGGGATTTGCCCTAATCTAAAAAGGCCGCTTGCTACGCAGCAAGCGGCCTTTTTGACTTTTAAGCGTGACGGGAGTTTTGGCTTCAAGGCATTACTTCCAGCCAGCCACGGTAGCTACGCTGGTAGCGGGTATCGGTAAGCAGGTAATAGTAGAGACCGGCAGCGGGCGGGCGCTGGGGCCAGTCGTTGCGGTACTGGTCGGCGCGGTATACTTCCCGGCCCCAGCGGTCGAACACGCGCAGCACGAGCGGGCGTTCGGTGGCCGCCCGCACCTGGAAGTAGTCGTTTAGGCCGTCGCCGTTGGGACTGATGATGTTGGGCAGGGGAAAGAGCGGGGCACAGTCCTGCACGCGCACGCGCACGGTGGCGGTGCTGGCCAGGCAGCGGTTGCGTACGGTGAGGGTATAGGTACCAGCTGCTGCTACGGGCAGGGCCGTAGCCGTGGCGCCGGGCGCGCTCCACTCGTAGCGCAGGCCGGCGGCGGGCGGGGGCGGCACCGGCAGGCGTAAGGGAAGGGCATCGGCGCAGAGCAGCGTATCGGCCGGCAGCCGGGGGGCGGAGGGCGGGGCCAGGGCCGTAATCAGCACGCTGTCCTGCACCAGGCAGCCATCGGCGGTGCGGGCCGAGAGGCGGTAGCGGCCAGGCTGGGTAAGCGTGCGTACCGGGCCGGTAGGGCCATCGGCCCACTGGTACTGCTGGAAGCCGGCGCGGGCACTTATGCTTACGCTCTCACCCGGACAAAGGGGGGCCGGGGGTGCGGCCAGGCCCAGCAGCGGCGTGCGGGCGGGGTCGAAGCGGCGCACCTCTACGCTGTCTTTTACCACACCGCAGCCAAAATCCGCCGTAACCACATAACGACCGGGCTGGCTCACGCTGATGCTGGCCGTGGTTTGGCCGGTGTTCCAGCGGTAGCTCTGGAAGCCGGGGCCGGCCGCGATAGTAGTAGCGGCATTGGCACAGCTGCCCAGCCATAGGTCGGGGCCCAGGTTGAGGGCCAGGCCAGGCGGTGGCACGGCTTCTACCGACACGTCGTCGATGGCGTAGCGGGAGGCGCCGCCGAAGCGGGAGCTATGCCAGAGCTGGCGGGTGGTGGTGGCCGCGTCGGGCCGGAAGTTGCCCAGGGTGAGGAACCGCTCATTGCCCTGGGCCACGAATGTGCCGCTCACGCGGGTATAGCCCACCGTGTCGGTAATCAGCACGCCCGGCGGGCTGCTCACCTGGGGCTGGGCTATGATGAAGGGTGCCGCCGGGCTCTGAATGATGGGCTGGTCCGAGAAGTAGGCCCCCAGGTTGTCGGTGGCTATGGGCGGCGCTATGTGAGTAGTAAACTCTAGGCCCCAGGCCAGGCGGGCGTAGAACGTAACACGGTAGGTACACCCCGCCCGTAAGGGAGCCGCAAGCTCGGCCTGCAGGTACGTGCGGGCAGCGTCGTGAAAAGCCAACGGCCCCACTTCCGAGTTGTAGCGGGTATGGATAAGGGCATACGCCTGCCCGTTTCGGGGCAGGTACCAGGAACTGTCGTAGGTGAAACTATTAAGGGCTAAGGCTTGAACGGGCAGGAAAACACCTTTATTGCACGCCAGTACATGCTTGGAGGGCTGCGTTGGGCTGCTATTGGAGAAAAGCGTGGGCGAATACCACCCCAACGCCCCGGTGCCAAACGAGGGAAGCCCGGTGAGGTGGGACCAGTTAAACCAGAACTGAGCGCGATACAGGCTGTTATCACGGCAATAGCGGTACTGCTCAAAGCCGGGGTTTAGCACCAGGTTTTGCGTCCGGGCTGCCTGCGTACAGATAAGTAAGGAAACGAGTAGGATAAGGCGTCTCATAGCAACACAAAACGTAAAAAGGCCCCGGTCAGTATTGACCGGGGCCTGATACACTACAAAATACTTACCGCGCTTGTAGGATGCGGCCGGTTTGGGTGTCGGTGTCGGCCACGAACCGGTAGATATAAACGCCTTGCGGAAGGCTGGAACCATCGAATTTAAGCGTATGCGTACCGGCACTGTATGCGCTGTTTTGCAGCAGCACCAGCCGCTCGCACCCAGTTAGGGCATCCACGATAGCCAAGCTTACCCGCTGAGTGGTGGGCAGGGTAAAGGTAAACTGGCCGGGACCCCGCTGTAGCGGGTTGGGGTACACGCTTACGCTAGACCCGGTCGGGCCGGGCGCCGGGCGGCAATTGGGGTTAGAAGGCCGGAAGTGGCCTTGCAAAGTAACAGCACCGCATTGGTTCGATACCGTGACCGTAATGCGGAAAATCTTGTTGTTTCCACCGCCGCCGGGCGCGAAATAGCCAGTGCCCAGGTCGGCCTGGTTGGCCAGGAGCGATAACGCTATGGTGGTAGGGTTGGTGCCACTGGTGTTAGTGCCATACACCGTCAGGCCCCGCGCCACGTACGTACCCGAGGCGGGCAGGTACTCTTCAAAATCTACCTGGTAATTGGTATAGGTACCTGCGCCGAAGGCAACGTCGATGCCTCCCCCGTACATGCCCACTTCGGCCGGCTGGGCCGCGCTGGTGCTGCTGGCGAGGATGCCCATACCAGTACAGGGATTAAACTGCAAGCTGACGGAGGCCGGAACCAGGGAATTTAGAAAGTACCGGCCAGATTGCTGCACTACGGTGCCACATACGCTGCGGCCTTCCAGCTTTACTACATAATACTGCCCGGCATTGGCAGGGTTGGCCAGGTAAGAAGAGCAGGCGGTCTTGACGGTGGCCGGCAGGGCACGTACCCAGGGCTCGGCGCAAATAAGGGCCCCAACGGCACCCGCGCTGTTGCTGGCATAGAGACTTAGGCGCACCTCTTCCACCCCTAGCAGTGAGGCCTGAAGGGCCAGGGGATTGCAGGTGTAGAGATTACGGGTGGTGCCCATCGTGAAGAATTGGTTGTCGATACGGGCCGAGTTGACGTAAGGAGCCGCCGTGTTCGGAACGTATTGATAATTTTCACCGTCCAACTGGTCGGGCAGCAGATACATTGAGCCCCAGAACTTCGCCGTTTTATCAAGTGTCGTTGTAACGGGCGAAGTGGCGATGATCAGGTCGCAGGGGTTAATTGTTTTCAGTCTGCCGCTGGTATTCACATAATAAATCAAACCGTCGTAAGCCAGCTCCATTTGGGTTTCGCTGGCATCGGCACCGCCGACCACAGTTGCCAATGCCGGCACGGCCATCGCGTAATCCAGTACCCGAATACTACCCGGCGCGGATACAAACAGCTTTTGGCTATTGCCGGAAAACTCTACTCCCAGCGCCCCGGATGCCGAATACTCAGCAATAGTGCCTGGGCTACCGGCTGCGTCAATGGTAGCCACGAACAGCTTATTCACAGGACCGCTCATCGTCCAGGCCAATTTGCTTCCATCCGGGGCCAAGTCCAGCTCCCATTGGGCATCCATAACACCCGCCACGCCTGGAATTGGAACTGATGGAAGCGCGGAAAAGCCGCCGCCCATGTTGATGGTAAAAGAACGAATGCCTACATCGGATACATCGTACAAAATACGGCTGCCATTAGGGCGGGGCTTCGATACCGCTATAAGGGTACGGGAGCGGTATGTCAGGTCCAGAATGGTCGAATTTGTGGCGATAACGGGTGCACTGCCCACCGGACACTGAATGCGGGCGTAGCATACAGCCCCCCCATTGGGGCCGCCCAGCGTGTAGATGAGGTAGTATTCGCGGCACACCCCCGGTACAGGTACTACTATCATCTCTGTCATTGCTCCTGCATAGGTGTCAGACCCTGGGGTTGATACGGCATTGAGATTACCAATTGCAACATGATTTGGGCCGTAAACGGTATATGGAGCGTTGGAGCGCACCACGTAAAACTGCAGGCTATTCTGGTCATCATAGGCAGCGGCAGTTATTTCAGTCGTTGCCGGGGTTCCATTGCCGTTGCTGTAGGGGGCTCCAGTTACAGTAGTCGCAGCCGGAGTACCAGAGCTAAAGTCAACACGGTGAGGTGAGAAAAACCAGCTCCGCATTTGCTGGTTGGCTGGCAATGAACAGCGTTGGGCATGGGCTTGGCTAACAACGCCAAGTAGCGAGCCTAGGGTTAGGGCTGCGGCAAGCAGCCCATTTCGGAAAGTTTGTTTCATTAGATCGAAAATATTGAGGGTAGAAATTTCCGGCTAAACTAGGTATTGCCCTCGATTAAATCATGTTTTTACTAGTTAAAAATTTAAATTTAACATTAAGCTAATGCTGGTACAATAAAAAATGAAAATAATTCAAAATAACAAAATAGACTTTATTTGTATAATATAGATTAAAGCCATTTATGAAAAAAGCAACAGCCCCCAGGCTACCTTGCCTGGGGGCTGTTGCATAAATGAAATTCGAGACTGCGCCTTGAACAGGACCTTACCGGCACAGCGCCTTACAGCTGCGGCTCGGCCTGGCCCATCTGCTCGCGGCAGTAGGTCACGAAGTCGGTGTTGACGGGCTCTATGCCGGCTTCGCGCAGGCGGGTGGCTACCTGCCCGCGGTGGTAGCTGGCGTGCACCACGGCGTGGGTGAGGATGTCCTGCACCGGGGTGCTATAGGCCTGGCCCAGCGAGTTGGTGTATTCCACCAGGCGGTTGAGCTCGGCCTCGTCGGTGGTGGCGCAGAGCGAAGCCAGACGGGCGGATGTATGCTCGTGCAGTACGTGCAGGCCGTCGAGGTCGTGCTCCTGCCACACTTTCACGCCGCAGCCTTCGTTCACGACGCGGCACAGCCAAATGGATTGAGCATTCAGTACGTGGCTGAACAGGCGCAGGGCATTGGCAGGCAGCTCTTTGCCAGCCGCAACCGAGCTGTCGAGGCGGCGCAGCAGGGTTTCATTGGCCCAGACGTTGAAAATTCCTAGTTTTTCGAGGGTATTCATAGAGGTTAATTAAAAATTAAAAATTATAAATTAAAAATTGGGTTCGGCCGTGGCTCGGTAGACAATTTATAATTCATAATTTATAATTCATCATTGGTTTAGCGCGGGTCTTGCCATACCAGCTTTTCGTTGGTTTTGTTTTTGTCGAAGTCCGGGCACTTGCCGTCGCCTTTGCCAGTGATGCCGCCGTCGGGGTTGCAAAGTACGCGGCCCTTGCTGTCGAACACCGTGGAATATTGGTCGCAGCAGGGTGCTGACTGATAGTACACGGTCTGGCCTTTGTAGTCATAACGCATAATGCGGATGATGGGCGTGCGCTTACGCTCACTCAGCACGTTGGCGATGCGCTCCTGCAGCCACTGGGGGCGGTGGGTGGTATCGGGCGGGGCCAGGCGGGCCGGCACGGGGTCCACGGTGTTGGCGCTGGTGGGCGCGGGCGTGGGCGACGCCGGGTTGCTCACGAAGCCGGTGTCGGGCGGCGTGGTAGGCGTTTCTACCGTTACCTGGTTGGTGGCGCAGGCCGTGGCCAGAAAGCAGGAGGCGGCGATAAAGGCAATTTTCATGTTCTTATCCTGGCAAGGTGTGGTAGCCACGGGCAGGGCTGCTCTTTTCTTTCTGCTTACGCCCTGGTTGGGGAAGGGTTTGGCCAGGGCCGAAGGTAGCGTTGAATGGTAACGGTTGTCGTGCGACTGTTTTTTCACCGCAGAAGCCGCAGAAGGGACGCGGAAGAAGTCGCAGAGGGAAGGTTGGTTGAGGATTAGATGAAATGGGGGCCGAACACCAGCAGGCCCACGGCCAGGGCGCCCAGGGCGGCCAGCAGCACGGCGCCGGCGGCTACGTCCTTGGCTTTGCCGGCCAGGGGGTGGTAGTCGGGCGAAGCCAGGTCGGTGATGGCTTCGATGGCGGTGTTCATGAGCTCGGCGGCCCACACGCCGGCAATGGCCAGGGCCACCAGGGCCCACTCCAGGCGGCTGATGCCGCAGTACAGGCCCAGGCCTATTGCTACCACCGTCGCCAGGGCGTGAAAGCGCAGGTGTACTTCCGAGCGCAGGGCGGCCCACACGCCGCGCACGGCGTGGCCGAAGCTGGCGATGCGCCGGCGCCACATTCCCTGGGGCGGGCGCAGCCGGTCGGCGTCGGGCTTAGCCACGGGCGTCGAACTCCTTGAATACCGACTGGCGCAGGCTGTCCCACTCGGGCTTCAGAATGCTGAAGATGACGGTGTCGCGCCGGCGGCCGCCCTGGGTGATGCGGTGGCTGCGCAGGATGCCTTCCTCGGTGGCACCCATGCGGGCCATGGCCTCGCGCGACTTCCAGTTGCGGGCGTCAGTCTCCAGCTCTACCCGCTCGCAGCCCAGGTGACCAAAGGCGTGGTTAAGCAGCAGGTGCTTACAGGCCCGGTTGAGGCCGCTGCGCTGAAACTCCTTGCCCACCCAGGTGTAACTAATGCTCATGCGGCACTCGTCGGGGGCTGAGTTGTAGTAGCTGGTGCTGCCGGCGATGCGGCCGGTAAGGCGGTCGACAATGACGAAGGGGTAGCGCAGGCCTTTCTCGCGGCCCTGCAGGGCTTGCTGCAGGTAAGCGGCCAGCTCCATGGGCGTGTGGCAGGTGGTGAGCGTGTACTTCCACAGCTCGGGGTCGAAAGCCACGGGCTTAAGGGCGGCAAAGTCGCTGGCTTCGAGCGGGCGCAGGCGGGCGCGGCTGTTTTCCAGTACGACGTGGGCGGAGAAATCCATGCAGGCGTTGAAGAGGAACGGGCCGCAAAGATGCCGCAAAAATGAAAAGCAGGTGGGATTTAGACGTTAGACGTTAGACATTAGACATTAGAATCGTTCTGACAGAAGAACTTTCTAACGTCTCATGTCTAACGTCTCATGTCTACTCTTACCCTTGCCGGGCTACGAAGGCCGTGTACACATCGGCCCGCCGCTCGGCGAAGATGTCGGCGGCCAGCATCACGGTGCCCTGCAGCAGCATGCCCAGGCCCAGGCCCAGCCAGAAGTCGTGCTGCTGGCGGAAGTAAATCAGGCCCGTGCCGATGAGGATAAAGGCAATTTCCACCAGCTTGTACAGGTCGAAGCTGGCGTTTACCTGCTGCATGCGCGGCATCTCCTGGGCGGCGAATTGCGCGGGTGCGCGGGCATAAACAGCTTCCAGCTCAGCCTGCTGCCGGTCGGTGCGCAGGTACACCGAGCCGCCCACCGTTAGCTGAGTCAGGCCAATAAGGAGCAGGGGAATGGCCAGGCCCGTGCTGAGGGCCGTGCGCTGGCCCAGGAGCAGCCAGGCCGCCAGGGTAACGGCCACCACGCCGGCTCCGACAAAAACCAGGCTTTCGGCTTTCTCGGCCCGGAAATAGAGCTCAATGGGATGCATGGGCAAGCTAAGGAGTAGGTAAGAGGAAGATGACGCTGGAAGACGTGGCAATTGTGCTCCGTGGAACGCAGCAATTGGTCGGGAATGCCAGCAGGGGCAGCAGAAGGCATTGTTTTCGGAGCCTGGAGATGCCTGCCCTACAGGCCAAACTGCCGCAGATGGTGGTCGAGGTGCAGGTAGATGAAGCGGCCGTACTGGGTGCGGCTCAGCGGGCCATAGCCGGGGTGGGGTGCCAGGGGCTGGCTTGCCGGGCGCTGCACGAAGTCGGCCAGCGCCTGCTGCAGCAGCTGCTTGTCGTGGGCCAGCGTGGTAGGCGCCGTTCCCCGCCCGGCACCGCCCTACAGCATGTCGAGGGGCGTGGCCAGGTTGCGCAGCGGAATGCGGGGCAGGGCCAGCGCCAGCCGGATGGCAATGGTGCGGTTAAACCACGAAGCCGTTTCGGTGGCGGGCTTCTGGCCCAGGGCCAGGCGCAGCTGGTCGGCGCAGTGGCAGAGCATCTGGCCGGGGCTCATGCGGCCCCAGCGGCGGGGGCTGTGCTCCTGCACGCCGGCAATGCGCCGGAGCAGCTGCTGGTACACCTCCGGTTGCAGCACGGTGTTGGGGACCTGGGTTGGCATAGGCTACAGGCCGTAGCTGGACTTCACCACTTTGCGGAACACCCCGTCGGAGGTGATGCGGCGCAGGGGCAGCAGCACGTTGGCCGGGTAGGCAATGGGGTAGCGCAGCTTGGCCTTGCCGTCGGTGGCGGCGCGGAAGATGGTTTCGGCTACCACTTCGGGGCCCACGGCCTTGGCGCCGGCGTCCATGCTTACTTTTTCGACCTTGCTCACAAATTCGCCATAGGCCGGGCGCAGGTCGTCGCGCATCACAAACTCGCGGCTGCGGTCGTAGAAGTCGGTTTTGATGGCACCGGGCTCCACAATCTTCACCTGAATGCCCAGGGGCTCCAGCTCGTACTGCAGGCTTTCGGAAAAGCCTTCCACGGCCCACTTGGTGGCGTGGTAGATGCTGTAGAGCGGAAAAGTGACGCGGCCGCCCACCGAGGCAATCTGGATAATGCAGCCCCTCCCCTGCTGGCGGAAGTGCGGAATCACGGCGCGGGTGCAGCGCATCAGCCCCAACACGTTGGTGTCGAACTGCCGGGCAATGGTTTCATCAGTCATGGCCTCAAACACGCCGTCCACGCCGTAGCCGGCGTTGTTTACCAGGGCATCGAGGCCGCCAAAGTCGCGCAGCACGCCCTGCACCGCCGCCTCAATGGAAGCCGGGTCGGTTACGTCGAGGGCGTAGAGCCGCACGTTGGGCAGCTTACCCAGCTCGGTTTCCTTGGCAGGCGTGCGCATGGTGGCGGCTACCTGCCAGCCGCGCTGGGCAAAAAGGCGCGCAGCCGCCTTGCCGATGCCCGAGCTGGCACCGGTGATGAGAATGGTTTTCATGGGAAAACAGTGAAGTGAAAGAAGTGACGGGTTTAGTTGTCAGTTGATAGTTGTCAGTTGATAGTTGTCAGTTGATAGTTGTCAGTTGTTAGTTGTCAGTTGTCAGTTGTCAGTTGTCAGGATTGTTCTGGCATCAGCTTTATCAGAACGACCTGACAACTGACAACTATCAACTGACAACTACTCAGGACGAGGCGGCAATGCCGGCCAGCACGAGGTCGGTGAGCAGCAGGGTGTCGGCTTCGGCGGCGCTGAAGTCGGGCAGGGCGTTCAGCTGCTGGGTCTGGCCCTGGCGCACGGTTTCGTGCTTGAGCGCATCGGCCGCGCTGAGCAGCAGGCGGGCCAGGTGCCGGGGCTCGGGCAGGGCGTCGGGGCGGGCTTTGCCGGCCAGCAGGGGGCTTAGCAGCTCGGCCAGAAAAGCAATTTCACGCTCCAGCACTTCGGCATAAAGCTGGTCGAAGCGCGGCTCCAGCACCTGCAGGGCGTCGAGCGAAAGCTGGTGCTGGGTGAGCACCTGCCGGTAGTAGCGCAGGCGTTCGGCAAGGTAGTGGCGCACCTGGGCGGCCGGGGTAGAAAGGTGGCGCACCTGTTCGGCCAGGGCCTCCATAAAGGCCGCGCTTTCCTGCAGCACCACGGCAATAAACAGCTCGTCTTTGCCGGGGAAGTAGTAGTACAGCGAGGCTTTGTTGAGCTGAGCGGCGCGGCCAATGTCTTCCAGCGTGGTCTTGGCGTAGCCAAAACGGGCAAAGCACGCCGAGGCGGCGCTGAGAATCTGAAGACGGCGGTCGGTTCGTTTGGCCATTGCAGTAGAATCGGTTGCAAAGGTAATTGAAATTTTCAAACAAAATAGTAAAATGTTTGAAAAAGCGCTGACGCTTGCACCTTGGTTAAAATAAGCCTTTGAAGGAATGTGTTTTAAGAATATTGAACACGTTAATCTTACCCCACCTTTCTCGCAGCTATGAGAAGTATAGTGAGCTTCCTCCCTATGTCGCGCGGGCGGTGGTCTAAAGAGTGGTGTTACGACTTTTTGGTCGTGCCACCACTAAATCATAAAACGAGCTTAGAACTGTCGTTCTAGGTTATTAGTGGTACCACGAACCGCTGCGCGGAATCCGTGGCACCACCACGCTTTTGACCATTGCTGTCGCGCGCTATCAGCGGGTATCCTGCCTCAGGTAAGCCATTAATGGACCCAACAAGGGCCCCAGGCGCACCATCGGCACGAGCTAGTGCCCAAGGAAGGCAGGCGCTCAGCTAGCGGCTTACAGCCTGTTGGAAAAGCCAAAAGAGCGTCCTGCTCATCTGGCGTCCACGGTGGCCAAGCATCGCTACCAGAAGCGTAAATCCTTTCGATTGGATTACTGCCGCGGGCAAGATGCTTCATCCCTGCTTTATGCGCAGAATGTTCAACATGACATTCTATTAGATAACTAACTGGCAGGTCAAAACCCTGCCAGGCAGGCTGGCAAACCACAGGTGCCTGCTGGCGGAGAATACGAGCAGGCTGAGCAGTGCGGGCTGGCCGAGCACCCCAGGTCTTACACCTGCTGCAGCCGTTGCAGCAGGTGCTCGCGGTAGGTTTGCCCCAGTGGCAGCACCTGCTCGCCCACCTGCACCAGGTTGCGCACGGTGTCGAGGCGCTCGATGCAGGCTGCATTGACGACGTAGCGCCGGTGAATCTGGACAAAGTCGCTGCCCGGCAGGCGGCTGGTTAGCTCCCGTAGGGGCTGGCGCACCGACAGCACCCGCCCGGTCAGGTTCAGCAGGCATTGCTTATCGGCCGCTTCTATTGAACAGATGTCGGCCAGGCGCACCTTTACCAGCAAGCCGTCTTCTTTTACAAACAGCGCATCGGGCAGCAGTATTGCCGATGCGGCATTAAATACAGAATGCTCCTCGTCCGGTTCTGCGTGCCCGGTCGAGGAGTTGGCAACCGCCAGCTCCAGCGCGCGCTGCAGGGCATCGGCCGGCGCGGGCTTGACGAGGTAGGCCGCCGGGCCCACGGCGCGGGCCAGGCTAAACGCTTCGGCGCCGGAGAGGGCCGTGAGAAATACCAGGGGCAGGGGGCGCCGGGCCTGCAGCTCCCGGGCCAGGTCGATACCACTGCGGGAGCCGGCCAGGGTAATATCGAGCACGGCCACATCGGGCCAGGTTTCCTGACACAGCGCCAGGGCCGTATCCGCATCCGGAGCTGGTCCCAGCACGGTGTAGCCCAGGGCTTCGAGGGTGACGTGTAAGTGTTCAGCCAGTAGCTCTTCGTCCTCAACTACGAGTACGCGGAGCGGAGTAGCGGGGAGGCTCATAAAACAGAGGCTATAAAGTGGTTACTTAACAACATGATGGTTTGTCACTATTCCTGACACAGGGGCAAGGACAGCTCGGCCACGGCGCCGCCGTCGGCCGCGTTGCGTAAGGCCAGCTGTCCCCCCTGCGCCTTAGCAAAGTCGAGGCTGAGGCGCAGGCCCAGGCCCGCCCTGTCGAGGCCAGTGCCGGTGCGGGGAGCTGCCGGCCGCAACAGCTGGTCGGGGCCAAAGCCCGGGCCCGTATCGCGTACAGTCAGGGTAAGCTGCCCCCCTGGGGCCGGGCAGGCGCCCAGGCTGACGCTGCCGCCGCTGGGCGTTACTTTCAGGGCGTTACCTACCAGGTTGCGGAGGATGGTGCGGGTCATGTGCGGGTCGGCCCACAGATGCAGGTCAGCAGCGGGGATGCCCGCTTGCTGCAGCGTGACGCCGGCTGCTTCGGCTGCCGCCTGATACAGCGCGAGGGTGTCGGTAAGCAGGGGCGCTACCGGCACGGCGGCCGGCGTTGCCCGCAGCTCGCCGCGCTGCTGCAAGGCCCAGCTCAGCAGGTTGTCGAGCAGGCCGCGCAGCTGCTCGGCAGCCTGCTGCACGCGGCTGCCGAGCCCGGCCAGGCGGGCGGTATCCTGACGGCTCACGTAGAGCGTGAGCAAGTCGGCCAGGCCCTGGAAGGCTGCCACGGGCGAGCGTAAGTCGTGGGCCACCAGGGCGTAGAGCCGGTCCTGGGTGGCGCGGGTCTGGGCCAGCTCCTCGTTTTGTGCGGCCAGCGCGGCGCGGCTGCGGCGCAGGCGCAGGGCCAGCACGGCCGTGGTAGCCAGGCCGGCCAGCACCACCAGCAGCACTGCCCCCAGGGTCCACAGCTCGCGCCGGCGGCGCGCGGCCTCCGCCAGCTGTCCGTTGCGCTCACTGGTTAGCTCCCGGATGCGGGCTTCGCGGCGCTCAGCCTCGAAGCTGGCCCTCACTTTTGCCAGCTCGCTACGGCGCTCCTCCGCCCGAATGCTGTTGTTGAGGCGGTAGGCCGCCAGCTGACTGGTGTAGGCGCCGGGGCCATCGCCTAGCTGGGCCTGAGCGCGGGCCAGTAGGGTAAGGGCATCCATCTGCTCCTTGAGCTTGCCGCTGGAGCGGTAGGAGCCCAGAGCCTTTCGGAGCAGGGCGGCCGCCTGGGGCCAGCGCTGCTCCTGGGCGGCCAGCTGCGCCTGCAGGTGCCAGGCGTCGCCCTGGCTGTTGACGTCGCCCTCCGGTATCAGGGTTTGGAGGCGCTGCAGGTAGAACCGGGCAGAGTCGGGCTGCCGCTGCCGCAAGTAGCTCTGGGCCAGCAGCCGGTGGGCATACACCAGGAACGACGCGTTATACTCGGGCTCGTCCTTGGCCAGGGCGATAAGGCGCCGGGAGTGGGCGCGGCTTTGGCGAAGGTAGCGGGCGGTGTCGGGGCCGCCCATGTCCACCCGTTCCCAGAGGTGGCCGGCCCAGCTGGCTTCCAGCCCAATTAAGTCGGCTAGCCGGGGGCGTCGCTCCAGCAGCACAGTATGGGCCTCTTCGTAGTAGCGGCGGGCTACGGTAGTATCGAGCTGTTCGTGGGCGATATCGCCCAGGTATTTCAGAAAAGAGCAGCGCAGCTGGAAGGCCCGCGTCAGGGTGTCGTTGGCGAGCAGGCGCAGGCCCTGGCGGAAGTAGCCGGTGGCCTCTGCGTGTTTGTCGTCGGTCATGGCCAGGATGCCCAGCACCCGCAGGCTGTTGGCTTCCCCCACCCGGTAGCTGCCCCGGCGGGCGGCGCTCAGCCCCTCGCGGGCCCAGCACTTGGCGGCGGCCGGGTCGGTGTCAATGTTCTGAAACGCCAGGCCGTTGAGCGCTGTCACGCGCTTCTCGACGGCAATGCCGGGCCGTGTCAGAATGCGCTGCAGGCTGTCAACTACCTCCGGTTGGGCGTGCGCGACGGGGGCTGATAAGCTGCTCCAGCCAAGTACAGCTAGAAGCCCGACCCAGCCGCGGGGGCTACTGAAAGTAAAACGCCGTTCCATTCAACTTCTAAGCCCGTTTATTAAGCTAAAACACAAATATGCTCCTTGCACAGTACTATTCAAATAAAACCACAGCAGGTGAATTAAAAATAAAGCGGCAGGCAACGCCCTGCGCTGCTACTGGGCCCCAAAGCGTGCTCTGCTGGATGGAGCTGCGCCGTATTCGGGACGGATACCCTCCCTGCTGCAATGGTCGTTGGGAGCCGCAATGCAGGCTTTAGAGAGGTTACGCCGTTCAGTGTACGCCGCTAAGTAGCGCGAACTTTTAGTCCGAGAGCTCACCAAGTTGGGCGCACTCGCGGACTACAAGTCCGCGCTACGTACCGCAGCCGCGAAGCGGCTCTGAGCATGCAGCCAGCAGCACAGGAGCAGTGGCGCGACCCCGGGCAGCCTTGCAGGACGGGCTGAGCGCTCCGGGTGCCCGCCTGCTTGTGCCTGGCCAGGCCGGTGGAGGCCACAAGCAAGAAGCCCTGACCGCGGGGGCGGCCAGGGCTTCGGGGTAAGTAGCAGAACCAGCTTACTCAACCACAACGCGGCGGAACACGAGCTGGCCGTCGGCCAGGGGCACGCGCAGCGAGTACACCCCGGCGGCCAGGCCGGTCAGGTCTACGCGGGCTTCGGTTTGGGTGGCTGTGAGCTTCACCGTGCGCAGCACCTGGCCCAGGCTGTTGAGCAGGGTAGCGGTAGCATTGGTGGCGCCGGCAAGCGGCCGCGTGAGGGTCAGCTGCTGGTGAGCCGGGTTGGGGAACACCGTCACCTGCTGAGCCAGCAGCTGGGCCGAGGTAGCCAGGGCGCCAGCGCCGCGCAGCTCCAGGGCGAAGCGCCCGGTAGCCGTGGTGCCGCTCAGCGAGAAGCGGAAGGCAGTGCCGGGTGCCAGCAGGGTGCTGGTGCCAGCCAGGCCGTCGCGCAGGTACACCCGAGTGCCGGCCGGTAGGTTCGGGAGCTCGGCTGCCTCGAAGGTGTAGGTGCCGGCGGCGGGTACCTGCACCGTCAGCGGCACGAGGGCGCTGCTGAAGGAGGGCAGGCCCTGGATGGCCAGCTGCTGGCCCGAGGAAGCCAGGGCCGACAGGTTCAGGCCCGTGGTATTGGGGAGCTTCACGGCGTCAAACTCGCTGTCGGCCCCGGTGGTCGCGCCAGCTTCGGCGTACACCGTCAGCTCGTCGCTGGGCACCCCTTGTCCGCTGAGTGTGAGCTTGAGCTGCGGGCGCTGGTCGGCCGCGCCGCGGCTGAAGGCGGTGGCATTGGGGCTGGTCAGGCGCTGGCTGTTGCGGAAGGTGAGCGTGCCGCTGGTCTGTCCCTGGCTTACCCGCACCCAGAAGCCCTGACCCGAGGGCAGCACGGGGTTGCCGCCAATGCCGTTGACGTAGCTGCGGTACATGCCGCCGTACTGGCTGCTGCTCTCGAACACGTAGATGGCGCCGTCGAGGTTGTTGCGGTCGGCCAGGGTCACGAGCGAGTAGTCGAGCGGGGCCGGGTAGGGGTTGCCTACGTGGTGCCAGCCGGCCTCCGCGGCGGTGGCACCGGTGTTGCGGCTCAGGTTCAGCGTCAGGTTGCCCGTGTTCAGCGTACCGGTGAAGTCGACCTTCTCACCAGCGCCGATGTTGACTGAATAGCCGCGGCCAGGCACCAGCGCGTCGGTAAGAGCGGTGGGCGATACCCAACCCTTGGAGAACAGGTCCAGGTTGTTGGTAGCCGACGCCAGGCGGACCTGGTCGTAGCCAAACACGGTGGGGAAGGGCGTCACGCTGGCCGGGGCGGCCGCACTGTTGAAGGCCGGGTTCACCACGGGCATGAAGCCCGTCGTGGTCAGGTCGGCCACCGTGGAGCCCGTTACCGGGGCGCTGTAATGGCGGTAGCCCGGGCCGGGGTTGGTGCTGGGGTTGATGTAGCGCTGCACGCTGGCCGTGCCACCCACGACTACGCCGGAACCGCTGTTGACCACCAGTGCCGAGCCGGCCGCGTCGGAGAGCAGCATAAGCGCCTGGCCGTTCAGGTTCAGGTTGCCACTGCCGCCCACCGTCAGCACCTGAGCCACGCTCAGGGGCTGCGAGAGGGTAACGGGGCTGCTGTTGGTCGTGCTCAGGCTGCGTACCTGGCTGGGCAGGCCCGCGCCGGTTACCTGGGCGGCCGTGCCGTTGTACACGTAGCTGGCATCGGTGCTGAAGCTGCGCGTGCCGCTCACCTGAACGGCGCCGCTGGCACCGCTGCTGCTGATGCCGGCCGGGTCGCAGATACGGAGCGTAGCGCCAGCCTGCAGGGCAAAGGCGCCGACGCCACCGACGGTCTGGCAGTTCGTGTTGAGCGAGCCGCCGCTCTGCACCGTCAGCGTGCCGTTCACCGTCAGGCTGCCGTTGAGCGTGGCCACACCCGTGCCGGTGATGGTGACGTTGTTATAGTTGCCGCTGATGCTCTGGGCGGCACTTACCGTCAGGTCGGGCACAACAACGGTGAAGCTCACCCCATTGCTGATGCCGCTGGGCGAGGTAACGCGCACCACGCCCGAGGTGGCGCCAGCAGGCACGGTGGCCGTAATGCTCGTAGCCGAGTTCACCGTGTAGCTCGTAGCCGCCGTGCCGTTGAACGTCACGCTGGTGGCCCCGGTGAAGTTGGTGCCGGTCAGCGTCACGCTGGTGCCCACCGGGCCGCTCGTGGGCGACAGGCTGCTGAGCGTGGTGAAGCTGCCTACCCAGTTGCTGCTGGTGCCGCTTAGGGTGAAGCCCTGCAAGGTGCCGGGGTTGCTGCCGCTGGCCAGGTTGGGCAGCGAGGTCAAACCCGCGTTGTTGCCGCCCGGGGTTCCCTGGTTGAAGTCGTAGTACGAAGCCAGGCTGCCGGGCACCGAGCTGGTGTTGGTGTTCATGTCGGCCTGCACCTGGGCCTGGGTCAGGGCCGTGGAGTAAACGCGCACTTCATCGATGGCGCCGTTAAAAATCTCGCCGTTGTTCGTCGAGCCAATGCGTGCGTTCGCGACGGCGAAGCTGCGCCCCGCAGTACCGGGAGTGTCCGACCCTACCACGTTGCCGTTCAGGTACATGGTGCGGGCAGTGCCGTTATACGTCACGGCCACGTGGTGCCAGCTGCCGCTGAGGTTGCCAACGTTCACCACCAGGTCGTTGCCCCACCAGTAGTTGATAAGCTGACCGCCGTTGGAACCGTCGAGCCGGAAAGCATTTACCTGGTTGAAGGTGCCGTAGTTTCCCCAGCCAATGATGCCGCACCCACCCATGGCATTGGGCCGTATCCAGGCCTCAATGGTGTAGGCCGAGGTGTTGACCGGCAGTGGCGTGGTGCTGGGCAGGGCAACAAAGTTCTGGGGCGAGTTGGCCGGGTTGAACGCCAGCGCGTTGTTCGGCGCCGTCACGGTGAACGTGCTGGTGCTGAAGGTCTGGAAAGAGTTGTTGTTGAGGGGGGTGAAGGTGCCCAGGGCCACGCCGTTAACCCGCACGAGAACCCCCTGGTTGGCCGGCTGCGTGTTGCGTTGGGCGGCCCGCAGCCGAACAAAGTAAGTACCCGGGGCTAAGGTGCCGAGCGTCTGGCTGAAGGAAGGGATGAGCGGTTGCCCCTCCCAGCTTTGCAGGATGGCGGTGCGGGAGCCGTCGGCATTGGTTGTGGGGACGCTATAAGCACCGGGGATGGAGCCTATGCCTGAGCGTCCGGAAAAGGCCCAGCTGGCGCCGCTGGGGGCAAAATCGAAGGTCCCGTTGATGGTTCCGCTTTCGAAGCTTGGGTTAGCGACTACCCCCGCCACCGCCGCATTGGTGCTGGCGTTGACGATTTCCACCATGTCGACAAAGGCGGTCACGTCGACGCCCGGGGCCGAGGCAACGGTACCCGAAAACTGCAGCACCGGCGCCTGGGCCAGGGCCAGCAGGGGCAGCCAGGCCAGGGCCGCCGCTATACCTACCCGGCTGGCCGGGCGGCCGGCACCCTCAACCTTGCTTCGGCGCATTGCCTTCCTCCACAGCCGCAGCAGGAGTGATGGACTCATTTCCCGGGGAATGGCCCGCCGGGTGATGAAAGAGAGAGAAGAAAGATGTACCATAATTAGAATAGGTTGAAATGAGGTGCTTATCGCGCCAACAGTGGCTTTTCTGAAAAGCTTGATAGCGGTTAAGTACAAAAGTCAAGCAACCCATTGATTTAACCTATGAACAAAACCAGTTGAGTCGCCAACTGCTAATTTTCCGGCGCCAACTGGAAAAAAAGCGCCGCCAACCGGACTGAATTTGGAAAGCCAGGTAGATGTTTTAGCTTTTTGGAGCCATTATGTGTTGGATTTCACACTCATCTATAGCGCCCGGCTGTGGGCCCAGTGTCCTCGCTGCCTCCTGAAATGGCTCCATTGGCGGCCGTCGCCGGGCCCCGGCTGTCGAAATTCTCACGGAATGCCTGATATGGCATTTTGTTTTTTCGGTGAATAATACAATAATGCCAAAAGAGTTTTTTGTAGGCTGGGCTCACAGCCTATCCTTGGCTGGCCCCCTGCGGCGGCGGGCCATCAGGCTACGAAAGCACCGGCTCGGGGCCTTAAAAGATGTGGTGGTTTAGGGCGCACTTTCGGTGCACCTGATAAGGTGATGCTACGCAGGGCGGGTAAGGCCCCGCACCATCACCATTGCTGCCAGCGCCATGGCCAGGGGTACCCTTTTGGCCGGGTGAGTACGCCAGGTAAACTAAAAAGGGACTGTTGCCTGAGCAACAGTCCCTTTTTTAGCTGCCAAGCTCCCAGCTCCCGTCAGGCATTTCGCGGGGCCGGGAGTGAGGTTGTAGCTTAGTTTATCTCCCCTACCATCTCCTCGGGCTTCAGCCACTGGTCGAACTCTTCCTCGGTGAGGTAGCCCAGCTGCAGGGCGGTTTCCTTCAGGGTCGAGCCGTTTTTGTGGGCCGTCTGGGCAATTTCGGCGGCTTTGTAGTAGCCGATGTGGGGGTTGAGGGCCGTCACCAGCATCAGGCTGCTGTCGACGTGCTTCTTGATGTTTTTCTCCAGGGGCTTGATGCCCACGGCGCACTTCTCGGTGAAGCTCACGCACACGTCGGCGATGAGGCGGGCCGAGTGCAGGAAGTTGTAAATCATCAGGGGCTTGAACACGTTCAGCTCGAAGTGGCCCATGGAGCCGCCCACGGTGATGGCCACGTCGTTGCCCATTACCTGGGCGGCCACCATGGTCATGGCTTCGCACTGGGTGGGGTTCACCTTGCCGGGCATGATGCTGGAGCCGGGCTCGTTGTCGGGAATGTCGATTTCGCCGATGCCGGCGCGGGGGCCGGAGCTGAGCATGCGGATGTCGTTGGCGATTTTCATCAAACTCACGGCCACGGTTTTGAGGGCGCCGTGGGCTTCCACGATGGCGTCGTGGGCGGCCAGGGCCTCAAACTTGTTTTCGGCCGTCACGAAGGGCAGGCCCGTAAGCTGGGCAATGTGCTTGGCTACGCTCACGGCGTACTTGGGCGGGGTGTTGATGCCCGTGCCCACGGCGGTGCCGCCCAGGGCCAGCTCGCTCAGGTGAGCCAGCGTGTTCTTGATGGCGCGCAGGCCGTGGTCGAGCTGCGACACGTAGCCGGAAAACTCCTGGCCCAGGGTGAGCGGCGTGGCGTCCATGAAGTGGGTGCGGCCGATTTTCACGATGTGCATAAACTCCTCCGACTTGGCCTTGAGGGCGTCGCGCAGGGTTTCGATGCCGGGAATGGTCTTCTCCACCAGAATCTTGTAGGCCGCGATGTGCATGGCCGTGGGAAAGGTGTCGTTCGAGCTCTGGCTTTTGTTGACGTCGTCGTTGGGCGCCAGGGCCTTTTTCTCGTCTTCAAGCTTGCCGCCGTTCAGCACGTGGCCGCGGTAGGCAATCACCTCGTTCACGTTCATGTTGCTCTGGGTGCCCGAGCCGGTTTGCCACACCACCAGCGGGAAGGCCTCGTCGAGCTTGCCGGCCAGAATCTCGTCGCACACCTTGCCGATGAGCTCGGCCTTCTCGGCCGGCAGAATGCCCGCGTCGCGGTTGGTCAGGGCCGCGGCTTTCTTGAGGTAGGCAAAGGCCCGGATAATTTCCAGGGGCATGCGGTTGATGTCCTGGGCAATGGGGAAGTTCTCGATGGAGCGCTGGGTTTGAGCGCCCCAGTAAGCGGCAGCGGGTACCTGCACGGTGCCCATGGTATCCTTTTCGGTGCGGAAAGCCATGTGATGGGTTGAGGTGATGAAGTAAGAAGGTGATGAGGTGATGTAGACCACGCGCAGCACAAAAGTACGGTGCCGGAGCGCCCGCGCTTTTCCCCGCGGCTCAAATAGCTGCCCGGAAGCTTTCCACGTACACGAAGCCGGACCATTGGCACAGAACGCCACGCCATCCCTTATCACCCCATCACCTTCTTACTTCATCACCTCTATGAGCACCATCAAAAAAGTTATTGAGGTTCTGGCCTCGTCGGAGAAAAGCTTTGAGGACGCCCTGCAGCGGGCCCTGGACGAAGCCAGCACCACCCTGCGCGGCATCAAGTCCATCTACGTGAAAGACCAGAGCTGCCGCGTGCGCGACAACAAGATTGTGGAGTACCGCATCACGGCCAAAATCACCTTTGAAGTAATGCACAAGTGGGACCCCACCTACCAGGGTGCGCCCGACGAGCTCAAGCAGGTTACCACCGACGAGGGCCCTATCGGCACGGGCAGCGGCGGCCCCGACTACAGCAACGTCGACATCAACGCCAAGCCCCAGCTGCCGCGCGACGTGGAGCCCGGCGGCAGCGCCACCTCGCCCGAAAGCGGCGGGGGCTACAGCAACTAGTCGGAACGGGGCCTTCCCCGGCAAGAGTAGTAGCCGCCTAATGCCGGCTATATAACACAAAAAGGCAGCCCAGGAGGCTGCCTTTTTGTGTTGAAAGTTGTTAGACGCTGGCTGAAGAAAGCGCCTGCTTACAGGTGAGCAATGGGGTCGGCAACACCATCGGGGTCGTTGCGAACCGCGCCGCTGGTGGTGAAGCTGCGGCCGCGCAGCAGGAGCACGCCGGCCATGTGCGGGGTAGCCATGGAAGTGCCGCTGATGGTATTGTAAGTGCCCGACAACCAGGTAGAGTTGATGTTGACGCCGGGCATGCAGTAGTCAACGGGCGGGTTGCCGAAGTTGGAGAAGCTGGCCCAGGTGTCGTTGCTGTCCATGGCCGAGATGGTGTAGATGTTGGCCCCGTTGACGCGGGCCGGCGAGCTCTGAGCTGCGTTGATGGCGCTGTTGCCAGCCGCGAGAGCAAACAGAATACCGGTTTGGGAAGCACGCAGCACGGCATCGTCGAGGGCTTGGGAGGCCCCGCCGCCCAGGCTCATGTTGGCTACATCGCCGGCGCGGCCGTTGGCGCCCACGTAGTCGATGCCGGCAATCACGCCCGAGCTGGTGCCGCTGCCGCTGGCGTCGAGCACCCGCACGGCCACTACGGTGGCATTGGCCGCTACTCCTACCACGCCAACGGTGTTGTTTTTGGCGGCGATGGTGCCGGCTACGTGGGTGCCGTGGCCGTTGCCATCAGCGGGCGAGGTGTAGTTGGCGCCGCTGGTAAGAAAAGAGCGGCTGCGGTTGGCATCTACGTTCAGGTCGGGGTGAGTCAAGTCGATTCCGGAGTCGATAACCCAGGCGGTTTTGCCGGTGCCATCGCCGTAGCCTACGCGGGTGATGCCATAGGGAATAGTCTGAGTAGAGGGAGGAGGCGGGGTGCTGCCCCCGTTCTTGATGGGCTTACCCAGCGAGATAATACGGTCTGCCTCAACGTAGGCTACCCGGGAGTCGAGGGCGAGGGCAGCGGCTTCGGCCGCGCTCATGCTGGCCGAAAAGCCTTTGATAACGTGCCCATAGGCATGGCCAACAGTTTCGGCGCGCAGGCCGCGGCCGCGCAGCAGGCCCTGGGCAGCGGCCTTTACTTTGTTTACCTTCTCAGTGTAGGTATCGGTAGCAGTGGTGGCTACCGCCTCACTCTTAAGCACCACGATGTACTGGCCTGGCAGCACGTCGTTTACCCGTGAGTCATCGTTCGCGCTGGTCGACATGGGCGCCGAGCTGGACGGTGCTACTTCTTCCCGCGAGCAGGCCATAAAGGTGGTGGAGGCTGCCAGCAGCGAGCCGGTGACCATCCAGGAAGCGAAGCGGGAGTTCAGGTTAGATTTCTGCATTATACCGGGAGGGGTAAAGAGTGGAAAGGAAAGCCTGGAAGACGAAGGCCGTGAGTCGAAGCAGGTAGCTGCTATTTCACGTTCGTGTTGCTGACTAAACCAGCTTATGGTTGAGAAAATTCAAAATATTGAACACTTAACGGGGGTATTTATGAAAAATTTTCAATAATTGCACTTTGCCGTTAATTTATTTTAGTCAACGGGGACTTGCTGCCAGCCTTGGTATACACTGGCGCAGCACCCTCGCACGATAATTTTCGCTTACTCCTACCTTCGCCTCATTCACAGGTAACCCGCATAATGAAAACCTGCCCTTTTCCCCTGCTTCCCTTTCTGCTCTTAGCCGCCCTGTTTGCTGGATGCGATACTCCGCAGTCCCAGCGCCAGAGCGGCGGCGCAGCCGCCTATTTCACGTCCGAAGAAGCCGGCGTGCGCGACGGCGGCGTGCAGCTGCTGCCTATTTCCACGCCCAAGGGCGAGTTTAAGGTCTGGACCAAGCGCTTCGGCAACAACCCCAAGGTGAAGGTGCTGCTGCTTAATGGCGGCCCGGGTGCTACGCACGAGTACTTCGAGTGCATGGAAAGCTTTATGCCCGCCGAAGGCATTGAGTTTATCTACTACGACCAGCTGGGCTGCGGCAACTCCGACAACCCCCAGGACACCGCCATGTGGAGCCTGCCGCGCTACGTAGAAGAAGTAGAGCAGGTGCGCAAAGCCTTAAACCTGAGCAAAGACAACTTCTACCTGCTGGGCCACTCCTGGGGCGGCATCCTGGCTGCCGAGTATGCCTTCAAGTACCAGCAACACCTGAAAGGCCTCATCATCTCCAACATGATGATGAGCTGCCCGGCTTATGGGCGCTACGCCCAGGAAGTGCTGGCCAAGCAGATGAAACCGGAAGTGCTGGCCGAAATCCGGCAGATTGAGGCGAAGAAGGATTTCCAGAACCCGCGCTACATGGAGCTGCTGATGCCCAACTTCTACACCCAGCACATCCTGCGCCTGCCCCTGGAGCAGTGGCCCGAGCCCGTGAACCGCTCCTTCGCTAAAATGAACCAGTCGCTGTACGTGACCATGCAGGGCCCCAGCGAGTTTGGCATTGCCGGCAAGCTGGCCAACTGGGACCGCACCCCCGACCTGCCCCAGCTCACGGTGCCGGTGCTTTCCATCGGTGGGCAGCACGATACCATGGACCCCGAGCATATGCGGCAGATAGCCAAGCAGGTGAAAAACGGCGCCGCGCTCATTTGCCCCCAGGGCAGCCACATGAGCTTGTACGACGACCAGCCGACCTACTTCCCCGGCCTGATAAAATTCCTGAAGGCCGTGGACGATGGCTCCTTCAAAGCCGGCATGGCGCTGTAAGCCCACGCCAACAAAAAAAGGCAGCCTTGCGGGGCTGCCTTTTTTATTTCCGTAAAGAGCTGGTCCTTAGATGTGGGCAATGCGGTCGGGGGTGCTGTCGCGGTCGCCTTTCACGGTGCCGCTCAGGTTGAAGTGCTTGCCGCGCACCAGCAGCACGCCGGCCATGTGGGGCGTGGCCATGGAGGTGCCGCTCATGGTAGCGTAGCGGCCGCCAATGTAGGTGGAGTTGATGTTCACGCCGGGCATGCAGAAGTCAACCGGCGGGTTGCCGAAGCAGGAGAAAGAGGCAAAGGTGTCGGTGTTGTCCATGGCCGATACCGTGAAGACATTGGCGTGGTTGACGCGGGCCGGCGAGTGCTGGGTTGCCGAGATGGCGTCGTTGCCGGCCGCTACGGCGAAGAGAATGCCTTTGTTGGCGGCACGTACCACCGCGTCGTCCAGAGCCTGCGAGATGCCGCCGCCCAGGCTCATGTTGGCTACTTCCCCGACGCGGGCATAAGCGCCTACATAGTCTACACCGGCAATTACGCCCGAGCTGGTGCCGCTGCCGTTGGCATCGAGAACGCGCACGGCTACCAGGGTGGCATTGGCGGCTACACCGACTACGCCGATGCTGTTGTACTTGGCGCCGATAGTGCCGGCGACGTGGGTGCCGTGGCCGTTGCCATCGGTGGGCGAGCTTACATTGGGTACGAAGGAGCGGCTGCGGGCGGCGTCCACGGTCAGGTCGGGGTGGTTGAGCTCAATGCCCGTGTCGATAACCCAGGCCGTGCGGCCAGTGGCGTCGGCCGCCCCCACGCGGTTGATGCCGTAGGGTATGGTTTGGGCCGGCTGGGTGGTCGTGGTGGTGGTAGAAGTCTGGCTGATGCTCATTACCTGGTCAGCCTCTACATAAGCTACTTCGGGGTCGAGGGCCAGGGCCGCAGCCTCCTGGGCCGTGAGCTGGGCTGCAAAGCCCTTAAGCACGTTGCCGTAGGTGCGCTCAATCTTGTCGGGGCGGATGCCCTTGCCGCGCAGCACGTTGTCGGCCTTATTCTTCACTTTGCGCACCTTTTCGTTGTAGTCATCCGACTCAGCGGTGGCTACGGAGGCGTCTTTCAGTACCACGATGTACTTGCCGGGAATGCCGTTGGCAACGCGGGCGTCGGTGCTCGTCTCAGAGCTGGCGATGCTGGGGCTGGAAGGAGCAACTTCCTCTTTCGAGCAGGCCGTAAAAGTGCAGGCGGCAGCGAAGAGAGAGCCCGAGAGCAGCAAGGAAGAAAGACGGGTAGTCAGCTTGTTGTTCTGCATTATACAGGGTGGAATGAAGTGGAATCAGAAATAGCGGGGGGAGGCTGGAGCTAGCAGCAGAATTGTCTTTCTCGGGGGAGGGCGGCCCAGGCCGCAATGCTCAGGTTCCGGAAAAAGCAGCTTATATATCCGTAGGAGCAGTGGACTGATGCAGTGCTGGTTGCTACGTTTCTGGGAGGCTAAACCAGTAGGCAGCCCTAATAATTCCAATAATTTTCAAAAAGCAGGCCTATTGCTTGATAATTTCGCAATAGTTGGACTTAGCCCAGATAAGCTTAAAACAAACAAAGCCGCTTGCTGCAAGCGGCTTTGTTTATGACATTTCCCGGAATTGCGGACTAGAAGCGGCTGCGTGTTCCACAGGCTGGCTGGTCTCAGCGGCGCGCTGGGGCTTCACTGTTCATGCACCGCATCCTGCGTTAGCTGACAGGCTATTGGGGGTAAAGCTGCCGGCCGCTGCCGCGAAAGGTCTCGCTTTTTAAAAAGGTACCACCACATCAACGGTCAGGGGCGCGCGCCGGCCCCCGGAGATGCCGGGGTGCCAGGCCGGCCCCTCGCACACAATGCGCTGGGCTTCGGCGTCGTAGTCGGGACGCAGGCCCCGGGTCACCTTCACGTTGCTGATGCGCCCGTCTTCCCCCACGGTGAAGCGCACATGCACCCGGCCTGAAAGACGCTCCTCGTTAGCAACAGGCTCGAACTGCAGTCCACTCCGGCGCAGGTATTCACGCAGGGCTACGGTGCCGCCCATGGGGGCCGGGGCAATAGTAGGTGCCGCCGGCATGGCCCCCGCCTGGCGGCCGGAAAGCTCCGCTGGGGCCGGGGCAGCGCTGGCAGTCCGCTTGGCTTTGGCGCTGCTCAGGGTGGGCGCGACAATGTCGGCGGTCTGTTCCTTTAGCTCGGTTCTTTCTTCCGTGCCGGGGTTGGTGGCTACAGCCAGGTCGGCGGCCGGTTCCACGGGGGAGGAGCTGGCCAGCGCTGGCTCCGGCGCGGTATCGGCCAGCACCAGCGCCTCGGCAGCCGGGGCGCTGGGAGCGGAGGAGGCGCGGCCTGGCGTGGAAGCGCGGGCCAGGCGCGCCGGCTTAGCCGCCCGCACCACTGCCGGAGCGGGCACGGGGCTAGCAGGTGCAGCAGCTACTTCCGCAGCCGCCTCCGCCGGGGCCGCGGCCGAAGGCGACTC
Source organism: Hymenobacter saemangeumensis (assembly GCF_039541835.1). Classification (NCBI taxonomy): domain Bacteria; kingdom Pseudomonadati; phylum Bacteroidota; class Cytophagia; order Cytophagales; family Hymenobacteraceae; genus Hymenobacter; species Hymenobacter saemangeumensis. Next base: position 113,850 of record NZ_BAABGZ010000013.1, on the reverse strand, counting down.
GACGCTGGCAGCCGGCGACGGAGGGGTATATGCCTCGGGCTCGGGCCGCACAGCGGCTACCTCGGTGGGCACCGACTGCTGCTCCCAGGTCCAGATGCCGCCGGCCAGCACGGCCACGGTAGCTGCGGCGGCGACCACCCGCGGCCACAGGGGCCGGGCGGGCACGGCCACCGGGGCGGGCTCCCCTACCCGCTCCCGCAGCCGGTCGCGCAGTGCGGTAATGGCGCGGTCGGTAGTGGGCGCATCGGTCATGGAGAAGCCATCGAGCAGCTCGGCGCAGCGTTCGCAGTCGAGGGTGTGGGCTTCCACGCGCTGCTGCTCGGCCGAAGCCAGGGTGCCGGCGGCGTACTGCCGCAGCGTGGCCGCATCGGGGTGCGGGCCAGGGGCGTGCAGCATGGCGGAAGGCAGCTTAGCGGCGGACATGGAGCGAAGAAGATGATGATGAAGCAGCCGGGGGGCTGGCGGGTGGGTCGAGCTGGCGGCGCAGCATGCGCTTGCCATTCTGCAGATGGCTTTTTACCAGGTTCAGCTCCAGGCCGGTTTCGGCGGCGATGTCGCGGTAGCTCTTTTTTTCCAGAAAAAACAATTCCAGGCAGCGGCGTTGGGCAGCGGGGAGGTTGGCAAGAGCTAGTTCCAGGGTCTGGAGGCGCATTTCGTTTTCTTCGGCATCGGCCGCGTCCTGGGCCGTGCCTTGCAGATGCCGGGCGCCGGCCGATTCCACATCGGCGGCATCGGGAAACTGCAGCACGATGCCGGTGGTCCGTTTCTGGGCCCGCAGCTGCATCAGGCAGTGGTTGCGGGCGGTGGTGTGCAGCCAGGCCGGGAAGTTTTCGGGCTGGTGGATGCGCAGCACTTTCACCAGGTGCTCAAACAGCTGCATCACGGCATCCTGGGCATCCTCGTCGGGCGGGGCCAGGTAGCGGCGGCACACGGCAAAGGCTTCGGGCAGGTACCGGTCGTAGAGCAGGCCCAGGTCGGCCACGTCGCCGTGCAGGCGGTAGCGGGCCAGCAGCTCCTGGTCGGAGAGCGGGGCCGCGGCAGCAGGAGCAGGGCGTTTGCGGAAGAACATGGAACCCGGAAGATAGGGGATGGCAGAATAATCGGGGGCTAAAAAGTGAAAAGGCGCGGGAGTCCGCTGGTTACAAAATTTATTAAACCTGTTTTTTTGTAACCAAGCGTGAGGTAACAATAAATCCGAAAAAGCCAAACTTGTAACCACGAGCTGCGGGCTTGGCCGGGCCCGGAGCGTCACGTGCTTTACGGGGCGGTGTGTGCAATAAGGCAGGGTTCCGGCATCAGCCTTTCAAATCACCATTAACCCGTTGTTGCCATGCAAAAGCTATTGTTGCTGCCCTTCGCCCTGCTGCTGGGCGCCTCCCCTGCCCTGGCCCAGCCCTCGGCTCCCAAAGCTAATCCGGCAGCCAGCCAGCTGGTCACCGTCACCGGCCGAATCACCGACCAAGCAAGCGGCCAGGGCTTGCCCGGCGTCACGGTGCTGCTGAAAGGCACTACCCATGGCACCAGCACCAACGCCGACGGCAGCTACACCCTAAGCTTGGTGCCGGCCCAGGGCGCCGTGCTGCTGGTGACGTACATCGGCTACGCGAGCCGCGAAGTGGCGGTGGGCAGCCAGCGCGTCATCAACGTGGTGCTTTCCGCCGACAATAAGCAGCTGAACGAAGTGGTGGTTACCGGCTACGCAGCGCCCGGGATGCTGCGTACCCTCGCCGGCAGGGTCGCTGGGGTGAGCGCCGGCCGCGCCGACCGGAAAGCCAAGTCCAGGTCCGGTTACTATGCCCCAAGCCCCACCCTCCCCTACCCCGCCCAGGAAGAAGCGGGAGCCGGCGACAGCTACGCGGCCATCAAGGAAAACAAGTTCTTCGACGCGAAGAAGGATGCCCTCAGCACCTTTGCCCTGGATGTGGACAATGCCTCCTACTCCAACGTGCGCCGTTTTCTGAACGAAGGCCAGCTGCCGCCCTGCGATGCCGTGCGCGTGGAGGAAATGCTCAACTACTTCCACTATAACTACCCCGCGCCGCCGGCCAGCAGCCCCGACCCGGTGCACATCAGCACCGAGCTGGCCGTGTGCCCCTGGAACCCGGCCCACCAGCTGGCCCGCATCGGCGTGCAGGCCAGGCGCATCGAAACCGCGAGCCTGCCCCCGGCCAACCTGGTGTTTCTGGTCGATGTGTCGGGCTCCATGTACCCGGCCGACCGCCTGCCGCTGGTGCAGGCCGGCCTGAAGCTGCTGGTGAAGCAGCTGCGGCCCCAGGACCACGTGGCCCTGGTGGTGTATGCCGGCGCGGCGGGCCTGGTGCTGCCACCCACGGCGGGCAGCGACAAGGAAACCATCATGGGAGCCATCGACCGGCTGCAGGCCGGCGGCTCTACGGCCGGCGGAGCGGGCCTGCGCCTGGCCTACAGCACCGCCCGGCAGCACTTCAAAAAAGACGGCAACAACCGGGTGATTCTGGCTACCGACGGCGACTTCAACGTGGGCGAGAGCTCCGACCAGGCCCTGGAACAGCTCATTGTGGAGCAGCGCGAGTCGGGCGTGTTCCTCACCGTGCTGGGCTGCGGGCGCGGCAACCTGCGCGACAGCCGCATGGAAACCCTGGCCGACAAGGGCAACGGCAACTACGCCTACCTCGACAACCTCGACGAAGCGGCCCGGGTGCTGGTGGCCCAGTTTGGCGGCACCCTGTTCACCGTGGCCAAGGACGTGAAGCTGCAGGTGGAGTTCAACCCCTCCCGGGTGGCGCACTACCGACTGGTGGGCTACGAAAACCGCCTGCTCGAAGCCGAGGACTTCAACAACGACCGCAAGGACGCCGGGGAGCTGGGCGCGGGCCACACCGTGACGGCCCTCTACGAGCTGGTGCCGGCCGGTGGCCCCCAGCCGTTGGTTGACCCGCTGAAGTATCAGCAACAGGAAACCGGCAACCGCAAACAGGAAAGCACGGCCGAGGTGCTGACCGTGAAGCTGCGCTACAAGGAGCCCCAGGGCCATTCCAGCAAGCTGCTGGCCCAGCCCCTGGGCGGTACCGCCAAAGCCATCAGCCAGGCCTCGGCCGACCTGCGCTTTGCCGCCGCCGTGGCCCAGTTTGGCATGCTGCTACGCCAGAGCGAGCAGCGCGGCAGTGCCACCTGGGCCGCCACCGAGCAGCTGGCCGATACCTCCCGCGGCGCCGATGCCGACGGCTACCGCGCCGAGTTCGTGCGCCTGGTGCGCCTGGCCCAGGGCCTGAGCCAGAGCGTAGGCGTGGTAGGCGCCCGCTAAAGCGCCGGCCGAGCATGCTTGTAGCGCGGAATTTTATTCCGCGTTTTAAAAGGCGCTGGGGGGCGGAATGAAATTCCGCGTTACGGTTGCTATCAACAAAAAGGCCCCGCTGATACCAGCGGGGCTTTTTTACCAAAGCAACCCAAAAATTAATCCTAATAAATTCGACCTGAATAAGTGAACTGGAATAAGCGCACCAGAATAAGATAACCGCAGAAAAAAGGAGAGAAGAGGTGTTAGAAGGAGAAGCTGGCGCTGGCCTTGATAATCTGGTTTTGTGCGTTGAAGCGGTTGTTCTTGTCGAGCGAGCTCAGGCCGTAATCGTAGCCGGCGCTCAGGCCCAGGCCGTTTTCAAACTGGTAGCCCACGCCGCCTACCACGGCGAAGTCGAGCGGGCGCAGGCTGCTTTTGATGTCGAAGTCCTGCTGGTACACGTCGAAGCCCAGCGCGCCGGCTTCTAGGCGGGCTTTGCCGCTTACCAAAAAGGAAGCCTGCGGGCCGGCAAAGAGGTAAAAGCCCGGGGTGATGTAGGCCTTAGCCAGCACCGGCACATCGATGTAGCCCAGGCGGGCCGTGCCGGTGGCGCGGGCATTCAGGAAGCTGATTTCCGGGATGGGAATGCGGCCCTGCAGCACGGTGCCCTTCTCAGAGTAGGACAGGCCGGGCTCGATGGCGAAGCTGCTGCCCAGGGGAATGGTGGCGTACAGGCCGGCGTGGAAGCCGGGGCGCATCTGCTTGGTGATGGTGCCCTCGGGAGCGTAGTCGGTGAGGCCCAGGAAGCTTTGCACGGCGTCCCCCTGCACGTCGGCCAGGTTGAGGCCGGCCCGCACCCCAAAGCGGATGGGGGAGCTGGCCGAGGTAGAATAGCTGGAAGAAGGCGAGGCGGCCGGGCGGGCCGGCGCCGTGCTGCGCACCGGAGCCGAAGGCCGGGCCGGGCTGCTGGCCTTGGGCGAGCCGTAGGCGTCGCGCCGAACCTGGGCCGACGCGGCCGGGGCAACAACTGAAACGAAAAGGCAAGCCGCAGCCAGGCGGCCCAGAAGGCGCTGAGTTTTCATGACCAAAAGCAAAAAGGAGTATGAGACAAGCCGCCGGGGTGGGCATCAGATGCCGCGGGCGGATGGGCTTGTACCAGGTCGTATTGCAAAACCGTGCCAGTTTTTTCAGACCCATAAAAACGCAACAAACCCGGGCTGCCGCGATGGGTGGCCCGGGTTTGTCTGTTGGTAGCGTATGCCTATTCCTTTACCACGGTGCGGGTGCTGGCTTTACCATCGGGCAGGGTTACCCGCAGCACGTAGAGGCCGGGGGCCAGGCCCTTCAGCGACAAGGTCTGGTGCAGGGGCCCGGCCGGGGCCGCCAGGGTTTGCTGCTGCACGGGGCGGCCCAGCACGTCGAGCAGCTGCAGGCGCACGGGCCCGGCCTGCCGCAGCTCCGCCGCCAGCGTCAGCTGCTCGGTGGCGGGGTTTGGGTAGGCCTCCCAGCTGGCGGCGCTGTGGCTGGCCAGCAGGGCCGTGGGGTTGAGCACGGTGGTGGTAGCCGTGTTGGTGGTCACCGGCGGGTTGTAGTCGAACACGATGTGGGCACGGTTGGGGATGATGTCGCCCAGGCCCAGCGTGGTGATGGGGCGCACCCGGAAGCGCACGTAGCCCTGCGAGCGAATGGCGTCGACCTGGCGGTGGGGCAGCAGGATGTTGAGGAAGCGCACGGTGAGAATACCGCGGCTGGTGATGCTCCAGTAGCAGTTGTGCGACTGCGACACCAGCTGCAGCGAGCCCACGCTCAGCTTGCGGAAGTCCACCGTGTCGCTGATGACCACGGCAAACGCCGTATCGGTGCCCATGTTCTGGAAGCGGATGGTGTAGTCGAGCGGCTGGCCGGCGGCCACCTGCGAGGGCGTGAGGCGCGAGTAGTTTACCGAGATGTCGTTGGGGTCGTAGGAGCCGATGATGCGGCCTTCGTGGCCGGCGCTGTTGTCGGCGGGGTTGCTGTCGGCCGCCAGCGGAGCCTGGGCCGTAAACGTGAGCAGCGTGCCCACGCTCACGTTGATGGGAATGCTCATGCGCACATCGAAGTGGCGAGCTTCGCCGGGCTGCAGATTGGTATAGCTCCAGCTGCTGCTGCCCCCGGCCCAGGTGGCGGTGGGCGCGCTGCTGATGTAGCTGAGGCGGGCGTCGGGCGTGAAGGAAACCGTGCCAGCGGCTACGGGCACTGCCCCCATGTTTTCGAGCGACACCCGGAAAGTGAGGGGCACGCCGGTGCGCAGCAGGCTCACGGGCGTAATCATTACCCGCACATCGGGCTGGGTAGAGCGGGGCGCCACGCCAAAGTCCACGTTGATGGTGCGCTGCCCGCCCCCCGGCGTGAAGGTGCCGGTGTACTGGTTGTTGGCTGGCTGCGTCACTACGTAGTTGGCGGGTACCCCCACCAGCGACAGGGAGTAGGCTCCGCTGCTGGCGTAGGCCTGCAGCTTGCCGTCGGCCCGCATGGGGTGGTAGGAGCTGAAGCCTGCCTGGCTGAGCTCGGCCGTGAGGGTGCGCTGGAAGATGCCCTCGCCGGCATCGCGCACGCCGTTGCTGTTGGCGTCGAAGTACACCTGACCCAGCAGGCTGTTGGGTTGGGCGCCTATCTTGGTCAGCGTCATTCCCCGGCCCAGCAAGGTGTGGGCGCCGAAGGTAATGGTTTGGTTAAGGGAGGCAGAAGCACTGTAGGTACGGCCGGTGTAGTACACCCGGCCGCGGGCGTCGAGGCCCAGGGAGGTGGCCTCCACCGACATGGTGGCCCGGCTGACAGCGCCCTGGGTGGTGTAGCTCAGCCAGCTGTCGGCTACCGTCCACAGCTCCTGGCCCTGGGCGCTGTAGCGCACGATGTTGGTGGGCGCCGCCATCTGCAGCGGGCCGAGCACAGTGGGCGAGGGGCCGTTGTTGGGGCTAACCTGGGCATTGACGACCAGCGTGGCCTGGCCGGCATTGTCCACCACCAGGTGGGTGCCGGTTTCGTTGCCGTTGCTGCCGGTGTTGGCCTGCTGCCCGCGCAGCCAGATGGGCGTGCCGAAGGAGTCGTACTTCAGCAGGAAAAAACCCCGCTGGGACGTAAGCTGCCCGAATGTAGCCACCCCGGTGCTGCCCCCGCTGAGGTAGCAGTTTCCACCGGCATCGCCCGCCGCTGCTTTGCTAAATACCTGTCCGGCAGTGCCATTCGGGGTGTGGCCCTGCCGAGCCCAGAGCAGGTTGCCGTTGGGGTCGAAGTTGGCGATAAAGGCTTCCGGGCGGGAGGTTTGGGCATTGAGCACCGAGCCGGAAGTGCCCGGGGCGAAGTACAGCTTGCTGAACATGGTGCCCACCACCAGGCAGCCCCCGTTGGCCTTGCTGCCCAGGGCAATGTTGTTTACCCCGGCCGGGCCGGCGTACTGCACCGAGGCCGGGCCGTCGCCGTGCAGCTGCCGCAGCCACTGAATGCTGCCGCTGGCATCGAACTGAAAAAGGTAGCTGACCGTGTTGTTGAGGGAAACGCCGTTGATTACGGCCGTGGCCACGCTGTCGGTGATGCCCTGCAGGTAGCCCTTGCCCTGACCATCGGCCGTGATACCGTAGATGGTCGAGTTGGGAAGGCCCCGCATCCATAGCAAAGCGCCGGTGGCTGAAAACTTGCCATAAAACCGGGACTGGGTGGTAGGAACGGACGCACCGCCCCAGGCGGCGCCGCTGTTCAGGCGGCCCGACATGTACACACCTCCGTTCACGCGGTCGACGGCCATGTGCTGAATGCCTACGTGCTGCAGCTGCGTTACCCAGCTTACCTGCCCGGTGGAGTCGTAGCGCACCAGCAGGGACGCACCAAAGACGCCCCGGTACAGGCGGCTGCCCACACGCACGCTGTCCTGAAAGTCGAAGGCAACGTAGGTGTTGCCCTGCGCATCGGTAGCGCCGGCCGTGGTTTGCAGGCCGTTGTTGGTAAGGGTGCGGGCCAGCCGGGCCCACTCAAAGTGCTGGGCCTGTGCCACGGGCTGGCTGCCCAGAAACAAGCCCACCAGCAGGATAAAAGCGCGTAGAAATTTCATGAATTCAACAAGTAAGAAAGCGTAAGGGTAGCCTGCGGAAGCTGGCCCGGCCGGTGCTCAGCATTCCATTCAAGCAGCCAGACCTGAGCCAGCCGGAAAAGGCTGCTGTGCTTCTGGAAATAAGTAATTACAAGGTAAATACGACAGCTTTTCTGCGCCCGACAGGCATGCAAAAGCGCCCCGTCAGCTCCGGCCGAAGGGGCGCTTTTACAAACTAGCGCATCTTCCAAGTCAGCGTACAGAGTTAAAAGTTGAGAGTTAAAAGTTAAAAGAACGTGCGGTTTTAACTTTTAACTTATTCCAACAAGTGTACATCAACGCAGAAGTGCCAATAAGCCAGGGTTTGGCCGGCGCCGTGCCCGGCTAGTTCACCTGCACGCGCTGGCTGCTGTGCTGGCCATTGGGCAGGGTGAGCCGCAGCAGGTAGAGGCCGGGGGCTACGCCGCGCAGGTCGAGCGAGTGGTGCAGGGCACCCGCGGCAGCAGTAAGGCGGTGCTGGCGGATGGTCCGGCCCAGGGCATCGGTCAGGTCGAGGCCGACGGTGCCGGCCTGGGTGAGGGTGGCCGCTACGGTCAGCACGTCGGCGGCCGGGTTGGGGTAGGCGGCCCAGGCCGCGGCCTGTTGCCCACTGAGCAGCGCCGTGGGGTTGAACACAGCCGTGGTAGCGGTGTTGGTGCGCACGGGGGCGTTGTAGTCGAAGAAAATATCGGCTTCGTTGGGTACGATGTCGCCCACCACCAGGGAGGTGCGGGGCCGCACCCGAAAGCGCACAAAGCCCTGGGAGCGCAAGGCATCGGCGGCCTGGTGGGGCAGCTGAATATTAGGGAAACGCACGGTGAGCAGGCCGCGGTTGCTCAGGCTCCAGGTGCAGCTGTGCGACTGCGCCAGCAAGTCCAGGGTCGACAGGTTCAGGCGGGTAAAGTCCAGCTCGTCGGTAATGACGACGTTGAAGGCCTGGTCGGTGCCCATGTTCTGGAAGCGGATGGTGTAGTCCAGGGGCTGGGCCGCGGCCACCTGCGCGGGCGTGAGGCGCGAGTAGTTTACCGAGATGTCGTTGGGGTCGTAGGAGCCTATTACGCCCTGGGTCAATACTTCGGTGTTGTTGGCCGGGTTCACGTCGCCGGCCAGGGGCGCCGTGCCGGTTGACGTAAGCTGGGTACCCAACGCCACTGTGGCCGGCAGCGAAAAGCTTACCACGTAGCTCAGCCGCGCAAAGGGCGGCAGGTTGGCGTAGGTCCAGCTCACGTTCTGCCCGGCTACGCTGCCCTGGGGGACGCTGCTGGTATAAGTCAGGCGGCTGTCGTGGGCCAGGTTAACCGTGCCGCTGGCAAGCGTGGTGCCCACGTTTTCCAGCGTAAGCTGGTACTGCGTGGTGAAGCCAGGCCGGGCCGGGCTGAATGGGGTAAGCGTCACCCGTACGTCGGTTTGGTTACTTAAGGGCACAAGGCCAAAGTCCATTCCATTTACCGACTGGCCTGCGGCCGGGAAAGTACCGCTGCGCACGGCCGGGGCCGAGAGCGTATAGGAAGGCGGTGGGCTGGCAATGGTGAGGCTGAACGGAGTTCCTGCGGGGGCAAAAGCGCTGTATTGCCCCTGAGGGCTGCTACTGGCGAAGATACTGGTCTGGTTCTGGTCGGCTATAATCTGCGAGAAAGGGAAGGGCGGCTCCATCGCATCGCGCTGGCCGTTGGCATTCATATCGAGGTAAACCAGGCCGCTGACCCGGCCGGCCGCCTCCAGCCGGAGGGCCGTGTAGCCGTTGCTCAGCACCTGGCCGTTGATGTGCAGCTGGCTGCCAGCTGTGCCGAAGGACTGTAGCAACATCAGCACGTAGAGGTTGCCGCTGGCGTCGCTGCCCAGGCCGGCCCCCGAATGGAAGATGGAAGATGGGTTTCCGCTGCCGGGGGGTACCTGTCCATCGACGGCGCGTACCCAGCGCTCCGTACCGGCCGCATCGTAGCTTACCAGGTAAAACGCCGGGGGATATATCTGCAGCTGGCTGCTGAACAGGGGATGATTCAGCACCTGGCTGCCGAAGGCGACGGCCGACTCCCTGAATACGCCCATACGGTACACGTTGCCCGCCGCATCGAGCGCCAGGCGGGAAGTCCGACGGCTGCCGTCATCATACGAGGAAGTCTGGGCGGCTCTCACCCACAATGGGGTGCCGCTGGCCGATACTTTCAGTACATAGCCCCCGGCCTGGCCCAGGGGCAAACCGCCAAAAGCGGCATCGGCCGTGGTGGAGCCGCCGGCCAAGTAGACTTCCCCGCTGGCATTAACACTGATGTTGCAAGCCATGACGTTGTTAGAGCCGGAGCTGCTGGTGTTAATCACACCCCATTGCGCGATGCCGGCTGGCGAGTAGCGTACCAAAAAGCCGCCATTGCCATTGGAGGGGCTGGTAAGCGTTATGGCCGGGGATGTACCCAGCGTGGCGGAGCCGTAGAGGCTGCCGGCGCAGAACAGGTCGCCACCCGGGCCCAGGTGCAACGCCTGTATCGACAGGGAGGCGTAGCCGTTGGTGACGGTAGGGCTGGGCACGAGGTTCTGCATCACCGTTACGCCGCCGCTGGCGGCGTAACGCAGGATAATGGAGCTGTAGGTAGCCGGGAAAGTATGGGGGCCGAAAGCCTGTCCCTGGCCGCCGTAAACACCCACGTAGGCATTGCCGGCAGCATCGGCCGCGAGGGCAGTAACCTGGGCCCGGCTGTTGCCTTGGTGCAGGTGGCTCAGGGATGTGACCACCCCGGCCGGGCTTACCCGGGCCAGTGCGATGCCACCCGGATTGAGGGTCTGCCCGCCCAGGGTAAAGCTGGCGCTGGGTCCTGGGTTGGTCCTCATCGAGTCGATACCGGCATAGAAAACCGTGTACACGTTGCCGCTGGGGTCCAGGGTCAGGGCCGCTACGTCATCGAGCTTATTGCTTACGCCGGGCAGAACCCATTGAACCAGGCCCTGCGGGTTAATCTTGGCCAGAAATGCATTGCTGCCTGGTCCGCCGGCCTGGTTGCTGGCAGGAACCGGCAGGGTAGTGCTCCCCATGGTTACACTGCCCTGGTAGGAGCCGGCCACGTAGGTATTGCCAGTGGCATCGGTAACCGATTGGGCATTGACGATGCCCGGAGCCAGGGGGCGCGACCAGGTAGCGAATTGCGCGTGCGCGGACTGCAGCCCACCCAGCGTCAGCACCCCGATGAGGAGCAATAACCGATACATTTTCATAGGTTGAAGGGAAAAGTGAAAGGCAATAGGGAGTTGGCTGCATACCCTGGTTCCGATTGGAGCTGGGAGGCAGTAACGGATTCACGTTATGGCAACTGTGGGGGCTTGCGGCGGCAGGGAGGTAGTGCTAGAGGCGCCAGCGCATGCCCAGCATAATGCCCGTAGAAGTAGGCTGCTGCTTCAGGCCGGTTTCGGCTTTGTACAGCGATAGAGCCTGCCAGCGCATACTGGGCGCGGCGCTCACGCTCAGGCGGTCGGAAAGGGCATAGTTCAGCGCCAGGCTGCCGCTGAGGGCCAGGTTGAAGGTGCGGAAGGGGCCGGAGGCGGCCGAAATGGTTTCGGTACGGAAGTTCAGGCCGTCGTCGGTTACGGCCTGGGTGCCGCCCAGGAAGAACTGCAGCTGGGCGCCCAGGGCCACATCGGTCCAGAAGCGGCTGTTGCCTGGCATGCTAATGCGGTAGCGCAGCAGCACGGGCAGGGTGGCGAAGCGGTAGTTGGGCCGCAGCGTGGTGTTGGTGCTTACTTCCCGCCGCGTGAGAATGGGCGTGGTGGTAGTCACCGTGTTGCGCAGGCTGTCGTGCAGCACCGTAGTGGTAAAGAGGGTATCCTGCCGGGTAGTGTACACCGTGTCGTATCCCAATACCTGCCCACTGGAGTTGAAGATGGGGTTGAGCATAGGCACCTGGGTGACGCGGATGGAGTAGGTCTGGTAAGTGGAGGTAGCGGCCGTGGTGGTGCTGGTGGTAGTAGTCTGATAGTTCACGTCCACCTCCGTGCGGCGGTTGTTGATGCGCAGCTCGGCGCCGAAGGCCGAGTAGCCCAGGCCGGCGCCCAGGCTCCAGCGCGGGTTGAGGTGGTATTCGGCCAGCAGGTGGGCATTTACGCCGGGACGGCCGGTTTCGTGGCCGCGGCGCAGGCTGTTGAGCTTGTCCTCGTCGGCAGCTTCCAGGGTCAGGGCGTTCTGCTCGGCGGCGCCCGCCAGCTGCAGGCTCCAGCGGCGGGTAAGCGGCCGGGGCCTGGCGGTGTCGGCCTCTGCGGTAGCAGGCGCAGCGGCAATGGCCGAAGGCAGCGCTACGGGCACGTCGCCCAGCACAACCAGCAGGCTGTCGGTATGAATCTGCAGGCGCAGCAGCTCGGCCCGCTGGGCGCGCAGGTTAGCAATCTGCTGAGCGCGGGCTGCTTCGGAAGAAGCTACTACCGATGGGCCAGCCTGCACGCGGCGCTCCAGCGCCACCAGCTGCCGCAGGGAAGCCGGAACCTGCTCGGCCGACTGCCCGGCAGCGGCGGCATCGGCGGCGGGCGTAGCCAGCGCCAACGTGAGGGCGGCTTGCTCGGGGCTTTGGCCAGCGGCCACTGCCGCGCTGGGCACGGCGGCGGTGGCAGGCTCGGCAGCCACGACTGCGGCGGCCGCGGCGCTGGGAGCAGCCGGCAGCAGGGCTGGCGCAGGCTGGTTATTCTGTTGAGACTTAGCGCGACGCGTGGGAGCGGCCTGAGTGCGGGCTACAGAACCCTGCTGCGCTTCTCTCCGCCGGGCAGCACCTGAAGCACGCCGGGAGTCACGCATGGCCGCTGTCTGCTGCTTTGCAACAGCCACTGTAGCCGGCGCAACAGCTCCGGTTACGGATTCTGTGCGGGCCGCCGACGACGGCCCGGCTACCGGGTTAGCCGCATGGGGCAGCAGCCAGCCGGCCAGGCCGGCCAGCAGGGCCACCAGCGCAAACAGGAAGGGCAGCGGCACCGGCCGGCGCCGGCGTACGGGCAGCACGGGCGGGGGCAGGTCGGCCAGGCGCTGCTCAATGCCGGTCCACACGTGGCGGGCCGGGGGCAGGTCGTAGTCGCTGAATATATCGCGCAAAGACTGGTCGAGGCGGTTGTCTTCCGGTTCTTCTAGCATAGTCGTAAGTGGTTTACCTGCTGCTGGTGCAGCAGGTGAAGTTGTTTTCGGGCCTTGCTGAGCTGGGCCTTGGAGGTGCTTTCCTGGATGTTGAGCATTTCGGCGATTTCGCCGTGCGTGTAGCCGTCCACAGCATAGAGCATCAGCACCATGCGGCAGCCGTCGGGGAGCTTTTCGATAAGGGCCATTACCTCCGTCACGCTGAGCTTGTCAAGCGCGTCGGCATCGTGCGCCACCGGGTCGGGCACGTCGTCGAGCTGGGCCTGCTGGCGGCGGTGCTGCCCGCTTTGCCAGTGGTTGAGGGCCGTGGTGACGACGATGCGCCGAATCCAGCCTTCGAGCGAGCCTTCGGCCCGGAAGTCGCCCAGCCGGGTGAAGACTTTCACAAAGGCGTCCTGCAGAATGTCTTCGGCTTCGGCCACCGACCGCACATAGCGCCGCGCCACGCCCATCATGCGGCCGGCATAACGGGCATAGAGGGCCCGCTGAGCACTGGGCTCGCGCAGGCGACAGCGCAAAAGCAGGTCGTCGAGGTCGGTATTGGAAACCGGCATAGTAGAAAAGCGAAACCCCGGCGCGCAGGGGCTTGCCAGGGTCAGACAAGTTAACGCCGGAAAAGGCTGCCCAAAGACTTTATTTTTTGCCTGGGGCAAAACACTCCCGCCTTTCCGAAGAGGCGAGAAGCTAAAGCCGCCCGCAAGCGGCTTTCAAGTTGACGCCCAGGCCAGGGCTCATACTGTGCCGGCTACTACAAAGCGCACAGCAGCACCCGAAGGAATAATACCGCGGGCACGCAGCTTACATGCAAACGGCCCTGCTTAACCTGCTATCATGGTAGCTAAAGCAACGGGTCAGAATCAGATAGGATAGGGCCTTAGCGAATTTGCCTGTGAGGATTGGGTGGGGTTAACGGTGCCGACATCGGATAGCAGCAACCGGTCACCACTGGGATAGAGAGATGCGGCAGGCTGTGAAACTAAAAAATTAGTGACACAACTAAAATATTAGTTGTACGTTTGCGTTACTCTGACATAACCCTAAAAATCCATCCTGATGGACGCATCCTTTCCCGAGCTAACCCGAGCCGAAGAGCAGGTAATGCAGGTGCTATGGCGCCGCGGCCCCTCCTTCGTAAAAGACGTGCTGGCCGAGCTGCCCCCCCCGGCGCCGGCCTACAACACCGTATCGACCATTGTCCGCATCCTGGAAAGCAAGGGCTTTGTGGGGCACGAGGCCTTTGGGCGCACCCACCGCTACTTCGTGCTGGTAGCGCAGGACGACTACCGCCGCTTCTCGCTGCGCAAGCTGCTGGGTGGGCACTTCGGCAATTCCTTCAGCCGCCTGGTGTCCTTTTTTGCCAAAGAAGAAAACCTGAACGCCGCGCAGCTCGACGAGCTGCTCCGTCACGCCTCCCAACCCGAAAACCCCGATTCCGATGAACCTCATCAACCTGCATAGCTGGATGGTGCTCAGCACGGTGCTGCTGGGCTTGTGGTGGCTTTGCTACCACCTGACCCTGCGCTCGGAGCGCAGCTTCGCCTACAACCGGGCCTTTCTGGTGCTGGGGCCGCTGCTGGCGCTGGCCCTGCCCCTGCTGCCGCTGGACTGGCCCAGCAGCTGGACAAGTGCCCCCGTCGGGCTGCCCGGCCTCAGCGTGCTGCTGCCGGCCGTGCAGGTGGGTGCGGCTGAGGCGTCGGCCGGCGCCAGCTGGCCGGGCTGGATTTGGCCGCTATACCTGGGCGGGGCGGCGCTGCTGCTGCTGCGCCTGTTGGGGAGCCTGGGGCAGCTCTGGCTTCGCACCCGCGCCATGCCCCGCCAGGCCGGTGCCGGCTACACCCTGCTGCGCACCGGCGGCCGCCTGCCCACCAGCTCCTTCGGGCGGGTGGTGTTCTGGGACGAAACCACGCCCCTGAGCCCGGCCGAAGCCCGGCAGGTGCTGCGCCACGAGCTGGCCCACGTGCGCCAGGGCCACACCTACGACCACCTGCTGCTGGAGCTGCTGCGCGTGCTGCTGTGGTTCAACCCCTTTGTGCACCTGTGCGGCCGGGCCCTGGGCCTCACCCACGAGTTTCTGGCCGATGCCGCCGCCCTCGACGAGGGCCCGGCGGCGGCCCGCGCCCCCGCTACTTTCTACACCCAACTGCTGGCCCGGCAAGTGGCCGCACAGCTCGGTTTCTCCCCTCCACTTGCGCATTCCTTTTCCCAATCTCAAACCCTGACCCGTATTGCCATGATTTATAAAACCGCCCCCGCCCGCCGCTGGAAAAAGTGGCTGGGACTGCCGCTGCTGGCGCTCTCGTTTCTCACCGTTGCCTGTGAGCGCAACGCCGACTTCCTCCCCCCGCCTCCACCGCCGGTGGTGGAAGCGCCGCCCCCACCCCCGGCCCCGGCGCCAGCCGATGCCCCGCCGCCCCCTCCTCCGCCCGCTTACACCAGCGTGGAGCAGATGCCGGAGCTGCCCGGCGGTGGTGGCCCCCAGGCCATTGTGGCCCAAATCCAGCGCAACCTGCAGTACCCCAATGTGACGCCTGAGCAGCGTCGCAACGGACGGGTATTTGCCTCCTTCATCGTGAGCGACCAAGGTGAGGTGCAGGCAGTGCAAATAGTAAAAGGTATGGCGCCCGAATACGATGCAGCTGTGGTGGCGGCCATTCAAAAGCTCCCGCGCTTCCGCCCCGGCAAGCACAGGCTGACGGAGGGCAGTAGCACCTTGCAAGCTGTGCCGGTAAGCTTTACGGTTCCGGTGCAGTTTGTATGGGCCGCTAAGGCCAACTAAAAATACCCGCGGTGCAGGAAACGACGCCAGCGCGTCGGTTCAGCGCCGCCATTACGAGAGAAACCGCTTGAAAAGCTCCGGCCAATGCCGGGGCCTTTCTGCGTTGAAGCGGGCCTGCTGCATACGTTGCCGGGATGCGGTTTCAACCAATGCCACGAATGCGCTACCTTCGTAGGACTTTTCAGCCTGTCATTTGCCTTTTTGTGAGTCGTTTTACTAGTTTTTTCCGGCCGGCCCTGGCCGCCGGTCTGCTGGCCGCCCTGGCCCTGCCCGCCTGCCAAACCCGTCCTGCCGAGGGCGAATCCGCCAGCACTGGCGGTGCTGAAGGAGAGGCCGCCGCGGCCAGGCCCGCCCCCGTCGACACCATACAGCTGCAGCGCCTGGCCATGCGCCGCGACTCGCTCAAGGCTGATTCCATTGCCAAGAAAAACGGGCAGCTGCCCGGCGCCATCCTCCCCGGCCACCGCATCGTGGCCTTTTATGGCAACATCCGCTCGAAAGGAATGGGCATTCTGGGCCGGGAGCCCAAGGAGCAGATGTTCCGCAAGTTTGCCGGCGTGCTCAAGGAATGGCAGGCGGCCGACCCCAGCATTCCCGTGCAGCCCGCGCTGCACAACGTAACCATCACCGCCCAGGGCACCCCGGGCAAAGACGGCAAGTGGCGCCTGATGAACTCCAAGGCGACCATCGAGGAGGTCATCAGCTGGGCCCGGGAGCACAAGTGCATTCTGTTCCTCGACGTGCAGCCCGGCCACAGCACCCTGCAGGTGGAGGTGCCCAAGCTGGAGCAGTACCTCAAGCAGCCCGACATTCACCTGGGCATCGACCCCGAGTTTTCGCTGTCCACCATGCCCGGCATTCGTCCCAACCAGCGCATTGGCACCCTCGATGCCAAGGACATCAACTGGACTATCAACTACCTGGCCCGCATCGTGAGCGAAAACAAGCTCCCGCCCAAGGTCCTGACCGTGCACCGCTTCACCCGTAAGATGGTGACCAACTACAAAAGCATCAAGCTTGACCCCCGGGTGCAGGTGGTGATGCACATGGACGGCCACGGCGACCCCACCCTGAAAAAAGACTCCTACAAAGACTACATCGTGGCCGAGCCCGTGCAGTACACCGGCTTCAAGCTGTTCTACGAGTACGACGCCCGCCCCAAGCCCCACCACATCATGACGCCGTCTGAGGTGATTGCCCTCAAGCCCTCTCCGCTGTACGTTCAGTACCAGTAGTATTTGATGTGCTAATGTGCTAATGTGCTGATGTGCTGATTAGGTGAAAAGCCGTGTCATTGCGAGGGCACAGCACGCGCAACCGAAGGGCGGCGCAGCCAGTTAGTCCTTTCTCAGCGACCAGCCAGATAATAAGAAAAGCCCCAATGCCAGTGCTGGCATTGGGGCTTTTCTTATTGGTTATATCTCAGTGCCGACAGAATGCCAGCGGGCGGATGAGCTACGCCGACCTTTGGCTACCTCACTTCGTTCGCACTAACGCGGCTTTTACGCTTACTGCACTTCAGCGGGCTGAAACAGCTTTTTATCGGCGTAGAAAGTGCCAAACGGCACCAGGGACGCTAAAAAGCCCAGCGCTGCCTTGCCCAGCGACCAGCGGTGCTCGATGCTGTTCTGAATCAGCAGCAGCACGTAGAGCACAAACAGCACGCCGTGGGCCATGCCGACCACGCGCACGGCCTGGGGCATGTGGAGCATATACTTTAGGGGCATGGCAATGCCCAGCAGCACCAGAAACGAAAGGCCTTCGAGAAAGCCCACCAGGCGCAGGCGGCCGAGGGGCGTAGTGAGCAGCGAGAAAAGCATTGGGCGCAAAAAGGATGAGGGTAGAATGCGGGCCAAAGGTAAGGCCCTATGAGGGAGCACTGGGGAACGAACCACGCATTCTACTCGCAGAGCCATACAGCGGCCAGGCGCCTTCACGGGCTTAGCAGCCAGCATAGCCTGCATAAAAAAGGCCACTCATAGAGCGGCTGGTGCTTAAATAACTGCTGCCACTTCCTGAAAACAGGGTGGAATAGCCAGTGGTATTGCTGTAACCGCTAGTGGAGCCCTGGAACACACACTACCGCCACCAATGGTATTACGGAATCTGCTAAGGGCACCTTGGGATACCTTGTCGCACCTGGGAATGCTGGCAGCTACCCGGGAAGTTGTGCTTAACGTAGCCAAGCTAAAAAGCCGCCGGGCTGCGCAACGCGCAACCCGGCGGCTTTTTAGCTTAATCAAGCGCTTACGAGTGTTTGCGCATCATTTTCATGTCAGGACGGCCCTTCACACCAGCTCGCTGCATGCTGGGCATGCCGTCGGGGTCGGCCATGAAGTTGTTTAGGGAATCGGGGTGAGCCAGCTCACCGTGTACCGTCACCATGTTGGGGTTGTCGTGGGCCTGGTACACGCCGTGGATTTTGATGCCGTGCTTTTCACGGAGAGCAGCGCCCTCGTCGAAGTGCTGCTTCCAGGTGGTGAAGTCTTCTACTTCGTGGCTGAGGTGGGTGTGAATGGGGTTTTCCATGTGAGAAAAAAGTTGGGGGTTAAGGTTGGGGGTAATAGGTCTATAATAGTGCTCAAGGTATTGGAAGCCTTTATGCTTTTCAATTTTATGAACGGTACTTAACTGGAAAGGCTACTTCCGCACCTGGGCCGGGCTTTCGCCCAGCAGGCGGGCCAGCTGCTCCTTCAGGGTTTGCAGGTCGGCGTGGTCGGCTTCGGCAGAGGCGGCTTTCGCTTGCAGGGTGCGCACGGTGCCTTGCAGCGCACTGTGTTGCGCCTGCAGCTCGGCCAGCTGCCGGGCCAGCTCCTGGGTGGCGCTCACGTTGAGCATGGACAGGGCTTCGTAGTCGACGGAGCGTACATCGGCATGCTCCAGGCCGAAGACGAACACCGGGCCTCCGGCCAGTGCCTGGGCGCCGCGCACCACCAGGGTGCGGGTGCCCGCCGGGGCCGGACGGGCCAGTGCGGCCTGGCTCTGAATGGTTTCGCCTATCAGCTTCAGGCGCTGGCCGGCGGTGCCGGCGGTAGCCAGGCCAGTGGGCAGAGTAAGGAGCAGCAGCGAATCGCCGGGCAGCACCTGCACAGTGGTAGCCGCTGCGTAGATGTCGGGCAGAAAGCCGGTGTGCTGGCTGACGGCCTGCGGGAATACGGCTTCCACTTCCTGGGCAATGACCTTCTTAAACTGGCGGCTGCCAAATTGCACCCGGTCGCGCATGGTATAGTCGGTGATGCGGATTTTAGTCAACAGGGCCAGGTCGGCCGCGCGGTCGGAAAGGCCGATGACGGTTTTAAGGCGGCGGTCCGAAACAGCGTCGAACTCCGAGGCCAGCACGCGGCCCGCGGCCCGGATACTAAAAGGCGCCGAAGCATTGGCCCAGGTGCCGGCACCGCCCTGACCCAGGTAGCCGTAGCCACCCGATACGAAGTAATTCACGGTGCTCTGTACATCGAGCGGAAACGCCGGGGCCGTGGTGCCAATGCCTACGTTGGCCCCGCTGCCCAGCACCACGCTGTTGCTGGCCGTCACAGTTGCATTAGCCCCGATGGCCGTGGTGTTGGTGAGGGTGCCGCTGCCGTTAGACACGCCCGCATTGTAGCCCAGGGCCGTGTTGTTGCTGCCCGTGGTGTTGAAGTTGCCGCTACCGGGACCAACGAACAGATTGCCACTGCCTGTAGTGCTGTTAAAGCCGCTGCTTGAGCCGATGAACACGTTTAAGCTGCCTGTATTCAAGCTGCCGCTAGTTGGGCCGATAAACAGGTTATCGCGGCCAGTAACGTTGCTTGTGCCGGCCTGGTGGCCGATGAAAACGTTGTTGTAGCCGCTGGTATTATTATAGCCACTGCGCCAGCCCTCGAAAAAGTTGCTGTAGCCGGTGGTGTTGCTGAAACCGCTTTGATAGCCTAAAAAGTAGCTGTCGTTGCCCGTGGTGTTGCCCGCACCAGCTTGGTAGCCAATGAACGTATTGCGCAGGCCCTGATTTGCGCCGGCATTGGGCACCGTAGCCTGCCCGGCCTGGTAGCCCAGGTACAAGTTGTTGCCCCCGCTATTCTGCGCCAGGTTCAGGCCTCCATCGGCCCGCACGCCCACGCCGATACCTGCGATGCTGGCGCCGGCTCCGGTCAGGGTGTTGCCCTGCAGATTCAGGGCCTGGGTAGCGGTGTGGTTGCCCAGGTTGTCGCCCAGGGCGCTGGCCGTGCTCACGCCCAGCACGCCGTTACCATCGGCGGTTACTACCAGCGTGCCGGCGCCCGTCAGGCTGCGGATGCGGGCCGTGCCATCAACGTCCAGGGCATTGGTGGGGTTCTGGCTAGCCAGGCCAATACCCAGCCGACCCGTCGGCGTTAGCGTGAGCCAGTAGTTGGCGGCATTGCCAAAGGTGAGGGCGCCGGCGGGAGAGTAGTTACCCGTGGCGCCCGTGCGCATTACCCACAGCCCACCTCCGGCGGCGGTGTTGGTGATTTGCAACGCTGCCCCCAGGCCATTAAGCGTAGCGTCAGAGCCGCTGATTTCGAGGCGCGCCGCCGGAGCCGTGGTGCCGATGCCCACGTTCACGCCGTTGCCCAGCACTAGGCTGTTGCTGGCCGTCACGGTCGCATTAGCCCCAATGGCGGTGGTGTTGGTGAGGTTGCCGAGGCCATTGGGTAGACCAGCATAAAAGCCCAGAGCCGTGTTGTTAGCACCGGAGGTAGTGTAATAACCTGCAAAGTAGCCCACCAGCGTATTGTTATTGCCCGTTGCACGGAAGCCGCTAAATCCGCCAAAGTATGCGCCTCCAATTCCAGTGCTGTTAGAGTAACCGCTAGCACCACCGGTGAACACGTTGGAGGAACCGCTGGTAGTGGAGTAGCCGCTATTAACGCCATTGAATACGTTGCCATTGCCGGTGGTAGTGGAGTATCCACTGTTATAGCCGCTATATACGTTGCCGTAGCCGGTGGTATTATTGTAGCCGCTCTGAAAGCCGGTGAACACGTTGTTGGTGCCCGTATTTATGCGCCCGGCCTGATAACCGAGGAAGATGTTACTGCCGTTGCTCTGGCCCAGGTTCAGGCCGCCATCGGCTCGCACGCCCACGCCTACCTCGGTGCCCAGGTCGGCCCCGTTGCCGGTCAGGGCTGTGGTCACGATGGCATTGGTGGTGCGGGTGGTGCCGGCTACATCCAGGGTCTGAGTGGGGGCCGCGCTGCCACCAATACCCACATTGCCCGTACCGGAGAAGGTGAGGCTGTTGCCGGCCAGGGGCACATCGGTGGCTGCGGCCAGGGCGGTGCCGCCCAGCTTCACGTTGCCGCTGGCTACGCTCACGCCGTTCGAGGCCGTTACCGTGGCATTAGTGCCCGCCGGCCCTACTGGCCCTTGCGGTCCGGTAGCGCCTGTCGGTCCTTGTGGGCCTGTGGGACCAACTGCCCCAGTAGCACCGGTAGTGCCAACAGGACCTTGAGCCCCCTGGGGCCCTACGCCTCCCGTTGCTCCCTGCGCCCCGGTTGCGCCTGTAGCACCCGTTGCCCCGGTGGCGCCTGTAGCTCCGGTAGGCCCTACCGGGCCTGCGGGACCTGTTGCTCCGGTAGCGCCGGTGGTACCCGGGTCGCCAGTTACCCCAATAGTCCAGCTGGTGAAGGTGCCGCTGCCTACAATCCGGTCAGCATTGACTACTAATGAGGTGCCGCTGTAGCTTGTCACGGTGCCTTCCAGATAGGTAGTACCCGAGTTGGCAACCCGCACTCGCTCGCCGATTACATAAGCCAGGCCGCTGGCCGTGGCAAAGGTGCGGCTACCCGTACCAATTGTATTGCTTGTGCTGCTAGTGCCGCCATAGCCGGCACCGGCGCTGCCCGTGCTGCCCACGGGGCCCTGCGGCCCGGCAGGCCCCTGGGCGCCTGTAGCCCCTATAGGTCCTGCTACGCCCTGGGGGCCCGTGGCTCCCTGGGGGCCTGTGGCACCGGTTGCACCCGCCGCCCCGGTGTTGCCGGTGGGGCCCTGAACCCCCTGCGGACCTACTGCGCCGGTTGCCCCTTGCGGGCCAACAGCGCCGTTTGCCCCGGTGGGACCGGCTGGGCCCTGTGCTCCCATTGCGCCGGCGGGGCCGGTGGCTCCTTGCGGACCTGCTGCGCCGGTAGCGCCCACAGGACCAGCCGGCCCGACGGGGCCGGCCACACCGGCCGGGCCGGTAGCTCCCGTAGCACCAGTAGCGCCCTGGGCCCCGGTGGCACCCGTTGGGCCCTGCGGGCCGGTGTTCGTAGGCAGCGTCACGCTGTTGCCGTTGCTGCCGCTAATGGTTAAGGTTTGCCCGCTCACGCTCAGCAGCTGGCCGGGCAGGTTGATGAAGTTGCTGCCGTCGAGGGTGGGGGCGGCGTACACCAAGGGGGTAATGGTGAGCTGGCCATCGAGCCCGGCAGTAGGGGCCAGGGCGTAGCTGATGTTGCTGCTGCCAGTGGGCATCACCCACGACGAGCCGCCGCCGCCGGCGCCGCCCGTGCCGCCGCCGCCGCCGCCGTAGTAGCCGCCGCCGCCGCCCGCGGCCGTGCCGCCCGCACCAGTGCCACCCGTGCCGTTCAGGCCGGGGTTGCTGCCGGCGCCGGCCGCGCCCGGGCCCGTGGGTGTTGCCCCGCCGCCGGCGTTGGTGCTGGAAGGGGTGCCGCCGGTGGGCGCGCCGCCGGTGCCGCCGTAATAAGCCGGGTTGTCGCTGGTGCCGCCGCCGCCGCCGGTACCGCCGCTGCCACCCGCCACCAGTAGGGCATTGCGGCTGCTGAGGTAGTCGCCGGTGCTGGCCCCGGTGCGGCGCAGGTCGGTAGCTCCACCGCCGCGGCCGGCCCCGCCGGTATCGCCGCCGCCATTGTAGAGCACGGCGCCTACTTGTATGGTTAGTACTTCGCCGGGCACCACCGTCAAGTTGGCCGATACCAGGCTGCCCCGGCCCCGGGGGTTGCCGAAGTAGTTCTGCCCGGCTGAACCCCGGGCCACCACCGCAATGCTGGTCACGCCCGCCGGTACTGTGTAGGTTTGGGCTGCCCCGGTGAAGCTATAGGTTTGGCTGGTGGCGGTGGTGGATGCCTGCGGCTGCTCCGTAGCCGTCAGCAGGTTGGTCCAGCTGCTGCCGTTCCATACGTTCAGCTTGCCGGTGGTTGTGTTAAAAACCTGCAAACCGGCAGCAGGGCTGGCTATCAGGTCGCGGGCGGCCTGGGTCATGCGGGGAGGCAGAAAGCCCTTGCTGCCCGACGATACATCGAGGGCCGCCGAGCTAGCCGGGCTGGTGGTGCCAATACCGACGCCCGGTGCCTGGGCCCAGGCGCCGGGTGCTGCGAACAGCAAGGACAAGCCGAGTAAAGCTGCCCGCAGAGAGTATATTTTTTGCATAAAAAAGGGGATTAGCAGTCGGTGACGGCGTGCGCCGTAAGTGTCAGCCGGTAGCAATAAGGACTAGGACGTGTGATGTAGGCCGGCCAAGTGTCCGAAAATCAGAAGCTAGCCGTGGGCGTCACTTCGATTCCGTAGCGTTGCTGGAGGTCGCTCAGGCAAGCCAGCAGCTCGGGCAGAGGCGGCCCGGGGGGGCGTGCTGGCAGCTCGGCCTGAGGCGCAGGCTCGCCCAGCGCCACGAACATTTCCTCCAGCCCGGCCGGGAACAGCTGAACCAGGTAGTGGCAGGTGTCGCTCAGGATGCGGAAGCGGTGGGGCTGCTGCCGGGGCAGGTAGATGTAGTCGCCGGCCCGCAGGTGGCAGGAAACCCCGGCTACAGTAAATTCCATCTCTCCGGCCAGCAAAAAAATGGCCTCATCTTCGTGGTGGTGCGCGTGGTAGGGCGGCTCCAGGCCCCGGCGCATCACCGTCTCTATCAGGGCAAACTGTCCGTCGGTGTCGGCGCTGGTAGCCAGCAGCTTGAGCAGGGCGCCCATGTACCAGTAAGTGCGCTGGCCGGCAGGGCCTACCACATAAGCCGGCGGGCGGGGGCTGCGGTCCAGGAGGGAGGTTGTCATGCCTCAAAGCTACCGGCACCCCCTGCCCAGGCTACTTGACTTAAGTCAAGAACGGATTCAAAGCGTAATGTTTTTGCGGATACGGCTCAGCGTCTCGGGCTGAATACCCATCCAGGATGCAATGATTTTCAAGGGCACGCGCTGGAATATCTGGGGGTTTTCGCGCAACAGCCCCAGGTAGCGCTGCTCGGCGCTCTTACTGCTGCGCTCAGCCATCAGCTGCAGGGCCACATTGAAGCTGCGGTTGCGCACGTAATGGAACACGTTGGTGAAAGCCGGCACCTGGGCAAACAGCCAGTCGTAGCCTGCTTTGTCGATGGTGAGGCCGACCGTCTCTTCCAGACATTGAATGGAGTAAACAGAAGCAACACCGTTCGAAAGGCTGTGCATGTCGCCCGAGAAATAGTCGTCGAAGGCCAGGCGCGTGGTTTGCTCCACCCCGTCGGCGTCGGTGGTATAATCTCGCATCACACCCCGCACGATGTAAACCGAGAAGGGGCAAATTTCACCGACCCGGAGAATGTGCTCGTTTCGTGCGAAGTGCCGCTCCTTGAACGTTGCCCGAATCATTACCTCTTCCTCGGCCGAAACCGCCACCTTGTCGCGGCAGCAGTTCAGTAATTGCTCATGGGGCGTGGCGCCTCCAGGTGAGGGGTAATGAATGGGGATTGCCATTTGTAAAGCAATGTTTTACGGATGATAAAAAAACGTCAGGCCGCACGACGGTGCAGCCTGACGGGCTTATAGGTTCAGCACGCGGCCCCTGGGCTAGGCGTGCTTGTGCATCATCTTCATGTCGGGGCGGCCTTTTACG
Organism: Hymenobacter saemangeumensis; assembly: GCF_039541835.1. Lineage (NCBI taxonomy): Bacteria > Pseudomonadati > Bacteroidota > Cytophagia > Cytophagales > Hymenobacteraceae > Hymenobacter > Hymenobacter saemangeumensis. The sequence continues at coordinate 89,822 of NZ_BAABGZ010000013.1, read as the reverse complement.
CCGGCAGTCTGCATGGTGGCCTGCACATCGGGGTCGGCCATGAACGACTGCAGGGCGGAAGCATCGTCAACTTCGCCGTGTACGGTCACGTGGTTCGGGTTGTCGTGGGCCTGGTACACGCCGTGAATGCGAATGCCGTGCTTCTGACGGTAAGGCTCGTGGGCATCGAAGCCCTGCTTCCAGGTCGCGAAGTCTTCTACCTCGTGGCTGAGGTGGGTGTGGATGGGGTTTGCCATGGTGAAAAGCGAAAAAAGGTGAGAAAAGAAACGGGGTTTTGCTGGGCAGGCGGGCAGCCAACCAGCTGAGCGTAAATATGAAGCTTTTAGTGGCAGCCCGCTTCAGAAAGTCCGCCAGCGTCGGCAGAACGTCTTCGGGCGTCGGTTTTCCGGGGCCGAAGCGGGGATGGCCCGCCTAGCCTCCTTGCCCGTCGATGAGGTTGAGGCGGCGCAGCAGCTCGTCTTTGTGGGAGCGGCCCAGGGGCAGGGTGCGGCCGGCCACCTGCACGGTGTAGCCCACGGGGTCGAGCCCCTCCAGGTGACGGGCGTTGATAACGTATGCGCGGTGCACCTGCACAAAGTCCTGCCCGGCCAGGCCCCGGGCCGCGTCCCGGAGGCTCATGCGCAGCGGATAGCGGTGGCCACTGGCCAGTACCAGCACGCAGTATTTCTCACCTGCTTCAATGTACAGGGCCTCACTATAGGGCACCTTCACCAGTCCTTCCCGGTCTTTGAGAAAGAAAGCATCGCGCACCAGCACATCCTGCTCCCAGGCCGGAGGCCGGGTAAGCGGCTCGCTTTCGGGTGAAGAAGCGGCCTGCCGCGCAAAATTGAGCAGGGCCAGCTCAACGGCATTTTGTACCGTGTGCTGGCTGAAAGGCTTGGTGATGAAGGCAAGGGCCCCCACGGCCCGCGCCCGCTCAAACGTAGGCCGGTCGGTGAAAGCCGTTATAAAAATCAGCGGGACGGGCTGCCGGCTGCTAAGCTGCCGGGCCAGCTCCACGCCATCAACCGGGCCGCGCAAGCCGATGTCGAGCAGCACCAAATCTGGCTTTAGGGCCTCGAAGAGCGCCACGGCCTGGGCGGCGGTGGGCACCGGCCCCAGGGGCTCGTGGCCCAGCTCCTCCAGGTACTCGCAGAGCAAGTCACCGTACAGCCGCTCATCTTCTACAATCAGAATCTGGATTTTGCTCATGCCAGCCGCAAAGCACGACAATGGAAGCCGACGGAACAAGGCGGCAGCGGAAGCGCCGGGTGCCTAGGCCGGCACGGCAATGGGCTGGGCCAAGGGCAGACTCAGCGTTACTTCGGCCCCGCCTTCGGCACGGTTGCGCCAGCTTAGCTGCCCACCCAGCTGCCGGGTAAAGGCCCGGCACACCACCAGGCCCAGGCCGACCCCGGTTCGCCCGCTGGCGTCGGCGGTGCGGGGGCCTACTTCCGCCGTGGCCCAGGCGACAGCGGCCGCGGCCGAAAAGCCCGGCCCGGTATCGGTAATGCGGAAAACCAGGCTGTCCTCTTCCGCTTCGGCGGTGAGGGTGACCTGCCCACCGATGGGGGTAAACTTCAGGGCATTGCCCAGCAGGTTGCGCAGTAGCGTGCGCAGCATCTGGCGGTCGGCCGTCACGTACAGGTCGTCAGCGGCATCTACTCGCAGCTCTATCTCCTGGGCCGTCGCCTGGAGCTGCCCAATGCTGAGGGCTTCGCGCAGCAGGAGAGACACGTCGAGCAGCTCGGGTCGGGGCTCTAGGTCGCCACTTTGGCTTACGGCCCAGCCCAGCACATTGTCGAGTACCCCGTACAGGGTCTGGGCAGTCTGCTGCAGGTGGTCGCCCAGCTCTACCAGCCGCTCGGGCTCGCCCCGGCGCACGTAGCGCTGAATAATGGTCTGTATGCCCGTGAGGGCCGCCAGCGGGTTGCGCAGGTCGTGGGCCACAATGGCAAACAGGCGGTCCTTGGTGGCATTCAGGGCCTGCAGCTTGCCAGCGGCTACGGCCAGCTCGGCCTTCTGCGTGCTCAGGATGGCGTTGGCCTGCTGCTTGAGGCGGTTGCGATTGTAAAGGGTGGCGGCCAGGGCCAGGAGCAGGGCTGCCCCGGTCAGTAGGGCATAGAGCAGGGTGGTGCGGCGCCGCAGGTCGGCCTCGCGCAGCGCCGCCGCCGCGTCAAGCCCGCTGATGCGGTGGCGCTGCCGGGCCAGCTGGGCCAGCTGCTTCTCACTTTCATAGAGCGCCTGCATTTCCTGCATGCGGGCGATAGACGAGCTTTCGTACAGGCTGTCATTGATTTGTGTAAGGCGCAGCTGGGCAGCATATGCCTCCTCGTGCTGGCCTAGTCTGGCCAGGGCCGGGGCCAGGGTACGCAGGGCGTCGCAGAGCAGGTTATAGTCTTTCCAGCCTATGCAGTACTGCTGAATAAGCCGGGCCGCCTGCACCGCTTCCGCGTAGCGGCCCTCGCGGTAGAGGAGCTCGGCTTCGTCGGACTTAATGTAGTAGTCTATCTGCTTGAACGGCGGACGCACCAGCAGGGCGGAGTCCATCACCCGGCGGGCTTCGGCCAGGCGGCCCAGCGTAAGGTAGGGTTGGATGAGGTTGCCCAGGTACACCGCCGCGTGCTGGCGGTTGCCGGCGCGTAGCGCCTCCTGGCAAGCGCGGCGGTAGCCACTTATTTCGGCCTGGTAGTCGTGGCGCAGCCCTTCCGCCATGGCCAGCACGTTGTAGATGCGGCCCAGCGTGAGGGGCTCGGCGTGGGGGCCGGCATAGCGCAGGGCGGCCTGGGCAAACTGCCGCCCCTGCTCCGGCTGGCTGAGCAGGATGTAGCCCCAGCTGACGAAGGTGGCGTACTCCACGAGCCGGACAGTATCGTGCTGGCTTTCGAGCAGCTGGTAGCCGGCCAGCAGGCGCTGCACGCCCAGCGCGCCCTTGTGGTCGTTTATGTAAAGCTGGCCCAGCTGGCGCAACGCCATGCTACGCAGCAAGGGCGGCTGGCCCGGCTGGGCCAGCTTTTCCAACTGGAGAATGTCAGCTGTACCAGCCCGCTTCAGCGCACCCAGCTGCAAGGGAATAGGCCAGCGGCGGAACCCAGGCGCCCGCAGACTATCGGAAAGGCTGGGCAGGACCTGCGCGTGAGCTTGCCCGGCAGTGGCAAGAGCCAGCAGGAGCAAGCAAGAAACAGCAACCAGCCGGGCGAACATGAGCCGAATATACAACTTATGAAGCGCGGAAAGAACAGTTTTTCAGCCTGGCATAGCCAAAAAAAGCGCGACGGGTACCAAGTGTGCTCTATCTGTATCTCAGCACAGTTAATGCGCCTCCAGCCAGTTCTTACCGGTACCTGCTTTCACTTCCAGGGGCACGCCGCGAGACTCAGCCAGAGTAAGCCTGTTTATTCAGTTAAGTTAAACTCCTCACCAGGTGAATTGCGCAAGCCCTCTGCTGGAAGTAGAGACGCAACATTTTGCGTCTCGTCGTTGAACGATGCCGGTTGAACGTTGATAGCACGACGTGCAAATGGCGCCGTCCCGGAGACGCAAAATAGTAGCTGCGCTGACCTTCGGTTACGTCTCTACATCGTTCTTTTTCGCAAACCACTTCGCGATAAGTATAAACCTGGTGTGCCTAATAAACATCTGAAATTTTATATTTTCCCCCTTGCTTAGTTACTGTTAAATGAATTATATGCTTATTATACGAATCAGAAAAATAAAGTGTATAGCCATTTAACCTTTTAACATCTTTGCTAAAAGCCATCGATTTAAGCATCGAGAGGCTAGCGTCTTGGGTGTGAGTAAAAAAATCAGAGTCCATACGCCCACTCACATATTGGGCATTGATTTTTCTTAAAAGGCCCGTAGTACAATATTTTTTTGAAAGTGCCTCCAGCTCTTTCAAGTCAGCAGGCGATTTGGAATCCGCGATTACTGTAATATAAGCACTATAAAATTCTATTAACATACCAATTGCCTGCTTATCAGTTGGCTTATTCTGGGCTCGAATAGAATTGGCAATAAACACTGAGCCAATGAATAATAGGAATGTCAGTAGCTTACTTTTCATGATAAAGATTTTTATATAAATTGTAGGTTATATAAAACAATTATGGATTTGGCCGATGGTAAATAAGGCGTAAGCATTTTCAGGCCAGGCTTGGGCAGGGCCCCGCTACAAGCCGTCATGCAAGCAGGAAATCGCCGATAAGCACTTGCTTTTCTGCGGGCCCCGCTCTTAATGCGCTTCCAGCCAGTTCTTGCCGGCGCCCACTTCTAAGGGCAGCAGTGCTGGCTGGGGGTTACTCTACCACGACGCGCTGGGTCATCGTTCCTTCGGCTGTGGACAGCTGCAGGGCGTAAACTCCCGGGGACAGGTCGGCCACGGAGAGGGTAGCCAGCGGCGCGGCGACGGCCTGCTGGCGCACCACGCGGCCCAGGGCATCGCGCAGGGTGGCCGTAACCGGCCCGCGCAGGCTGACCGGCAGCTGCAGGGTCAGCCGTTCGTGGGCCGGGTTGGGAAACACCTCCACGCCGGCCCACTGCGCCGGGCGGCTGGCCAGCGTGCCGGACCGGTTCAGAAACACGCGCACGGTGTGGTCGCCGGCGCAGCCCACCACCACGTCGAGGCGGCGGTCGCCGTCGACGTCCACCAGCTGCAGGGCCACCGGGTCGACGCCGGCGGCCAGCATAATGGGCGTGCCGTAGCGGGACACGCCCGCCGAGCCTGAGTTCTCGAACACCTGCAGCCAGCCGTCGGCGGTGACCACCACCATGTCGGTGCGGTTGTCGTTGTTGAGGTCTTTGAGCAGCACCTGGCGCGGGGCGCCGGAGAGTGGGTAGGCGGCCGGGGCGATGAACTGCGTGGTGCGCGTGTTCAGGAACAGGGTGATTTCCTGGCTGGTTTCGTGGGCCAGGGCGATGTCGGGCAGTAGGTCGCCGTTGACGTCGCCGGTGGCCACGAACACGGGGCGCAGGCCGTTGCTGGGCAGGCGCTGCACGTTGGTGGCGATGCTCCAGCTCGGGCCCGAGGCGCTGGGGGCGGAGAGGGTGACGGTGAACTCGTGGCCGCGGGGGTTGGTCTGCACCACATCCACGAAGCCGTCGCGGTTGAAGTCGCTGATGGCCACACTCGAGGGCAGGTAGCCGGGGCGGGCCCAGGTCTGGGGCCCGGTACTGCTCAGTCTAGTTGAGTTCATCAGCCGCTCCCAATATGCCCCGGCGTAGACGACGTTGGGGACATCGTGGGTGAAGACGAAGTCGGCCCAGCCGTTGCTGTCCAGGTCGTAGGCCAGCAGCTGCGGGCTGACGGCGCCGACCGTGTACCCTAAAAAGTTGCCGCTAACACCGTTGGATACGGGGGTAAAGGTGCCGGTGCCGTTGTTGTTATTGGTGAGCAGCGTGTAAGACGAACTGGGCCCGCTGGCAGCCACCAGGTCGATGGAGGGGCGGGAGGCGGAATGGCCCAGGGGCACAGCCACCAGGCCCGTGGGGGCCGTGCCCGCCGGGTAGGTGCCCACGGCGGGGTTGGGGAAAGTTACGCCCGAGGCCTGCAGGTAGACCCCCACCGAGTTTAGCCCGCGCTGGCAGACGGCAATGTCGGCCTGGCCGTCCTGGTTGAAGTCGGCCACGGCCAGGGCGCTGGGCGCGGCCCCGGCCGGCAGGGTGATGACGGCGCCGGGCTGCAGGTTGATGGGAGTGGGCTGTTGGGCCAGCGCGGCGGAGAGCGGGGCGAGCAGCAGGCAGAGTAGGGGTTTGTTCATGCGGGTAGAGGGGCTTTGGTACAGGCCGCTTTTATTTCAACAATAAGTAAGGAAGTTCCTTTCAAGACCGAATATATACTAACTAATGCAGGTACAGGACGATATGGATATTTTACTTCCGTAGCTATTACAAGCTACAAGCTCGCGCCAGTTTAGTAGAGTATTTCAATAATAAATATTTATTTCAAAGTTAATCATGTTTTTTTAAAAATAGATTGTTTAAATAGAAAGCAACCAACTTTAGTCAACTGGTTGATTCGTCAAGATTAATATCAATAGATATATTAGACAATTGATAAAAGAAAAGGCTGAATGGTAATTTTGTAGGAGAATCACGTACGCGAAAAATAGGCTCGAAGATATTGGCTAATATATTGCTATTGTGCTCTTTGTGGACCAAAAATGGTACATAAATTGGGTTAAATACTTCATAAAATTTTTTGATTTGCCATTTGATTTGCATTTTTTGAATGCAAAATCTAGCTACAGCTAAACTAAAACAATAGCATATATTTTCTTTCTCCTCAAAAGCAATTGATTTTTTTCGAATATAAATTGAAATTTTATCAAATATAGATTGGCATTCATTAATATTGTTGAATAGTGGCATTTTGTCCAATATGCTATACAAAGGCTTCAAATAAAAATCGTCTTCGATTAGAAAATTTTGGACTTCACTCGCATGAGCCTCAAGCCATGTCATATTTTCCTTTGGCACAGGAAAATAGTCGATTTCACAGCATTTCTCAAAGACACTCATACTATCGAAGATAAATGCTGTGTATTTGTCTCTAAGCCCGCTTTCTAATAAAACCACCTCGCCACTAGGAAGAGAATAAACCATTCCATAATTGGATGGTATTTGCTTGTCAATAAAGTCATTAATTGATATATGGTTACTTTCAAGGTAATTAATCCCTTGCTCCGTGCTAATAGCACGAATTGGAGCGGATTTGCTTATTGGCATCTGCGATTCATTCATTTCTAAATTTTGTAAAATTATCGGCCTGGGGCTTGAGGTGTTGAAAACTTGAATTGGTATGTGTTATTGACAATCCTATATTCAATATGGGCGTGACCATAAGAGACATTTTTCCCAAGTGCATGTGAAGCAATTGAAGCCGAATACTTTACATCTGCCGTTGTTACTAACCACAGAACTGGCCTGAAGTTGCTTGTTTGAATTTGTCTGCTAAACTGTAAGGATAGATTATCAATGTGACCTTTAATTTGATATTGATTTGATGATAAATATAAGGCGCCATTCTTAGCTTTTAGCTCATACCAAGCACCGTTGGGCACAACACGGGGTATTCCTCTCTTAGGCCAATAACCTGCGGGTCCTCTAAAGTCAGGTACTGTGTTACGCCCAGTTCCTGTAAAGGGCCTTCCAGTGTAAGGCAAAACCTTTAAATGGCTTGCAAGTCTTCCAAAAATTCCTTCAAACGTTGCTCCAAGCTGATTTGCATCGCCTACTTGACCATTATGGGTTGAACTATAATAAGTGGACAAGTCACTTTTAGATAAACTATGCCAACCCTGCTGTATGCTTGATGGTGGTTTAATAGTGGTTGAATACGACCAAGGCATAGCTGTTGTCAGGTCTTCATTACCGTTTCCATCGCCTAAATAATTGACACCCGTGGTAGTAATAGTAATTTCTACATTATCGAAATTGCCATCTCTTCCATACCCGTAACTCGTCCCCGACCAACCTTGCTCAGACATCATGAAACTTAAGGTGGAACCATCCCATCCTCCTCCTTCTCCGCCGTTAAAAACGTGGGGGGTCATATAGCGCCCGTTTACAAAGACTGGCTCGTCGCCGTCGGGGTCGTTAAAGTTTACTGGGTTATTGAAGCCAAGGCTATAAGGACTGAAGTCAGCATAATCATCCGCCAGCGGGTCCACACCCTGGAAGCGGCCCGTCACGGGGTCGTAGCTGCGGAAGAAGGTGCTGTAGATGCCCTGCTCGCTGCCCAGCAGCTCGTCCTGCAGCTCCGAGCCGCCGTTGTACTGCAGCTTGCTCAGCTCAGGCGCGGGAAGGGTGTTCACTGCTACCCCACTCAGGGCCATGCCGAAAGGGTAGTAGTGGTTTTCCTGGGAAACCACCGCTTCGTCCTTGGGATGGGCGATGGTCAGTAAGTCAAAATACACGGGGCGGGAGGCATCGTTCACTTCCTGCAGGCGCAGGGTGCCGGTGCGGGCCTCCTCGCTGGAGAGGTCGATGTCGAGCTCCAGTTCCAGTGGGTGCCAATCCATATCGTTGAAGACGGGCAGCAGCTGGGAGCCTTTCTGCACGGCTTTGCCATCGGCGTTGAACAGGGTCCAGGCCAGGTAGGCATGCATTGCATAAGGGGGCGAGGGCCCGGGTTTGCCGGCCAGGGCGGGATTCGGGGTCTGGCGGCGCCGGCCGAGGGCACTTAGCAAGCCCGACACGCTCACTTGCAGCCCAGGCGCTACTTGTGGCGATGGCCGACCATCCGGCCGTGTGGCGGGTGCCAGGGGCAGCAAGGCGGGCGCCAGGGCGAGGGCAACCTGCGGCAATGCCGACGGGGTAGCTGCGGCCGCAACGCGGGAATACTGCACGCCATGGGGCGTTTTGTAGTACACCTGCACCCGCAGGTGGTCCTCGTGGGCGACGGGCACGGCAATGGCCGGCCCCTGCTGTTGGTTGGTCACCTCGGCCACGAAGTCTCCGTCGTAGGCGGGCGTGGCCTGGCTGCGCGTCGCGGCCACGTTTTCAAATTGCGGATAGGGGCCATCGTCCTCGTCGCGCTCGGAAGAAAGGCGCAGCTCTTCGGTGCCGGGCAGGGCGCGGAAGCCCACGCGCAGGTTGCCGAGGTGGTCGCGTAGGTGGTACTCGTAGGTCAGCTTGGTGTCGGTGGGCTGCACCATAAGGGCCCGGCCTTCCGGTGTGGGTACGGAGCGTAGTCCCTGGAATGTAGCCGAGTACTCGTAGACGAAGCCGTCGATGTAATACTCCGTCTTCAGGTCATTCGTTTTGGTTTCCTTGCGCAATACCGTGCCGCTGGCATCGTAAGTGGTGGCAATGCTGTTGCCGCCCACTTTTTGCCGCTCCACCTTGTTCAGGGCGTTGTACATGTAGTCGATGCCTTTGTTGCCATCGCGGATTAGGCTGCCGTTCGGGTCGTATTGGTAGTCGCTGCTGCCCGTGGTAACCGAGTTTTTAAAGCCCTGCGGGTGCTGGGCCCAGTCGTAGGCCCCGGTCATCTGGTTACCGGCATCGGTTCCGGCAGTGTAGTACAGCTTTAAATCGTCGATGAGCTGCGGCGACTTACCATCTAGCTGCTGGGTGTAGCGCTGCAGGGCAGTAATGTTACCGTTGGCGTCGTACCCGATGTTTTTTTCGTCGTAGGCGCCCACCTCCAGGTTCCAGCCGCTTCTGGGGCCCGTGCGCGCCGCGAAGGTTGCGTCTGTCAGCCGGCCGAGGCCATCGTAGGCGAAGCGGTAGGTACGCTGGCGTTCGGGCTGGTTGCGTTGCGCGGCATTGTGGGTTGCCCAGCTCACGGCCGAAATGCCGCCGTCGAAGCGCGGCGTATTGCCACCGCCGCTGGCTACCTGCTCCCGGTCGATGGTAAAGGCAAACAAGTCGTTTTCGGGATTGGTCAGCAGCAGCTCGTCGCTGTTGTTGATGCGTTGCAGCTGTCCGTGCTGGTTGTAGGCAAAATCCTCATACTGCAGGAACTTAGCACCCGGGCTGCGGCCGTGCAGCCGCTTTTGCGTAAGCTCGCCCAAGCCCTTGTAGTCGTTGCTGCTGACCAGCACTTCCGGCTCGGGAGTATTGTGTTGTTCGTGCTGCTGCCAGGTATGAAGCAGGCGGCCGGCGGGGTCGTAGGCGAAGCGGTTGCTCACTACTACCGGAGTTCCCGTCCCGTACTCCTGCTGTTTGACGGTGCGCAGGACCTGCGGCACGAATCCATGGTCGCGATACACCAGTGTTGTGATATCGGCCAGGGACTGGTTGCGGCTGCTCTGCAGTAAGTTGTCGCCTTGCTTCTGCACCACGTTGCTGTACTGGTCGTAGAACAAGGCCGTTGTAAGCCAGTTCTCATACTGATTGCCAGGAGCTACTACCCGTCGGCGGGTGGCGGTGGCCAGGCCTCGGGTGTGGTCGGTTGGTTCGGGCTGCTCGGTCGTGGCGAGTCGCGGCTCAGGAGCGAACCGGAAGTCGGGGTCGCCGTCCAGGTTCAGGTCGTAGTCGTCGTAGAACGTGAGCGACAGCAGGACCGCGCCGTCCACGCCGTCCTCCATAGACGGGTAGGTGTGGTTCGTGGTGTACCCGTCAGCCGTTCGGTTTTCGTAGTCCTGGGTTTGGTTCGCCGCAAAATTATCGGCATCGGCTTGCACGTCTATTCGGGATTGGCTGCTCTGCCAGATGCCTTCCGCCACCGGGCGGTTTTGCGCGTCGAATTTGGTAAAGAGCCATTGTTTGGCGGCGCGGTGGTTGCCATCCTGTACCAGCACGGGCCGGTCATAGGGGTCATACACAAGGTACATTGGCTCGGCGCCAGGAAGCTTGCGCTCTACCAATCGGCCTTGGTCGTCGTAACTGTACTGGTACAGCCACCGGTATTTAAAGCCTGCATCCTGAATATTCCACTGCCGGGTACCGTCCATTATCCGCACAGCTTGGGGCGGAATGACGGCCTGCACGTAGCCCGCATCAGCGTACACGGTATAGGTGTCGAAGTGCTGATTTCCATCTACTTTGCGTTGCAGCACCACCCGGCCCAGCTGGTCTTTGAATACCTCGGTGCGGCGGTTGTCGGGGTCGAGGGCAATTTCTTTGAGCAGCTGCCCTTCCGGGTAAAAGCGGCTTCCATCGAGACCGGCCCAGTAGCGAACCTCGGTGGCCGTATTGGCTGCGTAGCTCACGCGGGAGCTATGGCCGGCCCAGGCCTGCCCGGTCTGGGTTTGCTCCAGCGGGCGTCCCAGTGGCGAGGCTTCGGTAGTGGTCGTACTGAAAGGTGCCCCTCCTTTAGAAGCATAGTAGGCATCAAGCCTGGCCAGCGGGTCGGCTTCGTACGCGCCAGCGGCTTTGTCGGCTTCCGCTACCGGAAAGGGCAGGAAAGTTTGGGCCGTGCTGCCGGTGCCCTCGTAGCCAATATGCTGGACGATGTCTTCCTGGGTGGGGCCGGCCTGCACGCCCAGCTGCTGTATAGGCAGGCCCAGGCCATTGGCGTAAGTGACCGTATGGCCTCGCTCCCCAGGACTAAGCCCGGCCACCTCCTGTGGGTCGGTTACCTCTGGTCGGAGCACCGTCCATTCCTTTAACTGGGTAAAGGGCAGTACATCTACCGGGAGGGACTCGGCTTCGGGGCCGGAAACGCCCGTTAACCGTACCACATAGCGGCCGGCCTCTGTAACGGTCAGCTGCCGGCCGGTTGCCCCGTCAATTTCTTCCTCGTCGCGCAGCCACATAAACGGGCCGTTCCCTGGGTCGGCTTCGAGTACGACCTGGGTACCGGTTAGCGTTTGGGTTGGAACCTGGCCATCGACGGTGATGCGCACCTGGCGCAGCAGGGCTTTAACTTCCTGCCGGGGCCCTTCCTCGCAGGAGGTGACGGCCAGGTAATAGCTCCGGCTTGTGGAAAGGGAGGGCGTCTGGAAAGTAGGGCCTTGGCCAACTGCCGGACCCGTCGCCGTCTCGTACCAGGTGTAGGTATAGCTGGGCTGCTGATTTTGCACCGTTAGCAACAGGCTGCCGGGGCCAAACCGCTCCGTGCCCGCAATGATAGCTGGGCTTGCTTTCTCTTTTACGCTTACTGTAAAGGTGAGTGAAAGGGGGCAGGGCGAGGCCGGATACAAATCGTATTGCAGGGTATAAACGGCACTGGTGTAGGGCTGAGGGCCACTATGAATACGGATGCCGCCGCCGCTGGCAGCCCAAAAGGGCGCGTTTGTGTCAACACTCCATCGGCAGTTCCTGGCATTGCTGGGAGGTAGCAATACATAAGAGTTTCCCAGGCATACGGTAGCGCTGGTTGGTGTAATATTCGCGGCCCCACCGGTGATGGTAATGAACTGGTTGGTGGGCGGGTTAACGACGGTTACCTGTACACTTGTGCTTTCATTTGACGACACTCCCAGGCCGTCGACGCATGCCGCCCGAAGCTGAACGGTATACGTGCCGGCGCTCATCCACGTAAACGAGGTGCTGGTCCCGTCCTGACTACCCAGCACTACCTGCGTGCCGCCGCCATTGTCGTACCATTGCCAGGTAGTGCATTGAGCGTCCCCGGTGATGACAGCATCAAATTGCACTGGTACCCCAATGCAGGCTTGCACCGGCCCACGAATAGAAATCTGCGTTGACGGGGCCTGTGCCCACGCGTTTCCCAGTCCTAACAGGCTGAGCAGGAAAATAAGCAACGTGGTGTGGCCACATGGTAGAAATGGCTTCATATCTTAGGCTAATGCCTTATTAAGTAGTGGGATGTAAGAATTGGCAGCCTCTCCCCATAGGGTGCCATGCTGAGCTGGTCGAAGCATCTTTTAATGCTTCGTTGAATAGCCGCGGTCAAGCATCACAGAAGCTTCGGGCAGGCTATTCGGCCGGATTACATATTGTATTAGGGTCGTTCTGGCTGTTGTACCACAGTATCGAGAATGGCTGGGAACTGCCCAATGCCACACCGCTGGTATTGTAGATGGTGCACTGATAGGTGCGCCGGCCAATGGAACCCAGGGTTGAAACGGTAATGAACGAGGAGGACTGACCAGCCAGGACTTGCCAGGGAGGCTGTACCGCTGTTACGGTGCTGGGCGCTTCCTGAAACCTCCAGACATACACAAGGCCAGAGCCTCTTTGTATATCTACACTATAGGTGTTCGTAGCAGGTCTCGACGCAGGAGGAATATAAGACGGGTCGCAGGTATCGGTAATAACATCGGGCAGCACGCCGCAGTTGTCAACGGAGATAATACCAGTGGTACACGAGCCCACTGAGACCGGCGCGGGCGTGATTTCGAGATACTGAGTGGAGGTATAGACGTTGCTTTGCCCAGGCACGCGAGCAGAAAGCGTAACGGCGTAAGTACGCACCAGGCCTCCGGTGTTGAACGAATGCTGGACACTTGAATTCGAACCAGGCCCCGTGATTGTACCGTCACCAAAATCCCAGCTATAAGACAGGTTTCCCGAGCTGGAGCAGGTAGTAAAAGTGATTTGCTCTCGGTCATGAAGTGCCCCCGAAACGACAAACGAGGGCTTGAGCACCGGCACACGACCAGCAACAACCTTTTCCACTTGCTTCACAATTGCCTGGTTGTGGTCGCGCACCCGCACCAGCTCGCTCATTGGGTTGTACTCGTAGAAGAGTGTTTGGCCGCGCTCATCCGTTTCGGAGGTCTTGCCTTTTATTAAATCGTAGGTCGTGCTGGCGGCGGCGGCACTGCTGGGCAGGAAGAGTACGTCGTCGACCTGCACATCAGCATCGGTTAGTAGCTTTAAGGTAAAGCTGCTGCGGTTCGCTGGCGGAATGCCGTTCAGGTCGACTACGACTTCATGCAACAGCCATTGTCCATTACCCGACGCGATGGATACCGGCGCGAGGGCAGGTGGGATTCCACCGGCTCCACCGGTGACGGTGATAGTGATGGTGGGCCTTGTGCCTGCTGCCGGGCGTGCCCAGAAGCTCAGCCGGTAAGCGGGGGCGGCGGAAGACGGCAGCTGTGCACTTAGAAAGGCATTCGCTTCTAGCTCCAGGCCCGCACTCCCCGTGCGCGCGGCCGACTTAGCCACTGTAGTACCGGTCGAAGCGCTGAAGGCAAACGGCTTTAGGGATTCAAAATCCGAAAACACCACTTCCGAAGCCTGGGCGTTGGCAATTTGCAGAACGGGCAAGGTATTGCTGTAGCCCAGGTGCACGGCAGCAAGCTGGCGCCCGGCAGTGTTTCGGGTAGTGAGCGGTGCTAGCTGCGGGGTGGTTTCCAGCAGCGTCGATGCTACCCGGAAGCGGGGGCTTATATGTAGCTCGGCCCCGGCAGCAGTAAGCTCCACACGGGTAGAGTCGTACCCGGCAGAAAGGACCAACGGCCCGGCTGGCTGCCAGCGTAGGGTCTGATAGGGTCGGGTGGGCATGCCGGTCCCTGCCGAAGCCAGGGCAAACGTATGTAGGGTGGCGCCGGCAAACTGGATGTCGTTGCGTCCGGCAACAATTTCGGAGATAGCCTCAACCGGAGTGGCGCTGATTTTCTCAGCAGACAGGGTTATCCGGTCCCGCATGGCCTGGTATAGCCTGCCTTTCTCCGTGTTGGCAGGGCTGGCCGTCAGGGGATAATCCGTCAGGTACTTGTAGCGCGTGCGGTAGCCCTTGCCATCGCTATTGGTTTTTCCCTGACCAGCTAACCACCCTTGTGAATTGTAATTGTACCAGGTATCCGTCTGGTTAGCTGCTATCCCACTCGAAGGAAGCGTTTCGGTCTGATGCCGAATGGCATAGAGAAAATCGGTTAAGATGGGATACTTAGCGTAGGCATAGGCAGAGCTGCTGCCGCCCGACAGAAGCTCGTAAGCTAGCCCCTGGACCAAGCCCAGGCCCCTTCGCTCCAGGTTGCGGTACTCGTACGCAAACGTTTCCTGGCGAACCAAGGCCGGGGTGGACCCGCTGGCCGGCTCGGCCAGGTAGGATATGCGCTGGGGTAAGCCCCGGCGGAAATCGTAATTGGTAGGCGGGGCGAAGGGGTACAGGCCCGTTCCGGCCTGTAAGGGGGAGAGGTCAGGGCACCCCGCAGAACCGCCCTGCCGGGCTATGCCCATGATGGGCCGCATCCACGAGAAGGGAATGTTTGCGGCTGGGTCGGACGCAACGCTGTTCTCATCGGCGCTCCCCAGAACGTGGTACTCGGTAACAACCTGCCCCTTTCCCGTCATCTGTTCGCTTACCCGGCGGTAACCCAGGGCCCTTGTTTCAAATGGGTCTTCCGTCAAGTCCTCTCCAGACCGCACCGTCGCGGCGGTCCACTGCTGTTGGGGGGAAGTCCCGGCTGCCGGCACGGCAAAAGCGAAGCGAGGCATCCGCAACAGCACGCCGCTGGACTTGCCATCGGCTTCCTGGTAGCTGTATTCGCGCCGGGCTTCGATGCCGGTGATGGGGTCCTGCACCCGAATGGCACGAATGCGCGTGCCGCCAGCGGGGTAGGACTGGGCTGCGAGCCGGTCGTAAAAACGGTGAGGCTCGTACTCAAGCAGCACTTTGCCGCCACCAGGAGCTGTTATGGTAGTCAGTGCCCCAATAAGCGCAGGGGTAAAGTTGAAATAGGCCGCCGGCCGTCGGTCGGTTCCGGGTAAGGTGAAACCCACGCCGGCCTCTGCTGACCCAGTGGCCTCGTACAGCCGGTAGGGAGCACCAGGCAACGAAGCGGGGTTGGTGGCTAGCCGGGGATAGACAAACAGCTTTGGAATCAGAAACTGACTGCCGTTGGGGGTGTAGTAGCCCCAGTAGTCCTGCTCACCCGTGCCGGTTGCCGGGGCCGGCAGGTCCACTACCGTTCTGCGGTCTCTGCGGGTAAGACTGGGATTGTTGCCCGGAACAATTTCCACACGGTCGTAAGCAAACTCGTACAGTGGCTGGGTGGAACACTCAGTAACCAGCTGAATGCGGCGCAGGAATTGGCGGGGAAGAGAGTAGTCGCTGAATTCGGCCCAGCGCGGGCGGGCAGTGTAATAGTCGAGAAGGTAGGTGCGAAGCAGCAGGGGGCTGGCGGAAGAGTTGGCGGTGGAAAACACTTCCACTGAGCGCAGCGCATATGCCTCACTGAATGGCACAAGGTTCAACTTCACCCGCAGAGTTGGGGAGGCAACCGATGTTAAATATTGTTTGGTCGTCTTAACCTGGGTTCGGTATTCTTCCACGGTGGCCGTCCAGTCCGTGCCCCGTGCCACTTCACGCAGTGACAGCACTGGGTCTTCTGAGGCAGACGATTCGAAATAATCAAACTCAAGTCGCTCACCTGCAACGGTGGTAATATCCGATGCTTTCCACGCAGACGCATATACAACACTCGGGCTGGCATCGGGCAGATTGTACAGCCAATAGTCGCGCAGAAAGCAGGTAGGAGCCACTACTTTTCTCACCACTTTCTTCGTCACTATCTCCCGGTGCTGGAAATTAAAGTGGTACTGAGTGCCATCAGCCGTGCGGATGACAAAGTTGGCAATGCCAGTGGCCGCATTGGTGGGGTCACGGACGGGGGTAATGGTAATGTGGTCGAAGGGAATGGTGCGGACGTTGCCCTGCGCATCGAACACGAACTTGCCGGAGTGCCCCGGCAGCGAGTAATGAAATATGTCCGGCTCAGTATCGTACCAGGTACGGGGAGTGGGGCGCCCGTGCTCCAGGCTACCATGCTGGGTAAGCGCTTGCCAGGCCGTCGCTTCGGTAGCCGTGCAGGCCGTCGCAGAAAACGCCGCTGGGGCATTGGGCACAGCATTGATAACGGCATCAGGTGTCAGCCCGGAGGTAGGCTGGGTGGGAGTCGGATACATTAGCCACCCGTAGCGTTTTTCAGCAGCATCCACATAGGCAATATCGTCGGGTAGTCCACGCACTTCCCGGCTAATGCTGACTTCGCCCGTTAAGGCCCAATTGATGCCTACATGGCTGCCCTGGTCGTTCATTTTCACCCCGGTGGCGGCGTAGGCCAGGCCCAGCGGCAGCGCCACACCATTGGCTTGCACTGTGTGCAGCGGCAGGAACAGGTGCGCAGTGCCGGTGAACTTGTCCACGGATAGTTCCTGAGGAAACCACCCGGCGGTGGGGGCGGCTCCGTTTTTGTAGTGGGCAGCACTGGCCTCGGGCTTTACCTCAATGTAATCGAGGTTTATCCAGCCGTTATCGTCTTCATCGTAGCGTAGCATCACCGTGTTAGTACCGGCGCGTAGATTCAGTGCCACGGTATGGGTTGCCCACATGGACCAGTCGCCTGTGGAGGGAAAAAGTGCCTGCGTGACGTCAGTGCCGTTCACATAAATGCTCAGGCTCGATGCATAGGGGCGAGCAGCGGCGTACCGGAAGTCCACTGCGTACGTTTTGGCTTCCCCCACCATAACCGAGGCAAAGGTGACAGAGGACCCAGGAACTGCCGTAGTACCAGAAACGGTACTTGAACCACGCCGGGTAATGTGCTCGGTGTAAGTAATACCACCGCTGCTGCCAACCGTGGGGCCGTTGAGCAATACCGCCGATTCTGCCTGGTAGACTTGTTGGGCTTGTACGGTCAGCGCCAGACTAAGGAGAAGGCAGGCCGCTAGAAAGAAGGGGTGTATGCGTGCAATCATGCGAGGTAGAAAGAAACCCGTGGGGTATAGGAAGTCAGCTGCCGCAGTGGGCAGGCATGTGTAAGCCACACCGCATCATGAATTGATGACGCGGCAAACCCTAAGCACCCTGGAGGTGCTGATGCTGTTAAGCGGAATGATGGGTAGCCTGCGGCAGGGCGGCGGACTTAGAAGTAGCCGGGCCAGAAAAGGCCGCGATTTCTCGGCCATATCGTGCTAGTGGCGGCGTCATGAATAACGCACCTACCAGTAATCTACCCATGCAGTGGAACATTTCCCACGAGGGAACACAACGTAGCTCAGAAGCAGCTACGTACCGATGGACGCAAGGGGACTGGGCCAGAAACTGGCGGGCAGTCCACTGATGGGGATGCGAACATCGAAGACCTGTAGGGGCAGGTGCCCGGGAGTTCGGTAGAAGAACTTAGATGTCTCCATGGCTAGTATGCCGATGGAGAGAACATGCACCAATGTGGAAGGGAAGTGCAATCCTATTTCAAATATAGTGTAAATATTTGGGATTATAAAATTTTATAATGCAAAATAAAAAAAATTAATGTATTGCAATAATTTATTTATTGGTAATAAATAGGGAAGCAGTGCTTTAATTAAAAGTTGCAGCACATATTAACTCATAAGATAGGTTAGCAATTTGAGCTATTGCTCAATTAAGAAAATTATCTGCCTTAATCTTCTGGTAGGGTCGGTCTAGCTTGACACTGGTCTTGTCGAGGGTGAATTGCCAGTGTGCGCAGGCGCGAGCCGTGTTGCATTTGGCCACGCATGCGGCGACGTGGGCGGTGAACAAAGTTCTGACAGCTGGGCTCGAACCAGCGTCCACCCGGACCGAGAGCCGGGCGCTCTTCCACTGAGCTATGCCAGAAACGGGATAAAGGCTGGGCTCGAACCAGCGTCCACCCGGTAAGAGCCGGGCGCTCTTCCACTGAGCTACTTTATCCTTTTGGGGAAATCCACTAAAAGTCAGGAAGCAACTTGCCAGAAAACACCTTGTTTTTACGTAGTACCAAGGCAAGATACGGATTACTGACGCTTACCCCATGTACCAGCTCAGGTGTGGGGCGGAACGGCACCACTTGATGAGGGCGCGGAGCCAGCCAGCCAGATTTGGCCGCATTGAGGCCGGCACGAGCGCAGGCCGCCGCCACGGTTTCGCGAGTGCATGTAGCGGTTCCGTTAAGAACTTCCCAGGGTAAAGGCAGGTCAGCCCATACCAGCGTGTTGGGGTCTAGCTGCCCTCCAGTTTGCTGGTGCCAGGCTACTACATCGGCTGCCATCAGACGTAGCACCTTGCCTGGACACAGGTCTTCCAGCACGAACTCCATGCCCAAGGCATAAAGCAGGTTTATCCAATTGTCGCGGGCTTTGTTCCAGGCGCCAGCGGTGATATTCCAGGTGGAAGAATCATCGCCTCGTTTCACCACCATAGAGTCGCGCCGGAAAGTATTGGCGGCCCAGGTATGACGCAACACATCGGCTAATTCCTGCAATAGGGCCGTCCAGCGGCCTAGTAACTCACCCTTCTGCTCATCCGACAGTTGGGCTAGCACCTGCGGCGCGGGGTATACTTGCGCTATAGCCCACCAGGCCGGCGCAGGGCTGGAGCCAGTTGGCGGCAGCGCACCGGTTACCCAGCGGCGTAGAGCCGAAACCGGCGGCTGCCCATCCCGGCAACGGCGAAAGAGCATATCAGCCACCGTGTTGAATGGCCGTTCCTGGCTTTGGTTGGTGAACTCGCTCCGCAAATTACAGCGGGCTGTATAGTACGCAATGAAGGCCGCGCTGAATAGGTCGCGGCTAAAGTCTTCATACGCTATTTCGTGTGCGAAGCCGTGCTTGCTAACCATTTGCAGCT
The DNA here is from genome assembly GCF_039541835.1 of Hymenobacter saemangeumensis. Taxonomy (NCBI): domain Bacteria; kingdom Pseudomonadati; phylum Bacteroidota; class Cytophagia; order Cytophagales; family Hymenobacteraceae; genus Hymenobacter; species Hymenobacter saemangeumensis. The sequence continues at coordinate 70,906 of NZ_BAABGZ010000013.1, read as the reverse complement.
GGTGCTGCTGGCTGGTAAACACAAGCTGCTGCAGCTTTTCCTCCAAATGCCGTAAAGCCCTAAACCGCTTGTTGTATTGTCGGCGCGACAAGTCACCCAAGCCAGCGGCCTGCCGGGCTTTGCGGTCCAGCCGGTCAGTCAGGTAGTTATTGTGCCCCATGTTTTTAGCCAGACGTGGGCTCAGCTCTTGTAGCAGCAGCCGAACCTGCTCCGGGTCTGCGTAATCGGCAATGCTGGCATCAGAGGCAGCCGGCAACGGATATTCAAGTAGCTCGGCGGCTTTAGCGGCCTGCTTATTTGCTCCTGCTGGCCGAGCAAAGTCTTCCATCATGGACGTATAGTGCCACGCATTGCGTCGGAGTGAATTACCCGCAGCGCGTTTTAAAGTGGCCAGCTCGGGCGGCGTTAGGTGCTGCTCCAGCAGCGGCAACAGCATCTCGGCCACATCTTCAGGGCGCCGGCGCTGGCTCAAAGTCTGATGAAGAGCAGTAAGGTCCACGGCGAAAGAGTTAGATTGCTGCAACTAATGCACTGGTTTAGTGCGCTTCCAGCCAGTTCTTGCCGGTGCCCACTTCCACTTCCAGCGGCACGCCGCGGGGCAGCAGCAGGGCCTGGGTCATCAGCTCCTTGATTTTGGGAGTGATGTATTCCACTTCTTCCTGCACGGCGTCGAACACCAGTTCGTCGTGTACCTGCAGTATCATCTTGGTGCCCAGCTTTTCTTCCTGCAGCCAGGCGTAGATGTCAATCATGGCCTTTTTGATGATGTCGGCCGCGGTGCCCTGGATGGGGGCGTTGATGGCGTTGCGCTCGGTGTAGCCGCGTAGGGTGGCGTTGCGCGAGTTGATGTCGCGCAGGTAGCGGCGGCGCTTGAGCAGGGTTTCGGCGTATTCCAGCTCCCGGGCGCGGTTGATGCTCTCGTCCATGAAGGCTTTCACGGCGCCGAACTCGGCGAAGTAGGCCTCGATGATGTCGGTGGCTTCCTTGCGGCCAATGCCCAGGCGCTGGGCCAGGCCGAAGGCCGAGATGCCGTAGATGATGCCGAAGTTCACCATCTTGGCTTTGCGGCGCATGTTGCCGTCCACTTCCTCCAGCGGCACCTTGAACACCTTGCTGGCGGTGCTGGCGTGAATGTCGAGCCCCTGGCGGAAGCTCTCAATCATGGTTTTGTCGCCGGAGAAGTCGGCCATGATGCGCAGCTCAATCTGGGAGTAGTCGGCTGCCAGCAGCACATGCTGCTCGTCGCGCGGCACGAAGGCCTTGCGGATTTCCCGGCCCTTGTCGGTACGGATGGGAATGTTCTGCAGGTTGGGGTTGGTGGAGCTGAGGCGGCCGGTGGCCGTCACGGCCTGGTTGAAGCTGGTATGCACGCGGCCATCCAGCTCGCACACCAGCTGGGGCAGGGCCTCCACGTAGGTCGAGCGCAGCTTGGTGAGCTGGCGGTGCTCCAGGATGAGGGCCGCGATGGGGTTGTCGGCAGCCAGCTGGCTCAGGATTTCCTCGCCGGTGGCGTACTGCCCGGTTTTGGTTTTCTTGATTTTGCCTTTGCCCAGGTCCAGCTTGTCGAACAGCACCTCGCCCAGCTGCTTGGGCGAGCCGATGTTGAAGGGCCCGCCGGCTTCGGCGAAAATCTGGCTTTCCAGCTCCGTGATGTAGCCCTGCAGCTGGGCCGAGTACTCGTTCATGGCGCCGGAGTCGATGCGCACGCCCTCGTACTCGATGGCCGACAGCACCGGCACCAGCGGGTTCTCCACCTCGTTCAGCAGCTGCAGCAGGCCCAGCTCCTTGAGCATGGGCTCGAATACGTGCTTGAGCTGCAGGGTTACGTCGGCGTCTTCGCAGGCGTAGTCTTTCACTTCGGCCGGGGGAATGTCGGCCATGGTCTTCTGCTTTTTGCCCTTGGGCCCGATGATGGCCAGGATGGAGATGGGCTCGTAGTGCAGGTAGGTTTCGGCCAGCACGTCCATGTTGTGGCGCATGTCGGGCTCGATGAGGTAGTGGGCCAGCATGGTGTCGAACAGCGGGCCCTTCACCTCCACCTGGTAGTGGCGCAGAATGGTGAGGTCGTACTTGATGTTCTGCCCGATTTTCAGGATGCTTTCGGCCTCGAAGAAGGGGCAGAACTCGTTCACGATGGCCTGGGTAGCAGCCTGGTCGTCGGGCGGCACGGGCACGTAGTAGGCCTCGCCGGGCAGCCAGCAGAAGCTCAGGCCCACCAGCCGGGCCGTCATGGTGTCGAGGCCGGTGGTTTCGGTGTCGAAGCTGACTTCGGTTTGCTGCAGCAGGAATTCCAGCAGCGACTTGCGCAGCTCGGGCGTGTCCATCAAATGGTAGTTGTAGGGCACGTCTTCGAGCCGGCGGCGCGGCCCACTGGGGGCGCCGAAGTGGCCGGTTTCGCCTTCTTCGCTGGCGATGGCCAGGGCCTCATCGCCGGGGCTTCCAAACAGCGAAGCCTGCCCCGCCGGGGCCACCTTGGGCCGGCGCGCGCCGCGGCCTGCCGGGGCCACCGGGGCGCGGTCGTCGCGGCCGCCGCTCAGTACACGGGCAGCCAGCTGCCGAAACTCCAGCTCGTCAAATAATTCGCGCAGCTTGGCTTCGTCCGGAGCATCCAGCACCAGCTTGTCGGGCTCGAAGTCCAGGGGCACGTTTACGTGAATGGTAGCCAGCTCCTTGCTCAGCAGGCCCTGCTCGGCGAAGTTGCGCACGTTTTCCTGCTGTTTGCCCTTGAGCTCGTCCACATTGGCAATGAGGTTTTCCACCGAGCCATACTTCTGAATCAGGGTTTTGGCGGTTTTCTCGCCGATGCCAGGGATGCCGGGGATGTTGTCGGAGGCGTCGCCCTGCAGGCCCAGGATGTCGATGACCTGCTCCACGCGCTCAATCTCGAAGCGCTTGAGCACGTGGTCCACGTCCAGCACCTCGGCGGCATTGCCCATAAAGGCGGGGCGGTAGATTTTAATCTTGTCCGTCACCAGCTGGCAGTAGTCCTTGTCGGGCGTCATCATGAACACCTCGAAGTCCTCTTTCTCCGCTTTCTGGGCCAGGGTGCCAATCACGTCGTCGGCCTCAAAGCCGTCCATCATCAGGATGGGAATGTGAAAGGCCTGAATGATTTTCTTGATGTAGGGAATGGCCACGCCAATGTCTTCGGGCATGGCCTGGCGCTGGGCCTTGTACTCGGCAAACTGGTCGTGGCGGAAGGTTTTCTTGGCCGCGTCGAAGCACACGCCGATGTGGCTGGGCTTTTCCTTCTGCAGCACTTCCACCAGGGTGTTGGTGAAGCCCAGCACGGCCCCGGTGTTCATGCCCTTGGAGTTGATGCGCGGGTTTTTGCTGAACGCGAAGTGCGAGCGGTAGATAAGGGCGAAGGCGTCGAGCAGGAAAAGCTTTTTGGGGCTGGAAGCGGCAGTGTCGGTCATAAGGCGAAAGTACGGCAGAAGGGGGTGGAGGGATAAGTTTTTGCCTGTTGGGGACAATCTCGCCACGGATGGCTGCGTTTGGCAGATGAGCTTTGTCCTGCTTTACTACTTCAATATGAAACAAACCTTATTACCCACCCCCTTCCGGTCTGCTAGTCGGAAAGGCCTACAATTTTTGGCCGGCCTTTTATTACTCTGCGGAATGCCTGGCGCAGCAAGCCTGGCGCAGGTACTGGACCCTGCCTTTCACATTCCCGAAATTTATGGGGCCGCAAGCATCAGCGATGCGGCCCAGATGCCCAACGGGCAGTTTGTAGTGGCCGGCAGGTTCACCCGCACAAACGGGCAGCCCGGCAAAGGGCTGGCCCGCTTCGATGCCGCCGGTGTAGAAGACCCGGGGTTCAGGCAAAGCCTGAGCGGCGCGAGAATCGTGGCCGAGCAGCTGCAGCCCCTGGCTAATGGGCAGCTGCTCGTAGTGGGCGATTACCTGGCCGGGAGCGTACAGCGGCAGTTCGTATTTCGGCTTAATGCGGATGGCAGCCTCGACCCCTCGTTCAACCTGGTACTGCCCGCTGCCGGCACCTTTCCGCAGGTGAGGCAGGCCATCGCGCAGCCCGATGGGCAGGTGCTGATTCTGGGCGTGTACCTGCGCAGCAACAACCACGACTTCGAATTATTCCGGGTGCAGAGCGACGGCTCGCCCGACCCCAGCTTCAACGTAAGCCTCAGCTCAAGCTCGGTGGTAAAGATGCTGCTGCAGCCGGATGGAAAAATCGTTCTGGCCGGGGGCATAAGCAATGTAAACGGCGTGTTTCACGGAAGCGGAGTTGTCCGCCTTACCAGCAGCGGCAGTACCGATGCTGGCTTTCAATCGGGCCTCAGCGTGGCTGCCAACAACAATACCACGCCTTACATTACCTCCCTTGCCCTGGATGCCAATGGGGCGCTACTCGTAGGCGGCCGGTTTGCGGCTCAGCAGCCCGTGTTGCGGCTTCTACCCACCGGCGCCCTCGACCCCGGCCTTTCGACTGTGGCCAGCCTCCCCGGGCGCACCGGCCAGCAGGTGGCAGTACTGTCGAACGGGCAGATTATGGCTTTGCTTGTTCCCCATACGTCGGCTGGTGGCCTGCTGCCCTTCACAAGTCAGCTGGTGAAGCTGCAAGCCGATGGTAGCGTGGACGCCACGTTTCAGCAGGGCAGCGGCCCCAATGGCTTTCTATACGGCGTCAGGCCCCTGGCCGGCGGCAGCTTCCTGACCTGGGGCGCCATCAGCAACTTCGCGGGCCAGCGCCGTACGGTGGCCCTGGTGCAGAATGGGGGCGGGCTGGATGCCGGCTTTGCGCCCCTGCTGCAGCGGCCTGCCTCGGTGAGCAAGGTGGTGCGCCAGGCCGACGGCAAGCTGCTTATCGCGGGCCGCTTCAACTCCATCGACGGGCACTTAACCGACTACCTTGCCCGCCTGCTGCCCAGTGGGCAGCTCGACCGGACTTTCGCCTGGCGCCAGTCTACGAATGCCGACTGGTACCCATCGGCCCTGGCCGTGCAGGCCGATGGCCGGGTGCTGGTGGCAGCCAGTGGGGCGGTCAATCCATTCCGGCTGAACACCGATGGGACGGCCGATGCCGGCTTCGCGCCCATGCTCGCGCCGGGCTCTAACGGCACCGGCGGCATTACCCTGCTCACCGCGCTGGCCAACGGGCAGATACTGGTAGGAGGGCGCTTCGCAGATGCGGCAGGCAAGCCCAATCTTACCCGGCTGAATGCCGATGGCAGCGTGGAAGCCACGTTCGCACCGGCTGCCAACCAGCCGGTCGTGGTCAGTGGAATGGTGGAAGCCAGTGGCAATATCATAGCCGTGGTATCCTCCGGCGGCTCCAATCCCTATCAGAACAGAATAGCGCGGCTGCTGCCCAATGGGGTGCCCGACCCCAGCTTTACCTACGTCAACACGGCCGGGAACGGACCCGACCATTACGGGCCGCATGTAATTGCGCCGGGCGCTGCTGCTGGCGGCTATGTGGCCGGCGGTATTTTCACCGATACCCGGGTGATGGCCGCCATCACGGCTACCGGGGGCGCTGTCCCAGGCTTTGCTTCGCCGTTCCTGCCCATTATTACCCCAACGAATCTGGAGTCGGGCATAAACGCGCTGGCCGTGCAAAGCGACGGCCGCATTGTGGTGGGTGGCTACATGAGGCAGGGCAGCCAGGCTGGCACCCCCTCCAATCTGCTGGCGCGGCTTGAAGCAAATGGGCAGCTCGATGCGACGTTTAATGCCAACACCCTGTCGACGGGCCCAGGCAGCGCGGCTTTGCCAGGCTATAACGAGCTCAGCCAGGTAAATGATGTACTGGTGCAGCCCGACGGCGCGATTGTGGCCGGGGGCTACTTTCTGGAGGCGGCAGGCCAGCCCGTAACGGGCTTGGTGCGGTTTCTAGCCAGAGGAGCATTGGGAGGTAAGCAAGGCAATAGCAGCCAGGCCGGCCTTCACGTATGGCCCAATCCTGCCCACGGCGTACTGCACCTGCGGCTGGAAGCCAAAGCGCAGCCTCAACGGGTTACCTTATTTGATGCTGTTGGCAAAGCCGTGCTGGCACAACCAGCCACGACAGATGAGCTGACGTTGAGCACGGCAACCCTGGCGCCAGGACTGTACGTGCTGCGCGTCGACTATGCCGGCGGCCCCGTTACCCGGCGCGTTGCTATCGAGTAGAGGCAAAGCATGGGGCACGAAAACGCCCTACGTCCTGGCTGTCAGCGGCCAGGGCGTAGGGCTTTTTAATGGCGTTTTTACAGAGCCGGCTTCACCTCCAGCGTAAAGCTGCGGCTGCCGGCCTGCCCGTTGGCGGCCAGGCCCTGCAGCACCACCAGGTAGCGCCCGGCCTGGTCGCCGGTGTAGAAGTCCAGGGTGCGCTGGGCAGTGCCGCTTAAGGTGATATTGGGATTCCAGTACAGCAGGTTGCGCAGGTCGGGCAGGCGGCTGCGGCTGGCTTCGGGCGTGTCGTAGCGCGGGGCGTAGAACTCGCGCTGCATCTGCACGCCTTCGTACTGCGCTACCAGGGCCCGGGCATCCAGGGCCACGCCCTCCAGGTCGCCCCGGTAGGTGCTGAAGCTCACCACGCCGTGGAAGACTTCCGAGCCCTGCATAAACCGGCTGGTCACCACATCCAGGCGCTTTAGCTTCAGCGGGGTCAGGGCCATTACCTTGTTGGTGTTGAACATGGGCACCCCGTCTACCAGCACCAGGGGCGCTTCATTGAAGGCCACGCGGCTGGCATTGTCGTACACCTGCAGGTGGAAGCCGTCTTTGCGCTTGCGCACCATCACCCCGGGCACGTACTCGCGCAGCACTTCTTCCAGTACCTGAAACCGGGTGTACTTATCGAGCAGGTAGGAGGCGTCGGGCTTGCCGTAGAAGGCCAGGCTGTCGGGCGCAGGGGGCAGGGGGCGGCTTTTCGCTTTGCCGTGGTACACCGTCTGGAGCTGGGCCTGTAGGTGGCGCCGGGCGTAGTCGCCAATAAAGCGCGCGCTCAGGCCGAAGGCGGGCAGCGGGCGGGCGGCGAAGGTCGCGGCAAAAGGGTCGAGCACGGCCAGGCGGCAGGTGCTGTCCTGGGCCGGGTTGGTTTGCAGAATAACTTCCCGGCTTCCGGGGAAAGCGGCCATCTCAAAGCGCACCAGCCCTTCGGCATTGCTTAGGGCATTGCCGAGCCGCACAGCCGGGCCGGGGGCCGACAGGTAAGCCGTCAGGCCGGGGCAGGGCTTGCCGGTGGCCGGCTGGGTGAGGCGGGCCTGCAGCACGGGGCCGTTCAGCTCGGGCAGGAAGGGAAGGGGCTTGGCCGGGCGGGCCAGCACCTCTTCCCAGCGGAAGCGGCTCCAGCCCTGGGTAAGCATGAGCTGGTCGGCAGCTTCGCTGGCTTCCGGCGAGCCGGAAAAGTAGAAGCCCGGGTTTTCGATGCGGCCCTTCAGGTCGGCACTCAGCCAGAGGTAGTGCTCAATGCCGGGGCCGGGCGTGCTGTTCAGGGAGTCGAGCCGGTACACGGCCATCGACAGGCTGGTTTCGGGCTGATTGGGCTGGGCGGCGGCCAGCTGCACGCTTACCTTCTCGCGGGCGCTGTACTGGCTTTTATCGGCCTGGGCCTTTACCAGCGCCTGGGCCGGGGGCGGCAGGAAATAGAGGCGCTCGCATACCGGGCGGGCCGCGCCATCGAACAGGGTGAAGTGCGTGATGCCCGGCAGCAGCTGGCTTTTCGGAACCGTGAACGTAGCCCGGCCATTGCTGAGCGTGGCCCGGGCAGCCACGGCCGTTTTCTGACCGGCGTGGGCCAGCAGGTACACCGTTTCGGGCTGGCTGCTGCTGGCGCTCACCGCCAGGCTGAGCTGCTCGGGGCTGCTGCTGAGCCGCAGCACATAGCCTTGCTCGTAGGCCGCCGGCAGCGCGCGCCGCAGCACCTGCTTGTTGGGCAAAGTCAGCACGGCGGTGTAGGGGGCGCCAGCGTCGGGCGTAAACTCAAAGCTGCCCATGCCGAAGCGCTGGGTTTTGAAGGTAGCCACCACCTGCCCATTGGCTTGCAGCAGCTTGCCGTCGGCGGCTACGCCCCGGCCGTGGCTGTCGGTCACTTTAAAGCCCACGCGGCAGGCCATGCCGCGCACCAGGTTGCCGCCTTCGGGGAAGAAGCGGGCATCGAAGGCCGTAGAGTCTTTGGCCGGTGCCGCGCCCGAGGCCTGGCTGGTGTTCACCACCGTCACATCGGTGTGGAAGAAGGTGTCGGGCCCAAAGTTTTTCATCCAGCTGGTGTAGGCTCGCACGGTGTAGGCCCCGGAGGGCAGCGTAGCCGGCAGCGTAAAGGAGCCGTGGCCGCTGGCCTGCCGCAGGGCCACCTTGCCCTGCAGCACCGCCCGCTGGTCTTTGTCGAGCACCTCCACATAGGCCACGGTACTCAGGGCCAGGGGGCGGGCGTGGGTGCCCTCGGCGGCATACACCTTAAACCACATGGTTTCGCCGCTCAGGTACAGGGGCCGGTCGAGGTGCAGAAACAGCTTTTCCGGCAGGGCGCCCTGCTGGTAGCGCTCGAAGCGGCGGCTGAGGCTGCTCAGCGAGTCGGCCTGCCCCCGGGCGGGGGCGCTGCAAGCCAGGCCCAGGGCCAGCAGCAGCCCGGTGGTGGTGCGGAAACGGGGCGTTCTGTTCCAAGTACCCATCAGCTCAGAAAGTAGGGAAGTCAACGAGAAGCTATTGCCAGAAAGCGGGCCGCGTAGCCGTGCCGCGCCGGCGGCAGTCCACGCAGTCGACCGTGGAAACCACGTAGCCGGCCGACGACAGAAACACCGGGATAAGGCCGGCTTCCAGCACGTTGTACACGCTCTGCGGGGCTTTCACGGTGTCGGGCGGGTAGCAGTCTTCGTAGCCGCTGAGCATGCGCCAGGGGAAGGGCAGCCGCAGGCGGTCGATGAAGATGCGCTTCTCCTCTACTGAGTGTGCTCCGATAAAGCCCAGCACGGGCTCTTCGGGGTTGCTCAGGCAGCGGATGTTGCCGGTCAGCTGGGAGGGCAGGGGGTCGAACAGGGTGCCGATGTTCTCGGTATTCTTTTTCAGCAAGTCCCAGTAGGCGTACTCTTCGCGGGTTTGGGCGTACTGCCGCACCAGGATGCTGTACTTATAGCGCAGCCGCTCCGCATTCGGAGGCAGGGTCAGCAGCAGGAAGTTCGACACCACGTCCTGGCTCAGGTTGGTGGTTTTGGCCTGGGTAATGGCCGTGGAGCTGGCATTGCGCCAGCACCGCTGGGGGTAGCGCGTGCGGATGGGAATAATCTGCCCGTTGGCGTACTCCAGAATGGGGTTGACCAGCGGCGCAAACTCCCAGGTTTCTTCGTAGTCCCACTTGTAGTACTGGGTGGTGCCGCTGGCATCGTGGCTGTTCACCCGAATGCCTACCCCCGTATCCTCGGCCTTCCAGCTGATGCTGTCGATGCGGGGCGTAAACTTGGCGGGCACGAACTCGGAAGCGTAGTCGCTGCCGCCGTTGGTGGTAATGCGCAGGCGGTAGCGCTTGGCGCGGTTGAGTACCAGGGCGGAAGATGTATAGGTGCCGACCGGGCTTTCACGCAGTAAGTAGCGCGGGCCGCTTTCTTCTTCCACATAAACGGTGGCTAGGCTTACGCGGGGCGGCGGGGTGGAGGCGGAAATATTGTAGGTGCGCGAGAGCTTGATTTCCGACACGCCGTTGCAGTTGATGAATCCATCCACTACCAGGTAGTTGGTGGGCACCGTAATAGCGTCGGGCATGTAGGGGTCGACGCAGCCGGCCAGTAGCAGCAGGGCCCAGCACAAAGCCGCCCGCACGGAAAAGGAGACAGTGCTCATCTAGAATTTGAAGTTGTAGGTAACCGTGGGAATGGGCTGCCCGAAAATGGAAAGCTGGTAGCCCTTTATCTGGCCGTTTTCCGACTTGAAGTACACCGAGTAGGGGTTTCTGCGGCCGGTGAGGTTGTACACGCCCACCGTCCAGGAGCTGTGGGCCAGCTTCTTGGCCTTGTGGCTGCCTTCGATGTTGAAGGCCAGGTCCACGCGGTAGTAGTCGGGCACGCGGTAGGCGTTGCGGTCGGAGTAGAACACCCGGGTGGAGTTGCCCACGTTGTACTTGGCCAGGGGCAGGGTAATGGGCCGGCCGGTGCTGTAGTTAAAGTTGAGCGAGGCGCTGAAGCGGCGGTTGAAGCGGTAGTTGCTGGCCAGGGTCACGTCGTGGGGCTTGTCGAAGTTGCTGGCGTAGTAGCGGCCGCCGTTTATCAGCTCGCTGCTGCCCGTGCCCCCGTTGGCCCGCACCAGGGAGCGGGAGTAGGTGTAGCTTATCCAGCCGTTGAGCTTGCCGGTCAGCTTTTTCACAAACAGCTCCACGCCGTAGGCCTTGCCCTCGGCGTTGATGATGTCGGTTTCGATGTGGCGGTTGAGCAGCAGCGTGGCCCCGCCCTTGTAGTCCACAAAGTCGCGGGTATCCTTGTAGTAAGCTTCCACCGACGTTTCGATGGTGTTTGCCTTGAAGTTGCGGTAGTAGCCCAGGCTGAACTGGTCGCCCACCTGCGGCTTCACCTGGGCATCGCTCAGCTTCCAGATGTCGGCCGGCGACACCGAGGCCGTGTTCGAGAGCTGGTGAATGTACTGGCGGGTGCGGTTGTAGCTGGCTTTCACCGAGGAGTTGTCGGTAAGCGAGTAGCGGGCCGAGGCGCGGTACTCCGGGCCGTGGTAGGTGGCCAGCACCTTGCCGGGAGCATAGCGCAGCGTGTCGATGATGTTGGCTTCGGTGCGCGGCTCGCCCGCCGCGTACTGGTACACCTCGCGCGGGCCCAGGGCGTGGAACAGGGAGTAGCGCAAACCCAGCGACAGCGACAGGCGCGGGCTGAGCTCGATGCGGTCGGAAACGTAAGCCGCGCTTTCCACAGCCTGCTCCCGCGCCAGCACGTTGGCCTTCACCAGCGACTCCTCACCCACCGGCGTCAGGCTGCCGGGGGCGATGTTGTAGTGCAGCGCGCTGGCCCCAAACTCCACGGTATGCTTGCCGTTGGGGAAGTAGCTGAAGTCGGCGCGCAGGCCGCTCTGGTCGATGCTGTACTGCAGGCGCGAGGCATTCACGGCGTTCTGCGTGCTGCTGATGTCGTAGTCGTAGTGGCTGAAGGTGCCCGTGAGCACGCCCGAGAGCTGGTTGGTGAAGTGGTGGCGCCACTTCAGGCTGGCACTCTGGTTGAGGTACTGGTAGGTGGTGTCGCTGGCCAGGCGGAACCGGTCGCGGCTGAGGTAGCCCGTGGCATACAGCGCGTCCTTCTCGCTGAGCTGGTGGCTGAGGTGGGCCGTCACGTCATAAAACGAAGCCGAGCTTTGCTGAAACGAGCGGTTGGGCAGCTGGCGCAGCAGCCAGTCGGAGTAGCTGGCGCGGCCACTCACAATAAAGGCGCTCTTGTCTTTCACAATGGGCCCTTCCAGCGTGAGGCGGCTGGTGAGGGGGCCAATGCCGCCCGCGCCCGAAAACTTCTTCTTGTTGCCCTCCCGCGTGCTGATGTCGAGCACCGACGACAGGCGTCCGCCGTACTTGGCCGGGATGGCGCTCTTGTAAAGCTCTACCGACTGCAGGATGTCGGGGTTGAAGGCCGAGAAGAACCCAAACAAGTGAGAGGGATTATACAAGGTGGCATCGTTGAACAGAATCAGGTTCTGGTCGGTGGCGCCGCCGCGCACGTTCAGCCCGGTGCTGCCTTCGCCTACGCTCTTCACGCCCGGCAGCGTAAGCACCACGCGCAGGATGTCGGTTTCGCCAAAGGCCGTGGGCACCTGCCGCATGGTTTTGATGTCGAGCCGCTCCAGGCCCATCTGGGTGCTCGACACGTTTTTGTCTTTCTCAGCCTCCACAATAACTTCCTTCAACGGCACAATGTCTTCTTCCACATCAATGTCGAGCTTGCCGCTGCTGCGCAGCAGCACCTGGCGCCGGGTGCTCTTGATGCCCACGCCGCGCACCTTCAGCTCGTAGCGGCCGGGGGGCAGGGTGAGGGAGAAGTAGCCAAACTGGTTGGTGCTGGCGCCCACGTTCGGCGACTCCACGTACACGGCGGCCCCAATCACCGGCTCCCCGTTTTTGAGCTCGCGCACGTAGCCGGCCAGGGTGGCGCGGGCGCCGGGCTTGCCGGGCGGGCCCACCTCGTGCACCTTGGAAGCAGCCCCGGCCAGGCTGCGGGTTTTGCCCGGCGCGGGCGTGGCGGCGGGCTCCTCGGCCCGCGCCGCCAGCTCGGCGGCCGTGGCCTGCCGCAGGAAGTAGTCCGGCAGGGTGGGGTCGGCATTGCCCCGGTACACGAAAGCCCGGTTTTCGTCGTCGATGACAAAGCGCAGCGCCGTGTTGCGCAGGGCCTGGGCCAGCACCTCCCTCACCGGCCGCTCGCTTGCCTGCAGCGTCACATACAGGCTGTCCACCGTCGCCGGGTCGTAGTACAGGCGCAGGTTAGTTTGTATTTCCAGCTGCCGGGCAAACTGCTCGAAGGGTACGTGGGTGAAGTTGCCGCTCACCAGCTTTTCGGTTTGCTGCCCGTAGCTGGCCAGGTGAAAAAGCAGCAGCCCACAGGTAAATAGTAGCGCGTAAGCGTATTTCATGGAAAGGGATAGTCAACGCAATAAAAGGGCCGCCCCGTACAAAGGCGCTGCCGGCCGCTAGCGGGTTGCCAGCAGGTTGTAGTGGCGGGCCAGCAGCACCAGGCTGGCTTCGAGCTGGTCTTTGCGGAAGGAAAGCTTGTGCTCCTGCACGTACTGCTGCATCTCCTTGCTGCGGTCAGCAAAGGCATGCAGCGCCGCCTTCTTCTTGCTCACCGGATAGTAGGTGTCGCCCCGGCGCACGAAGAGCTTGTCGGCCGGCGAAAACTTGACGTCGATGTTGCGGTTCACCAGCAGCTGCTGCATGGTTTTGCTGCGCTTGGCCAGCACCTGGCTCGCGCTGTCGACCAGCACCTCGTAGTAGCCCGGGCGCATGGCACTGGCCGCTGTGCTGTCGGGCAGCAGCTGCACAAACCGATGGCCGGCCAGGTCGAAGCGGCTTACCCGCTCGCTTACCAGCTGCAGCAGGATGGGGCTGCCGGGCTGGGTTAGCAGCAGCTTGTCGCGCACCAGGTCATAAGCCAGGGCTACGTTGCGGTGCCGGTAGCCGTCGTATTCCACACTGCCCGGCAAAGGGGCCGCATCGAGAAAAAACTGGTGGCCGATGCGGGCGTGGTAGCGCTTGGAGTAGTCTACATACTCAGTGCCGCTGTAGAGCTGCGGCTGGCCCGGGAACGACTCGTCATACCGGGCTTGCAGGGCCGCTACGGAAGCGGCCAGGGCCGGCTCGGGCGTGGCCGACTGCCCCCTTGCGGGCTGCCATTGCATGAAAAGGCACAACAGCGCCGAAAGCGCAATATTAGTGGGGAGCCTCATAGCTGGGAAAGGTGGAAAGCAGTGCCGGGCCGCAAGTTAAGCCGTGGTCACAAGCCTTGAGGGGTGAGCAGACGCCGTGGTTGCTTGTTCCCTGAAAATATTTGCGTTTTAGGGAGTGCCAGCCAGGGGGCTGGGCCCTCAACAGGTGGCTCATGGCCTCTCCCTGATACCCTTGCGGAATTTGTGGGCAGGAGAAGGGCCGCAGCAAAAAAGCAGTGACTTTATGGCGTGTTCCAGGAACATCACCACAAATCACTGCTTGCTATAATGGGAAGCCACGCGCGGTACCGCGCCGCTTACCCTAAGAATGCCTGCCGCGGCAGGCTGCTTTAATTTACTAGGGCTTTATATCTTCTGCAGGCTCTTGAAGAAGCCTTCCTGGTACGATTTGCCAATGGGCACGTAGTGCCCGCCCCGGAGGTTGGCAGTGTTGTCTTCGATGGATTCGATGTGCTGGGTGTTGAGCAGGTAGCTGCGGTGTACGCGCACAAAGTTGGGAAACTGCGCCAGGCGCGATTCCAACCCTTTCAGCGTGGTGTACACGATGTACTTCTGCTTGGGCGTGACGATGTTCACGTAGTCAGACAAGGCTTCCACGTACAGCACCTCGTCGAAGTTTACGCGCACCATCTTGCTGTTCACCTTCACAAACAGGTCGGTCGAGGCCGGTGCGGCTTCGGCGATGGGTGCCGCGGCGGGGCGGCGGCGCTGCAGCACCCGCTGCACGGCCTGGGTAAAGCGGCTGAACTCAAAGGGCTTCACCAGGTAGTCGGCTACCTGCAGCTCGAAGGCATCCACGGCAAAGTCTTGGCGGGCGGTGGTGATGATAACCTCGGGCGGATCGGGCAGCGCCCGCAGCAAATCCAGCCCGCTGAGGTGGGGCATCTCAATGTCCAGAAACAGCAGGTCGACGCGGTTGCCCTCCTGAAAATACTTCAGCCCGGCAATGCTGTCGGCCAGCGACGCCATCAGCTGCAGGCCGGGAGTCAGACTGATGTAATGCTCGAGGGTTAATCGATTGATTTCCTCATCGTCGATAATGGCACAGCTTAGCATAAGGCAAGTATGAAAGGAGGGTACGAAAAAGGGGAGGGTGGTGGTTTTCCGTTCGCCGGTATAAAGAAAGTATTCGCTGGGCGAATAATCACATCGGCCCAAATAACTCCCCGTTCCGCCGGCGCATCCGCTAGCTTTGAATCAACAAAAGCGCAAACACAGGGTACTTCTGCTACAGTTTCTTTCTCTTAAAATTATCAGTTCATGTTTTCGGTTCGTACGCTCTTCGTTCTGTTGTTTCTGGTAGTGGCTGACCGGGTGGCCCTGGCTACTGGATTTGAGCCCGGCGCCCGCTCCGAAAGCAGTGCCGACCTGTTGGTTTCCGGGCCCTCGGTGCAGGCCAAGCACGCCCGCCAGGCTACCCTGGCTTTGCAGGACAAGCTGCGCCTGACCACGGCCCAGGTACTGGCTTTCCAGGCCTGCACCCAGCACGAGCTGCAGGCCCTTACCCTGGCCGACTCACCCTCCGACATTGCCCGCGCCCAGCGCCGCCATATGCTGGCCGCCGGCCGCATCCTCAACGCCTGGCAGTTTCAGCAGTACCTGGAGCTGCGCCAGGAGCTGGTCGAACAGCAGCTGTTCGTGAACACCGAAGAGCTGGCCCGCCGCTAAACGATTCCTCTTATCAGAGTTAAAAGTGAAGAGTTAAAAGGACGTTCTGCCTTTTAACTCTTCACTTTTAACTGAATAAACGGAGCCCGGCCACTTCGCCTTACGCTCCCGCCACTTGCTCCATCTCCTGCCGCACCCGCTCCTGCACTTCGGGCGTGTCGAAGTCGGCTTCCGTCTGAATGTGCGGCATGAGGCGGGCCATGATGGCATCCTGGCGCTGCCCGGCGGCCCAGGCCTCGGCGTAGGGCGTGTGCGAGAACGTGACCTGGGCGTACAGCGGCTTCCAGCGGCCGGGGTAGAGGCTGGAGATTTTGGCTTCGATTTTTTTCTGCAGCAGAAAGCGCGGGTCGGCCACCCGGTCGCGCATCTCCACGAAGTTGTACACGGCCAGGTCGGCCATGGCGTCGGCGTTGGGCTTGCGCTGCGCCTGAAACTCGCTGAAGATGGTGGGCCAGTCGGTGTCGCCGTGCTGGTCGAGCAGCTGGTTGAGCACGGTGCAGTCTTCAAACCCTGCATTCATGCCCTGGCCGTAGAAAGGCACGATGGCGTGGGAGGCGTCGCCAAGCAGCAGCACGTCATCGTCGTACTTCCAGGGAAAGCAGCGGATGGTGACCAGCGAGCCCGTGGGGTGCTCAAAAAACTCCTTCGTCAGGTGGGGCATCAGCGGCAGAGCATCGGCAAACTCGCGGTTGAAAAACTCCTGCACCTGCGCCGGCGTTTGCAGCGCCGCAAAGCTGACGGGCCCTTCGAAAGGAAAGAACAGCGTGCAGTTGAAGGAGCCGTCGAGGTTGGGCAGCGCAATCATCATAAACTGCCCGCGGGGCCAGATGTGCAGCGAGTTCTGCTCCAGCAGCCAGCTGCCGCCGGGGCCGGCTTCAATGGTGAGCTCCTTGTAGCCGTACTCGAGGTAGTGCTGGGAGTAGTCGTAGCGGTCGGTTTTCTGCATGGCCCCGCGCACGGCCGAAAACGCGCCGTCGGTGCCAAACAGGCGGGTGTAGGACTCGGTGTGCTCGCGGCCGCTGGCCGTGTCGAGCAGCTGCAGCTGCTGGCCTTTCAGGTCGAGGTGCAGGCACTGCTGCCCGAAGCTGACCTGCACCTGGGAATGGGCCTCGGCCAGGTCGAGCAGGGTGCGGTTGAGGTGGCCCCGGTTGACGGAGTAGATGGCCTGCCCGGCTTGCCCGTAGGGCTGGTAGGTAAGCTGCCCGTGCACGTCGTGCATGGTGCGGCCATACATGGGTATGCCCACCTGGCGAATGGCATCGGCCACCCCCACGCCTTCGAGGGCGCGCCAGCCGCGGTCCGACAGGGCGAGGTTGATGGAGCGGCCTTCGAGCTGGCCCGTGCGGCGCGGGTCGGGCCGGCGCTCAAACAGCCGGACGGGGTGGCCGCGCTGGGCCAGGTACAGCGAAAGCAGGGAGCCTACCAGCCCGGCCCCCATCACGGTGAGGGGTTCGGCGGCAGGAGAAGAAGAGGAGAGGTCGGACATAGGCAGGTGAATGGGTGATGCGGTGGTAGCCCCGCCAAAAAACGAAGCTACTACGCCCCCGCCGATTCGGCGAGGTCCTGCAGCTCGGCCAGCTGCGGAATACACCTCCTTACTAACCCGGCTAAGGCAGCTTTTGATTTGGGAAACCCGCCTACTCCACCTCCAGGCGGCCCGTGGCCGCGCCGGCCCGCACCGTGTACAGGCCCGCCGCAAGGCCGGCTACGGAGAGGGTGGCCGCCGCGGCATGGGCGGCCACGGGCACCCGTAGCACGGTGCGGCCCAGCGCGTCAAGCACCGTTACTACGCCCGGCGCAGGGCCGTCGGCGGGGAAACGCAGCGTGACCAGGTCGCGGGCCGGGTTGGGCGAAAGGGCCAACGCCAGGCTGCCGGCTGCGGCGGCGCGGCCAGCAGTCACCGTGGCGTTGGATTGACGCAGCAGCATGGCATCGCTGCCGGGGAAACCGTTGCCGCTGTTGGGGTTGAACGAGCCGTTAAGCATGGAGCTGCCCACGGTGAGTGCCCCGCTCAGGCCGCCCGTGACGTAGGCGTTGCCTGCGCCGTCGAGGGCCAGGGCCACGGGGTTGAGACCGCCCAATACCGCCGGCGTCGGCATAGCACCTATGTAGCGCCACTGCCCGGTGCTATTCAGCGAAGCCGTAAACAGCAGCAGGCCATTGGCCGGGGCGCTGAGCGTAGTGCTGCCCAGGGCCGCGGTGGCGGCGCTGCTGTAGCCGCGCAGGCCCCCAACCACCACCGCGTTGCCATTTCCATCGGTTCGCAGCGGGCCAATGGCGACGAGGCCGGGCACGCTGGCCCCCACCGGCTGCACCGTGCCCCACTGCCCGCTGGCCGAAAGCTGCCCCACAAAGCCCGCATAGCTGGTGCTGCCCGAGCCGGCGACTACCGCCAGGGTTGCCGGGCCCACCGTGGTGCCGCCTGTGCCGCGTCCGCTTATCCACACGGCTCCACCGGGGGTGTAGGCTACTCCAAACGCAATTATTGCGCTGTTGCTGGTGCTCGTACCGGGGGCAGTGCTACTGCCTACGGCCCACTGCCACTGGTTGGCAGGGCTTAGCTGGGCCACGAAGAAGCTGGCATCGGCACCAGCCGGCGCGGTCAGGGACTGAGCCCCGAACGTGAGGGTGCCGGTGCGCTGGGCACCGGCCACGGCCACCTGGCCGGCTGGCCCCACGGCCACGCTCACCTGGCTAATGAGGTTGGCGGTGCCGGTAACCCCCGAGGCATGCTGCCACTGCCCGGCCGGGCTGAGGCGGGCCACGCACAGGGCACTGCCGCTGCCCGGGGCCGGGAGCGCGAAGGTGCCAAAGCTGACCGCACCATAATAGGTGCTGGCCAGCGCCACGCCGCCGGTGCTGGGGTCGTAGGCTAGCTTAGGATGAGAGGGCAGGCTTTCTACCACCCGCACCCACTGGCACACGCCGCTGCTGTTGAGGCGGGCTACCCACATGCTCCGGCCCGTGCCGGGCAGGGCCTGGCTCACGGTTCCTATACGCAGGCTGCTGCCCCGCGCAAAGCCCGCCGCATACACGTCGCCGGCCGCCGCCACGGCCACGGCCGTTACCGTGGCGCTGGTTTCGCCGCTGTCGTCGGCTCCGAGCGCTGTGGCCGGCGCCAGCCAGGCCCAGCTGCCGGCCGCCGTGGCCTGGGCAATAAAGCCGTTGCGGCCCGGCCCGATGGAGCCCGCGCTGCCAAAGCTGCGCGTGGCCAGCATAGTAGACTGGAAGCCCTCGGCAACCCCCCCAACGTAGACCCGCCCGGCAGCATCGGTGGCTACGTCATTGCCATCGCAAAGGCTGCCATCGGTGGGGGTGGGGTTGGTGGATTGCAGGCCCCACTGCCAGGTGGCCGTTTGGGCGGTGGCGGGAGCAATTAGCACCGCGCTGGCCAGGGCGGTGGCCCGTAGCGTGCGGCTCAGGTAAGTAAGGATGGTTTGCATAAAAATGGTGAAGGAGCGGTGCGCTGGCGAAGGTAGCCGGTTGATACTACTAGTGTCTGATTGTGACCAGATAAAAACGGAGGCCCCATCAGACGGCGCTGCCCGGCGGCCAGCCGTGGCTACACCCAGCGAGCCAACCGCACCGCTCACCGGGTGAAGACGTTCGTTGGCCGGAAACGAAAGCCAGCGCCCTATGCCCCTACCGACATTTGCAAGATGGTAGCAATGTTTCTCCCTGCAGCAGCAGTCGACTATGCTCGGGTACGCCCGCGGCTCCTGAGGCGCCGCGCCAGGCGCCAGCTCCCTTGCTCTCCCTTTCCGGTTAAGCACCGCCAATACGCACTCGGCTACGCTCCATATTGGACATTACATAGTCGGCGGTGAAGGCGATGTATTGCTTACGGGGCATCCTGATATTCGATACTAGTGAGATGCTTGCTTGGAATAATTCTAAAAAAACTTTTGAAACCCCGCCTGAATGCTTTTTAGATGGGCTTTCCAAAAATTAATCTTATGTTTGTATCACACCTCATTATTTCTGCTTATGCATAAGCTGTACATTTTTCTATTGATGTGCCTTTTGTCTTCTTTCGGAGCCTGGGCACAAAACGAACAGGTTCTAAGCGGAACCGTTCAAGCGGAGTCGGGCATGCCTTTGCCCGGCGCTACGGTTTTCATTAAGGGCACCTACGTTGGCGGTAGTACCAACGAAGAAGGGCAGTTTGAAATCCGCAAGGCCAACTTCGCCAATCCACCGGTTGTACTGGTGGTGTCTTTCGTTGGCTACGAAACCCAGGAGCTAAGCCTGAGCCAGCCGGATAACGCTATTTCGATAGTGTTAAAGCCCAGTGCTATGCTGGACCAGGTGGTAGTAGCGGCCTCGCGTATCGAGGAAAACATCGGCCAGGTGCCGGTAACCATCGAAAAGCTTGACCGCCGGCAGGTAGAGAACATCACCACGCCCGACCTGGTGGCCGGCCTGGCCCGGTTTAAGTCCATCGACATCAGCAGCTCGAGCATGCTGTCGACCAGCTTCAGTACCCGCGGCTTCAACTCCTCGCGCTCCGAGCGCGTGATTCAGCTGGCTGATTACATGGATACGTCCATTCCCAGCCTGACCAGCAACTTCGGTAACCTGCTGGGCGCCCCGATTCTGGACGTGGCCAGCGTCGAAATCGTACACGGCCCGGCTTCGGCCCTCTACGGCGCCAACGCCTTCAACGGCGTGCTGCTCACCAACTCCAAGGACCCCTTCAAAGACCCCGGCCTGACGGTGCGGGTACGCGGCGGCAACCGCAACATGCGCGACCTGCAGCTCCGCTATGCCCAGAAGTTCGGCGAGCGTGTCGCCTTCAAAATTGCTGGTGGCGCTATGTGGGCCGACGACTTCCTGGCTAACAATGAAAATGCCACTGATAAGGCAATTGAACCTGTAAATAACCCTGTTGGCTCTAACCTTGGCTATGATGCAGTGAGCCGCTATGGTGACATTGGCAACACTTTCGGAGCATCAGGTGGTGCTCTGAATGGTAAAACGGTGTTCCTGCCCGGCTATACGGAAAAAGAGCTGATTGCCGGCGACGACCGCACTCACTCCTACAAAATCGCTCCGAGCCTGTCGGTACTGCTCACCAACCGCATCAAGGCTACTGCCGACTATAAGTACGCCGAAGCCAACACCACCTACCAGAGCGCAAGCCGCTACCGCTTCATCAACAGCGGTGCCCACCAGGCCCGCCTGCAAGTGGAAGGCCGCAACTGGTTTGTGCGTGGTTACACCACCCGTGACTTCTCCGGTGGACGCGACCCGCAAACCGATGGCTCCTATAACTTGGGCTTCCTGGGCGCCTTCCTGCAAACCAAAATAGCCCCGGGCTTTATGGTACCTAATGGCATGGGTGGTACTCGCCCCGGAACCTATGCTGAGCGTTACTTCGGCACGTATGCCCAAGTGTATAACCAAGCCTTTCAGGCCAATGGCGGAAATGCCGAGGCTGCCGCTCTGGCTGCCCGCAACTTTGCTAATGCCAACGCTCCGGTGCTCCGCCCCGGTTCTCCTGAGTTCGAGGCCGCCCGCAACGAACTCGTTCATAACCCCACGCCGGGTCAAGGTGCGCGCGTAATTCTGCGCTCTATCCTGAACGACGGTAGTGCTCAGTACAACTTCAACACCAATGTGGTGGACGTAATTGTGGGTGGTGCCTACCGCCAGTACCTGCTGGGCTCTGATGGCTCCCTGTTTGAGGACACCAAGGATGGCGACCGGATTCCGAACTACGAGTACGGCGCCTACACTCAGCTGAGCAAGGCCTTGTTTAATGACCGTCTGAAGCTGGCCGCTGCCGGCCGCATCGACCGGTTCAAGAACTTCAACACGGCTTTCTCGCCCCGCGCATCCATTGTGTATTCGGCCGGTGGCGACAAGCAGCACAACTTCCGCGTAAGCTACGGCCGCGCATTCCGGGCTCCCACCCAGAACGACCAGTACATCAAGTTGGACGTGGGCCGTGCCATTCTGCTGGGCAACGTGCGCGGTGGTTTCCAGGGTTACACTACGTCGGCTGCTGCTGCCGTTGCCGCTAACCCCGCGCTCCTCGCACCTTCCAACGAAGCTAACCTGACGACTACGCTCAACAACTACCGCTACAGCAGCGCGTCGCTAAAACTGGAAGAAGTAAACAGCATTGAGATAGGCTACCGTGCTCAGGTTACCAAGCAGCTGTTCGTCGACCTCGACTATTACTACAATACCTACAACAACTTCATTGCTACGCAGAACTTTATCGGCAACGTAGACGGCAGCTCAACCACGGCAGCGAATTTCCGGACAGGTCTGACTACCTCGCAGTTCCGTGCCGGCAATACCCGCGTGATTCAGATTGCTACCAACGTTGAGCAGACTGTAAACAGCCAGGGCGCCGCCGGAACGCTGGGCTACCGCTTCTCGCCGGCTCTGACCTTGACCGGTAACTACAGCTACAACAACCTGGTTACGAACAAAGAGGAGTTCGACAAGAAAGGCACGCAGTCGTACTTCAACACGCCCAAGCACAAGTTCAACATCGGTGTAGATGGCCAAGTGCTGAAGAACAAGCTGAGCTACAACGCCAACTACCGCTGGGTGGATGGTTACCTGTACGAGTCGACCTTCGCCACCGGCGACGTACCCTCGACCCAGATTGTGGATGCCCAGGTGGGCTACACCTTCTCCAAGCTGCACACCACCCTGCAGGCCGGCGGTACCAACCTGCTCGACGCTACCAACTTCCAGGTGTACGGCGCCCCCAGCATCGGCCGCCTGGTGTACGTGGGCCTGCTGTTCGACATCAAGTAAGCGCTGCGGAATTCCCGCTAATAAAAAGCCCCGGCCAGCTACTGGCCGGGGCTTTTTCGTGCTGTCAGCTTTATCCTACCCAGCGAAACGTGAGGTTGAGGCGGGGCCCCACCGGGCGGGCTGTCTTGGGCAGGGCGTGCTGCCAGAACTGCTGGGTGGGCGGCCGCATCAGCAGCAGGCTGCCGCTGGGCAGGTCGAGGCCCAGGGGCTCGGCTGCTACGCCCGGGCGGGGGCGCAGGCGAAAGCGGCGGGTGGCGCCCAGGCTGAGGGAGGCAATGGTGGGGGCAGCACCGAGCTCGGGCTCGTCGTCGGCGTGCCAGCCCATGCTGTCGCGGCCGTCGCGGTACAGGTTGAGGAGTACGCTGTTGAATTGGGTGCCGCTGGCGGCTTGCACGCGCCGGAGCAGCTGCTGCAGGGCGGGCGTCCAGGGGCGGGGCTCCCAGTGCAGGCCGGAGTACGTGTAGCGGGCTTCGGGCTCGCCGTGCCAGGCCGTGAGGCGGGGCTGGGGCAGCTCTTTGCCGTATAGCCGGATGCTACGCTGCTCCCAGGCTACGGTGGCCGTTAGCTCGGCCAGCAGCGCTTCGCTCTCGGCGGGTGCCAGGAAGTCGGCATCCAGCCAGAGGCTGGCTTGGGGCAGGGGAAGACAAACCAGGGGCATGGTGGTGTACAGGGCAGCGGAAGAGGTGGCCAGATTGTATTGAAGGGCGTGGGCCAGCTTCAAGCTGCAGCTTGCGGGGCGCGGATTGGAATTCCGCGTTACGGGCAGAGCCGCTTAGTTGGCGGGCTCCTCGGGCGGCATCATCTGGCGGAGCTGCTGCTGCACCTCCTTGGGCTGGCGCTGCAGCAGGTAGGGCGTGAGGCGGTTCAGCCCCCACATCACCACAAAGCACACGATAATGGGCACCAGGGTGCTGCGGCTGCGGAAGCTGGTGGTGCCAATGTAGCGGGGCCACACCCAGAGCACATACACCAGGGCCGCCGGCAGGTTAAACAGCAGAATGGCCCACACCGGGTTGAGGCCGTGCTGAAACACGGCCCAGTTGATAAGCGCCGAGCCCGCAAAAAAGTAGACCAGGATAAACAGCGCCAGACCGACAACCGCCCGCTTCCTGCCCACCCGGTACAGGTTCAGGCACATGAGCACGCCACCGGCCACCATGGTGGAGATGGGCAGCATGGAAAAAATCAGAATGGAGCTGGGCGAGTACAGGCTGGGGGAGTCGGCATCTTCGGCCTCGGCGCTCTCGGGGGTATCGGCCTCGTCGCTCTGGCTGGCTTTGGCTTCTGCTTCCACGCGCAGGCGCTCAATCTCGGCTGCTTCGGCCAGGCGCTGCCGGGCCGCGCCGGCTTCCAGCAGCGGCCGCAGCTCGGGTTCTTGCGGGTCGGGCTGGCCCCGGCGGCGCAGCTCGGCCAAGGCGGCCAGCACGGCGTCTTCGCGGTACTGCTGGTAGCCCGTCACGTACTCGCGCAACGCCGCGTCGGTCTTGAGCTGCATTTTGGCGGCGTAGTCTTCCATGGTATTCAGTTAACAGTTATCAATGAACAATGAGCAATTTAAAAAAGCGTAACCGGGAATTGGTAACTGCTCACTGTTCATTGCTCATTGTAAAGGTGCGCAGCGCCTCGCCGGCGCGTCGCACGTCCTCAAACGTATTGTAGAGCGGCACGGGTGCCAGGCGAATGACATTGGGCTCGCGCCAGTCGGCAATAATGCCCCGGGCCGCGAGGAAGTCGAACAGCTCGCGGCCGCGCTCGTGCACCAGCAGCGAGAGCTGGCAGCCCCGCTGGGCGGGGTCGGCGGGGGTGATAATCTCCAGCCTGGTGCGGGGCAGGCCCAGCTGCTCAATCAGGTACTCGAGGTAGCCGGTGAGCTGCTCGCTTTTGCGGCGCAGGGCCGTCATGCCCCCGGCGCGGTCCACCATGGCTATGCTGACGCGGTGAATGGCCATGGGAAAAATCTGGGCGTTGGAGAGCTGCCAGCCCGCGGCGCCGGCCATGGGCCGGAAGCCTTTCTTCATCTGAAACCGGTCGGACAGGTCGTGCCCCCACCAGCCGGCCAGGCGCAGCAGGTCGGGGCGCTGGGCAAACCGCTCGTGAATGTACACGCCCGAAGTGCCGCCGGGGCCGGAGTTGAGGTACTTGTAAGAGCACCAGCAGGCGAAGTCCACGTCCCAGCCGTGCAGCTCCAGGTGCAGGTTGCCGGCGGCGTGGGCCAGGTCGAAGCCCACCAGGGCGCCCACAGCGTGCCCCGCCCGGGTGATGGCGGCCATGTCGAAGGCCTGCCCGGTGTAGTAGTTCACCCCACCCAGAAGGATGGTGGCCAGGGAGTCGCCCAGCTCGGCAATTTTCGCTTCGATGTCTTCGGTGCGCAGGGTGTGCTCGCCGGGGCGCGGCACAAGCTCCACAATGGCGTCGTCGGGGTGGAGGCCGTGCAGGCGGGCCTGGCTTTCCAGGGCGTACTGGTCGGAGGGGAAAGCCCCGCCTTCCATCAGAATCTTGTAGCGTGTGGCCGTGGGGCGGTAGAACGTGATGAGCAGCAGGTGCAGGTTCACGGTGAGGTTGTTCATCACCACCACCTCAATGGGCTTGGCGCCTACGAGCCGCGCCGTGGCACCGGTCAGGGTTTCGTGGTAGTGCATCCAGGGCGAGGTACCGTGGAAGTGGCCCTCCACGCCCAGCCGCTCCCAGTCGGCAAACTCCTGCTCCACGGCGGCGCGGGCCGCTTTGGGCAGCAGGCCCAGGGAGTTGCCACAGAAGTAGGCGCAGGGCTGCCCGTCGGGCCCGGGCGGAATGTGAAACTCAGCGCGGAAGGAAGCCAGGGCGTCGGCCGCGTCCATCTCGGCGGCAAAAGCGGGGGAGGAAGAGTAAGTCATCGGGGCAAATATCGGCACGGAGCCCCACCCCCGGCCCCTCCCCTGCGGGGGAGGGGAGCCTTTGCCGGCGGGCTCTCGTTCATTCTGGAAAAAATGGCGTTAGCAGTGGTAAAAACTCTGTTTGTGCACCCTACTAACTTCATAATCGTCAGGTTCCCCTCCCCCATAGGGGAGGGGTTAGGGGTGGGGCTACTGTGCCACCCGCATCTTCCCACCCTGTACAAACTGCTCGCGGCCCAGGCCCAGCCAGTCCAGGGCATTTTGCCCCAGCATCTGCTCCTTGATTTTATCCGAAAACGGCATGGACTTGATGAGCTGTCCGGGCTCCAGCTCGCCCAGGGGGAAGGGGTAGTCGGTGCCGAGGGTGATTTTATCGGCGCCCAGGGTTTTCACTAAATAGTCGAGCATGAGCGGGTCGTGCACCAGGGAGTCGACCCAGAACTTGCCGAGGTAGTTGCGCGGGTTGTGGGGGTTGTCGACGGCGCAGAGGTCGGGGCGCACGTGCCAGCCGTGCTCGATGCGGCCGATGGTGCTGGCGAAGGAGCCGCCGCCGTGCGCCACGGCCACGCGCAGGCGCGGCAGGCGCTCCAGCACGCCCCCGAAGATGAGGGAGCACAAAGCCAGGGTGCTTTCGGCGGGCATGCCCACCAGCCAGGGCAGCCAGTACTTGGGCATTTTCTGCTGGGCCATCATGTCCCAGGGGTGCACAAATACGCAGGCACCCAGCTCTTCGGCGGCCGCAAACACCTCAAAAAGCTCGGGCGCGTCGAGGTTCCACTCGTTGATGTGGGAGCCAATCTGCACGCCGGCCAGGCCAATTTTCATGCAGCGCTCCAGCTCCCGCACGGCCAGGTCGGGCGCCTGCATGGGCAGCGTGCCCAGGCCTACGAAGCGCGTGGGGTAGCGCTGCACCACGCCGGCGATGTGGTCGTTGAGCAGCTGGCTCAGGTCGAGGCAGTCGAGCGGGCGGGCCCAGTAGCTGAACATCACGGGCACGGTGCTGAGCACCTGCACCTGCACGCCAAACTGGTCGTACTCCTTTATCCGGACCTGCGGGTCCCAGCAGTTGTCCTGTATCTCCCGAAAAAACTTGTCGTCCTGCATCATGCGGGCGCAGCAGGGCTTGTGGTGCTCGAGGCGGATAAAGCCGCCGTAGCCGTACCGCTCGCGCAGGTCGGGCCAGCGCTCGGGCAGGATGTGGGTGTGGATGTCGATGCTAAGCATAGGCTAGTTGTCAGTTGATAGTTGTCCGTTGTCAGTTATTGCTGATAAAGCTGATGTCAGAACAAGGCTGACAACTGACAACGAGCAACTGACAACTACTTTCCTGGGGCCTCCATGTACGTGCCGCAGTTCTGGCAGGTGCGCTTGGCGTCGTCCTGCCAGAAGGCGTTCATGATGGGCGGCAGCTGGGCCACGATGTCGGTGATGACGGCAAACTCCTCGTAGAGCTTGTGGCCGCAGTTTTCGCAGTACCACTGGAAGCCGTCGGGCTCGTCGGACTCGCGGTAGCGCTCCAGCACCAGGCCCACGGTGCCGGCCGGGCGGCGCGGGGAGTGGGGCACGTAGGGCGGCAGCAGAAACATCTCGCCGGGCCCGATGGTGATGTCGACCGGCTGGCCGTCCTCGATGATTTTGACGGTCATGGTGCCCTCAATCTGCCAGAACAGCTCCTCGCCGGCATCCACGTGGTAGTCTTTGCGGGCATTGGGGCCGCCCACCACCATCACGATAAAGTCTTTGTTGTCTTTAAACACCTGCTGGTTGCCCACCGGGGGCTTCAGCAAATGGCGGTGCTCGTCAATCCACTTTTGAAAGTTGAAGGGGCGGGTAATCATAGGGCGGGTGGGCATGGGTGAGAGGTTCAGCAAATCTAAGACTTTCTGGGAGCCGGCTCTACGCCGCAGAAAGAAGGAGCATTTGGGCTTCTCAGGGCGGCCCGGCCCGGGGGTGGAAGACCAGCGAAAGCATTTGCAACAAGGACGAATGCCCGTTGCCGCGAAAGCAGAGTGCTTTGCCATGTCTTACACCTCCTTTTTTACTGCGCTATGAAATGCTCCTGCTGTTTCCTGCTTGCCCTGCTGCTGACCGGGCTTGCTCTCCCCGCCCGCGCCCAGAGTGTGGGCGTGGGCACGCTGACGCCCAACGCCAAGGCAGCCCTCGACATCCACAGCCCCAATGCCAATACGGGCCTGCTTATTCCCCGCCTCAGCGAGTGGCGCCGGCTAGCCATTGCCGCGCCGCCCCAGGGCCTGCTGGTGTACCAGACCGATGGCTCGGCCAGCGGCGGCCCGCAAACGGGGTTCTGGTACTACGCCGGCAGCCCCACGGGCTGGGTGTATCTGAGCACCACCGGCGTGAGCTACGACCCCAGCGCCGGCCTGCAGGTGGGCACCGATGCGGTGGGCACGGCCGGACCGTTTGTGGTGGGCACCGCCACCGGTACCAGCCCCCTCCCTTTCAGCGGGGCAATGGTGGGAGCCCGCCAAGCCACTATCTTCTCCCGGGCCGAGCTGCTGGCGGCGGGCCTGCGGGCGGGCCCGATTACGGCGGTAGGGTTTAAGGTGGAAACCAAGAACAGCGCCCGGCCATACAACAACTTTACGGTACAGATTGGCCCCACCACGAGTACGTCCTTTGGCTCGGCCTTTCCTACCGGCCTGGCTACCGTGTACAGCGGAGTCTACTCCACCACGCCGGGAGTGAATACGCTGCCGTTTAACGCCGGTACTTTTGTATGGGACGGCAGCTCCAATATTGCGGTGTCGACCTGCTTCGACAACAGCGGGAGCTTTAACACCTTCAACGACCTGGTGGCTACCACCACTACCTCGCTCACCACCGAAATATCCACCACGGGAGCCAGCAACGGCTGCGCCTTCGCTGTCGGCTCCCGCTCCACCATCCGGCCCGTGGTGTACTTCACCCAGGCCGCCGGCAGCTACATCCTCCCGGCCGAGGCCGGCACGGCCGGGCAGGTGCTCACCCAGCAGGCCAACGGCAGCGTCGCCTTCGAGAGCCCGCAATGGAAGCAAAGCGGGACCAGCCTCACGCCCACGGTGGCCGGCAGCCACGTGGGCCTCGGCACCAGCACCCCGGCCGCGAGCGAGCTGCTCGACGTGGCCGGCTCGCTGCGCGCCACTGAGGTGCACACCCCCACCACTGGCCTTAACAACATGCTGGCCGCAGCTTACGGGCAGGCCGGTGGCGGCTCCTCCACCGTGTTTTCCTCGTCGAGCAACTTCACCTTCAGCCGCACCGGCGTGGGCGTATATGTTATCAGCTTTACCGCCAGCAGCGGACTGAGCCAGACCAGCCTGAGCAACTTTCCTTTCGTGGCCACGCTTTTTGGCGGGCCGGGCTTCGTGAGCTTTAACGCCGGCGTGGGCTCGGTGACGGTGTTTACCTACGATACCGCCGGTGCGCCCGCCAACCGCATATTCAGCTTTGTGCTGTACCGAAACTAAAGCATCATACTGGTTAGGGACTGCGGGAAAGCTGTTGGCTTGCCAGGAACTGCGGGGGCTGGCAGCCTATGTTATTCGTCCCGACTTTTGCCTGGCGCTGGCCCGCCAGTTCCCTGGCAACAGCAAGCAGGTAGCCGATGGCTACGGGCTGCTGCGGCCCCACCCTTTACCTTAAGCCCAACTTTTAATTTTCTCCTACCCCGCACATGAACTTTTCTTCCTTCCGCGCCCTGGTGGGTGGCAGCACCCAGGGCATTGGCCGGGCCGTGGCCCAGGCACTGGCCGCGCAGGGCTGCAGCGTTACCCTGCTGGCCCGCGACGAAGCCCGCCTGCGCGACACCGCCGCCGCGCTGCCCACCCCGGCCGGGCAGGCGCACGACTACCTCGTAGCCGATTTTAACAAGCCGGAGCAGCTGGCCCTCACCGTTGCCGGCTACCTGGCCCAGCACCCCGGCGGGTTCCAGATTCTGGTGAACAACACCGGCGGGCCCGCTGGTGGGCCCATCCTGGAAGCGCCCACCACCGCCTTCCTGGCGGCTTTCAACCAGCACCTGGTTTGCAACCACCTGCTGGCCCAGGCCCTGGTGCCGGGCATGCGGGCGGCAGGCTACGGGCGCATCATCAACATCATCAGCACCTCGGTGAAGGTGCCGCTGCCGGGCCTGGGCGTGAGCAACACCATCCGCGGGGCCGTGGCCAGCTGGGCCAAAACCCTGGCCAACGAGCTCGGCGCCGAGGGCATCACGGTCAACAACGTGCTGCCCGGGGCTACCCTCACCCAGCGCCACACCTCCCTTATCGAGAAGAAGGCCAGCAGCACCGGCCAGGCCGCCGAAGCCATCGAAGCCGGCATGCTGCAGCTGATTCCCGCCCGGCGCTTCGGGCAGGCCGAAGAAGTGGCGGCGGCCGTGGCTTTCCTGGCCTCGCCCGCCGCCGGCTACATCAACGGCGTGAGCCTGCCGGTAGATGGCGGCCGCACGGGTAGCTTGTAGTGCTTGGTGCTCGGTGCCTGGTGCTCAGTGCTCAGTTTCTGATTAATATCACTCAAGCCAACCGTCAACCAGGAACCGAGCACTGAGCACCGAGCACCGAGTACTAAAACCCCGGGCCGGTGTTACTTTTACGGCTGCTTAACTCTAAGGTATTTTGGTAAAGTTCGACAAGCTCTCCATCGTCATTCCCGTTTACAACGAAGCCCGTACCATTCACCAGATTCTGGATTTGCTGCGCGAGCTCAAGCTGGTGAATGATATTCAGAAGGAAATTATCCTGGTGAACGACTGCTCGTCCGACAATTCGGTCGAAGTCATTCGGGCGTATTCGGCCCGCTACCCGGAAATGGGGCTGCGCCTGCTCGAACACACTGTAAACCAAGGCAAGGGCGCGGCCCTGCATACCGGCATCCGCGAAGCCACCGGCGACTACGTCATCATTCAGGACGCCGACTTGGAGTACGACCCCGAGGAATACAACGTGCTGTTCAAGCCCATTCTGAAGGGCTTTGCCGACGTGGTGTTTGGCTCGCGCTTCATGGGCGGCAACCCCCACCGCATCCTGTTCTTCTGGCACAGCATCGGCAACCAGATACTCACCTTCCTGTCCAACATGTTCACCGACCTGAACCTGACCGACATGGAAACCTGCTACAAGCTGTTCCGCCGCGACATCATTCAGGGCCTGCAGCTGGAAGAAAAGCGCTTCGGCTTCGAGCCCGAGGTGACGGCCAAGGTGTCGCGGGTGAAGGACGTACGCATCTACGAAGTAGGCATCAGCTACTACGGCCGCACCTACGCCGAAGGCAAGAAAATTGGCTGGCGCGACGGCTTCCGGGCCATCTACTGCATTCTGAAATACGGCCTGCTCCGGGCCTGATGGAAGCTGCGCTGCCTTAAGCCGACGCCCGCTAAAGCCACTGAGAGCGTTAGCGGGCGTCGGGCATATAAGCCCATACAAGCCGAGCCGAAGAGCGGCTTACCAGCCGGATTTAGGCTCCAGGGCTTCCAGCTGAATGTTGTCGAGGTAGCAGGGCCCGCCATTTTCGTTGAGCACAAACACCTTCACTACATCCTCGGGGCGGGCATCAGCGGGCAGCGGCACGTCGAGCCACACCGGCGTCCAGCGCTGGCTCACGCTGAGCCGGTTTTGCAAGCGGGTGTTTTCCCACATGATGGTTTTGCCACCGCGCTCCAGGCTCACCACCAGCTTCTGGCCCCAGGCACCTTCATCGGCATGCACCAGCACGCTGCCGCGCACCCACTGCCCGGGGGCAAGCCCGGCTTCGCGTAGCGGCAGCGCAATGGTCGGGCTGTAGGTACGGCCGTTTTCGCTGCGGTAAGAGTGCGCGCTATGGTAGCCAAGGTCGCCCGTGATGCCGGTTTCGGCCGATATGGGCTGGTCGTCCAGGGTGAGCAGGGCCACCTGCCGGCGATTGTAGCGGTCGATAGTGCCCGGCAGGCGGTTTTTGGTGTCGAACAGGTTCAGCTCGTCCTGGGTGGGGTGCACGTTGCCGAACACGGCCCAGTAGTAGCGGCGGTTCATGTTCTCGCTGTCGATGATGCCGTTCATGTACTGCCAGTGCATCACCAGGTTCAGGTTAACGAGCAGGGCGGCCAGCAGCAGCACCGCCCCGCGCAGCACGGGCCGGGCCTGGCCAAGCGCGGCCAGCAGAAAGGCCAGCGGCAGGGCCAGGGTAGCGTAGGACTGCACCAGGGCCCGCTGGCTCAGGCTGCCGCCATACCACCACACGTCCCAGGCCGACACCACCCACAGGTTTACCAGAAAGTATGCCAGCACGGGCACCGCCACCGCCCGGTTGCGGCGCCACAGCACCACCAGCCCGACGAGCGGCAACACCATGAGCGGCGTATACAGCAGCCAGCCTTTGCGGAAGCTGAACAGCACCTGCCGGGTATGCGGCTTCAGAAAGCTGAAGCCCTGCTCTTCGTAGCTGTACACGATGAAATGCCCGCTGGCCCACTTCCAGTACAGCAGCTGGGGCAGCACGGCCAGCACGCCGCAGCCCAGCAGCAGCAGCAGGTGAGCGCGGTGGCGGTGCAGCAGCAGGTGCAGCTTTTCGCGGGCAGCCGCTGCCGACGTGATGCCCCAAAGCAGCGGTATCAGCACCGCCACCATATCGGAGGGCCGCACAATCACCAGCAGGCCCAGCGTGAGGCCAATGGCGGCGGCCAGCCAGCGGCGGGGCTGCTCGTGCCAGCGCACCGTAAGCCAGAGCAGCAGAGCGTAAAGCG
Source organism: Hymenobacter saemangeumensis (assembly GCF_039541835.1). Taxonomy (NCBI): domain Bacteria; kingdom Pseudomonadati; phylum Bacteroidota; class Cytophagia; order Cytophagales; family Hymenobacteraceae; genus Hymenobacter; species Hymenobacter saemangeumensis. The sequence goes on along the minus strand of NZ_BAABGZ010000013.1, from coordinate 39,514 downwards.
TAAAGCCTACGTTGTGGGCCATGGCCCCGTCGATAGCCGAGTACTGCAGGTAGTTGGTGCCCAGCACGATAAGCGTCAGCGTGAGGGCCGCTACTACATCCGATACGTAGCGTAGCAGCACGCGGCGCAGCAGCCCCAGCCCGAGCAGCGAGTACACGATGCTGCCAAAGGCAATGGCAACCTGGTACGGAGCTGAAAACCCGTCCTGGGCGTAGTTCCAATGCCGGGCGGCCCAGTGCCCCAGCCAGAAAAAGGGCGTGTTCAGGATGGCCAGCCCGATGGGGTACTTCATAATCATGGCGCCCGCCGGCCCGTCGGGAGCCGGAAACGCCTGAAAGAAGGAGCCCGTCGGATTATACTCCCTTAGAATCTCAGGGATAAAGCTCAGCCGCGACAGGTCGTGGTAAATAAAGTGGGCGGGCAGGTAGAGGTAGTAGCCCATGGCATCCCAGGTCAGCACGGCCTGCACATTGTGCGTGTTGAAGTAGGGCGCCCAGAGCCGCACCTGTATCAGGAGCAGAAACAGCGCGACTATGGCCGCAAGAGAATAAGGGTGGGTAACGCGGGGTTTCATACCTGGCAAAAAAAACGGCAGTCGGATAGCGCACGGAAAGCACAATCCCACAAGGATACAAATGAAAGGCTGGGCCCTGCTCGCTTACCGCTCCTCACCGGGAGCTGCATCGGCTGGGGCTGCTGGCTCCAGCCAGGCGGGTACAGGAGTGGCATCGAGCGGGCTGCGGGCAATAAACACCACCGGGTGGAAGGCCCGGGCCGCGCCCTGGCGCAGGTGCAGCACGTAGCTGCCGGGGGGCACCACCGGCCAGCGGGGCTGCCACGCACCGGCTGGCATGCTGCCGGTAACGACGGGCCGCCCCATCAGGTCGCGCAGCTGCCAGCTGATGGGGGCATCGGAGGTGAAGTGCAGCTGCGTGTCGGGTACGTTGTCGAGCACAATCCAGGGCGGCGCCCAGGGCCCCGCGTCTGCAACGGGCAGCGGCAGGGTAATTTCACACACCGGGTTCAGGTTGTCGACCAATTCCAGCGCGAGGCGGCCTCTGGGGGTGGGAGAAGCTTGCCAGCGCTGCCGGCGGCCGGAGTCGCGGCCGGGCTTGATGTCGAGCGGCACCCATTCCCACTCGGAGAAAGGGCCTTCGCCCCCGTGCCGTATCACAGCCACCGGCTGGGGAGGCTGCCGGGGCCGGTAAATCCGGATGTAGTCGATGGAAAGGCTGTCGGTAAGCTGGTCAGCCCAGTTCCACATGGCCAGGTTCACAATGACGTACATGGCGCAGCCATTGGGCAGCAGATTGGTGGCCCGCCGGATGGGCACGCCGTCGTAATAGAAAACAACTTCATCGGGCCACCACTCCACCGTGTACGTGTGGTACTGCTGGCTGAGGTCGCCACGGGAGTCCACGTTAAAGAAATGGCAGGAGCAGCCTTCGCGCATGGTTCGGGTAGGGTACCAGTAGCCGGGGGTGTGGGAATGGAGCGTGTTGAAAAAGCCGTGGGGGTTGGCCTCAAACACGTCAATCTCATCGGGGGCGCCTCCCCACAGCCAAAAGGCCGGGAATGCCCGGTCATCGCGGGGCTGACGGCAGCGCACCTCAAACAGCCCGTAGCTGAACCCGTTGCCATCGGGTGGGCAGTTGGCCGGCCGGAATGCGGGGTCGGTGGGGTGGTTGCTCATCAGCATGCCCGAGCTGTAGCGCAGCCGCTTGCCCTGGTAGACAATGGGCGTATCAAGGAGCCGGGCCACCAGGTGCAGCGTGCCGGCTGAGTCGGGCTGCACGCCAATGCCGGTGTAGTACTGCGTTTCGAGGTTATTTATCAGGTTGCGGCCCCAGGGAAAGGCAAAGCGCCAGCGCGCCATCAGGGCCAGGGTGTCGGTGGGCTCGTTAAACTCCTCGGCCCATTCCAGCCGCCAGTCGGCGTAGTTGATGCGGCGCTGCTGGGCAGTACTGCTCTCGTAGGTAAGGCCTAGCAGCGCAACAATCAGAAAGAGAATGCGAAGAACAGCGCCAGCCATGGGATAAAGGTGCAAGATGGAGTGCCGGGGCCCCAACCAGCCGCCCTGGTCCCCGGGCTTATGCCCGCACGGTGCCTGCCGGCTCCGCCCGGCGGAAGCCAACCGTCATCACCACAAAAAGGGAGATAAACAGCCCCAGCGACGTCAGGTAGAGGTAAGGAATCTGGAGGAAGGTGTAGAAGACCGTCAGGTATAGCTTCAGGGCAAGCAGGGCAGCAATCTGATAGTTGAGGCGGTGGCGCAGGCGGTAGTACAGCCAGGCGGCCAGGCCCACTACGCCCACGGAGAGTACTACGTGGGTGCGTTGCAGCAGGGCAATTTTATCGGCCAGCTCTCCTCCGGCGTAGGTATGAAACCAGGCCGCCATGCCCACGCCGCTGTACAGGTGAACCGGGCCCTGCGTGGCATCGCCCCGGCTCCACTCGCCCAGGGTGGCAATGCGGTACTCCGACAGCGCATGGGTGAAGATTGTCCAGTCCTTGCTCAGAAAGGGAACGACGTAGATGCCGATAATGCCCGCTGCCGTAATTCCGGCCACGGCAATAGCATGGCGCCGCCCCATTTCCCGCCACAGAACCCACAGGTAGAACGGCACCCAGAACAGCACCGAGTAGCGGGAAAGCAGGCACAGCACCAGCGCCACACCCTGTAAAGGAGCCGAGCGGGTTAGCACGCTGGTGGCCAGCAGGCAGTAATAGCAGATAATGGTGGGCTCGCAGGTCAGCGAGTACAAGTCGCGGTTGGAGCTGACGAGCTGAACGATGAGCAGGGCAGGCAGTACGGCCTTCAGGCCAAACTCAAGCCAGGTAAAGGGCTGCCGGGCCAGCAGCAGCTGGTAGGCACCAAAGCCCAGCAGCAGCAGCAGCCCCATGCTCCACCAGCGGTAGTCTATGCCCAGCGTATCGGCTGGCACGTAGGGCAGCCATTGCAGGGGCAGGTGGTTGGGAAACAGCGGATAATCCAGGTTGGTGAGGTAGCGGTACACCACTTCGCCGCTGCGAAACCGCGCCACATACGTCTGCAGAATGGTGATGACATCAGAGTAGCGCAGGTCGATGGGCAGCCGGGCAATGATGGGAGCCTGAATGTAGAGCACCCGCACGTCACCCAGCAGCAGCAGCAGCCCGGCCACCGGGATGCGACGAATGGTATTCTCCGCCGCCAGCGACACCAACGGCTTATCCAGCCAGAAGCCCAGGGCGCAGGCGCACAGCAGCACCCCCGCCCCCAGCACTGCCACCGGGCTCCAGTATGGCCCAAAGTAGTTCATCTCGCTGGTCATCAGGCACAGCTCGGCCCAGGTGGCCAGCCAGCAGCCGAGCAGCCAGCCCCAGCTGCGGAGCTGGGGCCGGGTTAGAGCCGATAAGAAGTCAAGACGCATGGGCGGCATTAAGAAGTAAAAGAGTGGCCTATTCCAGGGCCTTTATCCGGATGTCGTCGAGGTACACGGGCTTGGCTCCGCCCCGGGACCAGAGAAAAATGCGCAGGTTGGCCTCGCCCGGCATGCCCGGGCGCAGGGCAAAGCGCTTGTTTACCTTGGTCCACTTGCAGGAGTCCGAAACCTGCTCCCGCAGCAGCAGGCCCTCACTGTACAAGGGAGCCGGGTCCTGCCCCGGGCCGTGGGCCCACACTTCTACCTGCAGGGTAGCCGGCGCTTCCAGCGAGCTCAGGTAAGTCCAGGCTTCGATGTCGAGGCCGCTCAGCGTATGCACACTGGCCTGGGCCAGCGGCAGCTGAAAGGTGAGGCCGAACTCGTGGCTGGCGTCTACCCGGTCGGCAAAGCGGCCCGAGCGGGCATGGTCGCGGCTGATGGAGCTGGCCCCAGGCACCCAGCCTTGTACCGACTCAAAGTCGCTGGTGGTGACAATGTCGCCTACCCAGCTGCCAGCCTCGGGCTTTGCTTTGGAGCAGCCCAGGGCGGCGCCGGCACTTAACAAGGCCGCCAATCGAAGAAGGTGGCTAGTTCTCAACTTCAATGGAAACGTCGTCGACAAATACCGGGCGGGGGCTGCTGCCGCGCCACAGGTACACCTTGCATTGGTTGGTGGAGGCAATGGAGTCGGGCAGGTTAAAGGTCTTGCTCACCTTGCGCCAGGCCTTGAACTCCTGCACGGCGGGCACCAGGTCCAGGGTTTCGTAGAACACCTGGGCACCATTTTCCGGCGAGTGCTTGATATCAACCACTATCACGGCGGTGCTTTCCTTGTCGGGAACCCAGGCCCAGGCCGTTACAGTCATCTTCTTGGGCTTGCCGCCGGTCATCTGGCCCAGTGTGCGGATGTACGTATGGCTGAACTCATACTGCGGGTTTACGGTAATGGAGTACTTGCCCGAGTGCGCTTTCTCAGTTGTCACGGTGGGCTCGTTGGCCCCGCCCCAGCCTTGGGTGTTCTCGAAGTCGTTACGGGTAATCATGCCCGTCGGCATATCCGACGAGCTGTCTGTGGAGCAGGCCCCCAGGCCCAGGCTCATGGCCGTAAGGGCCAGAGCGCAGTAAAGGTGTTTCACGAATGAAGTCGGATTAAAATAAAAAACAGCAAAACAGGCCGCCACAAAACTACGGCTTTTGACAGAAGGCAAGGCCGGCTTTTTACCAAACTGCCGGGTGAAGCCGTCAGCTAACCTCGCTTAGGACCGTGCCTTACCACCGCAGCCGGAACACGGAGTGAATGCGCCGGCCATCGGCCCGCACCTGGTGCACCTCGTGGGGGTAAGGGTAGCTTTCGGGGTGCCAGCGGTAGTTGGTGATGAAGTAGTCGGCCTCCTCGGGCTTGTCGGTAAACTGCAGGCGGCCGCGCTGGTCGGCGGGCAGCATCAGCCGGTTGAACTCGGCCGGGCTGGGCCCGGGGGCAAATACCTTCACCACGGAGCGGGGCTCGTTGGCAATGATGTACTCCAGGTCCTGGCGGTAGCCCAGGCCCCAGTAGTCCATCTCAAACCGCTCGCCCACATTGGCGCCGGCCAGCAGGTTGAAGTACACGTTCTGCAGCGGGTGGTCACGCACCATTTGCGCACCGACTATCAGCATGCTCAGGGCCGTGGCCGCGTACAGGGCCCGGGGCCAGCCGGCCCAGCGGGGGCGCCAGGCGGCGGCGGCAACCCAGCCGCGTATGGCCAGCAGCAGAAAAGCCGGGTATATAAAGTAGAGCTGCCGCCACCCGTCGTACAGCACCGAGTGCAGCACGATAACGGCCAGCAGCGGTCCGAAGAACAAGCCCAGAAACAGCAGGTCCTGCAGGCCGCCTTCGTCGTGCCACAGCCGCCACTGCGCCCGCAGCAGCTGCCGAATCACCAGCACAATGCCCGTCAGGCCGGCCACGAGGTAGAGGATGGGGGTGGTAATGCCCATCCAGACCGGAGCGTAGTGCCAGGGCAGCTCGGTAGCCAGCACCATAGAGCCCCGGTACAGCACCGTGCCGCCCCAGCGGAAGGCACTCATGTTCTTGAAGGCCTGCACGAAGTTGTGCAGCGGCGCGGGCCATAAGTAAGGCCAGAGCAGCACTACTACGCCGGCCATTACCACCAGGTACACCGCAACAATTTTTCCGAGCTGGGCCCAGCGCAGCTCGCCCCGAAAGCTGCGCCAGCTTAGCAGGCCCAGGGTAGCCAGGGGCAGCAGCACGCCCATAATCCGAACGTCGATGGTGATGGCACACACCAGGGCGTGCACCAGGGCCCGGCGCAGGGTAGGGCGCAGCAGCAGCCGCACGGCGGTGTTGGTGGCTATGGCAAACATGGCCATAAACACCGCGTCTTTGTCGTTGTAGAACGACTCGGCAAACAGGCGCGGGGTGAGCAGCATCCACAAAGCCGCCAGCAGGCCAATGCGCCAGTCGTTGAAGCGGCGGCGGGCCAGCTGGAAAATGGCAATCAGGCCGCCAAAGCACACCAGAAAGGTGCAGAAGTGGCGAAACAGGAACTTGTCGCCGTCATCGGCAATCTTGAAGATGCGCTCCAGAAAGCTCACCGGCGTCTCAAACGCCACGCCGTAGTCGCGGTCGTAGAACTCGGCCAGCGGGGTCTGGTACTTGACGAAGTTGTAGTCGCCCTCTACCCAGTTGGGCGCTATTTTCTGGGCAACGTGCTTGAGGCTAATCATGCCAATGTCGCGCTGCTGGTTTTCGTCGATAGACACACCAAAGTCGCGGAAAATCAACAGGCCCAGCAGAAACACTGCCACGAAGAAGGCAGGCACTGCCCAGCGTTGCAGGGGAGAAGAGCGCGAAAAGTCAGGCATTTGCATGTAGTGAATAGTAGAGTAGGCTGGGCCTGCCAGCTGCGGGAGCGGGCTTCACTATGCAGCGTGAGCCCAGCCTTCAAACCGGCTCCCTGCCGGAGCACAGCCCTGGCCGGCTACGAGCAAGGCAGTCGGTGCCGGCTTTAAAAGTTACGCTGCCCGGGACAAGGCCTGGCGGGTGCGGTTCAGGGCATCGTCGTAGAAGCCGCGCCGGGCCCGGCGGCGCAGCTGCCGCAGCTCCCGAAAGCCATCGAGGCCGCTCAGCAGGCCTACTTTGCTGCCTACCACGTCGTTCCAGCGCACGGGCTGCTCAAATAGGCGCAGGCCCGCATGATGTGCCAGGTAAAGCAGCTCCACGTCGAAGCCAAAGCGGTTCAGAATGGCGCCCTCCACAATGGGCCGGCACACGTCAAGGCGAAAGGCTTTAAACCCGCATTGGGTGTCGGCGTAGGGCAGCTTGATGGCAAACTGCATGATGAGGTTGAAAAAGCGGCCGCTTTGCTCGCGCAGCCAGGGCTGGTGCACGCCTATCAGGCTGCGGTCGAGGGCCCGGGAGCCAAACACCACGTCGTAGCGGCCGGCCTGAATGGGGTCGAGCAGCAGCGGCAGCTCCGTGATGGGCGTGGAGAGGTCGGCATCGGAAAACAAGCCGACGGTGCCCGTGGCGGCCAGCAGCCCCTGGCGCACGGCGTAGCCTTTGCCCCGGTTGGGCGTGTAGCTTATCAGGCGGCAGGGAATATGCGTTGCGTGGCTGGCAAAGCTGGCTTCTACTACCTGGGCGGTAGCATCCGTCGAGCCATCGTTTACCACAATTACCTCGCTGGTGTAGGGCTGCTGCAGCAGGTAAGCGAGCACCTGCTGCAGCGTGCTTCCTATCCTTGCAGCTTCATTGTAAGCCGGAATAATAACGGAGAGGTAAGGCAAGGACGGTTGATGTTTGCTGGTTGATTCGGGTCCTGAAGCGCTGGTTTGGCTGGTAGCAGCGAACAGGTTGCGCTTACTGGGAACTAATGCAGGACAAGTTCTTCAAACGCATATCATATAAAATGCCGGGCCGCGCACAGACGACGCCGGCTAGCAAAGTTACTGACAGACGTTGAACAGTAGCCCTTTTATTCCGCAGGTGCTGGCCAGGAGCGTAAGCAGCGGCCGGATGCCTGTCCGGCATTGCCGCAAAGGCCCGCCGGCCTCATTTAGCAGCGGGCACTACTTTTGGCTTTGCCCTTTAACGTGCGCACCCTCTCATGCTTGGCATTCGAAACTACCTCAACGGACGCCTGGTAGCACCGTTGGCTGGTCGCTACCTCGACAACATCGACCCCGCAACCGGGCAGGTGTATGGCCAGATTCCCGATTCTGATGCCAGCGACGTGGCCGCCGCATTAGCCGCTGCCGAAGCCGCGCTGCCCGCCTGGCGGGCCCTGCCGGCCGAAGAGCGGGGGCGCTATCTGGTAAAAATTGCCGACCTCATCAACCGCGACCTGGAGCGGCTGGCCCACGCCGAAAGCCAGGACAATGGCAAGCCCCTGAGCCTGGCCCGGGTGATGGACATTCCGCGGGCGGCCAGCAACTTCGCCTTCTTCGGCACCGGCGTGCCCCACTTCGCCAGCGAAGCCCACCTGCAGGAGGGCCTGGCGCTGAACTACACCGTGCGCCACCCCGTGGGCGTAGTGGGCTGCATCTCGCCCTGGAACCTGCCGCTCTACCTCTTCACCTGGAAGATTGCGCCGGCCCTGGCCGTGGGCTGCTGCGTGGTGGCCAAGCCCTCGGAAATTACGCCGGCCACGGCCTACTACCTCAGCGAGCTGTGCATTGAAGCCGGCTTGCCGGCGGGCGTGCTCAACATCATTCACGGCACGGGGCCTGGGGCGGGGCAGGCCATCGTGGAGCACCCGGGCATCAAGGCCATCAGCTTTACGGGGGGTACGGCCACGGGGCAGCACCTGGCCCGCACCGCCGCGCCCATGTTCAAGAAGCTGAGCCTGGAGCTGGGTGGCAAAAACCCCAACCTGGTTTTTGCCGACTGCGACCTGGCCGCGGCCGTCAAAACCAGCATCCGCAGCTCGTTTGCCAACCAGGGCCAGATTTGCCTGTGCGGCTCGCGCATCTTCGTGCAGCGCCCCATCTACGAGGAGTTCAAAGCCGAATTCCTGCGCCAGCTGGCCGAGCAAAAGGTGGGCGACCCGCTGGCGGAGGGCACCACCCAGGGCGCCCTGGTCAGCGAAGCCCACCTGAACAAGGTGCTGTCCTACATCCGGCTGGCTGAGGAAGAAGGCGGCACCCTGCTGGCCGGCGGGGAGCGCGTGCAGCTCGAAGGCCGCTGCGCCCAGGGCTACTTCCTGCAGCCCACCGTGTTCGAAGGGCTCGGGCCTGAATGCCGCGTCAACCAGGAGGAGATTTTCGGGCCGGTAGTGACGCTCACGCCCTTCGACACTGAGGAGGATGCCCTGGCCTGGGCCAACTCCACGGTGTACGGCCTCTCGGCCACCATCTGGACCCGCGACCTGGACCGCGCCCATCGCGTGGCCCACCAGCTGCACGCCGGCGTGGTGTGGGTGAACACCTGGCTGCACCGCGACCTGCGCACCCCCTTCGGCGGCATGAAAAGCTCCGGCGTGGGCCGCGAAGGCGGCCTGGAAGCCCTGCGCTTTTTCACCGAGGCCCAGAACGTGTGCGTGAAGCTTTGACCGCAGATTGACGCAGATTTAACGGATAAGAACGGATTCATTTCCGCTTGTTCTACCAAAGCAAAAGGCCACTGCTAAATGAGCAGTGGCCTTTTGCTTTGGCTATGATTGAATAGATAAAGGACTTTTGAATCCGTTCTTATCCGTTAAATCCGCGTCAATCTGCGGTTCAGACAGCCCCGGCGTACACTTCTGCCAGCGCTACCTGGCAGCCAATGCTGTCCAGCTCAATAGTGGCAGCCGGGTCGCGGGTTTCGGTCAGTACCCAGCGGCCCAGCTCATCTAAGGAGTACAGCTCGGCGTGCGTTAGCTGTGAGTCTAGCACCAGATACTGACGCAGGCTGGGAATCTGGCGGTAAAGCATAAACTTGTCGCTACGGTCGTACTGGCTGGTGCTGGGCGAGAGCACCTCTACCAGCAGCGTAGGATTAAGCAGCGTATCCGGCTTTTTGTCTTCATTGAACTCCGGCTGCCCGCATACCACGGTTAAGTCGGGGTACACAAAGGCGCTGGCATTGAGTACCTGCAGGCGCTGGTCGCTGCCGACTACGAAGCAGCTCTTGCCGCGTAGCTGGCTTCCTAGTTCCACCGTCAGGTTAGCGCAGATGCGGTTGTGGGCGTAGCCAGCCCCGGCCATCGCCCATACTTTGCCCGCCAGGTATTCATGCTTCTGCTCGGCCTCGCGCTCCAAGCGCAGGTAGTCATCGGGCGAAACGTAGTCGGAGGCTTCTAATTGGAAAGCAGGCAGGCCCATAACACAAGCGTTGGGTTGGTTTCTTCAAAAATACAACTGGTATCCCCACATTGTCCCATAACCGGGCGGGGGCCTTACCTTTGCGGGCTGAATCACTGCTGCCTTCCGTGCCCCATCACCAGTCCGACTATTTCGCTCATGCCACCGCTGTACTCGACGAAGGCTGCCAGGTGGGCCGCGGCAGCCGCATCTGGCACTTCACTCACATCTCGGCCGGCGCCGACATCGGCGAAGGCTGCAACCTGGGGCAGAACGTTTTTGTGGCCGATGGCGTAACGCTGGGTCGCAACGTAAAAGTGCAGAACAACGTGAGCCTCTACGGCGGAGTCGTTTGCGAAGACGACGTGTTCCTGGGTCCTTCCGTGGTGTTTACCAACGTGAAAAATCCGCGCAGCGCCGTGCCCCGCAAGGGGGTGGGCCACTACCAAACCACCTACCTCGAGCAGGGCGTGACGGTAGGAGCCAATGCCACGGTGGTATGCGGGGTTCGCCTGGGGCGCTACGCCTTTGTTGGGGCCGGCAGCGTGGTGACGCACGACGTTCCGGCCTATGCCCTCGTATACGGCGCCCCGGCCCGGCAGCAGGGCTGGATAAGTGCCTACGGCCACCGCCTGGCGTTCGACGAAAGCCGGCTGGCTACCTGCCCCGAAAGCGGCGAACGGTACGAGCTGAGCGAAGACGGCCTGACGGTGTCAGCCGTCGTCTCGCCAGCGGAAACCGGACGCCGACAGCGGGCTTAACATTTTATATCCTAGACACAAGCAAGCTGAGCATGTACGAACAACTATTGCGTAAAGAGGCCACCCTGGCCGTGATTGGCCTCGGCTACGTAGGGCTGCCCATTGCCCTGGAATTTGCGAAGAAGCTCCGCGTTATTGGCTTCGACATCAATGCCGGCCGGGTGGAGATGATGAAAAACGGCATCGACCCCAGCGGCGAGCTGGAAAAGGAGGCCTTCGAAGGCACCGACATCACCTTTACCGACTCGCTGGACGTGCTGCGGCAGGCCCAGTTTTACATCGTGGCCGTGCCTACGCCCATCGACGAGCACGCCCAGCCCGACCTTAAGCCCCTGCTGGGCGCTTCCAGCTCGGTAGGCAAGGTGCTGAAGAAGGGCGACTACGTGGTATTTGAAAGCACCGTGTACCCCGGCTGCACCGAGGAAGACTGCATTCCGGTGATGGAAAAGCTCTCGGGCCTCAAGTTTCCCCAGGACTTTAAAGTGGGCTACTCGCCCGAGCGCATCAACCCCGGCGACAAAGAGCACACCCTCACGAGCATCGTGAAGGTAGTGGCCGGCTGCGACGAGGAGTCGCTCGACATCATTGCCAAAGTTTACGAGCTGGTGGTAGATGCCGGCGTGCACCGCGCCAGCAGCATTCGCGTGGCCGAGGCTGCCAAAATCATCGAAAACACCCAGCGCGACGTCAACATCGCCCTAATGAACGAGCTGTCGATGATTTTCGACCGCATGAACATCAACACCTACGAGGTGCTGGAAGCTGCCGGCACCAAGTGGAACTTCCTGAAGTTCTCGCCCGGCCTGGTGGGTGGGCACTGCATTGGTGTTGACCCTTACTACCTGACTTACAAAGCCAAGGAGCTGGGCTACGATGCCAAGGTTATTTTAAGCGGACGCACCACCAACGACAATATGGGCGCCTACATCGCCCGTAAAACGGTGCAGATGATGATTAAGAAGGGCAAGGACGTGGCCCGCAGCCGCGTGCTGGTGATGGGCGCCACCTTCAAGGAAAACGTGGAGGACATCCGCAACTCCAAGGTGGCCGACGTGATTCAGGAGCTGCGCAACTTTTCGGTGAACGTCGACATCGTCGACCCCCACGCCGACTCCAGCGAGCTGCACCACGAGTACGGCTTCCGCCTTACCCCCAAAGAAGAAGTACGCAGCGACTACGACGCCGTGATTGTGGCCGTGAGCCACAAGCCCTACGCCGAAAAGGACGAAGCCTACTTCAAGTCCATTACCTCCGACAATGCCGTGCTGGTCGACATCAAGGGCCTGTTCCGCGGCAAGATTAAGGACCTGCAATACTGGAGCCTGTAATCAATGGGTGAATGGGTGAATGAGCGAATGAGTGAAGTTTCGAGCTCCTCATTCACCCATTCACTCATTCACCCATTCACTCATTGAAAATTATGCGAAGCAAAATTTTGGTTACTGGCGGCGCCGGCTATATCGGCTCGCACGCCGTAGTGGAGCTGTACCAGGCCGGCTACCAGCCGGTTATTGTCGACAACTTCAGCAACTCGGAAGAGACGGTACTGGCGGGCCTGCAAGCCATTCTGGGCGTGGCCGTGCCCTGCCACCGCATCGACTGCGCCGACGTGGAAGCGCTGCGCGGCGTGTTTCGGGCCGAGGCCGGCATTGAAGGCGTTATTCACTTCGCCGCGTTCAAGGCCGTGGGCGAGTCGGTAGAAAAGCCCCTGGCCTACTACCGCAACAACGTGGGCTCCCTGCTGGCCTTGCTGGCAGTGATGCCCGAGTTTGGCGTAGAGCACCTGGTGTTCTCCTCGTCGTGCACCGTGTACGGCGTGCCCGATGCCCTGCCCGTAACCGAGGCTACGCCCACGAAAAAAGCCAACTCGCCTTACGGCGCCACCAAGCAGATGTGCGAGGACATCCTCACCGATGTAGCTGCCGCGCCCGGCAACCCCAGCCCGCGCGTAATCCTGCTGCGCTACTTCAACCCCATCGGGGCGCACGAGTCGGCCCGCATCGGCGAGCTGCCCCTGGGCGTGCCCAACAACCTGGTGCCCTTCATCACGCAGACGGCCGCCGGCATCCGCGAGAAGCTGACGGTGTACGGCACCGACTACGACACGCCCGACGGCTCCTGCGTGCGCGACTACATCCACGTAGTGGACCTGGCCAAGGCCCACGTGGTGGCCGTGCGCCGGCTGCTGGACCGCACCGCCGCCGACAAGGTCGAAACCTTTAACGTGGGCACCGGCCGCGGCAACACCGTGCTGGAGGTGGTGCGCACCTTCGAGGAGGTAAGCGGGCAGAAGCTCAACGTGGTGCTGGGCCCGCGCCGCGCCGGCGACGTGCCTGCCATCTACGCCGACGCCAGCAAGGCGGCCGAGGTGCTGGGCTTCAAAACCGAAACTTCCCTGGCCGATTCGCTGGCCAGCTCCTGGAAGTGGCAATTATCATTGGGTGAATGAGGGAATGGGTGAATGGGTGAATGAAATAATTGTCCACCCATTCACCCATTCACCCATTCACCCATTCACCCATTGTACATATGAAAATCCTCATCACCGGCGGGGCCGGCTTTATTGGCTCGCACGTGGTGCGCCTCTTCGTAACGAAGTACCCCGAATACCAGATTCTCAACCTCGACGCGCTGACCTACGCCGGGAACCTGGAAAACCTGCGCGACATTGAGGCCTCGCCCAACTACCGCTTCATCAAAGGCGATATCGTGGACCAGGCCTTCGTCGACCAGCTCTTCGCCACCGAGGAGCCCGACGCCGTGATTCACCTCGCGGCCGAGTCGCACGTCGACCGCTCCATCACCGACCCCATGGCGTTTGTGAAAACCAACGTCATCGGCACGGTGAACCTGCTAAATGCGGCCCGCCACCTCTGGCAGCCCAAGGGCTACGCTGGCCACGTGTTCTACCACGTGAGCACCGACGAGGTGTATGGCTCGCTGGACTTCGGCCCGGAGATGTTTACGGAGCAGACTCCTTACGACCCCCGCTCGCCCTACTCGGCGTCCAAGGCATCGTCCGACCACTTCGTGCGGGCCTGGCACCACACCTACGGGCTGCCGGTGAAAATCTCGAACTGCTCCAACAACTACGGCCCCAACCATTTCCCCGAGAAGCTCATTCCGCTGGCCATTCACCGCCTGCGCACCGGGCAGCACGTGCCGGTGTACGGCAAAGGTGAGAACGTGCGCGACTGGCTGTTTGTGAAAGACCACGCCACGGCCATCGACGCGGTATTTCACAAGGGCAAGGAGGGCGACACCTACAACATCGGTGGCGTAAACGAGTGGCAGAACATCAAGCTCATCGAGCTGCTTTGCGACGTGGTGGACGAGAAAACCGGTAAGGAGAAAGGCACTTCCCGCCAGCTCATCAAGTTTGTGACCGACCGTGCCGGGCACGACATGCGCTACGCCATCGACTCCTCGAAAATCATGAACGAGCTGGGCTGGAAGCCCAGCGTCACCTTCGAGCAAGGCCTGTCGCTCACCGTGGACTGGTACCTCGAAAACGAGGAGTGGCTCAACCACGTAACCAGCGGCGCCTACCAGGACTATAACCAGCAGCAATACGCGGGGCGCTAATGCTTCAGTTGGCAGTTATCAGTGAGCAGTGAACAATGATGTTGAACGGCCCTGACGAACTGTTAACTGTTAATTGATAACTGTTAACTGACTTATGTACGATACTCCCTTCCACGAGCAGCCACTCAGCAACCTGACATTTCTGGTGACGGGCGGGGCCGGCTTTATTGGCTCCAACATCGTGGAGTACCTGCTGAAGCACGGCGTGGGCAAAGTCCGCACCCTGGATAACTACTCCAATGGCTTTCATAAGAACCTGGAGCTGTTCCGCGGCCACCCGGCCCTGGAAATTATGACGGGCGACATCCGCGACGCGGCCGTGTGCGAAGCCGCTTGCCAGGGTGTCGACGTGGTGCTGCACCAGGCGGCGCTGGGCTCGGTGCCCCGCTCCATCAAAGACCCGGTGCTGACCAACGATGTGAACGTGGGTGGCTTCGTGCAGATGCTGACGGCGGCCAAGAACGCCGGCATCAAGCGCTTTGTGTACGCGGCCAGCTCCAGCACCTACGGCGACCACCCCGGCCTGCCCAAGGTGGAAGACCGGATTGGCAAGCCGCTCTCGCCCTACGCCGTCACCAAGTACGCCAACGAGCTGTACGCCGACGTGTTCAGCCGTACCTACGGCATGGAAATCATCGGCCTGCGCTACTTCAACATCTTCGGCCCCCGGCAGGACCCCGGTGGGGCCTACGCGGCGGTGATTCCGCTGTTCATTGATGCTTTGCTGCGCAACGAGGCCCCCACGCTCAACGGCGACGGCGGGCAGACCCGCGACTTCACCTTCGTGGAAAACTGCGTGCAGGCCAACATCCGGGCGGCACTCACCAGCAACCCCGAGGCGGTAAACCAGGTGTACAACATCGCCGTGGGCGACCGCACCTCCCTGGTGCAGATGTACGACATCCTGCGCGAGGAAGCCGGCTCCACCCTGGAGCCAAAGTTCGGCCCCGACCGCGCCGGCGACATTCGCGACTCTCTGGCTGATATCTCCAAGGCCAGCACCCTGCTGGGCTACCAGCCCCAGGTGCGCATCCGCGAAGGCCTGAAGAAGACGCTGGAATGGTTTAAGGCTAACCAGGAGTTTATTGCGCAGAGAAATTAGGATAGAACGTCATGCTGAGCCTGTCGAAGCATCTTGGCTGCAGCAGTAATCATAATCGTTGAACCGCAGGTCAGCAGAACCAAAGATTGAATTACTTTCCCTGGCACGATGCTTCGGCTTCGCTCAGCATGACGTTCTAACATCATAACACCTCAAAATGAAAGGCATAATCCTCGCCGGCGGCTCCGGCACCCGGCTGCACCCCCTCACCCTGGCCGTATCGAAGCAGCTGATGCCGGTGTACGACAAGCCGATGATTTATTACCCGCTGTCGATTCTGCTGTCGGCGGGTATCCGCGAGGTACTCATCATTACCACGCCCCACGACCAGGCGCAGTTTAAGCGGTTGCTGGGCGACGGCAAGAGCCTGGGCTGCGACTTCCAGTACGTGGTGCAGGAAGTGCCCAACGGTCTGGCCCAGGCCTTCGTGCTGGGCGCCGACTTTATCGGCGACGATAAAGTGGCGCTGGTGCTGGGCGACAACATCTTCTACGGCGCCGGCCTGGAGGAATTGCTCAAGTCCAACAACGACCCCGAGGGCGGGGTGGTGTTTGCCTACCACGTGCACGACCCCGAGCGCTACGGCGTGGTGGAGTTTGATGCCCACAACAAGGCCCTCAGCATTGAGGAGAAGCCCAAGCAGCCCAAGAGCAACTACGCCGTGCCGGGCCTGTATTTCTACGACAACAGCGTGGTGGAAATTGCCCGCAACCTCAAGCCCAGCCCCCGCGGCGAGTACGAGATAACCGACGTCAACCAGGAGTACCTGCGCCGGGGCCAGCTGAAAGTGGGCATCCTGGGCCGCGGCACCGCCTGGCTCGACACCGGCACGTTCGAAAGCCTGATGCAGGCCGGCGAGTTCGTGCGCGTGATTGAGCAGCGCCAGGGCCTGAAGGTGGGCTCCATCGAAGAAGCTGCCTACCGCCAGGGCTTCATCAACGCCGAGCAGCTGCGCGCCCTGGCCGAGCCCCTGCGCAAAAGCGGCTACGGCGACTACCTCATGCACCTGCCTGAGCAGCTGGTGATTGGGGAATAAAGAAGCCTGGTAATGAAGTGATGAGGCGATGAAGTGAAAAGACGTGTCATGGCGAGGCGCAGCCGTAGCCATCCTTCCTCTAGCACTTAGTCGCCATTGAGATGTGACAAATGAAAAAGCCCCAATGCCAGTGCTGGCATTGGGGCTTTTTCAAAACAACAGCTAAACACCGACACTATGCTGGAATAACATCCTCATTAGCGCCGGACCTCAATACGGCGCGCAGCCGTAGAGCCATTGGCATAAGCTACGCGCAGCACGTAAAGTCCCGCCGGCAGCGAAGCAACGCTCAGGGAGCTGGCTGAGCCCGAAGGCGTAGTGCGGAGTACCATCCGGCCGGTCATGTCGAGGAGCGTGATTTCCTGCCCAGCCGGTGATGGGGCCAGCTGTACGTGCAGCTCATCCCGGGCCGGTACCGGCCAGGCGTGCAGCTCAGGGATGCGGGCTGCCGGGCGGGCGGCGAGGGGCGTGGCGGGCAGCAGGCGGGCCAGGCCGCTGTGGGGCTGACCGCCGGCTTGGGTGAACTGGCCTGCTACCAGCAGATGTCCCGAGGGCTCCATCAGCAGGTCGACTGCGTAGGCGTCATTGTAAGTAGTGCCGGTACTAGAGCTGGATGCTGGCCGGTAGAAAAAAGCCGGGTTAAAGCTTGAGTCAACTCCTCCTTGGGGGAGTGCGCGCAAGACAGGCCCCCCCGCGGCAAGGGTATTAACGTTGCCGCAGGCCAGTATACGGCCATCAGGCTGCACGGCTATTGCTACCGTTGTGAGAAAGGTGAAACCAACGGAAACACTATAAACGTCTATGGATGGTGTGTAGGCAGGGTCCCAGGCACCGGTGGGCAACAGGCGGGCTACTGCTTTGCCAAAAAACCACCCGCCCAGGGCGTAGCCGCCATCGGGGCAGGCACTTAAGCGGCTGATATGATAGAACTGATAGTTCTGGTGCGGAGGGCAGGCAAATGCAGTATCCAGCTGGCCGGAAGGAAGCAGGCGATTCACAATGGCTGGAGGCCCTAGCTGGCTGAACGAGCTGATGGCGTACACAATACGGCCAGTGGGTTCGTGCAGAATGCTGATTTGGGTGGGGTCGTCCTGAATAGGCGGCGGCGTAAAGCCCGTATCTACACGGCCGTTGGGTAGCAGGCGCACCACGCTGTGCCGGCCGAGTGAGTCGGTGGTGTTGCCCGCCAGCAGCAGTTTCCCATCGGGCTGCACCACTATCTGGTAGATGTAGTGACCCCTTGGGCGAGAGCGGAGTGCGGGGCTAAAACTGCTATCTACCCGGCCCGACGGCAGCAGGCGCATGAAACGCGCCTGGCGTGTGGTATCGCCTAGTGCCAGCAGCACCTTGCCGTCGGGCTGCGCTGCAAAGGCCATTCTGCGATAAGACATGGGCAGTCGAAACGTAAACGTGGTATCTACCCGGCCATCAGGCCGCAGGCGGGCCAGGCCATTGGTGGGGTGCCCGTCCACTGCCTCAAACTGCCCCGCAACCAGGTAGTAGCCGTTGGCCTGACGCTCAATCTTACTTAGCCGAAAGCTACCAAAGCTGGGATTCTGAGTGAAGACCGGCGGATGAAAGCTGGGGTCCAGCAGCTGGGCCTGGGCGACCGTGCCGGCCCACAGCAACCCGATTGATAACGCATGGCGAATGACTCGGAAAGTAGAGGTGGGCATAAGCGCGGCATTAGAGGTACAGCAGGCGGGCTGCAATAATCATTCCGGCTACGGGCTGGCTTTCACGGCTCTAGAAAGAAGCCCCAGCGCCTGAGCAGGCGCTGGGGCTTTTCACATTAGAAGGCTAGTCGCTGAGAACAGGACGGATTGCTTCGGCTTCGCCTCGCAAATGACACGTTTTTTTACCTCATCATTTAAAATCACTCATCCAAATACTGGTGCACGAACTTGATGGCCATGCTGCCTTCGCCAACGGCGGAGGCTACGCGAGCCATGGCGCCGGCGCGGCTGTCGCCGGCGGCGAAGATGCCGGGCACGCAGGTTTCGAGCAGGAAAGGCTCCCGACCTTTTTTCCAGGCAGTTTTGTACCGGGCGTCGGTTACTAGGTCGCGGCCGGTGAGCAGGAAGCCTTTGGTGTCGCAGAGTACCTGGCCGGCCAGCCACTCCGTGCAGGGCTTGGCGCCGATAAAGACAAACAGGGCCCGCGCCTCGCGTTTCTCCATAGTGCCATTATTATCGAGCATGACGGCTTCGAGGTGGTCCTGGCCGCACACTTCTTTTACCTGGGAAAAGGGCAGCAGCTCGATGTTGTCGGTCTGGCTGATTTGCTCGATGAGGTAGGCCGACATCGACGCGGCCAGGCTGGCCCCGCGAATCACGATGTACACCTTGCAGGCGTAGGTAGCCAGGTACATAGCTGCCTGCCCGGCCGAGTTGCCGCCGCCCACGATGTACACGTCCTGCTGGTCGCAGGAGCGGGCCTCGGTGCGGGCAGCGCCGTAGTACACGCCGGCCCCGCTCAGGCGGTCTATGCCCGGCACGTCGAGCGTGCGGTAGCTGACACCAGTAGTCAGCACCACGGCCTTGGTGCTGATTTCAGTGCCGTCTACCAGGGTCAGCACCTTGTAGCCGTCCTGCACGCAAAGCTGGGCCACCTCTTGCGGGGCCAGGAACTCGGCCCCCAGGCGCACGGCCTGGGCCCAGGCGCGGTGGGCCAGCTCGGCCCCGCTCAGGCCGGTAGGGAAGCCCAGGTAGTTTTCGATGCGGGAGCTGGTGCCGGCCTGCCCGCCGGGGGCCTGGCGCTCAATAATCAGGGTTTTGAGGCCTTCGCTGGCGCCGTACACCGCCGCGGCCAGGCCCGAGGGGCCCGCGCCGACCACCACCACGTCGTACATGGCCTGCAGCTCGGTACGGGTCAGCCCCAGGTGTTTACCCAGGGTCGCTTTGTCGGGGTTGGGCAGCACCGTGCCGTCGGCGGCGATGACCAGGGGCAGGTCGGTCGACTGATAGCCTTTCAGGGCTACCAGCTCCTGGGCTTCGGGGCTGGTTTCGTAGTCGAGCCACTGGTAGCCCACCAGGTAGCCGCTGAGGAAGTCCTTGAGCTCGTGCGACAATGGTGACCATTGAAAACCAATGAGACGCAGCCCGTTGTACTTGGGCTTGTGCTCGCGCTGCCAGGCCCCCAGCAGGTCGTGCAGGGTGGGGTAGAGCAGCTGCTCGGGCGGGTCCCAGGGCTTCATCAGGTAGTGGTCGAGGCGGGCCGAGTTGATGGCGCGCACGGCGGCTTCGGTGTCGGCGTAGGCCGTGAGCAGCACGCGCTTGGCATCGGGAAACAGCTGCCGGGCGTGGGTGAGCAGCTCCACGCCTTCGAGGCCGGGCATGCGCTGGTCGGCCAGCACCAGGGCCAGGGTTTCTTCCTTGGCTTTCAGCTCGCGCAGGGTTTCCAGGGCATCGGGGCCGGAATTCACGCGCAGCACGCGGTAGTCCTGCCGGAACTCAGCGCGCAGGTCACGGTCGATGGCGGCAAGCACCTGGGGGTCGTCGTCGACGGCGAGTAGAATAGGTTTTTTCATGAGCTCAATGAGGAGTAAAGCAGCAGACGCAAAAGTATCCCGCTTGCTTTTTGTCGGAATGATTATCCTGAATTAATGCAATATGGCCACAGCCAAAAAGCGAGCTGCACAGAGGGAGCCGAGCTCGAAGGCAGCTCGGAGGGAGCTCGGAGGAGCACCGCAGGAGCTTTGCTGCCGGCGGCAAGCGGGCTTTCTGAGGAAAGTATAAAAAGGCGACCAGTCTGAGCTCTTAAGCTAGGGCTCCCGGTAAGGGCAGCCAGGCGCAGAACTCGGTGTGGCCGGGCACCGAACTCACCTCCAGGCGCCCGTCGTGCTGGCGGATGATGCGCTGGGCAATATCCAGCCCCAGCCCCGAGCCTTCGCCGGCGGGCTTGGTGGTGTAGAAGGGCTCGAAGATGTGGGGCAGCACGTCGGTCGGGATACCCGGCCCGTTGTCGATAAGAAAAACCCGCGCAAAGCTGCCCTCGCGGCGGGTGCGCAGGGTAATCTGGCCACCTTCGGGCAGCACGGAGATGGCATTGTCGAGCAGGTTGGTCCACACCTGGTTGAGGCTGCCCACCTGGCCCTGAATTTTGGGCAGGTCGGGGGCATAGTCGCGCACTACCCGAATGTTTTTGGCCCGCAGCTGGAAGCCCAGCATGTTGAGGGTGCTGTCGAGGCCCGGGGCCAGCTCCAGCAGCTCGCGGCCGCTGTCGCGGTCCATGTGGGAGTAGGTTTTGACGTCGCTCACCAGCTTGCTGATGCGCCCACCGGCTTCCTGCACGTCCTGAATCAGGCGCAGGGAGGTGAGCTGGCCTTCCAGCCAGGCGAAGGCGGCGGGCCGGCCGGCGGCGGGCAGCGTATTGGCTAGTGGCTGCAGGCGCTCCGGGGTGAGGCCAGCTTCGAGCATACCCGCCGCGAGCTTGAAGCCCTGCTTTACGCCTTGGCTTTCCAGCCAGTCGGCCAGCTCATCTTCGTAGTCGGCACACTCCAGGGCCGAAAAAGCCTGGCTGATGGGAGCGCCCGGCACGGCCAGGGCTGTAAGCGCGGCCAGGGCCCCGGGGCTGGGGCAGTGGGCTACCAGGTCCTGCAGCAGGGCCGGCTGGGCTTGCAGGTGAGTGGCCAGGGACTGGGCCGCCCGGGCAATGGCTGCGGCGGGGTTGTTGAGCTCGTGGGCCAGGCCGGCCGAGAGCTTGCCCAGGGCCCGCAGCTTGTCGTCGCGCTCCTGCGTGCGGGTCTGGTCGCGCACCCGGTCGCTCATCATGCTCACCAGGCGCTGGGTAAGCTCGGGGCTGACCTGCTCCAGGGTAGAGAAATAGTCGCGGTGCAGCAGAAACAGCTGGGTGTCGCCCACGGCCAGCCCCAGGCCCTGAATCACGCGCAGGCGGGAGTAGGGCAGGGCGCCGCTCACCTGCCCGGCCTCGATGCGAAAGCCGGGCTCGCGCTGGCTGCCGCGCACGCTGTAGAACTGCATGGCCCCGCGCAGCAGCCCGACGAGGTAGTCGGCCGGCGCCCCTGGCTCGAAGATGGTTTCGCCGGCCGCGTAGAGGCGGCACTCACCGTGGGCCAGCAGCCAGTCCAGCGTTTCGGCCGGCAGGCCCTCGAAAGCGGTGATGGTGGCCAGGTCGGCGGGGAGGAGGGTAGTGGTGGTGAGCATGGCGGTCTAGCCCAGGCAAGGGGCTTTGTTGGAGCAGCGTAAAGTTGACGCATAAGATGTTTCCAGGATGCTTTTACCGTTCTTTGTGCCTCATTTTCCTATAAATACTTTATGAGGCATACTTCTACCTTGCGTCTGCTTTTGGCGGGTTTAGTCTTTTGGCTGGGTGGACCAGCCTTGGTGCTTGCCCAGACCCTAGACCCGTCGTTTCAGCCGACGGTGCTCAAAAACACGCTCATTCCCTTCTTATATCAGAGTGTGAATGCGCTGGCTGTGCAGCCCGATGGCAAAGTTCTGGTGGCTGGGGGCTTCGATTTTGTGAACGGAGCCCTCGCGGGCAAGCTTCAGCGCCTCAACGCCAATGGCAGCACCGATGCGGCCTTTAACCCCGGCGGCACCGGCGCCAATGGCTACATAACCGAAGTGCTGCTGCAGCCCGATGGCAAAATTTTGGTGGCCGGCTCCTTTACCACCTTCAACAGTCAGCCGAAGGCGCTGCTGGTGCGCCTGAATGCCAACGGCTCGCTTGACCCTTCGTTTGCTTTCAATCCGGCCCCTGGCGACTTCCGGTCGCTGAATGCCCTGGCCGTGCAGGCTGATGGCAAAATCCTGGTGGCTGGGGGGCTGACCTTCACCGGCCGGCTATCGGGCGGCCTGGTGCGGCTGAACGCCGACGGAACCCCCGATGCCAGCTTCAACCCTGGCTCGGGCATTACCAGCGGCACTGCCCGCGCGGTGCTGGTGCAGGCCGATGGTAAAATTCTACTGGGCGGCACCTTTACTTCGTTCAATGGGCAAGCTGCCGGCAACCTGGTGCGTCTTACCGCGGCAGGCAGCATAGATGCTTCGTTTAATATCAGCACCAGCGCCACGCCTGGGGCAGATGGCACCGTTAACGCGCTGGCGCAGCAGCCGGACGGCAAGCTGCTGATTGGCGGCAGCTTTGCCAGCTTCGACGGCCAGGTTAGCCGGAACCTGACGCGCCGCCTGCTGAATGGCGGTGCCGACGCCACTTTTCAGCCAAACACTGCCGGCCCCACTGGAGCCGGGTCCATTCTGCGAATTGCCGTTCAGGCCAATGGCGGCATCATCCTCGCCGGCGGTTTCTCAAGCTACAACAGCATCTCACGCCAACAGTTTATCCGCCTGGATGCCGCCGGCGTTCTGGATGTGAGTTTTGCACCAGTTTCTGGCCCATCAGGTGCTTGCGGTGCGCTGGCGCTGGCGCCCAGCGGGGACGTATACGTGGGCGGGGGCTTCAACACATACAACGGAGCACCGCATACCGGGCTGCTTCGCTTAAGCGCGACCGGCCTGCACGACATGGGCTTTACGCCTTTGATTGAGGCCCGGGGTATTATCCGGGAGGTAGTGCCGCTGCCCAGTGGAAAGCTGTTGGTATTTGGCGACTTTATCAATTTTAACGGCCAGCCCCTGCAGCCGGGCTTTCCCCCGTTTAGCCTCCACCGGCTTAACGCCGATGGAACTCTGGACCAGACGTTTGCTTCTACCAGTGCCGCCACCATCCAGGCCCTGCAGCCCGACGGTACCTTTTACCTGTTGGGTAATCCAGCAATACGGCTACTGCCGGACGGTGGCATTGATAATAGCTTCGCAGGGCAGACGCTAAGCCTTACTTCGGGTACTAGTCCCGCACCACAGCGTGGCATAGTGGCCTTGCCCAACAATAAGGTGCTGATGTATGGGCAATTTGACAGCTACGGCAGCCTCGGCGGGCTCAGCGGGCTGGTGCGCGTCAATGCCGACGGCAGCCCCGACAATACGTTTACGCCCCCTGCGGGCCCGGCCAGCCGTTTAGTAGGGCAGGTACTGGTGCAGCCCGGCGGCAAGCTGGTGGTGGTAAGCTCGGATTCGCAGGGGCCGGCGGGCCTGTCCATGGTGCGCCTGAATGCCGATGGTACGGCCGATAACACCTTTTCCATTGGGGCCGGCGCCGGCCCAGGCGGCTCGTATCGGGTGCTGATGCAGGCCAATGGCCGGTTGCTTATAGGAAGTCTTACCAGCGCCAGCTTCAACGGCCAAGCCGTTCCTTACGGCCTGACCCGGCTGACCGTCGACGGGGCCGTCGACCCAACGTTTACGGGCCTGGCCGACAACTATACGGTTCGAGCAGTGCAGGCCGACGGCCGCCTGTTGGTCACCCGGGTTCTTCCTATTGCCAATAATGCTGCGGCCGCACTGTTGCGGCTTAATGCTGACGGAAGTCTGGACGGCAGTTTTAGCCCCATAGCCATTCCCCAAGCAATTGGCTTCAGCGATGACAGAATAGTAGATGGAGCGGGGGTAGCGCTCCAGCCAACCGACGGCAAAATCCTGCTTTACGGCTCGTTTCGCTACGTGGCCGGGCAGGTACGCATCGGCCTGGCCCGCCTCAGCAACGTGGGCCTGGCCACCCGGACGGCCCAGGGCGGGCAGCCGCTGGCCCTGTACCCCAACCCGGCCCGGGAAGCCGTCACCGTGCAGCTGCCGGTAGCGACCCAGGCCCGCCCCGCCGCCCTGCTCAACCTCAACGGCCGCACGGTGCGCCGCTGGAGCGTGGCCGCCGGGCAGCCGGAAGCTACCTTTTCCCTGGAGAATGTAGCTGGAGGCATCTACCTCCTGCAGGTGCAGGGCCAAGGGGCGGTGTACCAGCAGAAGGTGGTGGTAGCACCCTAGCGGGGTGCTTATCCGCGGCCGCCACCGGCCGACAGAACAAGGCAGGGGCCCCGTCGGATTTTCCGGCGGGGCCCCTGCCTTGCCGACGGAGCTGGTGGGAGTCGGGGTAGGTGCGGGGCAGCGCTTAGGTCTGGCCTGGCCCCGCCCGAAAAGGCGATGTTGGCAGGGCCAATGTTACCTTGCAGGCTAATGTAATGAACCTGTTCGGGCCCCTGCCCAATACTTGATTTAACTTATTATGTGCCTGCTTTCACTCCGGCATTGCTGGCTGGGAATTACTATTCTGCTACTGGGCACTGCCCTTGCGGCCCAGGCGCAGGTTGAGCGCACAGTAAGCCCGGCCGGCGATACTCCTGCTTCCACAGTGCCTGCCCGGCCCCGCTTCTACACGGCCACCTTCAACTTCAGCAACGGCGAGAAACGGGTGGGCTACATGGAGAATTACACCAGCGGCATGGCCGGGCGTGTGCTATGCTACGAAACGCTGCCCGAGGGCAAGAAGTGGCCCCGAATCAAGGCCGTGGATGTTACCCGGCTGAAAAGCCTGGAAATAGACGGGCGCAACCTGGAGGCGCTTTACTACAAAGGCCGGCCGCTGGCGGTGCTGGCCCAGCCCATTACCAGCGGCGGCAACATGGAGCTTTTCAACTATGTGATGAACCGCCAGGCTTCAATCCCCATTGGCGCGATGAACACCCCGCCGGTTTGGACCGGGGAGGGCCGCGAGCACTGGTATGTGCGCCTCAAGGGCGGGGAGCTGCACAAAGTACCAAAAGGCGATAAAGCTTTTGCGGAATTGATGTCGGTCATGTTTGCCGACTCCCCCGAGCTGGCGGCCAGAATCAAGGCCCAGGACAAAGAAGCCAACTTCGAGTTTCTGCCCCGGCTTGCGCGGGAATACAATGCGTATTTCGAAAGCCGGAAATAAGCTAAATAGTGTCTAGAACAGCTTTCCAAAGCAACTTTTTTGGGTAGAAAGGCCTTATAAATTATTGCCTGAATAACTAATAGAACAGCCTTTATGGCCAAAGCCAGAACCGTATTTTTCTGCCAGAGCTGCGGCGCGCAGTCGGCCAAGTGGATAGGCCGCTGCCCGGCCTGCGGCGAGTGGAACACCTATGTGGAGGAAGTAGTGCAGAAGGAAACGGCCGCTACCACTACGGGCCAGTGGAAGCCGGCCAGCACCGTACCCGGCGGCGGCAGCACCCGCGTAGCCAAGCCCCGCCCCCTGGGCGAAATCGTGGCCGAAGACGAGCCGCGCATTATCACCACCGACGGCGAGCTGAACCGCGTGCTGGGCGGCGGCCTGGTGCCGGGCTCCATCGTCCTCATCGGCGGCGAGCCGGGCATTGGCAAAAGCACGCTCATGCTGCAGATTGCCCTGAGCCTGCGCAACCTGAAAGTGCTGTATGTGAGCGGCGAGGAAAGCGAAGCCCAGATTAAGATGCGCGCCGAGCGCCTGGCCGACCGTCAGCACCCCAACTGCTTTATTCTGACGGAAACCAATACCCAAAACATCTTCCGGCAGGTCGACCAGGTGCAGCCCAACATCCTGGTTATCGACTCCATCCAAACCATGCACTCCACCATCGTGGAGTCGGGCGCGGGCTCGGTGAGCCAGGTGCGCGAGTGCACGGCCGAGTTCCTCAAGTTTGCCAAGGAAACCAGCACGCCGGTGCTGCTCATCGGTCACATCACCAAGGATGGCTCCATTGCCGGCCCCAAAACCCTGGAGCACATGGTCGATACCGTGCTGCAGTTTGAGGGCGACCGCCACATGAGCTACCGCATTCTGCGCACCACCAAAAACCGCTTTGGCAGCACCTCCGAGCTGGGCATCTACGAGATGCAGGGCTCCGGGCTGCGGCAGGTAAGCAACCCCTCGGAGATTCTGCTCTCGCAGCGCACCGAAAGCCTGAGCGGCATGGCCATCGGGGCCACGCTGGAAGGCAACCGGCCCCTGCTGGTGGAAGTGCAGGCTCTGGTAACGCCGGCCACCTATGGCACGCCGCAGCGCAGCAGCACCGGCTTCGACGCCAAGCGCCTGCAGATGCTGCTGGCGGTGCTGGAAAAGCGGGCCGGCCTGCGCCTGGGCCAGCACGACGTGTTTCTGAACATTGCCGGCGGCCTGCGCCTCGACGACCCCGCCCTCGACATGGCCGTGTGTGCCGCCGTGGTGAGCAGCCTCAACGACCTGCCCATTCCCGGCGACGTGTGCCTGGCCGCCGAGGTGGGCCTGAGCGGCGAAATCCGGGCCGTAGCCCGCCTCGACCAGCGTCTGGCCGAGGCTGAGAAGCTGGGTTTCCGCGAGATGTACGTGTCGCACTTCAACGGCAAAGGGCTGGATATGGCCCGCTTCGGCCTGAAGGTGCACCCCGTCAGCCGCCTGGACGAAGTGCTGAATGGCCTGTTCGGCTAAGCAAGAATTTCGCTGACTATCAACCCACCAGCCCGGGCTAAAACTTGCTCCAGGCTGGTGGGTAGAAGTAAGTGGGAAAAAAGAAGGGAAGACGATTGGATTTTATAAACCAAAATGCCGTATCTTCGGAGTGCTAATAGGGTTTTCCCGTGAATAAGGTGTTTTCTAACCCTCTTAAAGTATTGCTTGTTATCTGACGGCTACTTACTTCTGCCGCTGTTAGTCCATTCTATGCTATGATGCATTTTTCCACTTTTACCCTCCGCCAAGTTTTGGGTACGCTGCTGCTGCTGGCTCCGCTGCTGGGGCAGGCACAGGCTCGCAAGCCCAGTGCTCCCGCACAAGCTCAGCACGCGCCAACTGCAGCCGATAACTCACCGTCGACTGTCGCCAATTTTGCGGTGCTTTCCGGCCGCGTAAGTGGTCCTACCATCGACTCGGTAGCTATTTCGCTGCGCGAAAACCCGCTGGACCCCAAGGAGAAAATCTTTCGGACTTCCCTCAATGAGCGGGGCGAGTTCAAGATTACGGTACCTGTGAAGGGGGCTACCAAAGCCGACATTGTATACGGCGACGATGTGGCTCCCCTGTTTCTGGACCCGGGCACTGACCTGGACGTGCGCTTTAAAGGCAGTGATATGTCGGGCTCGCTTAAGTTTAAGCCCAACGACGTGCCCACCGGCTTTAAAGCCAAGTTCAGCAACGGCTCCAGCCTGACCAACGAGCAGCGCCACCGCCAGCAGGCTGCCAACGCCAACAACTATTTGGTAGAGGCCGATGCCCAGTTTGTGGAAAACGATGGCTTCCAGGTGCTGCCCGACAACATTCAGTTGTACGAGGCTCCCTTCATCTCCTTTCTGGAGTACCGCCGCAAGCACCAGTTCAACTTCCTGGAAGACCACGCAGCCAAGCAGTCGTTTACCCAGGAGTTCTACAACTACGCCAAGGCCGAGGTGGTGTATGCCTACGCCAACGACCGCCTCACTTACCAGGACCTGCGCGAGCAGGTAGTGAACACCGAGGGCCGCCTGAAGATGTCGCCCGACTACTACAATTACCTCAACGACCCGGCCCTGCTGAACGACCCCACAGCCATTCAGAGCGAGCAATACCACGAATTCCTGATTAACTACGTACACTTTGCCGTAGCCCAGAGCAAGCGGCAGCGCAGCGACGCCGACTTTTACCCCGCCTCCTACGCCCTGGCCAGCAAGCAGTTGAACGGTGCTATTCGTCCCATCATCCTGGGCCGTATTCTGCAGGAGTCCTTCCGTTTCGGCCACGTAAAGCAGTCGGCCGCCATGCTCGCCGACTACCGCACCTACGACCCCAAGGGCCACTACCTGCCCACGCTGAAGGCCGACTTCGACCGGCACAAGGACTTCTCCATCGGCGCGCCGGCTCCCGACTTCAAACTGGCCACCGCCACCGGCGACACCGTGCACCTGCACGACTTCGCGGGCAAGCTGGTGTACCTCAACTTCTGGAAAAGCACCAACGGCCTCTGCCTGCGCGACCTGGCTTATGCCCAGGACCTGATTCGCAAGTTTGAAGGCAAAAACATCACCTTCATCAACGTTGCCCTTGATGAGAACGAGCAGGCCTGGCGGCAGCTGGTGAACATGAAACGGCTGCCGGGGGTACACGTCCGGGTGGCGGGCGGTGGCCTGCGCTCCACCCTGGCCAAGGCCTACGCCCTTCAGGAAGTACCCACCTACATTCTGTTGGGTGAAGATGGTACTTTCCTCAATACCAAGCCCAAGCGCCTGAGCAGCCGCGCCGCGGTGGACGAAATCAACCAGTCGTTCGGCAAAGCCAGCACCTACACCAGCGCCATCGACCTGCGGGCCTTAACGGAAGGCAAGTAAGGTCGGCACCGGAAACCAGCATCCTTAGATTTCGCGCTTTAAGCGAACACCGAAGGACCTTATCAGGCTAGAACAAGAAGCAGAAATCAAAAGCTGCTGTCGGCTGTTCAACCTGCTGAGGTCCTTCGCTGCGTTTAGGATGACGTATTTTTGGCTGGAACTACCGCCAAAGGGCCTTTACAGCTTGCCACGCCCATGTCTTCTACCTTCACCGACGGCCTCAACTTCCTGTCCAAGCTCACGCCGCGCCGGGCCTGGAATGCGGCTCAGGTTATCGGCTCCTATGCCTTAAGCAAGGTAACGGGCAAAGCGCGTCACCACGGCATGCCCCTGGCGCTGTCGTTTGAGCCCACCACCAGCTGCAACCTGCGCTGCCCCGAGTGCCCCAGCGGCCTGCGCTCCTTTACCCGGCCCACGGGCATGCTGCCCGAAGACCTGTTCAAGAAAACCATCGACGAGGTAGCCAGCCGGCTGTGGTACCTGATTTTCTACTTTCAGGGCGAGCCTTACCTGCACCCGCAGTTCCTGGATTTGGTGCAGTACGCGGCCAAGAAGGGTATTTACACCGCTACGAGCACCAACGCTCACTACCTCAACGACAAAAATGCCCGTCGTACGGTAGAGAGCGGCCTCGACCGCCTTATCATCTCCCTCGACGGCACCACGCAGGAGGTGTACCAGCAGTACCGCGTGGGCGGCAAGCTGGAAAAGGTGCTGGAAGGTACCCGCAACATCGTGCGCTGGCGCAAGGAGCTGAAGTCGAGCACGCCGCGCATCATCTTCCAGTTTCTGGTGGTGCGGCCCAACGAGCACCAGATAGACGACGCCAAGGCCTTAGCCGCCTCAATGGGCGTCGACGACGTGTGGTTTAAGACGGCTCAGATATACGATTACCAGAACGGCAGCCCGCTGATTCCGACCATCGACTACTACTCGCGCTACGAAAATAACAACGGCAGCTGGAGCCTGAAAAACAAGCTGGTAAACCATTGCTGGAAGATGTGGCACTCCTGCGTCATCACCTGGGACGGCCTGGTGGTGCCCTGCTGCTTCGATAAGGATGCCGAATACCGCCTCGGCGACCTGCAGCAGCAGAGCTTCGCCAGCCTCTGGCAGGGCAAGAAGTACCAGGGCTTCCGGCAGGCGCTGCTCAAGGGGCGCGACCAGGTGGAGATGTGCCGTAACTGCACCGAAGGCACCCGGGTGTGGGGCTGAGCAACTGGCTTACGCTTTTCCAGCTGGTTTAGAATGGTACCGCTGTTTTATCTGTTTAGCCAAAGCAGCTACCCGTGCCCTGCGCAGGGGGCTGGCATAACCATATTCACGGGCCATTCCGTAGATTATTTCTGATTCGTACTCAATGTCAGTCAGAAATGCCACGTTGCCAAGGTCAAACAGCAGTTGGGCTACGAGTGCGTCCTTGGGCTTGATAAACGAAACTCGTTCGTTTAACTGATAGAACAGGGCATCGCGCAGCTTTAAGAGCTGTTGCTTCGACAAGGCCGTGCGTGGCAGTGCCTGGGTGCCGAAACTGGTATTAAGCAGGAATTTGCTGTTCACGGCACTGCTGCCCTGTAGCTTGGCTTCGAGAATCTTCACATGCAGCCACTCCGAGCCCATGTGCGAGGCCGGGTCAATCCGTACGGCTTTGCGTATCCAGGTAAGTGCCTGCCGGTCATCGCCAAGCAGCTCGTACACGGTGCCAAGACTTGCGGCCGTCGCGTAGCGGCCGGGAGCAATGCTCTCTACCTGAAGGTAGATGTCCCTGGCTTTGCCGTAGTCTTTAGTAAGAGCCAGTAGCAAGGCGTAGTCGGAGAGATAGCGCACATCCTTGGTCCCTTGCCATTTACGCATCATCTCTGGCAGCTTTTGCTCGACTTCCTTTTTTAAAATCATATACCCTTTGGGTACATGGTTGTCAGTATGCCTGTAGCCAACTGTATAGCCGTCGCTTAGCCTAACGGATTCGCCATTAAAACAGGCATTTGCTTGGCTAACTGGCAGCAAAAGCAGAAAAGCAGCGCAGAGAAAAACGAACTTCATGCGAGCGGAGAAACCGAAGATGAAAGGAAACGAACGGCCTAACAGCCAGTGCAAGGGCGTACCCCAAAGGCTCGTCCTGCCACTGCTCTGAATGCTTACTGCCTACTCAGGGCTTGGCGGGGGCGGGGGCGGGGCCGACGAAGGGCTGACTAATCTAGCCGGTGCCGACAGGGAGCGGACTCCTGCTTTCGACAATGCAGCAAGCCTTTTGGCTAGCAGCGGATTGGAGTAGCCATACTCCTGGGCTTCGGTATAAATGAACTTTGACTCGGACTTGGCGCCGGTCAGGTAGGCAACATTCGCCAGGTCGAACAGCAGCTGCGCCACAATGGTCTCTTGCGGCTGGATAAACGAAACCCGCTCGTTGAGCTGGTAAAACAAGGCATCGCGGAGCTTAAGAAGCTGTGCCTTCGACAAAGAAGTATGGGGAAGAACGTCGGTGCCAAAGCTGGTATTGAGCAAGAATTTACTGTTGACAGCGCTTTTTCCCTGGAGCTTGGCTTCGAGAATCTTTACGTGCAGCCACTCCGAGCCCATATGCGAGGCCGGGTCAATCCGAACTGCTTTTCTTATCCAGCTAAGGGCCTGTCTGTTGTCGCCAAGTAGCTCATACACGGTTCCGAGGTTTGCCGCCGTGGAGTATTGGTCAGGCGCTATGCTTTCTATGTAGAGGTAGGTATCCCGGGCCTTTTCGTATTCTTTCGTGAACGCCAGCAAGAGTGCGTAATCGGATAGATAAGCAAGGTCCTGGGTCTTTTTCCACTGCTCGTACATTACCGGGATTTCCCGCTTAATTGTCGCAGTGACAAACTGGCATCCATAGGGGACTATCCTGCCCGAGTGCTTTAAGGCAATAACGGCGCCGTTGGATAAGCTGATAGTGGCCTCCGCGACCTTAAAAGTTCTCCCATTACCGCACGCGAACGCCTGAACGGTGGAAAGCAGAAACAGGTAGCCAAGAATAAGACGTTTTAGCATTAAAAGGCGTGGCTGGATTTAGTAGCCTTCACTCTCCTTCAATAGGTCTTAGGGGCTGGCTAGCTGTGTGCTAAGGTAGCACAAAGGCAGCTGTTGCAAAGGTGTTTTTTTGACGTGAACTCTATTCACCCCAGGGGTAGAGGTCGGGAGGCGTGTTTGCCTGCGCTTCGGTACCCAGCGGGTGCAGGGCGCGGGTTTTGTCGATGAACAGGAAGGCGTCGTAGCGCTCGGGAATAATGGAGGGCACGTAGTTTCCAAACTGCTCGAACTCGGGGCGGTACACCACGCCGATGGCGCGGTGGCCGATGGAGTCCTTGAGGCCGGACTGTTGGCGTAGCTCTTCGGAAAGGAGCAGGGCGTTGTCGCCGTTTAGCTGGCTGTGCAGCTGGTTTTCCCAGGAGTTGCGGCGGGCGGTGGGCACCGTCATGGTTTCGAAGGGGGCGCCCCACTCGCGGCCGGCGATAACGGAGCCCTGGTAGGAGCCAAAGCCCACGCTGAACACGTTTTCGCGGCCCAGCTGCTCGCGGGTGAGCTGGCCCACGTTCACCATGTCGTCGCGGCGCATGTCGGTGTAGCGGGCGTCGCCAATGTGGGTGTTGTGCTCCCAGATGATGGCCTTGCTGTCGGGGCCGTGCAGGCCGAGCAGGCGGGTCAGGGTTTCCATCATGTGGCGGTCGCGCACGTTCCAGGAAGCGCCCCCGCCCTTGAGCATGGCGCGGTAGTAGCGCTCGGCATTCACGGCCACCAGGGCGTTCTGCTCGGCGGCAAAGAGCTGCTCGTGCTCGGAGAGGTTGGCGGGCTGGCGCTCCTGGGCCTGCTGGCGCAGGGTTTTGAGCATGGCCGTCACCTCGTCCTGGCAGCTTTCCGATACGAAGGCGATGGCGCGGGCGTATTCCTGCGGGTCGTCGCTGTAGGGCTCGAAGCAGTGAAAGGCCTTGCGGGCCGCCGACATGGCGCCGTCGCCCTGCTGCTCGGCGTAGCGCAGCACCGCCTGCAGCGACTCCCAGAGGCTGTACACGTCGAGGCCGTAGAAGCCCACGCGCTGCTCCAGGGGCTGCCGGCGGTTGTGGCCGTGCAGCCAGTCCACCAAGGCGGCAATTTCCCAGTTTCCCCACATCCAGGTCGGCCAGCGGTTGAAGGTTTGCAGCAGGCGGGCGGCCGAGCCATACTGCACCTCGTCCTGCTTAATGGCGGCATTTACGTCGAAGCAGTCGGGCCAGTCGCCTTCCACGGCGATAAAGTGGAAGCCTTTTTCCTGAATCAGGCGCTTGCTGATGGCCGTGCGCCAGGTGTAGTACTCGTGGGTGCCGTGCGATGCTTCGCCCAGCAGCACGACGCGGGCGTCGCCAATAGCGTCCATGAGCCGGTCGAGGTCGGCGGGCGTGCGGAGGGGATGGGTGGGAAGGGTAGTTGCCACTTTCAGGGCTTAGGTATTAGAGAATTAGGGATTAGGTTTTGCACGGAGCAGCGCCAGGCAGCCTGATAAGTCGGGGCCGGTTCAGCTTTTGCAATACCTAAGCCCTAACACCTAAGGCCCTAACACCTATTTGTGTTGCTTCGTCAGGTTCTTGCCCAGGTTTTCTACCTGCAGCATGAATTCGTTGGCATCGACGTCGCCATAGGTGCCGTAGGCCGCGGAGATGGTGCCGCGCACGCCGTCGTTGGCCTCAATGGCGTAGAGAATGGACATGTCGTCGGGGTTGCTCTCGCCTTCGAAGCGGTAGAAGTCCACGATGGTGACGTCTTCGGGGCCATAGGTTTTGCTCGCCGCGCCATCCATGGTGCATAGGCGGCCTTTTTCCACCTTGAAGTCCTTGGTAAAGCCGTCGGCGGAGAGCTTTTTTTCCACGTTCATCAGCGAACGTTCTTCTTCTTTGTCCTGCATGGCAGTAAGCGGTTGAGGGGAAAGGAATGTGCGGCCGGCGCTAAAAGCAGCTGCCTCCGCTCCGGCTATACGGAGCCGGGGGGGAGGCAGGTTATGCTGGAAACAAAGTATTGCTAGGCCTGCGGCCGGGCGGCCTGTGCCTCAATGGTACGCTGCAGGCGGTCGACGTCGATGGTGGAGCAGCCGCCCCCGCAGCCTTTGGGGCAGGCGCTTTCGCTTTTGGCAAAGAATGCCCGCCAGAACCGCCGGCCGATAAAGAACAGCGCGGCGGCGAAGAGGGCGAAAATGAGGAAGTACTGGGCTTGCATGGCGGTAGGAAAACCCGGGCGGCGCCGGAAAAGTTTGCAGAGCCTAAGCCCAGAACTCGGCGATGGTGGCTTGCATGGCCTGGTGGATGCGGCCGTTGCTGGCCACCACCTCGCGGCCAAACAGCGGGTCGCCGTCTTCGAGGAACTGGGTGATGTGGCCGCCGGCTTCGCGCACCAGCAGCAGGCCGGCGGCTACGTCGTAGGAGTTGAGGTTGAACTCGAAGAAGCCCTCGAAGCGGCCGGCGGCCACCCAGGCCAGATCCACGGCGGCCGAGCCCACGCGCCGCACGCCGTGAGTGCTTTGCATGAACTGGCCCAGCACCGCCAGGTAGGCGTCGAGCCGGTCGAACTTGGAGTAGGGGAAGCCCGTGGCCAGCAGCGAGCCGCTGAGCTCGGCCACGTCGCTGACGTGGATGCGTCGCTCGTTGCAGTAAGCGCCGCCCCCGCGCACGGCGCGGAAGCTTTCGTCCTGGGCCACTTCGTGCACCACGCCGGCTACCAGCTCGCTGTGGTGCAGCAGCGCCACGCTGATAGAGTAGCAGGGCAGGCCATGCACGAAGTTGGTGGTGCCGTCGAGCGGGTCGATAATCCAGGTGTACTCGGCGCGGGTATCGGCCCCGGTGGTGCCCTCCTCGGTGATGAAGCCGGCCTCGGGCAGCAGGCGGCGCAGGCCGGCCACCAGCAGCTTCTCGGTTTCCTGGTCCACGTAGCTTACCAGGTCGGAAAC
The DNA here is from genome assembly GCF_039541835.1 of Hymenobacter saemangeumensis. Taxonomy (NCBI): domain Bacteria; kingdom Pseudomonadati; phylum Bacteroidota; class Cytophagia; order Cytophagales; family Hymenobacteraceae; genus Hymenobacter; species Hymenobacter saemangeumensis. The sequence continues at coordinate 5,272 of NZ_BAABGZ010000013.1, read as the reverse complement.
GCCCTTTTGCTGCACCTTGCCCCGGTCGAAGGAAGCCGCTTCCTGGCGGATGAACTTCGCGGTTTCGCGGCAGAGCTGGGCAAGGTCGAGGGAGAGTTGAGTGAAGTCGGTTGGCATAGGGTTCTGCGTGGAGAGAGGTCAGACGTTAGACCTTAGACTTTAGACATGAGAATTGTTCTGGTAAAAGAACTTTCTAACGTCTCATGTCTAACGTCTAAGGCCTTAAAAATTAAAGCTCTTTGTCCGCCATACGGGCCTTGATAGGCTTGGGGCGGCTCACCCAGAAGGCGGCCAGGAGAAAAAGCACCGCCAGAGCCTGGGTAACAGGGCCGATAAGGTCGCCGAAGCGGGCGTAGAAGGTCAGCTCGTCGTTGAGGTGGACGATGGCACGGCTGGCGGCGCCCACCCACCAGCCGGTGCGGTGGGAGATGGTGCCTTTCTGGTCGATAAAGCCGGAGATGCCGGTATTGGCCGAGCGGGCGATGTCGCGACGGGTTTCGATGGCCCGCAGCGCGCCATACGCCAGGTGCTGGCGGTAGCCGGGCGAGTCGCTCCACCAGCCGTCGTTGGTGATGATGCCCAGCAGGGTGGCGCCGTTGCGGGCGTAGGCCGCCACGAAGTCGCCGTACACTGATTCATAGCAGATAATGGGCGCCAGGCGCAGGGTCGGCAGGGCCGGTGGGGCCGAGTACACGGCGCGCTGGTCCTGGCTGCCGTAGCTGCCCACAGTGCCGCCCAGGTCGATGTGGGAGATGAGGGAGGTGAGCAGGGGCGGAATCTTCTCCACGCCCGGCACCAGCCGCGACTTGTGGTAGAACTCGATGGGGGCCGTGGCACTGGCGAAGTAAGCCCCGGTGTTGAACACGTCGTAGTAGCCCAGGTCGTCGCGGTAGCGGGCGGTGGGGCTGGCCATGGCTTTGTTGGGGTAGCCCGCCACGCTGGTCATGCCCGTGAGCAGGGCTACGCCGGGGTGCTGGGCCAGCCACTGCCGAATGCGCTGAATCTTGGGCTGGGTCTCGATGGTGTTTTCCCAGAAAGCTTCCTCCAGCGCCGTTTCCGGCCAGAGCACCAGCCGGGTCTGGGGCGTGAGGTACTGCTCGGTGCGGCTGAGAAGTCGGCTGAGCTGCTCATCGTAAGGGATAAAGCGGGCCGTGCCGCTGAACTTCTCCTCGAAGGGGTCGATGTTGGGCTGCACCACTACCACTTCCGTGGCAGGGCCTTTTTCCTGGTAGAGGGTGCCAATAGCGTAGGAAAGCGCAATGGGCAGCGCCACCATCAGCACCGGGGTGGAAAGCTTAATGTTGAACGTCGACAGGAAGGACTGCGCTGCTTCGGACTGCAGCTCTTCGCTCTTCACTTTCAGCTCAAACACCAGCAGCAGGCGCAGCAGGGCCAGGTTTACTACCCACACCCAGAGCGAGCCGCCCAGGAAGCCGGTGTACTCGTACCACTGCACCCACTGCGGCACGCTGGCGAAGCCATTGCCCAGGGTAAGCCAGGGCCAGGTAAGGTCCCAGTGCAGGTGCAGCTGCTCAAAGGCAATCCAGTACACCGGCAGCGAGAGGTAGCCCAGCCGGATGCCCAGGCGCTTCTTGGTCTGGCGGAACGCCATCAGGGGCAGGCACATGAGCAGGGCATTGAGCACCACCGCGGCAATGCCCCCGCCCACAGTGCTGTAGCTGACCCACCAGGTGGTAAAGGCGTTCCAGAGCAGCAGGGTGAGGTAGGTGTAGCCAAACACCGTGCGCTTGCGCACCCCGCGCTTAGTGAGCTGGTACTCCATCAGCAGGTAGGGCACCCAGCCCACGAAAAGCAGCAGCGGCAGCGGGGATGGGTGAACCGGCCAGCCGGCCCACAGCAGCACCGCGCTGAGCAGCGCCAGCACCGCAGGACGAAGTTTGAAGATAAACAAAGTGGGAAAGGGTTGTTCTGATGATTCGCCTCACTCCCCGGCCCCCTCTCCGCTGGAGAGGGGGAGCCGAGGCGGCGCGGATATTCTATAAAAGTGAGCAGTAGGTGTAAACAGCTAGGATTCTTAAACCTGTGTTTAAATAAATCTCAGTAAATCGTCAGGCTCCCCCTCTCCCTGAGGAGAGGGGGCCGGGGGTGAAGCGAACGGCAGCATTAATCCTCATCCTCCTCATACCGTCCTTTCTTCACCGGGGCGTCGGTGTTGCCCTGCACCACCAGCACGATTTCGCCTTTAATGCTGGGGCGGGCGGCAAAGTTGCGCGCCAGCTCGGGCAGGCTGCCATTTATTGTTTCTTCGAACAGCTTGGTGAGCTCCCGGCTTACGGAGGCCTGCCGCCCGGGGCCCAGCACTTCCGCCAGCTGCTCCAGGGTTTTGACGATGCGGTGGGGCGACTCGTAGAAAATCATGGTGCGGGTTTCGGTGGCCAGCTCCTTCAGGCGCGTCTGCCGGCCCTTCTTGACGGGCAGAAAGCCCTCGAACGTAAACCGCTCGGCGCCGAAGCCCGACTTGAGCAGGGCGGGCACAAAGGCCGTGGGCCCGGGCAGGCACTCCACGCCCAAGCCCCGGGCCAGGCACTCGCGCACCAGCAGAAAGCCCGGGTCGGAGATGCCCGGCGTGCCGGCGTCGGAAACCAGGGCCATGGTTTCGCCTTTCTCCAGCCGCTCCAGCAGGCGGGCTACCTGCTGGTGCTCGTTGTGCAGGTGGTAGCTGAGCAGGGGCTTTTTCAGGTTGAGGTGCTGCAGCAGGCGCCCGCTGGTGCGGGTGTCTTCGCAAAGCACGGTGCCCACTTCCCCCAGAATGCGGATGGCCCGCAGGGTGATGTCCTCCAGGTTGCCGATGGGCGTGGGCACGAGGTATAATACGGTGTCGGCCATGGTGCAAAGGTAGCCCGCGGAACGAGCCGAGAGTAGGGCCGCGCGAGCCCGGCCAGCCAGGGTAGTGCTTATTGATGGCCACACCCGGCGATGACCGGGAAGCAGCCCACGCCACATGCTACTTCCGCGCCGCGGTGATGAACTCCCGGATAAGGGCTGGCTCCACGGTGCCCGCCTTTTTCTTGACCAGCTGCCCCTTGCGGCTAAAGGCATACGTGCAGGGCCGGGCCATCACGTCGGGAAGCGGCTGCCGCACCCGCCAGAAGGTGAAAGGGTAGGGGTGCTTTTTCAGGAACCCCCGGATTTTGGCGGCGGGCTCGTCGGATATCATCACCAGCTCGACGCCCGGCCCCGTTTCAGCCTGAGCTTTGGCAAAGTCGGGAAACTCCTCGATGCAAGGCTTGCACCAGGTGGCCCAGTAGTTCACCACTACCGGCCTGCCCACCAGCCGGGCGGCCGGCACGGGGCGTCCTTCCAGGTCCTGCAGCCCCATTTCCGCCAGGGTAATATCGGGCTGGGCAAACAGCCGGCTGGCGGCGTAGCCAACTACTGCCACTACCCCCAGCAACAGGCCCAGCAGAAAGCCCAAGGCAAATCGTTTCGTATCCATTGGCTAGCTCAGCAGGTCTTTCAGGTAGAAGTGAAACAGGGCCAGGGCCGTGAGCAACAGCGCCACGAATCCCGTGGCCATTCCGGCCAGCAGGCTTTGCTTTTTGGTCATAAAACAGGTGTAAATAAAGCAGGGTTAGGCTAGGCGCCCTGCCCGGCAGCAAGGTGCCGGGAGGCGGCGGCGTCAATGGCCTCCGCCAGGCGGTGGTCGCGCCGGGTCACGGTGTTACCGGCGTCGTGGGAGCGCAGGCGGAACTCCACCACGTTGTACTCGTTGCTAAACCAGGGGTGGTGGTCGAGCCGCTCGGCCTCGGCCGCTACTTCGGTGAGAAAGGCGAAGGCCGTTTTAAAATCCGCAAACTGAAAGCGGCGCTGCAGGCTGTTGTCTTGTTCGGTCCACATTTTATTGAGTTATGAGTTATGAGTTATGAGTTGGGCTTATGCTAGTTGGTCCCGCACTTCCATTAGGGCAAAGCCCAGCAGGTTGAGGCCGGGCCAGCGGGCGGGCTCGGCGGCGTGGGGGTGGCCCTGGGCCAGGCCAATGCCCCAGATGGCATCCACGGGGCTGGCTTCGACCAGGACGCGGCTACCGGTCTGGCGCAGGATGGCCGCCAAGGCGGGGTGCTGCCCAAACTTCAGCTGGTTGCCGCGCACCACTATCTGCTGGCGGGCGGCATTCCAGGTAGCCTCGTCGAAGCCGGCTACCTCGCGGCCCAGGCGCTTGGCCTGGTCGGGGTGGCGGGCCCGCAGAATGGCGGCCCGGGTGGCTTCGTCGCCAAACAGGCGGGCCTTCTCGGCCATCATGTAGTGCTCGGTGCTGGGGTAGCTGAGGCCGGCTTCCTGGAACGGGGCCGGGTACCACTGGCTGAAGCACTCCCGGCCCGGCGCCGCGCCCGGGGCTGCCGTGTGGCCCCAGAAGAACAGGTACTTGGGACTATAGCCTTCACCCAGGGCGGCAAGCAGGTCATCGATGGAGCGAATAGGCGGCATGGAGCTCATAAGCAGGGCAATTTCAGATAGCGGGCGGGCCGGAGCTAAACCCTAAGAGGCAAAGTAAAGTACACTTAAGCCAAACTTAGCCAGCATATCCAAGCCCTTCCCACCATGGCCATCGACCCAAATAAACGCCCCATCCGCGTCATCAACGAAGACACCACCGCGCAGGAAATGGAAGACGGACACCGCATTCCCAATGCGGACCCGCCCAAAAACGAAGCCGCACGCGGCGGCTTCGGCAACCGCGACGGCAAGGAAGGCTACGGCACCGACAGCGAAGACGGCATCACCGCCGTGAGCGTAAATGCCAACGCCGACCAAATCGGTCATCCCAAGGATAATATGCGCACCTCCGAGGAGGGCCGCCCCAACCGCCCCAACCAGGACTCCCCCTCTCTCGACCTGGATGATATGGACGACCTGAACGACACGGGCTCCATCCGTGCCGTGCGCCCCGTAGATGAAATCGATGCCCTGGACCGCCGCCCCGGCCTCGACGAGATGAGCAACCCCAACTCCCGCGTGGGCATGGGCCAGATGGAGCCCCGCCCCATTAAGCCCATCACCGGCACCGATACCAACGCCGAGCTCAACGACCCCAACGCGCAGGAGTCGGGCCTGGACATCGGCTTTTAATGTGCTGATGTGCTAATGATTTAATGTGCTGATGCGCTAATCCAGCGGCGTGATGTTTTGTGAAAATGCCAGCACACCAATCAGCACATTAGCACATCACATAGAAGCTGTTTAGGAAGTAGGGTGCCAATAAAAAAGACTTCCACGACGAGGCGAAATTTGGGGTGCGACCCACCTCATTTTT